>NZ_JAXCWM010000003.1:0-489349 GCF_034045115.1 Massilia sp. CFBP9012 | reverse complement strand
GGCGGCTCGTCGACCGGCGGCTCGGCCACCGGCGGCTCGGCCACCTCGGGCGACGCGACCTCGGGCGCCGGCGGCGCAGGCGGCGCGGGCGGCTCGAGCACCGGCGGCGCTGGCGGCTCGACCGGCGAAATGGTTGCCGGCGCAGGCACCGGCGGCTTCGGCGGCGCAGGCATGGGCGGCAACGGCGGCACCAACAATGTGACCGCGGGTTCGTTCGACATGTCGAACTCGATGAGCAACATCGCCCAGTCGGCAGCCGGCATCTCGATCATCAGCCAGAACAACGGCTTCTCGTCGCTGATCCAGCAAAGCGTCAACGTTCAGTCGAACATGAACGTCGGCGGCACGACCCCAAGCGGCCAGTAATCACGAGGTCTTGGCAGCAACCGCGCGGGCGACCGGCACCACCGGCCGCCCGCGCCCCCCGCCACGTGGCTCCCTGCGTGGCGGCTTTTCGAGCGAGGCATCATGAAACGGATTACCCAGATCGGCTCTCTCCTGCTGGCGGCCTGCATGGCGCTGCCGGTGGCGGCACAGGTTTCGGAACCGGCGAAGCTGCCGGTGGTGGTGGGCTTCCTGTCGAAGGTGGATGTCGCACCTAGCCGCGAAGACGACTTCACCAAGGGCTGGGGCAAGACGACCGGCGCCGAGGAACTGGGCGGCCTGCGTGGCGGCGCCGACATCGTGACCACCGAGGCGACGCTCGGCGGCACGGTCGGCAACAACACGGCCACCAATGTGACCACGGGCTTTAACGTCATCGACAACGGCTCGTTCGCGAACTCCTCGGGCTTGCCTGTCGTGATCCAGAACTCCGGCGCGAACGTCCTGATCCAGAACGCGACCGTCATCAACCTGCAACTGCAATAGGAAGAGAATGAAGCACGGGATCTTCCTCGCCGCCCTGTGCGGCATCCTGCTGGCGCCGGCTCCGGCGCCAGCGCTCGAACTGGCGGTGGTCGGGCGCGTCAACGTGCCGGTCACCAGCCTCAAGGACATCAAATTCCAGCGCACCACGCGCCAGCAGTACGACTACAGTTGCGGCGCCGCCGCCTTGTCGACCCTGCTGTCGCACCACTATGGCACCCCGACGCCGGAACAGGACGTGTTCCAGGAAATGTACGAAAAAGGGGACAAGACCAAGATTCACAAGGAAGGCTTTTCGCTGCTCGACATGCAGCGCTTCCTGGCCGCGCGCGGCTTTCGCGCCGACGGCTTCAAGCTGCCGATCGAAAAACTGATCGCCGAAAAACTGCCGGCCATCGTGCTCATCACCGACCGCGGCTTCAACCACTTCGTCGTCGTCAAGGGCTTCGAGGATGGCCGCATCCTGATCGGCGACCCGTCCACCGGCAACCGCGTCGTGAGCATGGAGCGCTTCCAGGAAATCTGGCGCAACAAGATCCTTTTCGTGATCCACAGCCACAAGGACGGCATCGCCTTCAACAATCCGGGCGACTGGCGCGGCGCCCCGCGCGCCCCGCTCGGTACCGGCATGCACCAGGACCAACTGAGCGCCTCGCTGCCGAAGTTCGGCCCGGGCGATTTTTGACAAGGATGTGATATGCGCTGGCCCACCTTTACCTTTCACCGCATCGCCCTGCTGGCCGCCCTGCTGGCCGCCCTATGCACCGCGGGCGCTGCGATGCCGCTCGCTCAGGCGGCCGGCCCGAGCGGCTTCGGCGCGCCCGTCGATGCCGCGCAACTCGACACCATGCGCGGCGGCTTCGAGATCGCAGGCGGGCTGTCGCTCTCGCTCGGCATCGAACGCGTGGTGTCGGTCAACGGCGAAATCCTGGCGCGCACCAATATCGCCATTCCCGACCTGGCCGCGATGACCGGCGACCAGGCCCGCCTGGCGCAGAATGCTCTGGGCGCGGCCCAGCTGATCCAGATCGGCGGCAACAACTATGCCGCGGCCGACCTCAACCTGCCCAATGGCGCGACCTTGCTGCAAAACACACTCAATGGGCAAGACATCCGTACCGCCACGACCATCACATCGACCGTGAACAGCATGTCCCTGCTAAAAGACATGAATTTCCAGAGCACGATTCGTGACGCGGTAGTACGTTCCCCGGGAACACTGTAGCATTGCAATGTTGTTAATAAATGGAGACCTGGATGTATTCACACGTCGCGCGGCTTGGCGCCGCCGGCCTGGCGGCCGCCCTCCTGGCGCCGCCCGTGCTCGCTCAACAACCTGCCGCCGAAGCACGCAGTGCCGCCAGCCCGCAGGACCGACAGACCGAACTGTCCCAACTCAAGGACGAACTGGCCGAACAGCGGGCAATGGTGAACCGTCTGATGCTCGAACTCCAGGCACAGCGCGAACAGCTGCAAAGCATGCAGGCCCAGGGCGCCCCGGGCATGGCCACCGCCCCGGCGCTGGCGGCGCGCGAGCGCATCGTGGAAGAATCCACTCCGCTGTCGGGCGCCCCGTTCGCCATCCCGACGGCGCTGGCCGACGGCGTGCTGCTGTCGCAGCAGCGCGGCACCGGCATGTCGATGCAGGCGCCGGTGGCCCAGCCGCCGGTGCTGCCACCGGCCGAAAGCGGCGTGGCGGCCCCGCTGCCGCCGCAGCCGCGCCCCAACCAGCCCACCCTGCCGGCCCCCGGTCCGGCGCAGGCGCAGACCCAGCGGCCGGCCCAGCAGCAGAGCCAGCAACAGCAGACGGCGCAGAACAACCAGGAACCGAACCGCCCGCCCGAAGTCGCACCGATCGGCGACCAGCCAGGCGTGCTGACCCAACGTGGCACCTATGTGCTCGAGCCGTCGGTGCAGTACGGCTACTCGTCGAGCAACCGCGTGGCCCTGGTCGGCTACACGGTGATTCCGGCGATCCTGATCGGCCTGGTCGACGTGCGCGAAATCAAGCGCAACACCTTCACCACGGCGATCACCGGCCGCACAGGCATCAACAACCGGATGGAAGTCGAGGTCAAGGTGCCGTATGTGTACCGCTCGGACGCCACCGTCAGCCGCGAGCTGTTCACCGGCACCGCGGTCGAGCGCGTGTTCGACACCTCCGGCAAGGGCCTGGGCGACATCGAAGTCGCCGGCCGCTACCAGCTCAATAACGGCGGCCCGGACCAGGGCTACTACATCGCCGGCCTGCGCTACAAGAGCCGCACCGGGCGCGACCCGTTCGAGGTCGTGACCGACTGCGACCAGCGCTGCATCGGCGAGAACGTGACCGGCACCGGCCTGCCGCTGGACCTGCCCACCGGCTCCGGCTTCCACTCGCTGCAAGGCACGCTGACCTGGCTGTATCCATCCGACCCGGCCGTCTTCTTCGGCAACCTGAGCTATGTGCACAACTTCAAGCGCGAGGACGTGACGCGCCTGGTGCGCAACGGTGTGCGCGAGCCGCTGGGCGAGCTGGAACCGGGCTACGTGCTCGGCTTTAACTTCGGCATGGGCCTGGCGCTCAACGACAAGGCCTCGCTCAGCCTGGGCTACGACCACAGCACCATCGCGCGCATGAAGCAGAACGGCCAGCCGGTGGCCGGCTCGGTGCGCACCCAGCTCGGCACCCTGCTGCTGGGCTACTCCTACCGCCTGAGCCCGAAGCGCACGCTGAACATCGCGGTGGGCGCCGGCGTGACCCGGGATACCCCCGACGTCACCCTCACCTTGCGGGTGCCGATGACGTTCTGATCGGCGTTAAGACTACGTGAGAACATGCGGTCTGGATGACTTGTGGTAAATACGAACACGGTTGAAAAATCTTGCTTCCGTTTTAAGAAATTATCCTTATAATCAGATTTGCAATGTAGAGCGTGGCCCTGGTTTTTGTCCTAGGTACGCAAACAGGGCATTAACGCAAAACAACTTAAATTTGAGGGAATTAACATGGCTACTGGCATTGTCAAATGGTTCAACGACGCTAAAGGTTTCGGCTTCATCACCCCTGATGGCGGCGGCGAAGACGTGTTCGCGCACTTCTCGGCGATCAACGCCAACGGCTTCAAGTCGCTGCAGGAAAACCAGCGCGTGACCTTCGACATCACTGCCGGCCCTAAAGGCAAGCAGGCTGCAAACATCCAGCCACAGGCTTGATGCTGCATTAGCCCGCCAAGGCGGGCTACAAAAAACAAAGAGCACATCCGCGGATGTGCTCTTTTGTTTTGGTGACGCAAACCGCGTCGTTTATTTACAGCCGCAACCGCCCGAACCGCAACCGCCGCCACCCGACTTGGCTGGCGCCGATCCCGGCAGCATGCTGCCCGGCGCGCGGCCGCTCTCTTCGTCGAAGCCGGCCGCCTGCAGGCGCGCCACGTACTGCTTCCACAGCGACTCCTGGCTGCGGCCCAGCTCGTACAGGTAGTCCCAGCTGAAGATGCCGGTGTCGTGGCCGTCCGAGAAGGTCGGCTTGATCGCGTAGTTGCCGACCTGCTCGACGTCGGCGATGCCGACTTCGCGCTTGCCTACCTGCAGCACTTCCTGGCCCGGGCCGTGGCCCTTCACTTCGGCCGACGGCGAGTACACGCGCATCAGCTCGAACGGGATCGAATAGGCGCTGCCGTCGTCATAGGCGATGTCGAGCACGCGCGATTTCTGGTGGACGGTCAGTTCGGTTGGATTAGGCATGGATCTTTTCTCTATCAGTTGAAACGGCGCGCGATGGCGGCGCCCAGTTGTTCAGCCAGCGCGCGGCGCGCGGCCAGGATATCCGAAGGCGTCTCGCGCACCGCCTGGGTCCACACGGGCGCCGGGAAATGCGCGTCGTCCGCGTAGCGCGGAATGATATGCCAGTGCAGGTGCGGCACCACATTGCCCAGGCTGGCCACATTGACCTTCAGCGGCTGCATCACTTCGCGCACCGCCTCTTCGACCAGGAACACGGCCTCGTTCACCAGCAGGCGATCTTCGCGCGAAAGATCGCTCATCTCGCGCACGTGGTCGTGCCAGATCACGCGGCAAAAGCCGGGATAGCTGGCGTCGTCGACGACGATGACGCTGAATTTGTCGCCAGCCCAGGCCACAGGCACGCTGAGATTACACAGCTCGCAACCAGCTTCCCTGAGCGTCATACCAGCACCCTTTCGATGCCGCCGTTATTGGCGCGCGCCACGTACTCGGGCAGCCAGTTCTCGCCCAGCAGGTGCTTCGCGATCTCGACCACGATGTAGTCGGCGGTGGTGCCCGAATCGTCGTTGTAGCGGCTCAAGCCCTGCAGGCAGGACGGGCAGCTGGTCAGGATCTTGACGTCGCCGGTGAAGCCGTCAGTGCGCAGTTTATCGGCGCCCTTGACCATCTCGACTTCCTTGCGCGAGCGCACCTGGGTCGAGATATCGGGACGGCTCACGGCGAAGGTGCCCGACTCGCCGCAGCAGCGGTCGTTCTTCTCGATCTTGACGTCGTCATGGGTCGAGACCAGCGCATTGACCGTCTTCACCGAATCCTGCAGCTTCATCGGGTTGTGGCAAGGCTCATGGTACATATAGCGGGTGCCGTTCACGCCTTCGAGCTTGACGTTCTTCTCGAGCAGGTATTCATGGATGTCCATGATGCGGCAGCCGGGGAAGATCTTCTCGAACTCATAGGTCGCCAGCTGATCGTAGCAGGTGCCGCACGAGACCAGGACCGTCTTGATGTCGAGGTAGTTCAGCGTGTTGGCCATGCGGTGGAACAGCACGCGGTTATCCGTCATCATCTTGTCGGCCTTGTCGTACTGGCCGGCGCCGCGCTGCGGATAGCCGCAGCACAGGTAGCCCGGCGGCAGCACGGTCTGCACGCCCACTTCCCACAGCATCGCCTGCGTCGCCAGGCCCACTTGCGAAAACAGGCGCTCGGAGCCGCAGCCCGGGAAGTAGAACACGGCTTCGGTGTCGGCGTTGGTCTTCTTGGGGTTGCGGATGATCGGCACGATCTTGTCGTCCTCGATATCGAGCAGCGCGCGCGCCGTCTTCTTGGGCAGATTGCCCGGCATCTTCTTGTTGATGAAGTGGATCACCTGCTCGCGCACGGGCGCCTTGCCGACCGTCGGCGGCGGCGCGGCGGTCTGCGGCTTGGACAGGCCTTTGAGCAGGCGGTTGCCCAGGCGCTGGGCCTTGAAACCGAAATCGATCATCACCTTGCGCGTGGCATTGATGGTGGTCGGGTCGGTCGCATTCAGGAAGAACATGGCCGCGCGGTTGGCCGGCTTGAAGCTGCGCTTGTCCATCTTGCGCAGCAGGTTACGCATATTCATCGACACGTCGCCGAAGTCGATGTTGACCGGACAGGGCGTGACGCATTTGTGGCACACGGTGCAGTGGTCCGACACGTCCTCGAACTCTTCCCAGTGGCGCAGCGAGACGCCGCGGCGGGTCTGCTCCTCGTAAAGGAAAGCCTCGATCAGCGCCGAGGTGGCGAGGATCTTGTCGCGCGGCGAATACAGCAGGTTCGCTTGCGGCACGTGGGTCGTGCACACAGGTTTACACTTGCCGCAGCGCAGGCAGTCCTTGATGCTGTTGGCGATCTCGCCGATATCGCTCTGCTGCATGATCAGCGATTCGTGGCCCATCAGGCCGAACGACGGCGTGTAGGCGTTGCGCAGGTCGGCGTGGGCGCCTTCCAGGTTGAGCAGCTTGCCCTTGTTGAAGCGGCCTTCCGGATCGACGCGCACCTTGTAGTCGCGGAATTCCTGGATCTCGGAATCAAGCAGGAATTCGAGCTTGGTGATGCCGATGCCGTGCTCGCCCGAGATCACGCCGTCCAGCGAACGCGCCAGCTTCATGATGCGCTCGACCGCCTTGTGCGCATCCTGCAGCATGGCGTAGTCGTCCGAGTTCACCGGCAGGTTGGTGTGGACGTTGCCGTCGCCCGCGTGCATGTGCAGGGCGACGAACACGCGCGAGCGCAGCACGCGCTTGTGGATCGCGACCGCTTCGTCGAGGATGCACTGGTAGGCGGCGCCGTTGAAGATCTGGCGCAGCGGCGCGCGCACTTCGGCCTTCCACGAGACGCGCACCGTGTGGTCCTGCACCGCGTCGAACAGGCGCGCATCGGGCTGGATCGCCAGGCGCTGCAGGATCGCTTCGTTCAGATGGTCGAGACCCAGGGTCTGCAGCTGCTCGCGCACTTGCCCCAGCGGCGCATCGAGATTGGCCAGGATGAAGGTCCAGCGCTTGTCGACCAGGTCGACCAGGGCGCGCGCCTGCAGCGGACGGTCGCCCATGATCTCGTCGCGGTCGACGCCGTCGCCGCCGGCGTCGTCGCTCTTGGCCAGCGGCAGGTGGTCGCTGGCGAGGTAGGCGCGCAGTTGGTCCACCAGCTGCAGCTTGTTCTTGATCGACAGCTCGACGTTGATGCGCTCGATGCCGTCGGTGTATTCGCCCATCCGGTTCAGCGGGATGACCACGTCTTCGTTGATCTTGAAGGCGTTGGTGTGGCGCGCGATGGCCGCGGTGCGGGCGCGATCGAGCCAGAACTTCTTGCGTGCCTCGGGGCTGACGGCGACAAAGCCCTCGCCCACGCGGGTATTGGCCAGGCGCACCACTTCGGAGGCGGCCAGCGCCACCGCGTTCTCGTCGTCGCCGACGATGTCGCCGAACAGCGCCATCTTGGGCAGCACGCCGCGCTTGGATTTGGTGGCGTAGCCGACCGCACGCAGGTAGCGCTCGTCGAGGTGTTCCAGGCCCGCCAGGCGCAGCGTGGCAAACGCCGGGTCGCCGTTCTTTGGCAGGCTGTCGAGGTAATCCTTGATCTCGACGATCGACGGGATCGCGTCGCGCGCCTGGCCGAAGAATTCCAGCGCCACCGTGCGGGTGAACTTGGGCATCTTGTGCAGGATCCAGCGGCCGGACGTGATCAGGCCGTCGGTGCCCTCTTTCTGGATGCCCGGCAGGCCGGCCAGGAATTTGTCGGTGACGTCCTTGCCCAGGCCTTCCTTGCGGAAGCGCTTGCCCTCGATGGTCAGGGTCTCGGTGCGGAATGGCTGGCCTTTTGGCGCGCCCTTGACCGAAGGGTGGGTCCATTCGAGCAGGAATTCGGCCGTCGGCGCGTCGTGGATCTTGCCCAGGTTGTGGTTGATGCGGGTGACATCGAGCCAGTCGCCATTCGGGTCGACCATGCGCCATGAGGCCAGGTTGTCGAGCGCCGTGCCCCACAACACGGCCTTCTTGCCGCCCGCGTTCATCGCGATATTGCCGCCCACGCAGGACGCGTGGGCCGAGGTCGGGTCCACCGCGAACACGAAGCCGGCCTTCTCGGCCGCCTGCGACACCCGCTGCGTGACGACACCGGCATAGGTGTGGATGGTCGCGTATTCGCGGCCCAGGCCCGGCATGGCCGTCATCTCGACCTCGCCGATGCCGATCAGCTTTTCGGTATTGATCACGGCCGACATCGGCGTGAGCGGGATCGCGCCGCCGGTGTAGCCGGTGCCGCCGCCGCGCGGGATGATGGTCAGTCCAAGTTCGATGCAGCCCTTGACCAGGCCGGCCATCTCGTCTTCGCTGTCCGGCACCAGCACCAGGAAGGGATACTCGACGCGCCAGTCGGTGGCGTCGGTCACGTGCGAGGTGCGGTGCATGCCGTCGAAACGGATATTGCGCTTGTCGGTGTAGGCGCCCAGCACCTTGGTGGCGCGCTTGCGCAGGTCGTAGGTCTCGGCGAACTCGCGGCCGAAGTCGTCCACGGCGCGGCGCGCGGCGGCGAGCAGCTGCTCGACGGCGGCGCTGCGGTTGGCGGCGACGTCAGGGGCACCGCCGTCCTGCGCATCGACCGTGGTGCGGCGCTTGTCGACTTCGCCCAGGCGATGGTGCAGCGCCTCGATCAGCTTGGCCCGGCGCTTCGGGTTGTCCAGCATGTCGTCCTGCAGATAGGGATTGCGGCGCACCACCCAGATATCGCCCAGCACCTCGTACAGCATGCGCGCCGAACGCCCGGTCTGGCGCGCGCCGCGCAGGCTGTCGAGCAACGCCCACGATGACTCACCGAGCAGGCGGATCACGATTTCGCGATCCGAGAACGAGGTGTAGTTATAAGGGATCTCGCGCAGGCGCGCGGGTGCGTTGTCGGCAAGCAGGGTATGGATGTGTGCGGGGGCGTTCATGAATTCTGGTCGACGATCGGACAGGCCCGAAGGACGTTCATTCTAGCTTATTGCGATGCACCACGCTCGGCTAATGCCCGGGCCGCCATTCCGGTCACACAACAAAATGTCTATACTAATTTGAAAGGCCAAACTTAATTTGCTTGCAATCCCATTAATGCATCATTCGTTATGCGGCATGACCCGATCGGCATATGTCATCCGGCGTTGTTGGACGGCTCCGGCAACTGCGCGCTCGCCTCGAAGGCCTCGCCAAGCTCGAAGAAATGTCCGCCCGCAACGTAGTGGATGCTCTTCGGTCCGCCTTCGCTCGTGACCCAATGGCCGTCGCGGAACACGGCCGGATCGGCCCAGGCGGCGACCACCTCGCCGAGGAACAGGTCATAGGTGTCCTGGATGTGCGGCTCGGGCAGCAGCCGGCATTCGAGCCAGGCCAGGCAGCCGTCCAGAAGCGGCGCGCCGGTTTGCTCGCCAGTCCAGTAGCCGGCGCCGAAGGCGGCGAACTTGTCGACCTCGCGGCCGCTGGTCGAGCCGACCTGCAAGGTCAGTTGCGCCAGTTCACGCGACGGCACCATCAGGGCGAACTCGCCGGATGCCTCGACCATCCCGCGCGTGAGCGTGCTCTTGTCGATCACCACCGCCACCTTGGGCGGCGCGAAGTCGAGCGGCATCGACCAGGCGGCGGCCATCACGTTGATCGCTTCGCCATGGCGTGCGGAGACGAGCACGGTGGGGCCGTGGTTCATCAGGCGATAGGCTTTGTCCAGGGGGACGGGTAGGCGGTCGGTCATGCGCGAATCCTGGGGCTGCGTCGAAACGCCCATTATGAACCGCCTCCTGCGAACATGCAGGATGCTAGCGATCCGACGACGCGATGTCCTTGATCGCCTCGGCGAACCGCGCATGCGCGGCCGGGTCCACAGGCCGCAGCTTCGGCTCGGTGCGCGCCGGATCGTTGCCCAGATAGTTCCCGTTCTTCCAGTCGCGGGCGGGCCTGACCGGCCGCGGCACGAAGCCGCCGCCGCAGTTCGGACAGACGTTCAGCAAGACGCCGTCGACGCAGGCGGCGCAAAACGTGCACTCGTAGGAGCAGATGCGCGCCTCGGTCGAGGCGGGCGGCAAGGCCACATTGCCGTGTTCGCAGTTCGGTCGCAGTTCGAGCATCGGCTTCTTCCTGATGACCCGGCCGCTGTCGGAAAGGAAATACTCAGCCGGTGATGCGGGTCAGCATATCACCGAGATTGGTCCAGAAACTATCCGGGATGTACAGCAGCGCCAGCGTCATGGTCAGGTAGCGTGCGAACTTGCCGATCGCCATATACATCACGCTGGGCCAGAACGGCAGGTGCAGCCAGCCGGCCAGCGTGCACAGCGGGTCGCCGATGCCCGGCAGCCACGACAGCAGCATGGTCTTGGCGCCATAGCGCTTGAGCCAGCCGAACCATCGGCTCTGGCGCTCTTTCGCGAACGCAACCTTGGCGCGGTAGCCGAGGAAGTAATCGAAGGCGCCACCCAGGGTATTGCCGAGCGTCCCTACCAGGATTGCCGGCCAGAACATATCGGGATTGGCCTTGATCACGGCGAACACGGCCGGCTCGGAGCCGAGCGGCAGCAAGGTAGCGGAGACGAAACTGACGATGAAGATCGAGGTCAGCCCGACGGTCGGTGCAGCCAGGAAGTCAAGCAGCCATTGGACAGCGGATTCGATCATGCGGGCTTAGGCGATAGCCTAGTGGTGACAATAAGGCTCCATTATAATGATCCGGTACTTTCGTCACGACACGATACGACGAGCCTGCCACCCAGCCCGTCATATCGACCTTTGCGCCACGGTCACCCACCCTAGCGGAACAGTTCGCGTCGTCCGTCCCGCCGGCCCAGCCTGCATGACTTTTGCAATCCGACCATGACTACCGACTACCTCAGAAAAATCCTGACCGCCCGCGTCTACGACGTCGCCGAACAGACGCCGCTCGACCTCGCCCCGACCCTGTCCCAGCGCATGGGCAACCGCATTTATTTCAAGCGCGAGGACATGCAGAGCGTGTTCAGCTTCAAGCTGCGCGGCGCCTACAACAAGATGGCGAACCTCACGCCCGAGCAGCTCAAGCGCGGCGTGATCTGCGCCTCGGCCGGCAACCATGCCCAGGGCGTGGCGCTGTCGGCCTGCCGCCTGGGCTGCCGCGCGCTGATCGTGATGCCGACCACCACGCCGCAGCTCAAGATCGACGCGGTCAAGGCGCGCGGCGGCGCCAGCGTCGAAATCGTGCTGCATGGCGACTCCTACACCGATGCCTACAACCACGCGCTGCTGCTGGAAAAAGAGCAGCGCCTGACCTTCGTGCACCCCTTCGACGATCCGGACGTGATCGCCGGTCAGGGCACGATCGGCATGGAAATCCTGCGCCAGCTGTCGAGCCCGATCCATGCGATCTTCGTCGCCATCGGCGGCGGCGGCCTCATTGCCGGCATCGGCGCCTATGTGAAACAGATCCGTCCCGACATCAAGATCATCGGCGTGCAGACCCTGGATTCGGACGCGATGGCGCGCAGCCTGAAGGCCGGCCAGCGCGTGACCCTGACCGACGTCGGCCTGTTCTCGGACGGCACCGCGGTGCGCCTGGTGGGCGAAGAAACCTTCCGCGTCGCCCAGCAGGTGGTCGACGAGATCATCCTGGTCGACACCGACGCCATCTGCGCCGCGATCCAGGACGTGTTCCAGGATACGCGCAGCATCCTCGAGCCGGCCGGCGCGCTGGCGGTGGCCGGCGCCAAGGCCTATATCGAGCGCTCGCAGATGAACCGCGAGCCGATCAGGAACGAGACGCTGGTGGCGGTGGCCTGCGGCGCCAATATGAACTTCGACCGCCTGCGCTTCGTGGCCGAGCGCGCCGAGCTGGGCGAATCGCGCGAAGCGGTCTTTGCCGTCACCGTGCCCGAGCAGCGCGGCAGCTTCCGCCGCTTCTGCGCGCTGGTCGGCCCGCGCAACGTCACCGAATTCAATTACCGCATCAGCCATGAAAGCGAAGCCCACGTCTTCGTCGGCGTGCAGGTGGGCAATCGCAGCGAGTCGGGCCTCTTGGCGCGCACCTTCGAGGAACACGGCTACAAGACGCTCGATCTGACCTACGACGAGCTGGCCAAGCTGCATATCCGCCACCTGGTGGGCGGGAAAAGTTCACTTGCGCATGATGAATTGCTGTATCGTTTCGAGTTCCCTGAGCGGCCGGGTGCGCTGATGCGCTTCCTGGACAGCATGGCGCCGAACTGGAATATCTCGCTGTTCCACTACCGCAACCAGGGCGGCGACGTGGGGCGCATTCTCGTTGGATTGCAAGTACCGCAGGCCGAGATGGATGAGTTCCGCCAGTTCCTGGCTTCGCTCGGTTATCGTTACTGGGACGAGAGCGGGAATCCCGTCTATAAATTGTTTTTGGGGGCGTAGGCCCCACCTGTTGAACAGAGTCTGCGCCGATTCACCGTTAGCCTCGATAACGTCGTTCCCGCGCAGGCGGGAACCCAAGTGCGCATGCAGTGCCGCGAAGTTCGATCTCGCCAGCGACTCATTGAACTTGGGTTCCCGCCTGCGCGGGAACGACGTACTGGCGCTGATGGTCTTATGCCATGGCGCAGAATGACCGACCTTATTTATGAATACCCCTGATCAATCGCCACTTGGCAAATCTTCCGCCTACCAGAGCCAGTACGCCCCCGAGCTGCTGTTCCCGATCCCGCGCCAGCAAAAGCGCGAGGAATTGGGTCTTTCAGGCACGCTCCCCTTCTTCGGCGTCGACATCTGGAACGCCTATGAACTGTCGTGGCTGAACATGCGCGGCAAGCCGCAGGTCGCGATCGCGACCGTGACGGCGCCAGCCGATTCGCCGAACATCGTCGAATCGAAATCGTTCAAGCTCTACCTGAATTCGTTCAACCAGACCCGCCTCGCCGGTCCCGAGGCCTTGCTGGCCCTGCTGCGCGACGACCTGTCGAACGGTTTCGGCGCGCCGGTCCACGTCACCCTGACCAGCCCGGATCAATTCGGGGCGATCAGGATGGGCGAACTGGAAGGCACGCTGCTCGACCGCCTCGATATCGAGGTCGACGATTACTCGCCGGCCCCGCAGCTGCTCAAGGCCAGGCACGAAGATGCGCCGGTGGAAGAAACCCTGGTGTCGCACCTGCTCAAGTCCAATTGCCTGGTCACGGGCCAACCGGACTGGGGCACGGTGCAGATCCGCTACGTCGGCCCGCAAATCGACCAGGAAGGCTTGCTGAAATACCTGATCGGCTTCCGTGAGCACAACGAGTTCCACGAGCAGTGTGTGGAGCGCATTTTCATGGACGTGCTGCGCCAGTGCCAGCCGAGCAAGCTGGCCGTGTATGCGCGCTACACGCGGCGCGGCGGCCTGGACATCAACCCATGGCGGGCCAACTTCAGCACCGGCAAACCAGGCAATCTGCGTGGCGCGCGCCAGTAAACATCCAATTTCTGTCAGGATATTACCCGCACGCCTGTGCGTTTTAGGCGACAGCCATGCGCAGCGCATGGCATCACCTTTTGCTATACGATACTGAACGCCCTGCCTTGTTTTTAGGCGGGACTTCGAGCAATCATCGGTAAACAGGACGACCGGCATACGATTGCTGGCCTCAACAGCTGATTCGTTGAGGAAATTGCGTAACGATGTTGACGCAGGTCAACTAACCACTTATCCCGTTTCGACGGGTACCGTGCGGCCGTTCGGCGAGAAGTCCAAACTGTCGCGAAATCGAGTGTCTCAGGCCCCAAACAGGCCTATAATCCCGTGCTCGCAAGCACTCCACGCGTGCATCGCACCCACGTTATGACGAATCTAAGCAAAATCCTCTCGCTCGAGAACGTGCAACTCGACATCGAAGTGTCGAGCAAGAAACGAGCCTTCGAGCAAGCCGGCCTGATCTTCGAGAACAACTGCGGCATCGCCCGCTCGATCGTGTCGGACAACCTGTTCGCACGCGAACGCCTGGGCTCGACCGGTCTGGGGCACGGCGTCGCCGTCCCGCACGGCCGCATCAAGGGCAGCAAGAGCCTCAAGGCTCCGCTGGCCGCCTTCGTGCGCCTGAAGGAGCCGATTCCTTTCGAGTCGCCTGATGGCCAGCCGGTGAGCCTGCTGTTCTTCCTGCTGATCCCGGATCACGTCACCCAGCAGCACCTCGAGATCCTGTCCGAGATCGCCGAGCTGTTCTCCGACGAGTCGGTGCGCACCGCCCTGGCGACCGATCCCGATCCGAAATCGGTGCATGACCGCATTATCAACTGGCAACCCAGCCTCCAGGCTCTGGGTTAAACTGAGCGTCTGCTAAACGCGCGGCAATCACGCCGCGCGCCTTTTTTGCGACGACGACAATGCCCATGCTGCAGTCTCCGCTGACCATCCAACGGCTGTACGACGACAACCGCGACAGCCTGCAACTGGGCTGGTTCGCGGGTTTCCCCGGCGGTGAACGCCAGATCGCCGGCGACGCCGCCTCGGCAGCCGACCAGGTTGGCCACCTGAACCTGATCCACCCGGGCCGGATCCAGGTGTTCGGCCACCAGGAACTCGACTACTACCACCGCCTCAAGGCCAATTCGCGCAGCCATGTGGTTGGCGAACTGATCGGCGGCGGCCCGCCTGCGCTGATCATCGCGCAAGGCCTGGAAACCCCGCCCGACATCCTCGCCATCTGCGACGAGCAGAATATCCCCCTGTTCTCGACCCCGCTGCCGGCGGCGCAGGTGATCGACTTCCTGCGCGTGTATTTATCCAAGAAGCTGGCCCAGCGCGTGATCATGCACGGCGTGTTCATGGACGTGCTGGGCGTGGGCGTGCTGATCACGGGCGACTCGGGCCTGGGCAAGAGCGAACTGGGCCTGGAACTGATCTCGCGCTCGCACGGCCTGGTGGCCGACGACGCCGTGGAATTCTCGCGCATCGCGCCGAACATGATCGAGGGCCGCTGCCCGCCGCTATTGCAGAATTTGCTGGAGGTGCGCGGCCTGGGCCTGCTGGACATCAAGGCGATCTTCGGCGAGACGGCGGTGCGGCGCAAGATGCGCCTGAAGCTGATCGTGCACCTGGTCAAGCGCGGCGCGCTGGACGAAGAGGTCGAGCGCCTGCCCTTCCACTTCCCGACCGAGGACGTGCTGGGCCTGCCGATCCGCAAGGTCGTCATTCCGGTGGCGGCCGGCCGCAATATCGCGGTGCTGCTCGAGGCCGCGGTGCGCAACACGATCCTGCAACTGCGCGGCATCGACACGCTGCAGGAGTTCATGGAGCGCCAGCGCCAGGCGATGAGCGCGGACTAAACCTTCATCCGATGGCCCGGCGGCGTGCCATCGGCTGAAGGTTGCGGTATCATCGCCGCATGCACATCGTCCTCATCACCGGCATCTCGGGCTCGGGCAAGTCCGTAGCCCTGAATGTCCTGGAAGACGCGGGTTACTACTGCGTCGACAACCTGCCGCCGGCCCTGCTGCCGGCCCTCGTCAATACGGTCAATGAAACCGGCACCGGCAAGATGGCGGTCGCGGTCGACGCGCGCAGCGCCGAATCGCTGGTCGAACTGCCGGTGAGTGTGCGCCGCATGCGCGAGGATGGCCATGCGGTCAAGGTCATGTTCCTGACGTCGAGCACCCATTCGCTGGTCGCGCGTTTTTCCGAAACGCGACGCAGCCACCCGCTGTCGCACGAGCTGCGGCCGGGCGAGAATCCGGCTTCGCGCCGCACCCTGATCGAATGCATCGCCGAAGAACGCGAGCGCCTGTCGTCGATCGAGAACCTGGGCCATGTGATCGACACCTCGGAACTCTCGGCCAACAAACTGCGCGGCTGGATCAAGGAGCTGGCCGAAGTCGACCATGCGCCGCTGACCCTGTTCTTCGAATCGTTCGCGTTCAAGGTCGGCGTGCCGCTCGACGCCGACTTCGTGTTCGACGTGCGCGCGATCCCGAACCCGTATTACGACCTGGCCCTGCGGCCACTCACCGGCAAGGACCAGCCGGTAATCGACTTCCTCGACGCCCAGCCGAGCGCGATCGAGATGCTGGCCGACATCCGCACCTTCGTGGCCAAGTGGCTGCCTTCGTTCAAGACCGACAACCGCAGCTACCTGACGGTGGCGGTCGGCTGCACCGGCGGCCAGCACCGCTCGGTGTACATGGCCGAACACCTCGGCGCCTATTTTGGCGCCACCGAACGGGTGATCGTTCGGCATCGGGAGCAGCCGAAGAATCCTGCGGCGTAATGTCTACCGCCAGCCCTCGCACGTCGTTCCCGCGCAGGCGGGAACCCAAGTCCTTCGCGCAGTGGCCACGGCAGATGGAGCCACTATGCCAATGACTTGGATTCCCGCCTGCGCGGGAATGACGTACCACTGCATGTGGCCAGGCCAGAGCGTCGCGGCCGTTCAACGCAGCACCGCTGCCGTATCCACCAACCGTACATCATGCATCTGGTGCAGATACGCCTCCAGATAGCCCTTGTGCGACGCCCCCACGATGACCAGCAGCCGCGTGCCGGGCATGACGCCCACCACGTCGCGGATGTTCGCCGCCATGCGCAGGTTGCGCGTTTCCCAGTAGCCGACGTAGCCACGGCCGAAGCGCTGGGGTGACGGTTCGTTCAGCGCCGCGCCGAAGTCGATCTCGAAGGTCGCGGCGACATGGGCGGGCGAGTTATAGGCGCGGTACATCGCCAGCAGGCCTTCCGCACTGCCCACGCCCGCGTCGAGGATCTCGTCGTCCTTCTTGCGCTTCGCATTGGCCGGATTGTCCCAGGCCTTCATGATCGCCTCGCCAGCCGCCTTGCGGTCGGCGTAAGGACGGGATGCCGTCTGGTCGTCCATGGCGTACACGCGCTCATGCCCCAGCCGGGCCGCCAGCCGCGCCGCGATCATCACGCTTTCGTTGGGACTGGCCTCGAGCTCCTGTAGCTGCGCGACCAGGGCGGCGTCCAGGCCGTCGCCGGCGCGGCGCTCCCCGGCCGGCAAGCGGAACCACTGGACCACCGCGGATGCAGGCTCCCCGCCGGCCAGGAACACGGCCGCCAGGCGGCGCCGTTGGGCTGGCGACGGCGCCGCCGGCCATTCACCCAGCAGCTTTTCCAATTCTGCCGTCGCTTGCGGGACATCGAGCCCGGTCGCGGCCTTTGCCGCCGCGGTATCCCGGCAATAGGTCTTGACCGTCTCCGCATACCGCGCCGGGTGGTGGCGCATGAAATCGCACTGCGGTCCCGAGCGGTCCTCGACCGCGATCGCCTGCGGCTTCCAGGCCGCGAGCCGTTCGTTCAGCGGGGCCAGGCTCGACGCCTGGAAGGTCTTGGGCAAATGCGCCAGGTGGGGCGAGCCGAGCACCATGATCTGGTTGACCGGTCCTGTCGTGGGACCCTTGAGCCGGCTCGGATCGAAGGCCGGCTGGTAGTCCTGCGCGGCGGCGCTGCCGCATACAGTCATCGAGATCAGCAGGGCACCCAGGCGCATCGCTCTTCCTTTCAAATCATGAAGACCCGATGTTCACACCCCGTCGCTACGCTGTCACGCAAAAATGGATATGCACGCAGCGGATTATGCAAGATGCCTGAGCGGATGCGCGTGCTCCGGCCACACCGGCGCGAAGAAGCGCGCCACCATCTCTGGGGTGACCTCGGCAAGCGACGGTGGATTCCATTGCGGCGCATTGTCCTTGTCGATCACCAGTGCGCGTATGCCTTCCAGCACTTCGCCATGCTCGAAATTGTGGCGCACCAGCGAGCGTTCCATGCGCAGGCAGTCGGCCACGTCGAGCGCGGCGCCACGCGCCAGCAGCTCGTGGGTCACGCACATCAACAGGGGCGAACGCTGGCGCATGGCGGCCAGCGCCTTGTGTGCGAACGGTGTTGCGTCGCCTTCGAGCGATCCCATGATCGCGGCGACCGACGCCGCGCCGAAATGCGCATCGATGCTCCTGCGCCGGACCTGCAATTCGCTTGCCCCCGCCATTGCAGCAAACGGCGCCGCGAAGGCGCGGATCGCCGCCGGCAGGCCGGCGCCTTGCGTGGACGCGATCAATGCCTGCAGGTCCGGCAGCTCGGCGCCTGGCACGAACACGTCGGCCAGGCCGATATACAGCGCGTCGGCGGCGCCGATCGTCAGCCCGGTCAGGCCCAGGTAGTTGCCGAGCTGCCCCGGCGCATGCGACAGAAAGTGGCTGCCGCCGACGTCCGGGAACAGGCCGATGTTCACCTCGGGCATGGCCATTTTCGTGCGCTCGGTCACGATGCGCAGGCCGCAGTCCGGGCCGCCCTGGGCGATGCCCATGCCGCCGCCCATCACGACGCCATCCATGATGGCGATGTAAGGCTTTGGATAGAAATGGATCAGGTGATTCAGCGCGTATTCTTCGGTGAAGAAATCCTCGAGCAGCGCGCTGCCGCCCATCGGCGTCGCATGGCCGACCTCATGGAAGAAACGGATGTCGCCGCCCGCGCACAAGGCCTTCTCGCTGCTGCTGGTCAGTACGACCGCCTCGACCTGCCCGTCATGCTGCCAGGCGCGCAGCACCGCGGTCAGCGCGCGCACCATCTCGAGCGACAGCGAATTGAGCGCCTTCGGGCGGTCCAGGGTGATGATGCCGGTGCGGTTGGCGATGCGGGTCAGGACGTGGTCGGTCATGGGGTGATCAGTGGTCGGTAAAACCGTATCTTACCCCGCCGGATTGGATGTGCCACAGATGCAAAAAGGGCGTCCCCTCAGACGCCCTTAGCTAGTGTGAGCCCTGCGCCTGATCAGGCGACAGCAGCGTCTTCGCCGTCGATTTCCGGCATGCGTTTGATCGAAGTACGGCTATGGTCTTTCAGTTGCTGCTTGTGTTTGAGGATCTGTCGGTCCAGCTTATCCATCAGCGTATCGATCGCGGCGTACAGGTCTTGTGCGACGCTGGCCACGTGCAGGGTCTTTCCCGACACCTGGACGTTGATCTCTGCTTTTTGCCTTTTTTCTTTTTCAGTGAGGTTGTCGACGGCCAGGAAGACGTGGGTGTCGATCACCTGGTCGAAATGGCGAATGATGCGCTCGAGCTTATTCTGAACGTATTCACGGATGGCGGGGGTTACTTCGAGATGATGGCCACTGATTGTGAGGTTCATACACACTCCTTTGAAAATGTTGCACCGTGTGGACCACAGGAACGCGACAAGGCACGATGTCTGTGGACGGCGCAGTTACAAGGACTTGCGGAGGCTTACAGGGGGTATCTTGAGGGCTTCACGGTATTTTGCAACCGTGCGGCGCGCGATGACCATGCCTTGTTCCCCGAGCATCTCCGCGATCTTGCTGTCGGATAAAGGGTTCCTAGGGTCTTCTGCTCCTGTCAATTGTGCAATGAGCGCACGGATTGCCGTCGAGGATGCTTCGCCTCCCGCCTCGGTGGCAACGTGGCTGCCGAAGAAATACTTCAACTCAAACATGCCGTGCGGGGTCAGCATGTATTTCTGCGTTGTGACACGAGAAATTGTGCTCTCGTGTAGGCCTAGTGTATCAGCTATCTCACGTAAAACAAGGGGCCGCATGGCAACCGCGCCATGGGAGAAAAAATTGCGCTGGCGCTCGACGATCGCCTCCGCCACACGCAGGATGGTGTCGAAACGCTGGCGCATATTCTTGATGAGCCACTTCGCTTCCTGCATCTGCGCGCCCATCTGCGCCTCGCTCTTGCCCTGCTTGAGCATGCTGGCGTACAGGCTGTTGACGCGCAGGCGCGGCATCACGTCCGGGTTCAGGGTGACCGCCCAGCCGCTCTTGGAACGGCGCACGATCACGTCCGGCACCACATAGTCCGACACGTTCGAAGCGAACGCCGCGCCCGGATGCGGATTGCATTGGCGCACCACGGCCTGCACCTCGCGCAAGTCTTCGTCGTCGCAGTCGAGCGCTTTTTTCAGCTTGCTGTATTCGCGCTGGGCGAACCAGCTCAGGTAACCCTCGACGATGGTCAGGGCCATGCGCCGCGTCACCATCGGCACGCCCGGCATGCGCCGGATCTGCAGCGCCAGGCACTCGGCCGCGCTGCGCGCGCCGACGCCCACCGGGTCCATGCTCTGCACCAGCGCCAGCGCGCAACGCAGCTCTTCGATCTCGATGTCGAGTTCTTCGGGCAGCCTTGCATGGATCTCGTCGAGCGGTTCTTCGAGGTAGCCGTTGTCGTCCAGCGCATCGATCACCAGCTCGGCCAGCGCGCGGTCGCGCGCCGACAGGGTGGCTTCGCGCACCTGCTCCATCAGGTGTTCGCGCAGGGTGATGGCGCAGGCTTCCAGCTGCGGGCGGCCGTCCTCGTCCTCGCCACCGCCGCCTGAAGATGGCGCGCCACCTTCGCTCCAGTCGGCGTCGCTGCGCTCGTTGTCGGCGCCGCCCTCGAAACCCTCGCCCTCCTGCGCCGGCGCATCCTGGCCCTCGGCCTGCTGGCCGGGCGCCGGCGGCGCTTCGCCACTGGCGGGCGCATTGTTGATGGCGCCGTCGGCCAGCAAACGCACCGAATGGTCGAGCGGGTCGTCGAGCCGCTCGAGCAAGGGGTTATCGCCCAGTATCTGCTCGATCTCCTGGTGCAGTTCGAGCGTCGACAGTTGCAGCAACCGGATCGACTGCTGCAGTTGCGGCGTAAGCGCGAGGTGCTGCGAAGTGCGAAGTTGCAGGGACTGTTTCATCTAGGCGTCGCTCACATGCGGAAGTGTTCACCCAGGTACACGCGGCGCACCGACTCGTCCGCGATGATGTCGTCAGGGCGGCCGGAGGCAAGCACCGCGCCCTGGTTGATGATGTAGGCGCGGTCGCAGATGCCGAGCGTCTCGCGCACGTTGTGGTCGGTGATCAGGACACCGATCCGGCGCTCCTTCAGGAAGCGCACGATGCGCTGGATCTCGATCACGGCGATCGGGTCGACGCCGGCGAACGGTTCGTCGAGCAGCACGAAGCGCGGATTGGTCGCCAGCGCGCGCGCGATCTCCACGCGGCGGCGCTCGCCGCCCGACAGCGACAGCGCCGGGTTCTCGCGCAGCTTCTCGATCTGCAGGTCGGCCAGCAAGGTGTCGAGGCGCTCGTTGATCTGGTCTTTCGACAGCGGCTTGCCGTTGTCCTTCTGCAGCTCGAGCACGGCGCGGATGTTATCTTCCACCGTCAGCTTGCGGAATACCGAGGCCTCTTGCGGCAGGTAGGACAGGCCCAATACGGCGCGGCGGTGGATCGGCAGGCTGGTGATGTCGGTGCCGTTGATGTCGATCGAGCCGGCGTCCGACGGCACCAGGCCGACGATCATGTAGAACGACGTGGTCTTGCCGGCGCCGTTCGGGCCCAGCAAGCCGACCACTTCACCGCACTCGACCTGCAGCGACACGTCGCGCACCACCAGGCGCTTGCCATAGCTCTTCTGCAGGCCCTTGACGACCAGGGTGCTGCAATCGCCCAGATCCATCGGGATTGCCGTCATTGCGCTCCTCCGGCGGGGGTGCGCTTGGGCGAGAGGATCAGGGTGCCGCGGCCGCCGCCAACCTTGCTCTGGCCGCTGACGTCGTTGCGCACGGTGGCCACTTCCTTGCGGCTGTCATACGAGATGAAAGGGCCGGTGACCTGGTTGCTCAGTTGATCGTTTTCCAGTTCCTTGATGAGGGCATTCGAGTACAGGCGCACCAGCTCGGCGCGCTCGTCGTACTCGATGCGCTCGGCCTGGCCCTCGACCCACAGGTTGGGGCCGCCGTCGCGCTTCTGGCGGAACGTGGTGAGCTTGCCGTTGTTGGCGGTGAGTGTCACCGTCATATAGCCTTCGGGCGTTTCCCTGACCACGGCGCGGTCGGCCTTGAGCAACAGCGTACCGCGGGTGAGGATCACGTTACCGGTCAGGGTGCGCACACCGTTGACCCCGTCGAGATCGGCGGAATCGTATTCGACCTGCGCGGGTTTGAGCGAGTCGGCACGTTCGGCGGCTGCCGTCAGCGACAGCAGGGAAAGGAGTACGGCGGCAAATATATTTTTCATGATAAGGAATGCTGGTCCTGGGTTATCGCGCGGCGCAGGCTTACTGGCGCGGTCGTGGCGGATAGACGATCTGGCCGCGGCTGGACATGTGCACTTGCTGGGTGGCGTTGTTGGCGACCATGCCGGTGCCTTTCACGCTCGATGCCCCAAGCTGCAGGTCAACCGGGAGGTCGGTCTTGACGATTTCTTCGTCGGGGAGCACGGTCAGCGCCTGGCTACGCAAGTGCAAGGACTCGCTCTGCGCCGTCTTCGGGCGCTGCAGGTCGACGTCGCCCATCAGTTCGACCCGGTGCTCTTCGTGGAACACCTGGGCTTTCTTGGCGACCACCGTCATCGGCGGGCGGCCCGGCTCGACGCCGCGCAGCAGCGGCTGGTCGACGTGCGAGACGTCGCCGAGCGGGATGTGGGCCAGGTGCTTGCCCGACAATACATAGCTCGGCTGGCCATTCTCGGTCATGCGCACGAACGAGAAATTCTCGACGATGTAGTCCGGTTCGTCCGGCGGCCCGCCCAGCTGGGCGTCGATGTCGGACGCCTGCATCAGTTGCAGCAGCCAGAAGCTGCCGAAGGCGAAGAAGGTGCCGATCACGATCATCGCC
Organism: Massilia sp. CFBP9012; assembly: GCF_034045115.1. Taxonomy (NCBI): domain Bacteria; kingdom Pseudomonadati; phylum Pseudomonadota; class Betaproteobacteria; order Burkholderiales; family Oxalobacteraceae; genus Massilia; species Massilia sp. CFBP9012. The sequence continues at coordinate 466,687 of NZ_JAXCWM010000003.1, read as the reverse complement.
AGGAGATTCCAGCGATGCGCGGTACGCTTGTTTTGGACGATGGTGGCCATGGTGCGTGGCCTTTAGGCGAAGTACGGCGCGAGCGCCTGGTCGTAGGTGCCCTGGGCGCGCATCACGAGGTCGCACACCTCGCGCACCGCGCCGCGGCCCCCGCCATTCTTGGTGACGTAGTGCGCGCGGTGCTGCACCTCGGGGTGGCCGGACGGCACCGCGACGGCGAAGCCGACGCGCGCGAACAGCGGCAGGTCGATCACGTCGTCGCCGATGTAGCCGCACTGCTCGGCCGTAAAGCCGGTGCTTTCCAACAGCTTGGCGAAGCCGATGCGCTTGTCGTGGATGCCCTGGTGGACGTGCGAGATGCCCAGATCGGCCGCGCGCTTGACGACGATCGGCGACAGGCGCGCGCTGATGATCGCGGTCTGGACACCGGTCTTGTTCAACAGCTGGATGCCCAGGCCGTCGAGCACGTTGAAGGTCTTGGTGACTTCGCCTTCCGGGCCGTAGGTCAGGCTGCCGTCGGTCAGCACGCCGTCGACGTCGAAGATCATGACCTTGATGCGGGCCGCGCGTTCCATATGGGCCAACGGCGTAATGGCTGGGATAAACGTGTCGCTCATCAGATCACCTTTGCGCGGGTCAGGTCGTGGATGTGCAGCGCGCCGACCAGGCGGTCGTCGTCATCGACCACCAGCATCTGGTTGATGCGGAATTCTTCCATCACGGCGACGGCGTCGACCGCCAGCTGCTCGGGGCGCACGCGGCGCGGGTTGGCGTGCATCACGTCGCGGATCTGGATGTCCGAGAAGTCGTGCATGCGTTCGATCACGCGACGCAAGTCGCCGTCGGTGAACACGCCGACCGGACGGCCTTCGGCGTCGACGATGGCGGTCATGCCGAGGCCCTTGCGGGTCACTTCGAGCAGCGCTTCGACCAGCGAGGTTTCGGGGCTCACGCTCGGCACCGCGTCGCCGCTGCGCATCACGTCGCGCACATGGGTCAGGAGGCGCCGGCCCAGCGCGCCGCCCGGATGCGACAGCGCGAAGTCTTGTTCACGGAAGCCGCGCGCGTCGAGCAGCGCCACGGCCAGCGCATCGCCCATCGCGAGGGTCACGGTGGTGCTGGTGGTCGGCGCCAGGTTGAGCGGGCAGGCTTCCTTGTCCACCGCGATGTCCAGGTGCACGTCGGCCAGCTTGGCCAGGCGCGAGGCTGGTTTACCGGTCATGGCGATCACGCGCGCGCCCAGGCGCTTCACGGCCGGCAGGATGTCCAGGATCTCGGACGATTCGCCCGAATTGGAGATCGCGATCACGACATCATTTTTGGTGACCATGCCCAGGTCGCCGTGCGCGGCTTCGCCCGGGTGCATGAAGAAGGCCGGGGTGCCGGTGGACGCCAGGGTGGCGGCGATCTTGCGGCCGATGTGGCCCGACTTGCCCATCCCGGACACGACCACGCGGCCGTCGCAGGCCATGATCAGCTGCGCGGCGTTCACGAAACTGTCGTCGTCGCCCAGGCGCGCCTGCAGCGCGCGGATGGCGTCCGCTTCGATCGACAGCGTTTCGCGACCCAGGTCCAGGACGCGCCGGGCCAGGGTTTCGTCAAAACTTTTCGGCATTATTTTTTCATCGGTTACACTCATTTTGGAAGTATAAACGAATTGGGAAAGCAAAAAACTTGCCAGTCGTAACAAACGATAACAAGCGACCGCCGCACCACACCTGGCTAGTGCCATAAGATCAACACTTTTGCTGTTTATCCCAGCTTCGCATCAATGCATTCCGGCCTCGAACTCACCCTCCTCCTTCTGGGCTGCGCCGTCCTGGGCGTGGTCGTCTTCCGTAGCCTGCAACTGCCGCCGATGCTCGGCTACCTCGCCGTCGGTGTCCTGATCGGCCCCCACGCCCTGGCCCTGGCCGAAGACAGTCCCACCACCCACGCGCTGGGCGAGTTCGGGGTGGTGTTCCTGATGTTCTCGATCGGCCTGGAGTTCTCGCTCGGGCAGCTGCGCTCGATGCGGCGCATCGTGTTCGGGCTGGGCCTGGCCCAGGTGGTGTCGACGATCGCGGCCGCGATGGGGATCGGGCTGCTGGCGGCCTGGTTCCTGCCCGGCATTGCCCTCGGCTGGCAGGCCGCCTTCGCGCTGGGCGGCGCGCTGGCGATGTCCTCGACCGCCATCGTCGTCAAGCTGCTCACCGAGCGGCTGGAGCTCGAAAGCGAGCATGGGCGGCGCATCGTCGGCATCCTGCTGTTCCAGGACCTGGCGGTGGTGCCGCTCTTGATCATGATCCCGGCGCTGGCGCGCGATCCGGAAGACCTGGCGATCACCCTTGGCGTGGAAGCGCTCAAGGCGGCGCTGGTGCTGGCCCTGCTGCTGTTCTTCGGCCAGAAGCTGATGGGCCGCTGGTTCACCATCGTCGCCAAGCGCCGCTCGCAAGAGCTGTTCATGCTCAATCTGTTATTGGTGACCCTGGGCGCGGCCTGGATCACCGAGCAGGCCGGCCTGTCGCTGGCCCTCGGCGCCTTCGTGGCCGGCATGCTGATCTCCGAGACGCCCTACAAGCATCAGGTGGAAGAAGACATCAAGCCGTTCCGCGACGTGCTGCTCGGGCTGTTCTTCATCACGATCGGCATGCTGCTCGACCTGCGGATGGTGATCGAGCACTGGCGGCTGGTGCTGCTGTTGCTCGCGCTGCCGGTGCTGCTCAAGTTCGGCCTGATCGCCCTGCTCGCGCGCGCCTTCGGGGCATCGCCCGGCACGGCGATGCGCACCGGCCTGGCGCTGGCCCAGGCGGGCGAATTCAGCTTCGTGCTGCTCAATCACGCTTCCGGCTCGAAGCTGGTCGATCCGTTCGTGATGCAGCTGGTTTTGGCCTCGATGGTGCTGTCGATGCTGCTCGCCCCCTTCGTCATCGCCAATATGGACCGGATCGCGATGAAGCTCGCGGCCAACGAGTGGATGACGCAGTCGCTGCAGCTGACCCAGCTCGCCACGCGCACCATGAAGACCCAGAATCACGTGGTCATCGCCGGCTTCGGGCGCAGCGGCCAGAGCCTGGCGACCCTGCTCAAGGAAGAGGCGCTGCCCTGGCACGCGCTGGACCTGGATCCGGAGCGGGTGCAAGAGGCGCGGGCGGCCGGCGCCACCGTCTCGTACGGCGACGCGGCGCGCCGCGAAAGCCTGATCGCGGCCGGCATCCACCGCGCCAGCGCGCTGGTGATCACCTTCGCCGACACGCGCCAGGCCCTGAAGGTGCTGCACCTGGTGCACGAGCTGGCCCCGAACCTGCCGGTGATCGTGCGCAGCCACGATGACGGCGACATGGACGTGCTCAAACGCGCCGGCGCCACCGAGGTGGTGCCCGAGGCGCTGGAGAGCAGCCTGATGCTGGCCTCGCACGCGCTGGTGACGCTGGGCGTGCCGCTGCGGCGCGTGGTGCACCGGGTGCAGGCGGCGCGCGACGACCGCTATGCGACCCTGCGCGGCTACTTCCATGGCGCGAGCGACAGCGGCGCCACGCTCGAACCGGGGCATGTGCGCCTGCATTCGGTGCGGCTGCATGCGCAGGCCGCTTCGATCGGCCGCAGCCTGGTGGAACTGGGGCTGGACGGCATCGCGGCCGAGGTGACCGCATTGCGGCGCGGCGGTGCGGATGTGGAGCCGGGGCCGGGCGTGGTGCTGGCTGCGGGCGACGTGGTGGTGGTGCGTGGGGATGGGGAGGCGGTCAGCCGGGCCGAGGACAGGTTGTTGTGATGCTGGCCGCGCCGTCGTGTGGGCAAGTCACGCGGCTCTAACACGTCGTTCCCGCGAAGGCGGGAACCCAAGTTCTGCAAATGCCGTCGAGACGCTCGCAAACTTGGGTCCCCGCCTTCGCGGGGACGACTGGGTTTAGCTTAACGTGTACGATTAAGCGAACGTGACGACCTTGTTGCGACCACCGGCCTTGGCCTGGTACAGCGCCGCATCGGCCGATGCCACGAGTTCCTGCGCCACGCCTTCGATCGCGTTGTCGCGCGCAAAATCCGACAGCGCGGCGACGCCGATCGACACCGTCACGTCGACCCGCTCGCCACCGCCCAGGCTCACCGGCTCGGCGGCGACGCTGGCGCGGATGCGCTGGGCGACCATGCTGGCGCTTTCCAGGTCGGCGTCGATCAGCAGCACCACGAATTCTTCGCCGCCGAAGCGGCCCAGCGCATCCGACATGCGCAGCTCGGCCTTGATGCGGCCGCACACCTCGCGCAGGACGTCATCGCCGCCCTGGTGGCCGACCGTGTCGTTGACGCGCTTGAAGTGGTCGATGTCGATGTACATGCAGGACAGGCGATAGCCCTGGCGCCGCGCGCGCGCGATCTCTTCGAGCAGGCGGCGGTCCATGTAGCGGCGGTTGTAGACGCCGGTGAGCGAATCGGTGAGGCCGATGTACTTCAGCATCTCGTTGCTGATCACGTTCTCGAGGCAGATCGCGATGATCGAGCCCATGTGCTCGACAAAGTCGGTGCCCAGGTTCGGCGTGAAGCGGGCCGGGTCGGCGCTGCCCAGGTTCAGGCTGCCGATCAGGCGCGTATTGCGCAGCAGCGGCACCAGGGCCACGCTCTGCAGGCCGGCGGGCGGATGCGGGAACACGGCGCAGTGCTGCGACGGCGCATAAGGCCCCAGGATAGGATGCGGACGGCGCTCGGGCGACATGTCGAAGCCGAGTTCGACCGCATGCTCGCAGAACATCAGGTTGGGGAACTGCTCGAAATCGACGCCCAGGCGGTGCATGACGGTATAGATGTCGGCATCCGGGTCGACCAGCGACAGGGTGACGGTATCCAGCTCCGAGATCACCGGCAGCGTACGGAAGATCGTTCCGACCAGTTCCGGAAAGCTGCCGGCGCCCACGATCTGCAGGTCGAAGGCCTGGTGGCGGCACATGATTTCGTGGTTGCGTTCGGCCTGCTCGAGCAGGTACGCCATGCGCGCGCGCAAGGTCTCGTTTTCCGCCATCAGTTCTCGCGTCGACGCGCTCGGCTCATGCATGGAGCATTCCTTTCAGCAATAACCGTAACATTACGCCATCCAATCTTGCTTGGATATGAAAAACCGCCTGTCGGCATCGGGGAAGATGCGGGAATAGGCGATTTTGCGACACTGTTGCGGTGCCGCCGGCGTTCGACCTGCTGTCGCACTTACCGTCGCACTTACCGTCGCACTTACCGTCGTACTTAGAAAGCAAGCTCGGCGTTTAGTTCCTGGCCCACGCGCAAAATGCGGTCGATACCGTCCTCGACGATGACGTTCATGCCCAGCGTGACCGCGCCGTCCATACGGGCGTTGGCGCGGTAGGTTTGCAGGATGTCGAGCGGGTCGGGGCCGGGAATACCGGTAGCCTGGTCGACCGACGGGATCGGGCAGCGGGCGCAGGGTTTGACCGGGCGCAGTTTGACTTCGTCAGCGGAGAACTCGGCCACGAAGTCTTCTTCGAAGGCGTCGATGCCGTCTACAACCATATTGGGACGAAAGCGGTTCATGGGCAGCGCGGCGCGGCCGGCCTGCACCAGTTTGGCGTTCAGGTCGTCGAGCGAGGATTGGCCGATCAAGAGGATCGGGTAGCCGTCCGAGAAGCGGGCCGCGGCAGGCAAGCCGCCAGTCCATGGGCTGATCTTCGGACGCACGACGTCGGGACGGAAGCGCACCAGGCGGCATGGGGCGCCGACGGCATCCGCGAACCAGGCGGCGGCATCGTCGCCGCAGTCGGCGGCCAGGACGTGATCGTCCCAGATCAGCACTTCGATCGCCGGCGCCTCGAGGTCGTGCGCCAGCGGCAGGCGGATCGGAGACAGGCCGGGCGCCTCGACCACCAGATCGTTACCTTCGATGCGCGGCGCGATGGTCGCCATGCGCGGGTATTCGCGCTGGGTCAGGAACAGGCCCTCTCTCGTCACCACCATCCATTCGCGGTCGTGCACGCCGTTTGCCGACAGGCCGTCGAGGGCGAGCGTCGCCTCGGGCACGGACAGGCCGGCGCAGGACTTGATCGGATAAAGGAGGAGTTCAGTGACGGTGGCCATGCTGTGATCGGGATGGTAAGAAGCCAACAGTATGGCAGCAATCGGCGCCGCCGGCATGATCCCGAAGGGCGGATTCGATGGAATCCGCCCTGCCCCTGCTAGCCCTCGACCGTCTCGCGGCTGCGCTCCACCAGGTAGGTCGCCAGCAGGCCGGATGGCAGCGCAGTGCGGTTGGCATCGAACACCTTGCGGTTGCCGATGACGATGAAGCTGTCCCTGGCGCGCGATACCGCGACGTTGAGCATGTTGGGCTTCTGGTCGAAGAAGGCGCCGCCATTGAAACTCTCGCCATAGGTCGGCGAGAACAGCACGATGGCGCGCTCGGCGCCCTGCAGCGCGTGCACGGTGCCGACCGTCAGGCGGCTGTCCTTGCGCAGCAGGTCCGGCATCTCCCGGCGCAGGCGCCGTTCGATGGCGCCCGCCTGCGCCGCGAACGGGGTCACGATGCCCACCAGCTGCCAGATCGGGGTCGGCTTGCCCGCGTCGTCGAGGTAGTGCTGTTCGATGTCGGCGCGGTGGGCCTTGAGCCAGTCGACGACCGCGGCCGCCTCGACGTCGTTCTGGCGGCTGCCGCCGCGCCGCACGTCCTTGCCGCCGACGTGGATCAGCTCGAACGGCGGCAGGATCCGCTCCGCGAGCGGCAGCGACGCGCGTTTCGGTTCGAGGCGACCCGCGTAGATCAGCCGGTTGCAGTAATCGATCAGCTCCGGCACACAGCGCCGGTGTTCGGTCAGCATCAGGCCGCGCACGTCCTCGTACTGCTGGACCATGCAGCTGCGGTTGGCGACGCGCATCAGGCTGCCGCTGGCCGACGCATAGCCGCCCTGCTCCAGGCGGTCGTAGGCGGGGTCGTGGAAGGCCGGCGCCAGGCCGAACTTGACGGCGTTGGTGCGGTCGGTCGCTTCGCCGCTGTTCCAGACCGGCTCGATCTGGAAGGTGTCGCCGACCACCATCGCGCGCCGCGCCAGGGCGAACATCGGCGCGCCGATATCGGGCGAAACCTGCCCTGCCTCGTCCACCACCAGCAGGTCGATCGTGTTCCAGAACGGCATGTCTTCGCCTTCCCAGGCGGTGAAGAACGACGGCGCCATGTGGAAGTTCGACACCAGGCAGGGAGAGAGCTTGGCGAAGCGGCGGTACTTCGCTTCGAGCTTGCTGCGACCCTTCGTATCCTTGATGCCGCTCCTGATACGGTGCCGCACTTCGAGGATCCACTGGCCCGACCAGTACCAGTCGGCGACGGCGAACATGCGTGAGCGTACCTTCTTGTCCAGGTGCTCGTTCAGGTTGGCCAGGCTGGCGTCGAGCAGTTCCGGATCGTCGCCGGCCACGTCGCGCCAGGCGGCGAAGGCGCTGGTGATGCGTGCGCGCTCCGTCTCGGCCCGCGCCATCTCCTGCTTGACCTCGTCCCCCTGGCGCGCGAGCTCCCCTTTCAAGGCGAGCAGCTCGGCCGCGGTATTGTTCTTGTGCTGCAGCGCTTCCTTCTTGAGCGTATGGAAATGCCCCGGCACGCCGTCGGCGCGGTGCTGGAGGTCGGCGGTCAGCGGATGCGCCATCAGCACCTGGCGGTCGCGCGCCATGCGGCGCCGGCGCACGGCCGGCACGAAACTGAAGAGATCGAGCCAGATCGAGGCGTCGGCGAGGTAGGCCGCCCATGCCTTCTCGGCCTGCATGATGTCGTCGCGGCGCGCCTCGTAGGCGCGCAAGGCGGCATCGGCGGCCTGTTCGCTCTCGTCCAGACGCGCGCGCAGCTGCGCCAGCTGTTCACGGCAACGCGTGAGTTCCTCGTTCAAGGTCGCCAGCAAGGCACGGTAGAAGGCGACGGCGCCGTCGTCGACATCCTGGCCGAGCGCATGGAACAGGGTATGGCGCGCCGCCACCAGCGTATCGAGGCGGGCGGCCAGCGCTTTCAGTTGGGCGTGCAGGTCGTGGACCACAGTGCCGACGCCATCGCCGCGCCGCCTGAAGTGCATCGCCGCGCAGTCGAGGTAATGGCGCTCCGCCGCCGCCAGCATTTCCGGCGTCTCGAATTCCTCGAAGGGGTGGCTCTTGCCGGTGCAGACCGGATGCTCGGTCTGGCGCGATTCGGACGCCAGGAACAGCCCGAAGCCGCGCCCGTAGGGATGCCAGCGCCGATGCCCGGTCTCGGCCGAAATCTTCGCGAAGCTGTCGAGCACGTTCTCGACCGCCTTCACATTGGTCGAGGCGACCACGATCAGCGGACAATCGCCGCCGGCCAGGGCCGCATCGACCCAGAGCTGGGCCACCACGCTGTGCAGCAAGGTGGTCTTGCCGGTGCCGGGCGGACCGTTCACCGCCAGGATCTGTCCCTCGCCCAGGCGCTGCAATTCGACCATCGCCGTGCGCTGGGACGGCGACAAGTGGTGCAGCGGATGCATGTGGCCGACCGTCTGGCCGTCGTACGGCGCGGTCTGCTGCAGCGGCAGCGGCGCGCGCGCCGGCCGGTCGGCGACGGTGCGCAAGGTGTCCAGCAGCGGCGTGGGCGGCCCCTCGGCGATGATCCGGTCGTACAGCTTCAGGAGATGCCGCGCGACGACCGGCGGCTCGTAGGGCATGCCGTGCCAGCCCGAGACCAGGCGGTGCTCGTCCAGCGCGAAGTCCGGCAGCCGCTGGCCTGACTCGGCCGGCGCCATTGCGCAAAGCCCGGGCAGCCCGGCGCCCGTCACGGCTTCGAACAGGCGCGCCGCCACGTGGAAGGTATCGCCCATGCCGCTGGCTTGTTCCGGCAGCGCGCCGATGAATGCGTCGACGCTGGCCAGCGCGCCGACCGACGTGCGCTGCAGGGTCGGCTCCAGCAGCTCGCGCGGAATCCACGGCATGCGCTCGGGGTCGGGCGACAACACGCCCTGGCGGTCGAGCAGGCACGGGATGCACAGCACCGAGGCGCCCTTGTGCAGCTCGGCGCCATCGTGCTTGGCGCCATGGCTCGCTTCCAGCGCCAGCCGGGCCGGGATCAGCACGAAGGGGATGCGGCCGGCCCGTTCCAGCTTGCTGGCACTGAACTGTGCCTCGATCCAGCTTGCCAGGTCGGGCGCGGCTTGCGCGACCCGCCACGCGCCGTCGTTTTGCGCGAGCACGATCGGTTTGCTGTCGGGTGCTACCTCGGGATGCAGCAGGCTGACTTCGGCCAGCGCGGCGCGCCAGTACGGCAACGGCAGCAAGCGGTTCTGGACTGTATCGTTCATGTTTTCCTGTAGCTCAACCGTATCCAGACGGCATGCCTTATTGTTTTTGTATAAGCCAAAAAGCAACAAGCCCTTCGGAAGGAAGGGCTTGCGTAGTATTGGGCGCAGCGCGCGCCCGGTGGATCAGACGTTGAACAGGAAGTTCAGCACGTCGCCATCCTTGACGATGTATTCCTTGCCCTCGGCGCGCATCTTGCCTGCCTCTTTCGCGCCCGACTCACCCTTGTAGGTCAGGAAGTCGTCATACGAAATGGTCTGCGCGCGAATGAAGCCGCGCTCGAAGTCGGTGTGGATCACGCCCGCAGCCTGCGGCGCGGTGGCGCCGATCGCCACGGTCCAGGCGCGCACTTCCTTCACGCCGGCGGTGAAGTATGTCTGCAGGCCCAGCAGCTTGAACGCCGCGCGGATCAGGCGATCCAGGCCCGGCTCGTCCATGCCCATATCGCCCAGGAAGTCGGCCTTGTCGGCATCGTCCATCTCGGCGATCTCGGATTCGATCGAAGCGCAGATGGCGACGATCGGGGCGTTCTGCTTGTTGGCGAACTCGGTCAGCTGGTCCAGCAGCGGGTTGTCCTTGAAACCGGTATCCGACACGTTGGCCACGAACATCGCCGGCTTGGCGGTGATCAGGTGCAGCGGATAGATGATCGCCATCTCTTCGGCATCCAGGCCGATGGTGCGCACCGGCTGGCCTTCGTTCAGGTGCGGCAGCACGCGTTCGAGCAGGGCGACCAGCTTGGCCGCGTCCTTGTCGCCCGAGCGCGCTTTCTTTTGCTCGCGGTGGATGGCTTTCTCGACGGTGCCCATGTCGGCCAGCGCCAGTTCGGTCTGGATGACTTCGATGTCGTCGATCGGGCTGACCTTGCCGGCCACGTGGATCACGTTCGGGTCTTCGAAGCAGCGCACCACGTTGACGATGGCGTCGGTTTCGCGGATGTGCGACAGGAACTGGTTGCCCAGGCCCTCGCCCTTCGACGCGCCGGCCACCAGGCCCGCGATGTCGACGAATTCGACGATGGCCTTGACCACGCGCTCCGGCTTGACGATGGCGGAGAGCGCGTCGATGCGCGGATCCGGTACCTCGACCACGCCCACGTTCGGCTCGATGGTGCAGAACGGGTAGTTTTCAGCCGGGATGCCGGCCTTGGTCAGGGCGTTGAACAGGGTGGATTTGCCAACGTTGGGCAGGCCGACGATGCCGCATTTGAGGGTCATGGATACTATTCCTAATTCGGTAAGCGCGAGCGATCGATCAACCGCCCTAAACCCTGCATTGTAACCCGGACCGGGCCGGCTGCTGCAAAAAACGGCGCTTTCCATGTCCGCCGCAACGGTCGGGTTTTCACTATGGCAAGCTGAATCAGCTAGATCGGCTTGATGCGCTCCAGGTCCGGCCGCAGGGCGAATTCGGCCAGCTCGTCGCGCAACCGCTCCCCTTCCCCGATCGCCCGCTTCCAGGTGCGCGCGCGCTCATCGTGATCCAGGCCGTAGAAGGAGAAATCGGCGCGGTCCGGCAGCTTTCCACGCGGCAGCGTGCGCAGGAATTCGTCGGACGGCGCCACCAGCAGCACGTTGTCGAGCCAGCCACGATTGGCGCCGCGCGCCGCCCTTCTCCACGGGAATCCCTTATCCAGCCAGCCCGGCACGATGTGCTCGGTGAAGTGCGGGTACAGCACCAGCTCGCCCTTGGCGCGCGAATACGGCAGCGCCAGGTGATAGTCGATGATGCCGCCGTCCCAGTAGCTGCCGGCGGGCGCCTCGGCGATGCCGGTCACCGCCTTCATGATCAGGGGCAGCGTGCCCGAAGCGAGCAGTCCGGCCGCCAGGTTGTCGCGCGTGAGCGTCGAGAAATGCGTATTGAAACCGTCAAAGCGCTGGCGCAGCCATGGCGCCGCGCTGCGCGCATCGCCAATCACCACCCGCTCCATCAGGCGCCCCAGCCAGGCGCGCGAGCCGGCGTTGTGCAGCGCCGCCGACAGGAAGCCGCGCATCTCGGCATAGCGGTGCGCCGGCGCCGCCAGCGAACGCAACCCGCGCACGGTCAGCAGGTGCAGCCGGTAATGCTCGTGGTTGACGATGTCGTCTTCATGCCCGCGCACCAGTTCGCCCAGCAAGGCTTGCACGACCTCGTCGATATCCTGCGGCGTAGGCTTGAGGCGCGTATAGCGCTGGCCCGCATACAGCTCGCCCAGCAGGGCAAATGCCTTGGCCGGATCCTTCTGGCAGGCGGCTGCCATGCGCCAGGCACCGATCGAGGCGCCGATCAGCGTGCGTTCGCGCGGGGCCGAAGGGAACCATTCGCCGAACATCCATTGGTCGAGCGACTGGAAGATCAGGCCCTTGGGGCCGCCCGCCGCGGCCGGGACGATGGCCACGTCCCGGGCCCGCAAGCCGTGTTCTGCAATCTGCGCCATGGCCAGCGGCCCGGCATGAAAAGTGAGCGCCTTCATGCCGAAATTATCGCAGGAAGCATGCACTTGCGCCCGATCAATCCTGTCACCGTACTGCTGCGTAACATGGGCCGGTCGCGTGTCCGGAGAGTGCCATGCCCCTGCGCTTCGTCGTCATGCTGTGTCTGCTTCTATGTCCAATGCTGTGCCTGCCTGCGTCTGCCAGCGCGCTCGAGGCCGACAGCGGCACCGATCGCTCGGTGGTGGTGGACCGTCACGTCCAGCATTTCGTCGTCGACGCCAGCGGCGGCTACACGCTCACGGTCGAGCAGGCCAAGACCATCGTCAACCGCGCGGCGCTGCACGAACACGCCCAGTTCTACATCGGCTACAACCAGTCGCTCGACGAAGTCGTCTCCGTCGAGGCGCATACCGAGAAGGCCGACGGCCGGCGCCTGGCGGTGCAGCCGCACCAGATCCGCGACCAGCAAGAAGCCGCCTCGCTCGACGCTCCGATGTTCCAGGATACGCGGCTCAAGATCGTCGTCTTTCCCGACGTCGAAGCGGGCGACAAGGTCGCGGTGCGCTACGTCGTGCGGCGCCACACGCCGCTGTTTCCCGGCCACTTCGAAGACCTGACGTCAGCGCGCTTCCAGCGCCAGCGCGACTTCCGCCTGATCTACGACATGCCGGCCTCGATGCCCCTGCATGCCGACGCGGTTGGCTTCGAGGCGATTGCCACCACAAGCACGCCCGCCCCTGCGCCCGGCAAGCGCCGCTATGCCTGGCGCTACGTCGACGGCGACAATGCGCGGCTGGAGGCCGATTCGGTCAGCTATCTCGACTACGGCAGGCGGCTCGCGGTCTCGACCTTCGCCGACTATGCCGCCTTCGCGCGCGCCTACCAGGAGCGCGCCGCCGGCAAGGCGCTGCCCGACGACACGGTGGCGGCGCTGGCGGCCAGCATCACGGGCGCCACCGTCGACCGCCGCACGCGCGCGATCGCCCTCTCCGACTGGGTGCGCAAGAACGTGCGCTATGTTGGCGTCTATCTCGGTCCCGGCGGCGTGGTGCCGCATGCGGCCTCGAGCGTGCTGGCCAACCGCTATGGCGACTGCAAGGACCACGCGACCCTGCTCGAGGCGCTGCTGGCCAGCTCCGGCATCGACAGCACGGTAGCGCTGGTCAATAACGGCGACGCCTATCGCCTGCCCGACGTGCCCACGCTCGGCGTGCTCAATCACGCGATCGTCTACATTCCTTCGCTGCAGCTGTATCTCGACCCCACCGCCGAATCGGTGGCGGGCGGCTTTTTGCCGGCGTCGCTGCTCGGCAAGCCGGCGGTGCTGGCGCGCTCGGGAGAATTCGCGATGATTCCCTTCTTCCAGCAAGCGCGCAGCCACACCTTTACCCAGTTCGACATCCAGCCCGACGGCGGCAGCCGCTTCAAGGTCACGCGCACCAGCAGCGGCGCCCAGGCCGAGCCTTACCGGCGCGTGGTGCGCGCAACGCCGGCGGCCGAACGCGACCGCTTTGTCGAACGGATGCTGCAAGGGCTGGGACAACAGGGGGGTGGCGTTCTGGAGCCGGGCGACACCGAAGGCGTGGCCGACGATTACACCCTGTCGTTCCGCGGCGCCAGCAGCGGCTTCACGCAACTGCCTGGCCCGGCAGGGCTGGCTACCACCTACAATTTCTGGGGAGGATTAGGCGACGCCGTGTTCGCATTCACGCAGGAGCCCGAGCGGCGCCAGGAGTTCGTGTGTCCGGCGATCGATGCCGAGGATGAACTACGCTTCCACCTGCCCAAGCGTGCACAGGTGCTGGCCCTGCCGCGCGCCGTCAAGGTGATCGACGCTAACTTCGCCTACCGCTCGCATTACCAGCGGCGCGGTGCGCTGGTGACGGTCAAGCGCCAGCTCAAGTTCAGGCACACAGCGGCCACCTGTTCGCCCGACGACTACCGGCGCATGCGGCCGGCGCTCGAACGCATGCTGCGCGACCTGCGCTCGCAGGTCGTGGTGCGGGGAGGATGAGCTGGAGAAGTGACGATCGCGGCGTCAGGCCGTATGCAACTGCATCGTCGCCACATCGAGCTTGCCTTCGCAGACGAGCGGGATGATGCGCAGGCTCTTGTCGATCGATTCCTCGATCAGGCTTTGTTCTTCCTTGCGCGGGCGGTGCAGCACGAAGTCGGCCACGCCCTGTTGCAGGCTCAGGCTGCGCGGATGGCCGATGCCGAGGCGCAGGCGCCAGTATTCCTGGGTGCCGAGGGCCGCGGTGATGTCTTTCAGGCCGTTGTGGCCGCCGGAGGAACCGCCCTTCTTGAGCTTGGCGACGCCGGGCATCAGGTCGAGTTCGTCGTGCACGACGAGGACTTCGTCCGGATTGATTTTATAGAAGCGCGCCAGCGCGCCGACCGACTGGCCCGAACGGTTCATGAAGGTCTGCGGCTCGAGCAGCCAGACGTCGTTGCCCGAGATCGAGGTCTTGGCCACCAGGGCGTTGAAGCGCGATTCACGCTGCAGGCGGCAACCCGGCAGGCTGTTGGCCAGGTTGTCGACCAGCCAGAAGCCGGCGTTGTGGCGGGTTTGTTCGTATTCCGGGCCAGGGTTGCCGAGGCCGACGATCAGACGGATAGACATGCGTGGGTCTTCTAGGAAAAACGCGATTATCGCTCAAACCTGCCGAGCACAAAAAACAAAACCCGCCGGGCAAGCCGCGGCGGGTCTTTTCGATGCGCCACCGAAGCGGCGCGATCAGCCGATATTACTCAGCAGCGGTTTCAGCAGTAGCTGCGCCGCGTGGGATCGAGGTGGTGGCGATGGTCAGGTTCTGGCCATGGGTCAGCACGGTCACGCCTTCTGGCAGGACCAGGTCGCCGGTGTGGATCGATTGGCCGGCTTCCAGCTTCGACAGGTCGACTTCGATGAACTCTGGCAGTTGACCTGGCAGGCAGGACACTTCGATTTCGTTCAGCACGTGCGACACGATGGCGCCGCTCAGCTTGACTGCTGGCGAGACTTCGGCGTTCACGAAGTGCAGGGTGACCTTGGTGTGGATCGCCTTCGAGGTGTCGACGCGCTGGAAGTCAGCGTGCAGGACCAGTTGCTTGAATGCGTGCATCTGGAAGTCACGCAGCAGCACTTGCTGGGTCTTGCCGTCGATTTCCAGGTCCAGCACGGAACCGTGGAATGCTTCTTTCTTGAGCGCGTGGTACAACGCGTTGCCGTCCAGGGCGATCAGTGCCGGGGCTTCGGTGCCGCCGTAGATGATGCCTGGGGTCTGGCCAGCGTTGCGCAGGCGGCGGCTCGCTCCGGTGCCCTGTTGAGTGCGGTTAAATGCGACTACTTTCATTTGAAACTCCAAAAAATAAATCGGGCCCGAATGTCGGGAAAAACGTTTCCCGGCCCGGTTGCCCAAGTGGCGACCATCCCCGCGACCAGGGATGGTCAAGAAAGAGCGCCAGGTTGCGCGCTCAAGAAAATCGATACTTCAGCACTACCACAACGTCGTTCCCGCGAAGGCGGGAACCCAAGTACTGCAAGCGATGTCGAGACGCTCGATAAATTAGGTTCCCGCCTGCGCGGGAACGACGTGCTTGGTGTAACTTATTCTGATACGGCAACGGCGCGCCGGCTGTGAGCCAGGCGCGCCGCGAATTTCAGCGACTAAAAAACTTAGTCGACGAACAGCGAAATCACCGAGTCGCCCTTGACGATCCGCTTGAAGGTCTCGGCCAGCAGCGGTGCGCAAGTCAGCTGGCGGATCTTGCCGCAAGCGGCGCCGGCTGGGCTCAGCGGGATGGTGTCGGTGACGACCAGTTCGTCCAGCGGCGAGTTCGCGATGCGATCGATCGCCGGGCCGGACAGGACCGGGTGCGTGCAATATGCAACAACTTTCTTGGCGCCGCGCTCCTTGAGCACTTCGGCGGCCTTGCACAGGGTGCCTGCGGTGTCGACCATATCATCCATGATCACGCAGTTGCGGCCTTCGACTTCGCCGATGATGTTCATCACTTCCGACACGTTCGCCTTCGGGCGACGCTTGTCGATGATCGCCAGGTCGCAGCCCAGGCGCTTGGCCAGGGCACGTGCGCGCACCACGCCGCCGACGTCAGGCGACACGACCAGCAGGTCGTCGTAGTTGCGCTTCTGCAGGTCGCCCAGCAGGATTGGCGATGCGTAGATATTGTCGACCGGGATGTCGAAGAAACCTTGAATTTGGTCGGCGTGCAGGTCCATGATCAGGACGCGCTCGACGCCGGCTTCTTCCAGCATGTTCGCAACGACCTTGGCCGAGATCGCGACACGCGCCGAACGCGGGCGGCGGTCTTGGCGGGCATAGCCGAAGTAAGGAATGGCGGCGGTGATACGGCCGGCCGAGGCGCGCTTGAGGGCGTCGACCATCAGCATGATTTCCATCAGGCTGTCGTTGGTCGGGGCGCAGGTCGATTGCAGGACGAAGACGTCCTTGCCACGCACGTTCTCGTTGATCTCGACCATGACTTCGCCGTCGGAGAACTTGGAAACGACGGCTTTACCGAGAGGAATGCCGAGGCTTTTTGCGACCCCCTCTGCTAGTGCCGGATTGGCATTGCCGGTAAAAACCATCAGGTTTTCGTAAGCCATGGGAGTCCTAAAGGGTAAAAAGCGTTTGAACGGTAGAAAAACAATCAGCCGGATTAACCGGCTGATTAGCTTGCTGACGCGGCGCACGGCACCGTATCGCGATTTTCTTGCTGGACGCCAAGGCATCGACAGAACAAGAAAACTTTGGCAGGGGAACAAGGATTCGAACCTTGGTATGCCGGAATCAAAATCCGGTGCCTTAACCAGCTTGGCGATTCCCCTACACGATCTTTACTGCTTGCCGCCAGCATTTTAACTTGCTGCTCAACGCTGCGACAGGCAGTATTTTATTCTACAACTCCCTGATTTTGCAAGAGCGATTTCATCAGCGGGTGTGTCTTCAGCGACTTCGCTTTCCATGCCGTCCACTTGCCCGGCACTTGCGCCAACACCTGGTCGGCAGCGTCTTCGCTGGAAAACGCGCAAAACACGCACGCCCCTGAGCCAGTCATCCTGGCATCGCCGTGGCCGCTCAACCATTCAACCGCCTCTGCTACCGGCGGGAACAGGCGCATCGCCACGTCCTGCAAATCATTTTTCCCAAAACCAACCGTACTGCATAAATCGGTGTGGCTGGAAAAGTCCGCTATTTTGACGGGCTTTGAATCCCTTGTCAAATCCGGCGCAGAAAAAATTGCGGGCGTTGGCACCGCGACACCCGGTTCGATCACCAGATACCAGCAATCCGGCCCCGGCACCGCCTGCAAGGCCTCCCCCACGCCCTCCGCGAACGCGGTTTCGCCGAACAGGAAAAACGGGATGTCGGCGCCCAGCGGCAAGCCCAGCGCCATCAATTCTTCGCGGCTCAAGCCAGCTTGCCAGAGCGCGTTGGCCGCCATCAAGGCGGTGGCCGCATCCGACGATCCCCCTCCCAGCCCGCCGCCCATGGGCAAGACCTTGTCCACCCTGACGGAGATGCCGGGTGGCAGCCGGCCATGGCGGCGCGCAAACTCGGCTTGCAGCAGGCGCAGCGCGCGCACGACCAGGTCCTGGTCTTCGGGAACGCCCGGCACGTCGTTGGTGCGGCGAATCTGCTCGTCGTCGCGCAAGTCGAAATGCAGGCGGTCGGCGCGGTCGATCAGCTGGAACACACTTTGCAGCAGGTGGTAGCCATCGGCGCGGCGGCCCGTGACGTGCAGGAACAGGTTGAGCTTGGCCGGCGCCGGGCAATCGTGCAGCGAACGCATGGATCAAGCCGCCGGCAGGATGACAATGCGGATCGCCAGGTCCGTGATATCGCCCGAGGCGGCGCGCTCGGCCTGGATCAGACGCGGCACCGGCTGGCTCGCCGCCGAATCTTGCCATTCGACGAAGCGCAACCGCCAGCCATCCTTGGTCGTGACGCTGTTATTGGCTGGCGAGGCGCGGAAGCGCTGCCCCTGCGCGTCCAGCGCATAGCCCTGCAACCAGTCACGCAGGCCGGAGACCGGCAGCGGCCAGCCCAGGGTTTCCTGGGTCAGGCTGTCGATGTCGCTCGCCGTGCGTTCCTGGCCGCCCTGGACCAGGGTCGCGGCCGTCGGCGTGACATTGATCGTGGCCACGGTCTGGCCCAGCGGAGAAATCAGGGCGACGTCGATCGCCTCGGGCCGCTGGTCCCAGTTGAAATTGCCGGTGATCGACTCTTGCCTGCCATCCTTCTGGTAATTGACCGACAGCTTGCCCGACAGGTCGATGGTGTCGCGGTAGTCGCCGACCGTGGCGGTGGACAGGTTGGCGGTGCTGGTGGCGCAGCCGGCCAGGATGGCGGCGCAGGCGAGCAGGGTGAGACGTCGGGTCAGCGGCATAGAAGAATGTCTGGAGTGCAGTTAAGAAAAAACATGAACGTAGCCAACAGCCTGATTGCTGTCAGCGAGTGCGGAAACGTCGTCCCCGCGAAGGCGGGGACCCAAGTTTTTCGCTCTGCCGCTTCGATTAAACACAGTGGCAGCGCATGCAACTTGGGTCCCCGCCAAGGCGCCCGGCGAGGGCGGGGACGACGTGCCTGTGCAGCTTACCTAAGCTGCACTACCCGCAAGAACGGATTATTTCACAAGGCAGGCCGCAACCGCGCCAGCGTGGTGCGCAGCGTGTCGTTTTGCGGATCCTTGGCGCGCGCCTCGCGCCACAGCTTCTCGGCCGCCGACTTATCGCCCTTCTGCCACAGCACCTCGCCCAGATGGACGGCGATCTCGGGGTCCTTGCGCAAATCGTAGGCGCGGCGCAGGAATTTCTCGGCTTCCACCAGATTGCCCATCCGATAATGGATCCAGCCCATGCTGTCCATGATGAAGGGGTCGTCCGGCGCCATGTCGAGCGCCTTGGCGATCAGGCCGTAGGCTTCCTGCAGGCGCACATTGCGCTCTGCCAGCGAATAGCCGAGGGCGTTATAGGCATGGTGGTTGTCGGGCGCTTGCGCCATCACTTCACGCAATTGCACTTCCATCACGTCGACCTTGCCCAGTTTTTCGGCCAGCAGCGCGAAGTCGTACAGCAGGTCGGGATTCTTCGGGAAGCGCTTGGTGGCCGCGTCCATGACCGTATAGGCTTCCTGCAGCTGGTTGGCTTCGCGCAGCAGTTGCGCCTCGGCCGCCATGAGCTGGGCCTGGCGCGCCGGATCGTCGGTCTTGATCTCGGTAAGCAAACGCCGCGCGCTGTTCAAGTCGCCACCCTTGCCGACCAGGTGGGCGCGGTGCAGCTGGACATTGAAGCTGGTTTGCGGATCCGTGCCCTCCGGCACCTTGTCCAGCCATTGCAGGGCGCCGACCAGGTCATTGCGCTCTTCCGCCAGTTGCGACAGGATCAGGAGCGCGCGCGAAGGATCGCGTTCGTCGTCCGGATTGCGCCCCAGCACTTCCACGAAGCGCGTGAAATATTGTTCGGCGCCGGGCGCATCGTTCATTTGCGTGGCCAGAATGCCCAGCGCATACAGATGGGCGACGTTGTCGGGCTGGGCCTTGACCAGCAGCTCGAACTCGCGCCGCGCGGCCGGATAATCCTTGCGGTTGACCAGCACCCGCGCATAGGCGGCGCGCACATCGTTCGCCTTCGGATAGCTCTTGAGGAATTTCTGCATCAAGGCCACCACTTGCGCCTCGTCCTCGGTCACCTGCGCCAGCATCAGGAGGGCGATCTCGGCATCGGGCTTGGCCGCCAGGGCCGCCTGGGCCTCGCTGCGGGCCAGCGCCTTGTCGCCCTTCACCAGCGCGATCTGGGCGCGCACGACGCGGGCTTCCATCGTCTTGTCATAGGGCGCGATCAGGCGCTCGAGCATGGCGATCGCCGCTTCCTTGTCCTTCGCACGGCCCAGCAATTGCTGGACCTGGAACAGCAGCACGCCGCGCCGGGCCGGGGTCGCTTCGCGCAGGCGCTGCTCGAAGATCGGCTCGAGTTCGGAGATCTTGTCGGACGTGACCGCCATGCCGACGAAATACTGGGTCGCTTCGTCGGATTCCGGGTCGAGCCGGTACCACAGGCGCACCGCAGCCAGGGTGTCGTCGGCCTGCTTGGCCGCCACCGCCATCTCGGCCGCGCGGCGCGCCAGGCGCGGATCGCGGGTGCGCTGGGCCAGGTTGTAGACGGTCAGATAAGGCCCCTGCCAGTCGCCGTTACGAAACGCGAATTCCGCCTTCATCAGCTGCTCGAGCATGACGGGCGTGAGCTCGACCTTGGGCAGGCGCGCTTCTTCCTCGGCCTTTTGCTTGGCGGCCAGCTCTTCTTCGTCCAGCTCAGGCTCTGCCTCTTGCTGTGCGGATTGCTGCTGGCCGAACTCGGCCTGCTCGCCGGCGGCGAGCGACTGCTGTTGCGGGGAGGCAGCACATCCTGAGAGCAGGCCTGCAAGCAGCCCGGAGACGGTTACAATGGCGAAAGCGTTTTTCAAAGCAAGTCCAAAATCCGAGTTGATGTTTTGATTTGATTCTACGCTCATGCGCAGGCGCCTGCCGCGCATGAGCTGCGTCAGGATTCCTGGCGCCAGCCCGGCCCACAGGCTGCCCAGCCGCGACGGCAACCCGACTTTACACGATTCGTCTCCCCCATGCCTGAACTGCCAGAAGTAGAAGTCACCCGGCGCGGTGTCGCGCCCCATATCGAAGGCCGCGTGGCCCTGCAGGTCGTCTGCCGCCGCGACGGCCTGCGCTGGCCCTTCCCGCCCGGCTTGTCCGCTCTGCTGGCAGGCCGCCGCATCCTGGCCACCGGCCGGCGCGGCAAATACCTGTTGATTCATTTCGAGCACGGCACGCTGATCGTCCACCTGGGCATGTCCGGCCACCTGCGCGTGCTGCCGCCAGGCATCGAACCACGCAAGCACGACCATTTCGACCTCGTCGTCAATGGCCCCGAAGGCGTGCAGGTGCTGCGCCTGCACGATCCGCGCCGCTTCGGCGCCGTGCTGTGGCATGCCAACGAGGATGGCGACCTGGAAGAACACATCCTGCTGCGCGGCCTGGGCGTGGAACCGCTCGGCGAGCATTTCAATGGCGCCCTGCTGCACCGGGAAACGCGGCGCCGCAGCGCGCCGATCAAGCAGGTGCTGCTGGCCGGCGATATCGTGGTGGGCGTCGGCAATATCTACGCCTGCGAGAGCCTGTTCCGGGCCGGCATCAGCCCCAAGACGGCGGCTTCGCGCATCAGCCGCGCGCGCTACGACCGGCTGGCCGAAGCGATCCGCGAGATCCTGGCCGCCGCCATCGTCCAGGGCGGCAGTACCCTGCGTGACTTTATTGCTGTAAACGGGCAGTCTGGATATTTCCAACAGACATATTTCGTCTATGATCGTGCTGGTGTGCCCTGCCGCCAGTGCGAGGCGCCGGTCCGCCAGATCAAGCAGGGCCAGCGCTCGACTTTCTATTGCGCGCAGTGCCAGCGCTAAGAATATAACGGGCTGAACGATGCAGGATCTACAACAGTATGGAGCGTGGCGGGCCGGCGTTGCCGCCAGCCTCGCGGGCTACGGCGCTGCCCTGCGCGAAGCCGGACTGATCGATGCCGCCGGCGAACAGGTGCTGGCGCGCGCGCTCGGACGCCTGCGCGACGACCGGCTGTCGGTCGCCTTCGTGGCCGAGTTCTCGCGCGGCAAGACCGAACTGATCAACGCCCTGTTCTTCGCCGACTACGGCCAGCGCATCCTGCCGTCCAGCGCCGGCCGCACCACCATGTGCCCGACAGAACTGCTGTGGGATGCCCAGCTGCCGCCCTGCATCCGCCTGCTGCCGATCGAGACCCGCGCGGGCCAGCTGTCCACGGGCGACTACCGCGACGATCCCGGCGCCTGGACCGTGTTGCCGCTCGACCTGGACGACCCGGGCGCGATGCACGAGACGCTGCGCCAGGTCAGCCAGACCCGCCATGTGGCGGCGAGCGAGGCCGAGCGCTACGGCCTGTTCGATCCGGAAGATCCCGACCTGGCCGCCAGCGCCGATGCGGACGGCCGTATCGAGATCCCGCGCTGGCGCCACGCCATCATCAACCTGCCGCACCCGCTGCTCAAGCAGGGCCTGGTGATCCTCGACACCCCGGGCCTGAACGCGATCGGCACCGAGCCGGAACTGACGCTGAACCTGATCCCGAACGCGCACGCGGTGCTGTTCGTGCTGGCCGCCGATACCGGCGTGACGCGCAGCGACATCGAGGTCTGGCGCACCCATATCGGCGCCGGGCCGGGCCGGCTGGCGGTGCTGAACAAGATCGACGCCATGTGGGACGAGCTCAAAAGCCCGGTCGCCGTGCAGGCCGAGATCGCGCGCCAGCAGCACGACGTCGCGCGCCTGCTCGGGCTGGACGCCGGCCAGGTCTATCCGGTCTCGGCCCACAAGGCGCTGGTCGGACGCATCGGCGGCGACATGGACTTGTTCGAGCACAGCCGCATGGGAGCGCTCGAATCGGCCCTGTTCCACCAGCTGATCCCGGCGCGGCGCGCGATCAATGCGCGCCAGTTGCGCGCCGACCTCGAGATTTTGGCGGCCGGCCAGCACGTGCTGGTGGCGGCGCGCCTGCGCGAACTGGTCGAGCAGTTGCAGGAGCTGCGCAGCCTGCGTGGCAAGAACCAGGGCATGATCGCCCACATGGTGCGCCGGGTGGAGGCCGAGAAGAAGGAATTCGACGCCGGCCTGTTCAAGCTGCAGGGCACGCGCGCCGTGTTCACACGCCTGTCGACCGAGCTGTACACCCTGGTCGGCATGGACGGCCTGCAGGACCGGACCGAGACCGTGCGCGCCGCAATGGGCGCCGCGCGCTTCGCCACCGGCATGCGCGCGCCGGTGCGCAACTACTTCGCCGGCGCGCGCGCCGGCCTGCTCGACGCCTGCGCCAAGGTCGACGAGATCAAGTCCATGATGGACGCCATGCACCGCCGCTTCGCGGCCGAACACGGCCTGTCGCTGGCGCTGCCGCAAGCCTTGTCGCTGACGCGCCACGTCGACGAGATCGACGCCATCGAAATGCTGTTCGAGCGCCAGTTCGGCACCGCGACCCTGTTGATGACCAGCCGCGCGACCTTGCTCGAACGCTTCTTCGACTCGATCGCCTCGCGCGTGCGGCGCGTCTACCGCGCCGCCAATGCGGACGTGGAGGCCTGGCTGAAGGTCGCCAACGCGCCGCTGGAAGCGCAGATCCGCCAGCACCGCGATAACCTGCGCCAGCGCCAGGCCACGGTCCAGCGCATCCACGACGCCAGCGACAGCCTGGAACAGAAGATCGGCGCCTTCGAGCACGGCCAGGCCGAACTCGAATCCACGCGCCAGCGCCTGGCCGCCATCGCGGCCGGCGTCACCATCACACTAGAGGCCTAGCGCCCCATACGACACCGCATGAAACGCCTCACCGAATTCGACCAGCTGGCCGATCCGACCTTCTCGAAGGCCGTGATCGACTGGCAGCGCAGCCATGGCCGCCACACCCTGCCCTGGCAAAACACCACTGACGCCTACCGCGTCTGGCTGTCCGAGATTATGCTGCAGCAGACGCAAGTGGCCGCGGTGCTCGGCTATTACGCCCGCTTCCTGGAGCGCTTCCCGACCGTCCACGCGCTGGCCGAGGCGCCATCGGAAGACGTGATGGCGCACTGGAGCGGACTCGGTTACTACACCCGCGCGCGCAACCTGCACGCCTGCGCCAAACGGGTGGTGCAGGATTACGATGGCGTATTCCCGAGCGACCCGGCGCTGCTGGCCGACCTGCCCGGCATCGGCCGCTCGACGGCGGCGGCGATCGCGGCGTTTTCCAGCGGCGTACGCGCCGCCATTCTGGACGGCAACGTCAAGCGCGTGTTCGCGCGCGTATTCGGGATCGACGCCTATCCGGGCCTCAAGCCCATCGAGGATGCGCTGTGGCGCCGCGCCGACGCCTTGCTACCCGAGGTGGCCGGCAACCCGGGCGCCATCGAGGCCTATACCCAGGGCCTGATGGACCTGGGCGCCACCCTGTGCACCCGTTCGCGGCCCGACTGCGGCCGCTGCCCGCTGCAGGCGCGCTGCGTGGCCTTCGCCACCGGCCGCACCGCCGAACTGCCGGTGCGCAAACCGAAGAAGGCGACGCCGGAAAAGCGCACCGCGCTGCTGGTCGTCATCGACCGCGGCGAAGTGCTGCTGGAACAGCGCCCGCAAACCGGCATCTGGGGTGGCCTGCTGTCGCTGCCGGAGGTGGGCGGGCATGTGCCGATGGATGAGGATGAAGCGCCGGTCTGTACCTCGGACGTCGCTGCTGCGGCCGGGCCGTTCGGCACGATCGACGAAGTGCGGCCATTGAGCCCGCTGGTGCATGTGTTTACTCACTACAAGCTGCACATTGCGCCGTTCGCGGTGACGCTGGCGACGCGCGCGGCCCTGCCGCCAGGCCACGTCTGGTGGAAACTCGATACGATCGGCGAGGCGCCGCTGCCGGCGCCGGTCAAGAAGTTGTTGCTGGATTTGGCAAGGCCAAGTTTGTTCGGATGATTCGCTTTCAATTTTTTCCGATTTTCACGGGCCGTGAAAATCAAAAATTATTGAAACGATCGGCGAACCTCAGCCAAAAGCGAGAACGAAGTCCTCGCGCGAACGCCGCACCTTCTTGAGCTTCACCAGCCAGTCGCCATCCGCATCGCGGTGGCCCAGCGCCAGCATGCTGACGCTGCGCAGGCCCATCGCTTCGAGTCCCAGCACCCGGTCCACGCCGGCCGGGTCGAAACCTTCCATCGGCGTCGCATCCACCCCTTCCATGGCGGCGGCCACGATGCCGGTGCCCAGGCCGATATAGGCCTGGCGCGCGGCGAACTCGAAATTGGCTTGCCTGCCTTGCGCCGCATGCTTGCTCAGCAACACCTTGCGATAGGCCTCCCAGCCCTCGTTGACGAAGCCGCGTTCGGTGTTCACCAGGTCGAACATCTTGTCGATGCGGGTCGGCGTCATGTCGTCCCAGGCCGCGAACACCAGCAGGTGCGAGCAGTCGGCGATCTGCTGCTGGTCGTTGGCGACCGGCTTGATGCGCGCGCGCAGCGCGGGATCGCTCACCACGATCAGGTCATACGGCTGCAGGCCGCTGGAGGTCGGCGCCAGGCGGATCGCCTCGACGATGCGGTCGACCTGTTCCTGGGCCGCCGGCCGCGCCGGATCGAATTTCTTGGTGGCGTAGCGCCATTCCAGGCGCGAGAGTAGTTGGTTCATCTTCCTGTTTCCTTCGGTAGTAGTTGGATTACGCGATGGTGTCGACCGTTCCACCGTCGACGCGCAGCGCGGCGCCGGTCGTGGCCGACGCCTGTTGCGAGCAGACGTAGACGACCATGTTCGCCACCTCGTCGGGCGTGGCCACGCGCTGCAGGATGGATGAGCTGCGGTGCTCTCTCACGAATGCGTTCGCCGCCGCCAGCGCGCTGGCATGGTCGCCGCCCGGCGCCACCATCTGCTGCACGCCTTCCGACAGGGTTGGCCCCGGCAGCACCGCATTGACCGTGATGCCGGTGCCGGCCATGCTCTTGGCCAGGCCGCGCGAGATGGCCAGGTTGCTGGTCTTGGTGAAGCCGTAGTGGATCATGTCGGCCGGGATGTTCAGCGCCGACTCGGACGAGATGAACACGATGCGGCCCCAGTCTTTCTCTTGCATGCCGGGCAGGTAGGCGCGGCTGGCGCGCACGCCGGACATCACGTTGATCTCGAAGAAACGGGTCCACTCTTCATCCGGGATCTCGGCGAAGGGTTGCGGGTTGAAGATGCCAACGTTGTTGACGAGGATGTCGGCGTGCGGCTCGGCCGCCTTGAGCGCCGCGACACCCTGGGCGGTGCCGAGATCGGCGGCGACGCCGCGCACCTGGGCGGCGGGGACGGCCGCGCGCAGCTGCGCCAGCGCCCGGTCGACCTGGTCCTGCTTGCGTCCGGTGAGCACCACGGACGCGCCGGTGCGCGCCAGTCCTTCGGCGATCGCGTAGCCGATGCCGCGGGTCGAGCCGGTCACGATGGCGGTCTTGCCGGTCAAGTCGATGTGCATGATGATTCCTCCTGTTCAGTAAGAAGAAATCATCTTAGACCTCGTCCGGCGGTGGAAACATCGGCCAAAGGACAAATCACCTTTCGAGATCCGGCGCGAATCAGCGCCGGGTTGCGCCGGCTTGCGCCCTACCCTGCCAGCGCCGTCGCCAGGTAATCGACCAGCGCCGCCACCCGCCGGCTGGGCGGGCTGACCGGGTACACGGCATACAGGTCGACCGGCCCCGCCAGAAAGTCGTCCAGCACGGCTTCGAGGCGCCCGGCGTCGAGGTCGCGCTGCACGTCCCAGCGGTTCTTGAAGGTCACGCCCCTGCCCTCCAGCGCCCAGTCGCGCAGCACCTCGCCATCGCTGGCCTGGCGGTCGCCGCTCACCTTGACGTTGAACGGCTTTCCGTCGGCCTGGAAATTCCAGGCGGCCAGCGGCGCATCGGGCCGCGCCAGCACCAGGCAGTTATGCCCGGCCAGCTGTTCGGGATGCGTCGGCCTGCCGGCGCGCTCCCAGTAGGCCGGCGCGGCGCATACCAGGCGGTCGCCGCGCACCAGCAGGCGCGCATGCAGGCCGGAATCCGGCAGCGGGCCGCTGCGCAAGGTCAGGTCGATGTTTTCGTGGATCAGGTCGACCGTGCTGTCGCTGAGCAGCAGGGTCAGGCGCAGGCCGGGGTGGAGCGCCTGGAAGGCGTCCAGCAAGGGGCGCAGTTGCTTGCGGCCGAAGTCGTTGGTGGCGCCGATGCGGATCGGCCCGGACAGCGGCCCGTCTTCCTTCAGCGCGGCCAGCAGGCCATCCCATTCGCCCACCAGGCGGCGCGCGTCCGCCACCAGTTGCTCGCCCTCATGCGTCAGGGCCAGGCGGCGCGTCGAGCGCTTGAGCAGGGCGATGCCGAACTCCTGCTCCAGCTGGTCGACCGCCAGGGTGACGGTGGAGATGGCGACGTTGCGCTGGCGCGCCACGCCCGAAAAGCTGCCGGTGCTTGAAACGTCGAGCAGCAGGCGCAGCGCATCGATCCGGTCCATGGCGGCCCGGGATCAGAAGTGATCGAGCGAAAAGATGCGCCGATGCTCGCGGATCGCGTAGCGGTCGGTCATGCCGGCGATGTAGTCGGCGATCTTGCGCGCCTGCTTGATCGGGTCGCCCTCGACCTGGTAGTCGTTCGGCAGCAGCACCGGATCGTCCAGGAAGGCCTGGAACAGCTCGCGCACGATGCGGCTGGCCTTCACCCGCATGCGGTTGACCTGGAAGTGGCGGTACAGGTTGGCGTACAGGAAGCGCTTGAGGGCCGTGGTCTCGGCCCGCATGGTGTCCGAGAAGCGGATCAGCGGCGGGCCCGCGCGCACGTCGTCGATGGTCTGCGGGTTGGCGTCCAGGATCCGCTGGGCCGAGGTCTCGACCAGGTCGGCCGTCATCGCCGTGATCATCAGGCGGATCGTCTCGTAGAGCGCGCGCCGTCCCGCCAACCCGGGGTATTGCTGTTCGACCTGCCTGCGAAGGCGCGCGAACAGCTCCACCTCTTCCATCTGCTTCATGGTCAAGAGGCCGGAGCGAAGGCCGTCGTCGATGTCGTGGTTGTTGTACGCGATTTCGTCGGCCAGGTTGGTCAGCTGCGCTTCCAGGCTGGGCTGGCTGCGGTCGATGAAACGCTGGCCCAGCTCGCCCAGCTGGCGCGCATTGTTGAGCGAGCAGTGCTTGAGGATGCCCTCGCGCGTTTCGAACGTCAGGTTCAGGCCATCGAAGGCGCCGTAGTGCTCTTCCAGATGATCGACCACGCGCAGGCTTTGCAGGTTGTGCTCGAAGCCGCCGAAGTCCTTCATGCAGTCGTTGAGCACGTCCTGGCCCACGTGGCCGAAGGGCGTGTGGCCCAGGTCGTGCGCCAGCGCGGTGGCTTCGACCAGGTCTTCGTTCAGGCGCAGGCTGCGCGCCAGGGTGCGGCCGATCTGCGCCACCTCAATGCTGTGGGTCAGCCGGGTGCGGAACAGGTCGCCCTCGTGGTTCAGGAACACCTGGGTTTTATATTCGAGCCGGCGGAAGGCGGTCGAGTGGATGATGCGGTCGCGGTCGCGCTGGTATTCGCTGCGCGAACCCGGACCCGGCTCGATGTGGCGCCGGCCGCGCGACTGCGACGAGTGCGCAGCAAAGGGAGCCAGGCTGGCGTCGAAGCTCCACGTAGCGTTCATCGTGTGCCCCTCAGCCGCTGCACGCCGCCAGGGTCGAGCGCAGGATGTCCAGCGGGGCCGTGGTGATCGACGGGCTGCCGAGCGGCTTGAGCAGGATGAAGCGAATCTCACCGCCCTCGTTCTTCTTGTCGACTTCCATCAGCTCGATCCAGCGCGCCTCGCCCAGATCGGGCGCCACGGCCGGCAGGCCGGCGGCGCGCACCAGGGCGCGCACGCGCTCGACGGCGGCGGGCTCGATCAGGCCCAGGCGCGCCGACATATCGGCTGCCATCACCATGCCGCAGCCGACCGCCTCGCCGTGCAGCCACTCGCCGTAGCCCAGGCCATTCTCGATCGCGTGGCCGAAGGTATGGCCGAAGTTCAGCACCGCGCGCAGGCCGCCCTCGCGTTCGTCCTTGCGCACCACCTCGGACTTGATCTCGCACGAGCGCGCGATCGCATAGGCAAGCGCTTGCGGCTCGCGCGCAAGCAAGGCCTCAACATTGGCCTCGATCCAGTCGAAGTAGGCAGCGTCGAGGATGGCGCCATGCTTGATCACCTCGGCCAGGCCGGCCGACAGCTCGCGCGCCGGCAGGGTGTCGAGCGTCGCGGTGTCGGCGATGACGGCGCGCGGCTGGTAGAAGGCGCCGATCATGTTCTTGCCCAGCGGGTGGTTGATGCCGGTCTTGCCGCCCACCGAGGAATCGACCTGGGACAGCAGGGTGGTCGGGATCTGCACGAAGGGTACGCCGCGCATATAGCTCGCCGCGGCGAAGCCGGTCAGGTCGCCGATCACGCCGCCGCCCAGTGCCACCAGCGTGGTCTTGCGGTCGCATTTGTGTTGCAGCAGCGCGTCGTACACCAGGTTGAGCGACTGCCAGTTCTTGTGCTCTTCGCCGTCCGGCAGCACGATCTCGAGCACGTCGCGGCCCGCGGCGCGCAGGTGGCCGGCCACCTTGGCCAGGTAGAGCGGCGCTACGGTGGTGTTGGTGACGATGGCCACCTTGTTGCCGCCGATGTGGCGCGCCAGCAGCGCCGCGTCGTCCAGCAGGCCGGGGCCGATCGCGATCGGATAGCTGCGTTCGCCGAGGTCGACGTTGAGGGTGATGTGGTCCTGTTCGTTCATCGATGTCCTTGCCAGCCGGCGCGCGCGCGCTGTTTCCTGCGCCGCCAGCTGATCCAATATGGTCTGTACCATCGATTGTACGTTAGGACGGCCGGTGTCGATGACGAGGTCCGCAATCTCGCGGTACAGCGGATCGCGCTCGGTCCACAGTTCTTCGAGTTTCGCGCGCGGGTCGGCCGTCTGCAAAAGCGGACGGTTCTTGTCGTGGGCGGTGCGTTGCAGGATGCTGCCGATCGAGGCTCGCAGGTAGATCACGGTGCCGCGCTCGGCCAGGAAGGCGCGATTCTGCGGGTTCAGCACGGCCCCGCCGCCGGTGGCCAGGACCAGACCCTGCTGGCCGGTGAGGTCGCGGATCACGTCCGCCTCGCGCCGCCGGAAGCAGGCCTCGCCCTCGATCTCGAAGATCCAGGGGATGGTGGCGCCGGTGCGCGCCTCGATCTCGTGGTCGGAATCGACGAAGCGGCGATTGAGCTTGCGTGCAAGCAATCGGCCGATCGTGGTCTTCCCCGCCCCCATCAGGCCAACAAGGAAGATATTGTCGTTCTTGGGATGTGGCACTACCAAACCCGCTCTGATAAAAAGACGGCCAGTATAGACTGGCCGCCTGTCAATCCGCCAATTTTATGGGCGGGAGCACGTGAAGGCCAGCTTGAACGGGATCGAGGTGATCTTGCCGCGTGGCGTAGTAGCCCGCACGTTGAAAGTGGCCGCGCTGGAGGTCGTGCACGGCTTTTCGCCGGTCGCGGCCACGGTGATGGTGTGGCTCGACCCGACGGCGCCCGTGCCGCCGCTGACGAAGATGCTCGGCACGGTTTCGGGGATGACTTCGACGCCGCTGGCATTGACCGCGCCGCTGACCGAGATCGTGGTGCCGGCCGGCAGCGGGTTGTCGTTCAGGTCGGTCAGCTTCAGCGTGAACACCTTCGATTCGTTGGCGTTGGCGCTGCCCAGGTCGATCGGCATGGTGGTCGCCGGCCGCGTCGCGTTATCGAGGTAGACGTTCGCCACATCGGCGTCGCTGAAGGTGATCGTGGTCTTGGCGAACTGGGTGTTGGCGCCGTCGGTCGTGCTGGCGCAGATCGTGGCCACGCCCCGGCGGTTGGTGTCCGACGTGGCGCCGGCACCAGTATTGCATGGGGTTGCCGGGGTATTCGGGATCGCCACGCGCGGCGCCTGGGTGCGGAACGGGACCGAGCAGCCGCCGTTGACGGTGGTGCAGCCGCCCTTGTCCGACGAGCCGATGGCGCCCATATTGGTCTGGAACACGACCGGGGTGCCGTCGGCGACCGGGTTGCCGAAGGCGTCGGCCAGCAGCACGCTGACGGTGGCGGCCGGCGTGACCGGACCGCTGTCGAAGGACCAGCCATCCACGTTACCCTGGGTCACGGAGAGCGAGAAGGCGCGCTGCACCGGCAGGCCGGTGGTCACGACGATCGAATCCGATGTGGTGGAGATGTCGGAACCATTGCCGCTGGCGGTGCCGGGCAGCACGGCGCGCACGCGGAACGAGGTCGGCACGGAGCCCGAGTTGACGGTGGTGATCACCTCGCCGTTCTGGTCGGTGCGGTCGGTGCTCTTGTTCAGGTTGACCAATCCCTCGGGCTCGATGAAGAACCGCACTTCCTTGTTGGCCAGCGGGCGGTTGAACAGGTCGAACACGCGGAAGCGCAGGGTTGCGGTCTCGGTGCGGTTGATGCCGCCCTGGCCGCGGATCACGATCGACTTGTCGGTCGGCAGCGCCTCGACGAGTTGCACCGATGCGGCGCCCGGCTGGGCGATCACGAGTGAGCCGGTGGCCGGGGTCGTGACGCCGTCGGCGGTCACGGTGATGGTATCGTTGTTGCCGCAACCCTGGTCGCGGTAGACCGTCTCGGCGATGCCGTTATTGGTGGCGACGACGGCGGCCAGCGTGGCCTTGCCGGCGGCGACGCAGGCCGACGTGAAGTTGACGTTGACCTGGCCCATGTACTTGGCGCCGTTGGCCAGCAGGTCGACCGAGATCTTGCTCGAATCATAGGCGTTGATGCTGGCCGGCTCCAGGCGCAGCGCGCTGAAGGTCAGCGCGGTGGCGTTGACCGCGTAGTTGGCGGTGCTGGTGGCGGCGGTGCCGGCCACGGTGGCGCTGGCGGTGACGGTGCCCGCGCCGCCGGCCGCCAGGCTGGCCACGCGCATGGTGATGCTGGCGGTGCCGCTGGCATCGGTCAGGGCGGTGCCGGCGCCGGGCGTGAACACGGCCAGGTCGGCGGCGGTGGTGAAGGTGACCAGCGCATTCGGTACCGGCTGCTTGTTGGCGTCGAGCACCAGGGCGCGCACCGTCAGCGGCGTGGCGCCGGACAGCGAGGTGCTGGCCGCGCCCGTGGCGCTGACCAGGCTCACGCCAACGGTCGGCGCGGCCGGCGTGACCGGCGTGCCGCCGTTGCCATTGCCGCCGCTGCCGCCCGGGGTGCCCGGATTGCCGCCGCCGCCGCCGCAGGCGGACAGGGTTGCGGCCAGGAGCAGCGCCAGGCTGCCATACTTGATGTGCTGGTTGTTCATATTATTATCGGTTGGGGTTAATGTCGGTTCAGCGCGTTCCAGCCACGTTTTCGTTCACGATCTTCGGGGTGATGAAGACCAGCAGCTCGGTCTTGCTATGTTCGGTGCCGGTGGTCTTGAACAGATAGCCCAGCAGCGGGACGTCGCCCAGCAGCGGCACCTTGGTCACGTTATTGCGCTCGGTCTGCTGGTAGATCCCGCCCAGCACCACCGTGCCGCCGTTCTCGACCATCACCTTGGTCTTGACGTGCTGGGTGTTGATCGCGAAGCCGGCGCGGGTCTCTTCACCCTTCGAATCCTTGTTGACGTCCACTTCCAGCACCACGTTGCCGTCCGGCGTGATCTGCGGCGTCACTTCCAGGCGCAGGTTGGCCTTCTTGAACGAGATCGAGGTGGCGCCGCTGCTGGTCGCCTGCTCGTAGGGCAGCTCGACGCCCTGCTCGATCACGGCGATCTGCTTGTCCTCGGTGACCACGCGCGGGCTCGAGATGATCTTGCCCTTGCCATCGGCTTCCAGCGCCGACAGTTCCAGGTTCAGGAAGCGGTTCGCGGCCGACGAGAACAGCGAGAACGCCAGCGTCGACGGCGCAATGCCGCCGATGCCGGCCGCCGGCAGGTTGACCATGGTGGTGTTGTCGATGCTGCTGGTGGCGGGCGTCTGGCCGGTGACCTGGCCGACGCCGACCAGGTTGCCGCCGATCGCGACGCGCTCGTTGCCGCTGATCTGCCAGCCGGAGTCGCCGCCGCGCTGGGTGCGCAGGTCGTTGAAGCCCAGCTTGGCGCCGAGGTTGCGCGAGAAGCCGTCGTTGGCCTCGACCAGGCGCGCCTCGATCAGCACCTGCTTGGAGGCGATGTCGGTCTTCTGGATCAGTTTGCGGATGTCCTCGATCTTGGAGGCGATGTCGGTCACGAACAGCTGGTTGGTGCGCGGATCGATGATCGCGCTGCCGCGCCGCGACAGCACGCGGTTGCGCCCGCCCGCATCGCTGCCCGAGGTCGCGCCGCCGGCGTCCAGGCCGAACACGTTGCGGAACGATTCCGCCTTCTGGTAATTGAGCTGGAAGATCTCGGAGCGCAGCGGCTCGAGTTCGGCGATCTGGGCGCGCTGCTCGAGTTCGAGCTTTTCCTTGGTCAGCAGTTCTTCCTTCGGCGCGATCCACACCACGGTGCCGTTGCGGCGCTGGTCCAGACCCTTGGCGGTCAGGATCACGTCCAGCGCCTGGTCCCACGGCACGTCCTTCAGGCGCAGGGTCAGCGAGCCGGTGACCGAGTCGCTGGCGATGATGTTCAGGCCCGAGATGTCGGCCACCGCCTGCAGCGCGGCGCGCACTTCGACGTCCTGGAACTCGAACGACAGCTTCTCGCCGCGATACCCCTGCGGGTTGTCGCGCGAGCCCGGGCTGCCGCGATTCGGGTCGCTTTCCACCTTGCGCACCTCGACCACGAGCTGGGAGTCGCTCTGGAATACCGACTGTTCCCAGTCGCCTTGCGCCTCGACCGTCATGCGCACATTGTCGCCCTGGGCCAGGGTCGAGACGCGGGTGACCGGCGTGCCGAAATCGCTCACGTCCAGGCGCCGGCGCAGCGTCTCCGGCAGGCGCGCATTGAGGAAGTCGACGGTCACGCCGCTGGCGGTCTGGCGCACGTCGACCGCCACCTGGTTGGCGGGCAGGTCGACCACGACCCGGCCGGCGCCATTGGCGCCGCGGCGGAAGTCGAGGTCGCGCAGTTGAGGACGCGCTGCGGGCAGCGCGGCCGGCGCGGCGGCAGCCACCGCCGGCATGCCGCTGGCGTCGAGCGCGCGCGCCACGCCGCCCGAGCCTTCCACCGTCACGATCACCGACTTGCCGTCGATCGTGGTCGCATAGTTGAGGGCGCGCGCCAGGTTCAGCACCAGGCGCGTACGCTCGCCGGCCTGCACCACGTTCAGGCTGCGCACGTCGCCCAGGTTCATCTCGTGCACCGTCTTGCCGGTGGCGTTGGCGGTGGCGCCGAAGTCGAGCGCAATGCGGGACGGATTGGTGATCGCAAAGCCGATCGGCGCACGTGCCGGGGCCTCGCGCATGGTCACGTTGATGACCACGTTGCTGCCCTGCTGGTTGGCCGTGATCGACTCGATCGCGTTGCCCTGGGCCAGGGCGGCGCCGGCGCCGGCGCACATCATGAGCATGAGTGCGGCCGCGGCGCGCGCCAGCCAGGCCGGCGGGGCGATGCGAATCTTGACGTTGAAGGTCATTTACTGCTCTCCTTATTTTGCCGCAGCTCGGTGCTGCAGCTCGATGTGGGCCATGCGTTCAACCCAGTCGCCAGTGGCGTCCTGCACCGATTCCTTGATGTCGATAGCGCCCTCGCTCACACGCGTGATGCGCCCATAGTTCTGTCCAATCCGCTGGCCGCTGCGCACCCGGTACAAGGAACGCTCGACCTGCACCAGCGCGTAATTCACGCCGCCCTTCTGGATCGTGCCGACCATCCGCATCGTGTCGAGCGGGAAGGTCTCCATCAATTCCTTCGGCCGCTCGAGGTCGGGCTGGTTGGCATTGCTGCTGGCCTGCGCCATGCGCGCCATCTCGCCCAGCAGCTTGCCGGGATCGAAGGGGTCGGGCGCCTGGCGCGCATCGTAGCCATAAGGCTCGAAGGTCTTCGGCTCCGGCAGCGGCTTGACCTTCGACACGGTCTGCTTTTCCACCTCTTTCATCCAGGCCCGGGTCTCGCCCACGCCGCCGTCGCCGCAGGCGGCCAGCAGGCCGCCTGCCAGCAGCACCATCAGTCGTGCGCGCATCATTTCTTGCCCCCGCTTTTGGCCTTGGCGCTGGTCTTGCCCTTACCCTTGCCCTTCTTCTTCTCGGCCGCGCGCGCGGCGCGCTGGGCCGCCAGCTCTTCCTGGTCGAGGTAGCGGAAGGTCTTGGCCACCGCCTGCATTCCCAGGCTGCCGTCCTTGCCGGCCTGCAGGGTCAGGTTGTTCAGGGTGACGATGCGCGGCAGGTTGGCCATGTCGGCGGCGAATGCGCCCATGTCGTGGTAACGGCCGCTCACCTTGATGTCGATCGGCAGTTCGGCGTAGTAGTCGCGCACCACTTCCTGGCCCGGCTTGAACAGCTCGAACTGCAGGCCGCGGCCGACGCCCGACTGGTTGATGTCGGACAGCAGCGAATACATTTCGGATTTGTTCGGCAACTGCTTCTCCAGGCGCACCACGTACTGGTCGACCTGGGCCTTCTGGGCCTTGAGCGCTTCCAGGTTGATCGCCTGCGCCATCTTGGTTTTGTACTCCGCGCGCAGCTTTTCCTCGTCGCGCGCGCCGCGTTCCTGGGCCGCGAACTGATCGCTCCAGTAAAAGTAGTAGCCCAGGCCGACGACCGCCAGCAGCACGACGGCGGCGCACAGCAGGCGCGGCGCCAGCGGCCACTGGCCGGGCGGACGGCCCTGCAAATCCTGGAACTGCGCCGCCAGCCGGGCGCCGAGGTCTTTGATGTCGATGTTCATGACTTCTCCGCCGCACGCTTGGCATTGGCGCCAGCCTTGGCCGGCTGCGCGCCGTCCAGCGCCTCTTCGCCCTCGTCGCTCAGGCGCGCGCGCTTGATCGACACGCCGAGCGTGAACTCGACCACCTTGCGGCTGGTCTTGCCCTGGGTCAGGCTGATGGCGCGGACCTCGGTCAGGTCCGGGTTCTGCAGCCACGCCGAGCCGCTCGACAGGTTGCGCAGCAGCTCGGCCACCCGCTCCTGCGACTGCGCGTTACCGGTCAGGATCACGCGCTGGCCGCTCTGCTTGACCGATTTCAGGTGCACGCCTTCCGGCGTCTGGCGCACCAGCTCGTCGAGCAGGTGGACCGGCTGGTTGCGGTCGCCCTGCAAGTCCTCGACCGCCTGCTGGCGCGCCTGCAGGGCCGCGATTTCTTCTTTCAGGTTGGTGATCTCGCCGATCTTCTTGTCCAGCTCCGCGCTGGCATTCTTCAAGACGTCGTTGCGCTGGTTCTGGACCGAGATCTGGCTGGCGTTATAGGCGCCGACCAGCATCACCACGATGGCGCCGAGCACGCCGCCCAGCGCCATCAGGGCGACGAAGGCGGTCTGCTTCTGCTTGCGCTTGGCCTCGCGGTGGGGCAGCAGGTTAATCCGGATCATCAGCCGAACCTCCGCAGCGCCAGGCCGCAGGCGACCAGGTAGGCCGGGCCGTCCTGGCGCAGCTGGTGTTCGCGCACGCCGGGGCCGAGCTGCATGCCCTCGAAGGGCGCCGCGAGGCTCACCGGGAGGCGGGTGCGGCCGGCCACGATGTCGAGGATTCCGGGCAGCAGCGCGCAGCCGCCGGCCAGGTACAGAGCGTCGATCCGGGTATACGGGGTCGAGGTGTAGAAGAACTGGATGGCGCGCGTGATTTCCAGCGCCGCGCTTTCCAGGAACGGCGCCAAGATGTCGGCGCGGTAGTTCTCGGGCAGGTCGCCCGCCTTCTTGCGCGTCTCGGCTTCCTCGAACGCCATGCCGTAGCTGCGCACGATGTCCTGGGTCAGCGCATTGCCGCCGAACGGCTGCTCGCGCTCGTAGACCGCTTCGCCACCCAGCAGCACCGATACGTGGGTGGCGTGGGCGCCGATCTGGAACAGGGCCACGATCTGGTCCTGCCGAGGCAGGGCGGCCTGTTCGAGCGCGCTGCGCGCGGCGTACGATTCGATGTCCATCACGGTGGCGGTGAGGCCGGCGGCTTCGGCGATCGCGACCCGGTCCTCGACCTTTTCACGGCGCGCGGCGGCCAGCATCACTTCCATGTCGTCGGGCGAATTCGGCGCCGGGCCGATCACGTCGAAGTCGAGGCTGACCTCATCGAGCGCGAACGGGATATACTGGCTGGCCTCGGACTCGACCTGCACTTCCAACTGGTCTTCCGATAAACCGGCCGGCAGGATGATCTTCTTGGTGATCACGGCGGCAGGCGGCATGCCGAGCGCCACGTGGCGGGCGCGGGTGCCGCTCTTCTTCCAGACCCGGCGCACCGCGTCGGCGACCTGGTCCATGTTTTCGATATTGCCGTCCACCACGGCGCCGCGCGGCAACGCCTCGGTGGCGTAGCGCTCCAGGCGCACGATACCCTTGCCGGCATCGGCCAGCTCGACCAGGCGGACGCCGGACGTGCTGATATCGAGCCCGACCATCGGCGGACTCGATTTACCAAACAAGGAACCCAGATTGATCACCAAATACACCCCTTGGCTGCAGAATGGGCTGAAATCGCCCGGAATCGGATATTGTCGTAAACAGAACAGTTATTTGCTTCTTATAACTTTCTTATAAAAATCCGGTACTTACGTGCAGCACCGCCTCGGATCGTAGCAACAAAGGATGACTACGGACAAGAAATTTCTGCACTGGAACACTCTATTCAGGGCGTGCGCGCCACACTCTGGCGTTTTCATTGCCAGGCCAATATTGCCCTTGCGTTCCATTAAGCTCCGGCCAGTATCGGGCTCCAAACCGCTGCCTTATAATGAGGCGGATCAACAAAGCGAAAGTCAGCATGAAAGAGAAACAAGCAGCATCCTCTTCTTCCTCGAAGTTCAGCCCCAAACGCCTGCTCCTGATGGCCGTCGCCGGCCTGTTCGGCCTGGGCGCCATCGGCGTGCTGGTGCTCGTGTTCGCCCTCGCGATGGCCTACCCGAACCTGCCGGCGCTGGACACGATCACCGACTACCGGCCCAAGATGCCGCTGCGCATCTTTACAGCCGATAACGTCCTGATCGGCGAGTTCGGCGAGGAGCGCCGCACCCTGGTCCACTTCAGGGACATCCCGGACGTCATGAAGAAGGCCGTGCTGTCGATCGAGGACGACCGCTTCTACGAGCACAGCGGCATCGATTACCTGGGCATCCTGCGCGCTGCCTTCCGCAACGCCACCGGCGGCGCGCGCCAGGGCGCCTCGACCATCACCCAGCAGGTCGCGCGCAACTTCTTCCTGTCGTCCGAACAGACCTTCAAGCGCAAGGCCTACGAGGCCCTGCTGGCCTGGAAGATCGAGAAGAACCTCTCCAAGGACCAGATCCTCGAGCTGTACATGAACCAGATCTACCTGGGCCAGCGCGCCTTCGGCTTCCAGTCGGCGGCCCAGATCTATTTCGGCAAGGACCTGCGCGACATCACCGTGGCCGAAGCGGCCATGCTGGCCGGCCTGCCGAAGGCCCCGTCGGCCTACAATCCCGTGGTCAACCCGACCCGCGCCAGGACGCGCCAGCAATACATCCTGCAGCGCATGCATTCGCTCGGCTATATCAACGACGCCCAGTTCGCCCAGGCGAAGGAAGAGCCGCTCAAAATCAAGACCGACAGCACCGCCTTCGGCGTGCATGCCGAGTACGTGGCCGAGATGGCGCGCCAGCTGGTCTACGAGCAGTTCAAGGAAGATACCTATACCCGCGGCCTGAACGTGTTCACCACCATCACCAAGGCCGACCAGGACGCCGCCTACCTGGCCCTGCGCCGCGGCGTGATGGACTACGAGCGCCGCCGCCCCTACCGCGGCCCCGAATCGTTCATCGACATCCCGGGCGCCAAGACCGAAGCGGACGAGGCGATCGAGGCCGAGCTGGCCGAGCATCCGGACAGCGACAACATCATCGCCGCCGTCGTGCTGCAGGCCTCCGCCACGCAAGTCCAGGCGACCATCGCCTCGGGCGACACGATCACCATTTCGGGCCAGGGCCTGGCCTTCGCGCGCGCCTGGCTGTCCGACAAGGCGGCGCCGAACCGCCGCGTGCGCCGCGGCGCCGTAATCCGCGTGATGCAGGACGACGAGTCGAAGTGGCTGATCACGCAAATGCCGGAAGTCGAATCGGCCTTCGTGGCGGCCAATACCGAGGACGGCTCGATCCGCGCCCTGGTCGGCGGCTTCGACTTCAACCGCAACAAGTTCAACCACGTGACGCAGGCCTGGCGCCAGCCGGGTTCCTCGTTCAAGCCGTTCATCTACTCGGCTTCGCTCGAGCGCGGCCTGTCGCCGGCGACGATCGTCAACGATGCCCCGATCAGCTTCGATGCCGGCCAGACCGGCGGCCAGGCCTGGGAGCCGAAGAACTACGACAACAAGTATGAAGGTCCGATGACCATGCGGCGCGGCCTGACCTCGTCGAAGAACATGATCTCGATCCGCATCCTGAACAAGATCGGCGCGCGCTACGGCCAGGAATTCGCCGGCCGCTTCGGCTTCGAGCCGGAGCGCAATCCAGCCTACCTGACCCTGGCGCTGGGCGCCGGCGCCACCACCCCGCTGCAGATGGCCGGCGCCTACGCGGTGTTCGCCAACGGCGGCTACCGCATCAGCCCCTACCTGATCTCGAAGGTCACGGACAGCGACGGCAAGGTACTGTCCGAGGCGCGCCCGGCGCGCGCCGGCGACGAGGCCAACCGCGTGATCGACGCGCGCAACGCCTTCCTGATGGACAGCATGCTCAAGGACGTGGTGCGCTACGGCACCGCGGCCAAGGCGATGGCGCTCAAGCGCACCGACCTGGCGGGCAAGACCGGCACCACCAACGATTCGATCGACGCCTGGTTCGCCGGCTACCAGCCGAAGGTGGTGGGCATCGCCTGGATGGGCTACGACAAGCCGCGCAACCTGGGCGCCCGCGAAACCGGCGGCGGCCTGGCGCTGCCGATCTGGATCGGCTATATGCAGAAAGCGCTCAAGGGCGAACCGAACGTCGAGCGCGAAGTGCCGGCCGGGCTGGTGCAGTATGGGTCGGATTACTATTACGCCGAGACGCCGCCGGGCAGCGGGGTCGAGACGCTGGACGTGGGCCCGCCACCGGCGCCGGAACAGCAGAAAGAGCGTGATGCGGTGAGGAACGAGTTGTTCTGATCGGCTTCAGCAACCAAGCAAGGGCGGCCCATGGCCGCCCTTGCTTTTTGCCGCGTCGGATCAGGCGATGCGTTCGGCGCGTCGCAAACGTGTGCGGAGGAAAGCGACACCGGTCGCACACAGCCGGCGATATTGCACATTGCGCTGTTCCGTCAGCGACCCCAGCAAGAAAATCCCTCCAGACAACAGCGCGCAAAACTGCCACGGCACGTGAATGCCCAAACCATTCCAGATCAAGACCGTCAGCGGCATATGGAACAGGTAGATGGACAAGGTGAACGAGGAGAGATGGCGGATCACCTCCTGGCATCGGGCCAGCCAGTCGAAACAATCGGTCAGGGCCCGCGCGGCAGCGAAATGCGCCGTTACCAGTACGCCCAGGATCAAGTCGCCGGCGAACTGGTTCGCGCCATTAAGCATGCTCATCATTTCGGGAAACATCTGGACCAGGCCAGCGCGCAGCAGGTGCGACGAACCGGTCCAGTAAAAGACGAAGGCGCACAGCGTCGTCAACACAAAGAGCGCAGCGGCCGTGCGCCGTCCCATCGTCAGCTTCGCACGATACAGCCACACGCCCATCAGCCAGATCGGAAACAGCGCCAGGATGCGCGGTCCCGCCGCAGCCATGGCAAGCAGCACGGCGAGCCAGCGCCAGCGACGGGGCGTGAACACCGCTGCCGCGAAAATCACGTAATACCAGACTTCGAACGACAGCGACCAGTACGGGCTATTGAATGGCGGACGTACGTTATTGGCCCAGGATTCACCGAGGAACAGCAGGTTGATCCAGGTCGCTTGCCAGATGTCGTTCGCCGAAGGCGACATATTGTCGATGAAGGGCATGCCCGGCGCGCCGGCAACGAAGGGGGCGATCAGGATCGACAGCGCGACCGCCGGCACGGATACGGACAGGATGCGGACCGCACGGTGCATGGCATAGCTACCCAGCGTGACACCGGGCCTGAAGGTGGCGAACGCAATGACGTAGCCGGACAGCACGAAGAACACGACGACGGCTTCGTGTCCGGGCCACGGCAAGGGAGACATGGGGAACAGTACAGGCCAGACGTGGCTGAGCAGGACGACGAAGGCGGCGCCGAACCTGACCACATCCAGGTAAAGCGACAGTCCCTTAGGTATGGTCTTTTCCATGATGTCCGATAAATGATTAATCGGACACTGTAGCTCAGCCGCAAATACCTAAAGTAGTTATTGTTTG
Organism: Massilia sp. CFBP9012; assembly: GCF_034045115.1. Classification (NCBI taxonomy): domain Bacteria; kingdom Pseudomonadati; phylum Pseudomonadota; class Betaproteobacteria; order Burkholderiales; family Oxalobacteraceae; genus Massilia; species Massilia sp. CFBP9012. The sequence goes on along the minus strand of NZ_JAXCWM010000003.1, from coordinate 426,102 downwards.
CTCAATTTCACTTATGCTGCATCAATACAACGCATCGCAACATGTGACTAATGCATTGTAAAAAATTTACGATAAGTATTATCCGGGTGCTGGCGGATGACGCGCACTCAGACAAACATGACGGCCGCTTCAGCTACCCGCACATTACAGCAACGACACCTGCGCCCCGCCCTGCTCCCCCGCATACCTGGACAACGACGCGAAGAACTCGCTGTCATCCCGCGTATTGCGCCACTCGTCGCCCACGCGCTTGTAGTGGTAGCCGCCCGAGCGCGCCGCCACCCACATCTCCTGCAACGGCGCCTGGCTGTTGACGATGATCTTGGACCCGTTGTCGATGAACTCAATCTCCAGCACATTGCCGCTGCGCTTGCATTCGACGTCGATCACGTCCTCGTCGTTCAGGCGGTCGAAGGCTTCCTCGATCTGCTTGAGGGTCAGGTCGGCAAGGTCCAAAAATTCGGTTTCGGTCATGCTACACTCCAAAATCTGCTAATTAAACCGTGATTCTAATCGTGAAGTCCTCTCTTGCGCTTCTCCCGGCCGCTGTTTTGCTTGCCGCCCTGTCGGGCTGCGGCCAGACCGGCGACCTGTACATGCCGACGCCGCCGGCCAGACCCGCCTCGGCGCCGCCCGCGGCCCCGGTCGACCAGCTCCCCCAGCCCGTCCCTTCGAACAACGCCTCCACGCCCGCACCCCACCGCTGATGTCCTATTTTTCGCACCAAGACGGCGTCCTTCACGCCGAAAACGTTTCGCTGTCCGCCATCGCGGAACAATTCGGCACGCCGACCTACGTCTATTCGAAAGCCGCCCTGCTCGACAATTTCAGCGCCTACCACGACGCCTGCCAGGGCCGCGACGCCCTGGTCTGCTACGCGATGAAGGCCAACTCGAACCTGGCCGTGCTCGACCTGCTGGCGCGCCAGGGCGCGGGCTTCGACATCGTCTCGGGCGGCGAACTGCTGCGCGTGATCGCGGCGGGCGGCGATCCGGGCAAGACCATCTTCTCGGGCGTCGGCAAGACCGTCGACGAGATGCAGCTTGCGCTGGAAAAAGGCATCCTTTGCTTCAACGTCGAATCGATCCCCGAGCTGCACCGCCTGAACGAGGTCGCCGGCAAGCTCGGCATGCGCGCCCCGGTATCGCTGCGCGTGAACCCGAACGTCGACGCCAAGACCCATCCGTATATTGCGACCGGCCTGAAGGCCAACAAGTTCGGCGTGGCCTTCGACGATGCGCTGGACACCTACCGCACCGCCGCCAGCCTGCCGCACCTGGACGTGGTCGGCATCGACTGCCATATCGGCTCGCAGTTGCTGGACGACGCCCCGCTGCTCGAAGCCCTCGATAAACTGATCGAGCTGATCGACGCCCTGCACGCCGAGGGCATCCACCTGCACCACCTGGACATCGGCGGCGGCATCGGCGTCGACTACGGCGTGGCCGGCGACAAGCCGCCGGTGCCGGTGGGCGACTATCTTGGCCGCCTGTTCGCGCGCATCGACGCCTGGCGCGCCGAGAAGCACGGCGGGCAGCCGGTGAAGGTGATCTTCGAGCCGGGCCGCTCGATCCTGGCCAATGCCGGCGTGCTGCTGACGAAGACCGAATTCCTGAAACCGGGCGCCGAGAAGAACTTCTGCATCGTCGACGCCGCGATGAACGACCTGATGCGCCCGACCCTGTACCAGGCCTGGATGGGCGTGCAGCCGGTGACCCCGCGCGACGGCGAAAAGCTGGTGTGGGACATCGTCGGCCCGGTGTGCGAGTCGGGTGACTGGCTGGCGCGCGAACGCGAACTGGTACTTGAACAGGGCGACCTGCTGGCCATCATGACGGCCGGCGCCTATGGCATGACGATGGCGTCGAACTACAACACCCGCGGCCGCGCGGCCGAGGTGATCGTCGATGGGGATGTCACCCACCTGGTGCGCCGGCGCGAGACGCCGGCCGAGGTGTTCGCACTCGAGACGATAATCAAGTAAAAAACAGGCCCGCGCAATGCGGGCCTTTTCAATGTTTGGCGCGCACGGCTTGCGGTTTGCGCCTGAAATGCCAGAACACCCGCAGCGCCAGCAGCACGGCCACGATGGCCCCGAACAGGATCGGCTGCGCGAAGTCGCTCTTGCCCTCTTTCATCCACCAGTAGTGCAGGATCGCCAGCGGACCGATCGCGTAGATCAGCCGGTGCAGCCATTGCCAGCGCTTGCCGCCCAGGCGCTTGATCATCGCATTGGTCGACGTGGCCGCCAGAGGAATGAGCAGCACGAAGGCGATGAAGCCGACCAGGATGAACGGCCGTTTCACGACGTCGGCCAGCATCGCCGCGACATCGAAGAAATGGTCGAACCACAGGAAGGCCATGAAATGCACGAATGCATAGAAGAAGGTGAACAGGCCGACCATGCGCCGCAATCTGACCAGCCAGTTCCAGCTGGTCAGGCGCCGCAGCGGCGTGACGGCCAGGGTGATGCACAGGAAGTACAGCGCCCACTCGCCGCTGCCCAGGGTGATCTCCGCCAGTGGATCGGTGAAACTACCGGTGGCCGTGCCCCACACGAGGCGCGCGAAGGGCAGCAGGGACAGGATAAAAACCACCGCTTTTACCCATCCGAGCTGTTTGTTCGAAAGCTGCAAGGCCATCAGTAATAGCGCTTCAAGTCCATGCCGGTGTACAGCGAAGCGACCTGGTCATAGCCGTTGAACATCAGGGTCTTCTTCTTCGGCTGGAACAGGCCGGTCTCGCCGATGCGGCGCTCGCTCGCCTGCGACCAGCGCGGGTGGTCGACGTTCGGGTTCACGTTCGAATAGAAACCGTATTCGCGCGGCGCCGAGTCGTTCCAGGCGGTGCGTGGCTGGCGACTCACCAACCGGATGCGCACGATCGACTTGGCCGACTTGAAACCGTATTTCCAGGGTACGACGAGGCGCACCGGCGCGCCGTTCTGGTTCGGCAGCACCTGGCCGTACATGCCCATGCCCAGGAGGGTGAGCGGGTGCATGGCCTCGTCGATGCGCAAGCCCTCGACATAAGGCCAGTCGAGTACGCCGCTGCGCAGGCCCGGCATCTGCTTGCGGTCGGCCAGGGTGGTGAATTCGACGAACTTGGCGTTGCCGGTCGGCTCGACCTGCTTGAGCAGGTTCGACAGCGAATAGCCAATCCAGGGAATGACCATCGACCAGCCTTCGACGCAGCGCAGGCGGTAGATGCGCTCCTCGAGCGGGGCCAGCTTGAGCAGGCCGTCGATGTCGAGCGTGAGCGGCTTGTTGACCTCGCCCTCGATGCGCACGGTCCAGGGACGCGTGACCAGGGTGTGCGCGTTCTTGGCCGGGTCGTCCTTGTCGAGGCCGAACTCATAGAAATTGTTGTAGCCGGCGGCGTCCTTGAACGGGGTCTGTTTCTCGTCGGTGGACAGCGCCACGTTGGCGCGCGCCGCCAGCTTCTGGGCGGGGGCGGCCTGGGCAAAGGCTTCGCGGTTGGCCATCTCCCACACGCCGCCGCCGACTGCCGCCGTGGCCGCCATACGGGTGATGAACTGACGCCGCCCGGTATAGACCTCTTGCGGCGTGATTTCGGACGGGAACGGAAGATCGAGTCCGTTGGGATGACGTTTGAACAGCATGGCTGGCCCCGCGAGCTTAAGAGTCTTCACATTACACGAAGTTCCCTTAAGCCAGCGTTAGGCCACCAACACAGTTAGAGTTCGCCGTAGGAGTGCAAGCCCGACAGGAACATGTTCACGCCCAGGAAGGCGAAGGTGGTCACCAGCAAGCCCACCACCGCCCACCAGGCCGCCACGCGGCCGCGCAGGCCGGTCATCAGGCGCATGTGCAGCCAGGCCGCGTAGTTGAGCCAGACGATCAGGGCCCAGGTCTCTTTCGGATCCCACGACCAGTAGCCGCCCCAGGCCTCGGCCGCCCACAGGGCGCCCAGGATGGTGGCGACGGTGAAGAAGGCGAAGCCGATCGAGATCGACTTGTACATCACGTCGTCGAGCACCTCGAACGACGGCAGGCGGTCGGCCAGGATGCCGTGCGACTTGAGCAGGTAGGCTGTGGCGACCATCGCCGCCAGGGCGAAGGTGCCGTAGCCGATGAAGTTGGCCGGGACGTGGATCTTCATCCACCAGCTCTGCAGCGCCGGGACCAGCGGCTGGATCTGGGCGGCGTCGCGCGACACCGTGTACCACAGCAGGAAGGCGACCGCGGCGGCGATGATCAGCATCACGAACGGGCCCAGCTGGCGGGTGGCGTAGTGTTCTTCGTAGTACAGGTGGAACATCGCGGTGATGATCGCGAACAGGATGAACACTTCGTACAGGTTCGACACCGGGATGTGGCCCACGTCCGGCCCGATCAGGTAGCTTTCGTACCAGCGCACCATCATGCCGACCGAGCCGATCACGATCGCAGCCCAGCACAGGTTGGCGCCGACGTTGCCGCCGAACTTGCCGCGGCTGAACAGGCCGACCCAGTAGAACACAGTCGAGAACATGAACAGCGCGCTCATCCACAGGATGGCGGAACCGCTCGACAGCATGTATTTCAGGAAGAATTTCTGCTCGGCCGCCGCCAGGTTGCCGTCGTACATCGAGATCGCGCCCAGCGACAGCACGCCGACCAGCGGGAACAACCAGCGCATCGGCTTCCAGTACCAGCCCAACGCCGCGAATACCGGCGCGCTACAGATCAGGATCACCTCTTCATAGATGTCCATGAAATGGCCGTACTGGATTTGCGCGTACAGGGCCGCGGCCAGCAGCGCGATGCCGTACAGCCAGTCGGCCGCGGTCAGGCGGCGGAAGTAGCCGACCTGTTCCTGGTATTTGTCGGTCGAGCGCGTCGGGGCGCTGTTTTTCGTTTGGGACAGTTCCATCATTTTCTCCAGATCGTCGCCAGCTTACGCCGGTTGCGGCAGCTTGACCGACAATTCGTCGTATTCGCGCTCGAAATCGAGCGTCTTGCGCTGGGTGCTCATCGCCATCAGTGCCTCGGCACCTCCATCTACGTCGCGCACCCAGATCCAGACGCGGCGCTCGCGGATATAGAACATCGCGAACACGCCCAGCGTGAGCAGCAGGCAGCCGAAGTAGACCACATTCTTGCCCGGCGAACGCGTCATCTGCAGCACCGAAGCCTTTATTTCGGTGAAATCGTCGAGCTGCAAATACACCGGGGCGCCGTACAGGAAGCTGTCCGACAAGGCATTGGTGGCCAGTTGCAGGAAGCGGCCGTTCTCGTCGGTCGGCTTGGCCGCGGCGTCGCCATTTTTCTCGCGCGCCACCTGCCACAGCTCCCACAACGCGCCGTTGAGCATCTTCATGAAGATGCCGGCCGCCTTTTCCTGCTCGGCCTGCGGGATCTGTTCCAAAAAGCGGGCCACGCCAACGAAACCGCCGCGGCCGTCGCCGCCGGCGAAGATGTCGAGCGTGCGCGCGGCCGAATCCTTCAACTGGCCCGCCAGCGCGCCGCCGCCGCGCTGTTCCGCGCTCAGCGCGCGGCTGGCGTAGCGGGCGGCCGCCTCCTGGCGCGCGGCCGGGTCGGACAGCGCCGCGCGCAGGCGCATCCAGTCGCCAACGCCGTAGCGCTCGTCGGACGGGATGCGCAGGAAGCTGAAGTTCTCGGACGGGTTCGAACGCACGCCGGCCAGGTAGACCTGGGCGCCTTCGAGGGTCAGCGGCTGCATGTAGTTCATGTACTCGCGCGCCTGGCCCGTGTGGTCGCGCAGCTTGTATTGCACGCTGGGGCCGACGTTTTTCAGGTCCTTGTTGGCGTCCGGGTCGGCCGCCGCGCCGGAGGCCTTGCCCAGCGTGGCCGACAACTGCGCATTGAAGCCGATGTTCTTGCCCACCGCGCGCGCATCGTTGCCCTGGGCAACGTTCTCGACGTTGAAGGGACGGAAGCCCGACCACTCGATGGCATAGGTGTCCTTGCCGAACTTGAGCTCGGTGGCGCCATTGACGTCGCCTTCGATCGGGAAGCTGGCCGCGCTGGCGCCCGTCATCGGGAAGCCGGTCAGCCGCAGCTTGCTGCCGCCATCGTCGAAGCTCGACTGGTAGACGGCGATGCCCTTGTAGATCAGCGGATGGTTGACCTTGATGGTCGACTCGAATTTGTGGCCGGTCTCCAGGTCGTGCACCACGACGTCGCTGGCGAACAGCTTGGGCATGCCGGTCGAATAGAACTCGATGTGGAATTTCTTGAGCTCGATCCCGAACGGCAATTCCTGCACCAGCACGCCGGACGCTTGATTCAGGATCGCGGTATGGCTGGTCTGGCCCTCGGCGATCGCGGTATTGCCGCGGAAGCTGGGATTGCTGGTGCTCAGGCGATGCTGGGCCGGGATCTCGGCGATCACGCCGCTGCCGGTGAAGGGAGTTTTGCCGAAGAACCATTGCTGCACACGCACGGGGAGTTCCGAATCCAGCATGCCGCCCAGCAGGATCACGATGATCGAGGAATGGGCGAAGATATAACCGAATTTGTTGCCGGCGCCCTTCTTGGCCGACACCAGGATGGCCTGGTCTTTTTCCACGATCTTGGTCGCATAGCCGGCGTGGCGCAGGCGCAGCGCGCTTTGCTCGGCCAGCTCGGCGCGCGCCAGCGGCGCCTGCCATTCAGCCTTGTGGTGGAAATTGCGCAGCGAATCGACACGCACGTTTTCGCGCCAGCTGCGCATATCGCGCAGCATCTTCGGCGTGTTGCGCACCACGCACAGCCCGGTCGAGACGATCAGCACCACCAGGATGACCAGGAACCACCAGCTCGAATAGACGTTGTACAGGCCGAGCTTGTCGAAGATCTCGAACCAGAACGGCCCGAACTGGTTCACGTAATTGGGCATCGGCTCGTTCTGCTTGAGCACGGTGCCAATGACGGAGGCAATGGAAATGATGGTGAGCAGGCTGATCGCGAAGCGCATCGACGAGATCAGCTCGACCGCGTCGGCCAGCCAGCGGCGGCGGGTATTCAGTTCAATTCCGGTGGTACTCATACTCTACAACTTTCATCTTGCGCGAGACGGGGTCGGCGCGTGGAAAAAAGGGCGTCAGCTCGACGCTGCCGCCCTCTTCCGTTCATCTCATGCTCATGCGTAGCGCTAAAGCGACACTTTTAGCGCAAGCCGGCGATATAGTCTGCCACTGCGCGCATCTCTTCCGGCGACATCCGTTGCGACAGCACCGTCATCTGCGGGCTGTTGGCGCGGCTGCCGGTCTTGAATGCTTCCAGCTGGGCAGTGGTGTAATCCTGGTGCTGGCCGGCCAGGCGCGGGTATTGCGCCGGGATACCGTTGGCGGTGGCGCCGTGACAGCTGGCGCAGGCAGCTACGCCTTTTTCCGCGATGCCGCCGCGATAAATCTTGCGACCCAGTTCCACGGTCTCTTTATTTTTCGCCGCGCCAGGCTTGTGCGCCTGCGTCGCGAGCCAGGCTGCGATATCCTTCTTCTCCTGCGCCGTCAGCATCTTGGCATAGGTCGTCATGATGGGCTGCTGGCGGTGCGCGGTCGTGAAGTCGATCAGCTGCTTGTGTGTATACGTCGCGAACTGCCCGGACAGTTTCGGATTGATCGCGATCGACGAATTGCCGGCCGCGCCGTGGCAGGACAGGCAGGACGGCAGGCCGCGTGCGGGATCGCCGTTTTCGTACAGGGCGCCACCTTTGGCTGGATCGGCTTTGACCGCGGTAGCGGTTGCGGCGGACGCCGCCATCGCCGCCGGTAGTCCCCCAAAGACAGTCAGCGAAGTGACCAACAGTGTTTTGAGCAGGGGGGACGTCAACCGATTCATAACTGGCACCTTATAAAGTCAAATTAGAAAGTTCAGTGCAGCGACCTGATCTACCCGCCGATGGGCGGAGCAGTAATCAACCCCTTATTGTACAATAGCTTTGTTTCCCCAACGCCATTTCATGGCCCTTAATCCCTCTCCCCAATGTCCAGATTATGGCAAGCCCGGTTCTTCACGACCGTTAACCAGTTGCGCGATTTGCCCGACACGCAGGTACCGGAAATCGCCTTCGCCGGGCGCTCGAACGCCGGCAAATCCACAGCGATCAATATCCTGACCAACCAGAAGGGTCTCGCTTTCGCTTCCAAGACGCCTGGCCGTACCCAGCACATCAATTACTTCTCGATCGGTGGCGCCCACGTGGGCCAGCACCGCAAGGATGCGGTCCGGGTCGACGAGATCGAAGCGCTGCTGGTCGACCTGCCGGGCTATGGCTATGCCGAAGTCTCGGGCACGGCCAAGCTGCACTGGCAAAAGCTGCTGGGCGACTACGTCCAGCGCCGCGACCAGCTGGCGGCGCTCATCCTGATCATGGATTCGCGCCGTCCGTTCACCGACCTCGACGTCCAGATGCTCGAATGGTTCGCCCCGACCGGCAAGCCGATCCATTGCATCCTGACCAAGGCCGACAAGCTCAACCGCAACGAGTCGACCAATGCCCTGCGCGAAGCGCGCGCCGTGCTCGACAGCTATGTCGACGAGGATGGCAACGGCTTCCCGTTCACGGTGCAGCTGTTCTCGGCGCTCAAGCGCATCGGCATCGAAGAGGCGGACGCCAAGATCCTGGAATTGGCCGGACTGAACTCGGAAGAGGAAGAAGCAGGAGACGACATCGGCAACGAAGAAAGTGCTGCGCCGTCGGCGGACGACGATAACCCTGTCGCCTGATATAGCAAGGACTGTTGACATGACCATCATCACCTCCGCCTATCCGGCGGCCCGCCCGCGCCGCATGCGCCGCGACCCGTTCTCGCGCGCCATGATGCGCGAAAACACCATCACCTCCGCCGACCTGATCTATCCGGTGTTCGTGCTCGAAGGACAGAACCAGCGCCAGCAAGTGGCGTCGATGCCGGGCGTCGAACGCGTCTCGCTCGACCTGCTGCTCAAGGTCGCCGAAGAATGCGTTGCACTCGGCATCCCGGCCATGGCCCTGTTCCCGCTGGTCGACCAGTCGGTCAAGACCTATGACGGCATCGAGGCGACCAACCCCGACGGCCTGGTGCCGCGCGTGGTGCGCGAACTGAAGAAGAACTTCCCGGAACTGGGCGTCATCACCGACATCGCGCTCGACCCGTACACCACCCACGGCCAGGACGGCCTGCCGGACGAGAACGGCTACATCGTCAACGAACAGACGATCGAGATGCTGGTGAAGCAGGCGCTCACCCACGCCGAGGCCGGCGTGGACATCGTGGCGCCGTCGGACATGATGGACGGCCGCATCGGCGCCATCCGCAACGCCTTCGAGGCCCAGGGCCACATCCACACCCGCATCATGGCCTATTCGGCCAAGTACGCATCCGCCTTCTACGGCCCGTTCCGCGACGCCGTGGGTTCCAGCGCCAACCTGGGCAAGGCCGACAAGAACACCTACCAGATGGATCCGGCCAACAGCGACGAGGCGTTGCGCGAAGTGGCGCTCGACCTGGCCGAAGGCGCCGACATGGTGATGGTCAAGCCAGGCATGCCTTACCTGGACATCGTGCGCCGTGTGAAAGACGAGTTCAAGGTGCCGACCTTCGCCTACCAGGTCAGCGGCGAATACGCGATGCTCAAGGCAGCGGCGCAGAATGGCTGGCTCGATCACGACAAGGTCATGATGGAATCGATGATGGCGTTCAAGCGCGCCGGGGCGGATGGGGTGCTGACCTATTTCGCGCTCGATATCGCGCGCAAGCTGAAGGCGGGCGGCTGACGCGGCGGCCATGACGGACCACAGGGACAGGCTGGCCCGGCTGGTCGATCGCCAGGCCCTGCGCTACGGCCACTACACCCCGATCGAGGGTGTACTGGTCTCCCGTTCCGTCAGCCCCACCGAACCCATCACCACGGTCATGCGGCCGGTCTACAGCGTCATCATGCAAGGCATGAAGGAAGCGATGATCGGCAGCGGCCAGGTGCGCTACCGCGCCGGCCAGTCGCTGATCGCCGGCGTCGACCTGCCGGTCACCTCGCGCATCCTCGAGGCCAGCGAAGACAAACCCTATCTCTCGATCAGCATCGAAATCGACCGCGCGGTCCTGCTCGAGCTGCTGGCCGGGCAGTCGGCGCCGGCGGCGGCCGCGCCGGACACCGCGCTGTTCGACACCTGCGACTTCGATCTCCGCCTGGCCGATCCGCTGGCGCGCCTGCTGGAGCTGCTCGACTATCCCGAAGGCATTCCCGTGCTGGCGCCGCTGATCCGCCGCGAGATCACCTGGCGCCTGCTGCAAGGGCCGTTCGCCTCGGTGCTGCGCCAGCTGGCCTGGCCGCAGGGCGACCTCGGACGCATCGGCCGCGCCACCAGCTGGATCAGGGACAACTTCGCGCAACCCCTGCGCATCGCCGACCTTGCCGGAATGGTCAATATGAGCGCGCCCAGCCTGCACCGCCATTTCCGCACCATCACCTCGGTCTCGCCGCTCCAGTTCCAGAAGCACGTGCGCCTGCACCTGGCGCGCCGCCGCCTGCTGGCGTCGGAGGCCATCGGCTTCGTCGCCCACGACGTCGGCTATGAAAGCCTGTCGCAGTTCAACCGCGACTACCGCAAGCTGTATGGCGTATCCCCGAGCGAGGACCTGGCCGGCCTGCGCCAGGCGATGGGCGCGCCCGTTTCATCGCCCACCTGATCCGCCCACGGGCCGGCGCAATGCCGGCTGAAAGGATCCGCCCCATCTCTGATCGGAATTGCATATCCTGCGCGCCCGTGCGCGTGTCTACTTGACGGGTCGCGCCACGACGGCGCCCAGACCTGGATCCAGCATGGACAAACACGATACCCGCGCCGGCAATCGCCGCCGCTTCCTCATCGGCTCGGCCCTGGGCGGGGCCCTGCCGCTGATCGCACGCGAGGCCGCGGCAGGCACCGCGGCGGCGGCCCCGCCCCCCGCGTCCGGCGCCGCCCTCTTGCCGCTGGCGCTGCGCATCAACGGCGATACCCGGCAGGTGGCGGTCGACCCGCGCACCACCCTGCTCGACACGCTGCGCGAACACCTGGACCTGACCGGCGCCAAGAAAGGCTGCGACCACGGCCAGTGCGGCGCCTGCACGGTGCTGGTGGACGGCCGCCGCGAACTGTCCTGCCTGGCGCTCGCGGTCTCGCTGGCCGGGCGCGCAGTGACCACCATCGAGGGCGTGGCAGCGCCGGATGGCGGCCTGCACCCGATGCAGCAAGCCTTCATCGACCACGACGCCTTCCAGTGCGGCTACTGCACGCCGGGCCAGATCCTGTCCGCGATCGGCTGCGTGCGTGAAGGACAGGCCGCCAGCGCCGACGGCATCCGCGAAGCCATGAGCGGCAACCTGTGCCGCTGCGCCGCCTATCCGAACATCGTAGCCGCGATCATGCAGGCCCGCACGCGGATGGAGACCTGACCATGCGCGCCTTCGATTACGCCCGTCCGGCCTCGCTGGCAGAAGCGCTGCTGGACGCGCGCCAGGCGCTGGCGGCCGATCCGCCGGCCACGCCCGCCTTCCTGGCCGGCGGCACCACCCTGCTCGACCTCATGAAGCTCGACGTCTTGCGGCCGGGCCGCATCGTCGACCTGGGCGCCCTGCGCCAGGAATTCGGCCAGATACGGCCGGACCGCGACGCCCTGCACCTGGGCGCCTTCGCCCGCATGGCCGAGGTGGCGGCCCACCCCGGCGTGAACGCCGCCTACCCGGTCATCGCCCAGAGCCTGGCGCTGGCCGCCAGCGCCCAGCTGCGCAATATGGCCACCCTGGGCGGCAATGTGCTGCAAAGGACGCGCTGCGCCTATTTCCGCGACCCGTCCTGGCGCGCCTGCAACCGGCGCACGCCGGGCAGCGGCTGCGCGGCCCTCGATGGCGCCAACCGCGGCCATGCGGTGCTGGGCGCCAGCGACGCCTGCATCGCCACCTATCCCGGCGACTTCGCCCAGGCCCTGGTGGCCCTGGAGGCCTCGGTCGTCATCGCCGGCGCGCGCGGCCGCCGTGAGATTCCCTTCGCCACCCTGCACCGGCGCCCGGGGACGACGCCGCACCTGGAAACCGGCCTGCAGCCGGGCGAGATCATCGCCGGCTTCGTCGTCCCGGCACGGCCGTGGACGCGGCGCTCGCGCTACCTCAAGATCCGCGACCGCCAGTCCTACGAGTTCGCCGTCGCCTCGGCCGCCGTTGCGCTGGACCTGGACGGCGAGACGGTGCGCGACGTGCGCATCGCGCTCGGCGGCCTGGCCAGCGTGCCGTGGCGCGCGCACGAGGCCGAGGACGCGCTGCGCGGCCGGCGCCTCGACGAGGCGTCGGCCCAGGCCGCGGCCCAGGCGGCCTTCAGCGGCGCCGTCCCGCGCGCGCACAACGCCTTCAAGATTCCGCTCGGCCAGGCGACCCTGGTGCGCGCCCTGCTGGAAGTCAAATCGATGGAGATCACGCAATGAGCCAGTCCGCCACCACCAGGGAAGCGGCGCCGCCGCGTTACGAGGGCCGCGCCAAGGTCACCGGCGAAGCCCGCTATCCGGCCGACGTCCGGCTCGGGCGCACCGCCCATGCCTGCCTGCACACGAGCCGCATCGGCCTGGGCACGATCGAGGCCTTCGACCTGGCCGCCGCCCGGCGCGTCCCCGGCGTCATCGACATCCTCACCCACGAGACGGTCGGCGACCAGGTGCGCCAGGCGCCGGCGATCTTCCAGGGCGGCTACCTGTCCGACTCGTTCCGGCCGCTCGGTTCGGCCCGGATCGCCTACTGGGGCCAGCCGGTCGCGCTGGTGGTCGCCGAAACCTTCGAGGCCGCGCGCGAAGCCGCGCAGCGGATCGTCGTCCGCTACCGCGAGGGGGCGCCGGCCGCCGGCATCAACGGGCCCGGCGCCACGCCCCAGGCGCTGGCGCCGATGGCGATCGGCGCCGGCGACTTCGACCGCGCCTGGGCCGCCGCGCCGGTGAAGGTCGATGCGCGCTACGCCACCCCGGCCCAGCACCAGAATCCGATCGAGCTGTTCGCGACGCAGTGCGCATGGGAAGGCGACCGCCTGACGGTCCACGAACCCAGCCAGTACGTGAACAACGTCAAGTTCGGCCTGGCCGGCCAGCTGGGCATCGATCCCGGGCAGATCCGCGTGGTCAGCACCTACGTGGGCGGGGCCTTCGGCGCCAAGGGCTTCCTGACCCAGCGCACCGCCCTGGTCGCCCTCGCCGCGCAGCGCCTTCGGCGTCCCGTCAAGCTGGTACCCACCCGCGAACAGGGCTTCACCGTCTCGGGCTACCGGGCCGAGACGCGCCACCGCGTCCGGCTCGCGGCCGGGCGCGACGGCCGCCTGCAGGCGCTCGGGCTGGAGGGCTGGGAACTGACCTCGCGCGCCGACACGGTGGCCATGGGCGCCCTGTCGATGACGGCCCGGCTGTATGCCTGCAAGAACATCGCCGGCGCGGTCCATGCGGTGCCCGCCGACCGCGCCACACCCGGCTTCATGCGCGCGCCGGGCGAGATGCCGTATGCCTTCGCGCTCGAGACCGCGCTCGACGAACTGGCGTACGCGCTCGACATGGACCCGGTCGCGCTCCGGCGCGTCAACGACACCAGAACCGATCCGATCGGCGGCCTGCCCTATACCAGCCGCTCGCTGATGCGCTGCTACGACGCCGCGGCCGAGGCCTTCGGCTGGAACGGCCGGCCGTCCAGGCCCGGCGCCCTGCGCGACGGCGACTGGCTGGTGGGCCAGGGCTGCGCCACCGCCTTCTACCCGGCCCTGGCGGGCAATGCCTCGGTGCGGGTGCGGCTGGAGGCGGATGGCCGCGCCCACGTGGCCTGCGCCGGCCACGAGCTGGGCCAGGGGATGTACACGATGGTGGCCCAAGTCGCCGCCGAAGAGCTGGGGCTGGCAGTCGACCGGGTCACGGTGGCGCTGGGCGATTCCGACCTGCCGCCCACGGTCGTCAACGGCGGCTCGGCGGCGACGGCCAGCGTGGCGCCGGCCATCATGGCGGCCTGCGCCACGATCCGCAAGCGGCTGGGCGTCGGCGCCGCCGCACCGGGCAAGGTGGCGGCCGCCATGGCGGCGTCCGGCATGGGCGTCGTCGAAGAGCTGGCGGAAACCCGCGCCCACGGCAACGGGCCCGAGACCATGCGCGAGCTATACCGGGGCAAGTCGCTGCCGTCGGGTGGCGTTGGGCTGGCCGATCGGGTCCAGTTCGCCCTCGGCGCGCAATTCGTCGAGGTGCGGGTGCATGCGCGCACCCGCGAGATCCGCGTGGCGCGCGCGGTCGGCGCCTTCGCCTGCGGCCGCATCATCAACGCGCGCACCGCGCACGGGCAGCTGGTCGGCGGCATGATCTGGGGCATCGGCTCGGCGCTGCACGAACAGACCGAGATCGACGCGCGCAACGCCGGCTACATCAATGCCAACCTGGCCGATTACCTGCTGCCGGTGAACGCCGACATCCCCGACGTCCAGGCCATCATGGTGCCCGAGGAAGACCGGCTGGTGAACGCCGCCGGCGTCAAGGGCGTGGGCGAGATCGGCGTGGTCGGTATGGCCGCCGCCATCTCGAACGCCGTGTTCCACGCCACCGGCCGGCGCGTGCGCGACCTGCCGGTCCGGATCGAGGATTTGTTGTGAAAGGAAGCTTCATGCGCAAACACCTGCTCTGGCTGACCTTCGCCGCGCCCGCGGCGCTGGCCGCCGCCGAAGCCGACCGCTATCCGGCGAACGGTGGCGAGATCGTGGTGACGCCGGTCACCCAGGCGAGCTTCGTGCTGCAAACGCCCGGCATGGTGGTCTATAACGACCCGGTGGGCGGCAAGGCGGCCTACGCGGGCCTGCCCGCTCCCGGCCTGGTGCTGGTCTGCCACGAACACGAAGACCACCTCGACGTCGACACCTTGCGCGAGGTCGTCGGCCCCGACACGACGCTGGTTGTCAATCCGGCCTCGTTCGAGAAGCTGCCGGCGGCGCTCAAGGCAAGGGCCAGGACATTGAGGAATGGCGAAGCGATGCAGCTGGGCCCGATGCGGATCGAAGCCCTGCCGGCCTACCACACGGTGCCGGCCTATACCGGCTACCATCCGCGCGGCCGCGACAATGGCTACCTGCTGAGCGTCGCCGGCCGCCGCATCTATATCTCGGGCGATACCGACACGACCGCCGAGGTGCGCGCACTGAAGGACATCGACATCGCCTTCCTGGCGATCTCGCGCTGGACCATGTCGGCGCCGCGCGGCGTGGAGGCGGTGAAGGCGATCGGACCGCGCGTCGCCTATCCCTACCATTACGAGAGCGTGCGCGAGCGCGATGCCTTTGCCGAAGGCGTGCGTGCGGCGGGCGCGCCCACGCGGGTGATGCTCAGGGACTGGCGCTAGCGCCCAGGCACCGGCCTGTAATCCGGGAACATTTCCTTGTACAGGAATTCCACCAGCTGATCGGTATCCTGCGGCCTTGCGCTGAGTTTCACCACACGCCCCAGGCGGTGCGAGTCCCACTCGAAATCGCCCTTCTTCTCGCGCCGGATCAGCTCGATCATCTTCTTGATCACCGCGGTCTCGATATCGCGCTCGCTGCCCTGCTCCACCGTCACCGCCGTCAGCCAGCGCCGCTTGAAGCTCGGGTTCCAGCCGCGGAACTTGAGGTCCATGGTGTTGAAGGTCTTGTTCGACACCGAGAAGATGCCGCCCGTCTCGTTGCTGTCGTCGGTGCCGCGGCCGTTGATGGCGGCGATGTTCGCCAACGCGTTGCGGGTGCCGCGCGCAGCGTCGCTCTCCTGGGCCGGCACTTCGGCGCCGGTCGGCGCGCCGCGGCGCTCGCGCTGGGCCTTCACGTAGGCTGCCATGTCCATGTCGGGCGGCACTTCGGTCGGCGGCTGCTGGCGCTGCGGTTGCGGCGGCGCCGGCGGCGCGGGACGCTCGTCGGGGACCGTGATGGTGTCCGGCAGGCGCTGGACGATGATGCGTTCCTGTTCCACGCGCGGGATCGGCGGCGCCGGCAGGGGCCGCGGCGTCGGCCGCGGCGCCGCTTCATTGGGTGAGGTTTCGCGCAACGGCGCCACATAGACCACCTGGCTATCGCCCTGGTCTTCCGAGGCCGGCCGCGCCGTGCGCTGCTCCTGCTCCTTCGGCTCGTAGAACCACAGCAGCACCAGCAACAAGTGGACCGCGATCGTGCCGCCCACGCCGAAGCGGCTCGGTCCCTTGCGACCGTAATTCATCCCCAGCCCATAGCGCGGCCCCGAGGGCGGCAATGGCTGTCCACAGTGGGAACACACTTCACTGTCCTGGTCGTAGGTGTGGGAATGGTCACGCAAGATGGATCAATTTCCTGGTAGCTACGTCTAAAAAAACGGCAGAGAGCCGCAGTCTAACCGTTTTGCGGCGCAACCGCATCACGCTAGCCGCCCGGCCGCCCCATCCGATCCATTGATGGTTGTTACCAAATGTTTCCGGCCGCCAGTATCGGAACAATAATGTATCCGATACTGGCGGCCGGAGGGGGGCCTGCCGCGCTGCGCGGCTTACGCCGGGTGCACCGGATGGGCCGGTGGAGCCGTATGCGCCACGTGATCCTGGTCCGCCTTGGCGATCTGCTCATCGGTCATCGGACCAGTGCCGCTGTAGCGGTCCAGGTACAGGTAGATTACCGGGGTGATGTACAGGGTGATGACTTGCGAGAAGATCAGGCCGCCGCACACCGCCAGGCCCAGCGGCTGGCGCAGCTCGGCGCCGGCGCCGATGCCCAGCGCGATCGGCAGCGCGCCCATCAGCGCCGCCAGGGTCGTCATCAGGATCGGGCGGAAGCGCAGGATGCAGGCCTCGCGGATCGCCTCTTGCGGGCTCATGCCCAGGTTGCGCTGGGCGTCGAGCGCGAAGTCGATCATCATGATCGCGTTCTTCTTGACGATGCCGATCAGCATCAGAATGCCAATCATGGCGATCAGGGTCAGGTCCTTGTCGAAAATCCACAAGGTAATCAGCGCCCCGACGGCCGCCGACGGCAGGCCGGCCAGGATGGTCAGCGGGTGGATATAGCTCTCGTACAGCACGCCCAGCAGCACGTAGATGACGCCGATCGCCGTGATGATCAGGATCAGCTGGCTCGATTGCGTGTCCTGGAACACGGCGGCATCGCCGCCATAGGTGGCGATAACCGAGGCCGGCAGCTTCATCGCGCGCCCCAGCTCATCGATGTGGGCGGTGGCGTCGCCCAGCGACACGCCCGGCGCCAGATTGAACGACAGGGTGATCGCCTGCAGCTGGCCCTGGTGGTTGACCTGCAGCGGGCCGACCGTGCGGCGCACCGTGGCGATGCTCGACAACTTGACCAGTTCGCCCGATTTCGAGCGCACCGATACCCGCGACAGCGCCTCGTCGTAGTAGCGGTCGCTGGCGGCCGCTTCCAGGATCACGTAGTAGCTGGCGGCGGTCGAATAGATGGTCGACACCTGGCGCTCGCCGAAGGAGGCGTACATCACGGTGCGGATATCGTTCATTGTCACGCCCAGCAGCGCCGCCTTGTCGCGGTCGATGTCCACCGTCGCCTGCAGCGCCTTGTTCTGCGAGTCGCTATTGACGTCGCGGAAGCGCTCGTCCTTGCGCATGCCCTCCAGGAATTGCTCGGCCCAGCCGCCGATCTCGCCGCCCGACACGCTCTGCAGGGTGTACTGGTAGCGCGCCTTGCTCTGGCGACCGCCCAGTTGCAGGTTCTGCTGGGCCGACAGGAACACCTGCACGCCCGGCACCGCGCGCGTGGCCTTGCGCAGATCGTCGATCACCAGGTCCATCGGCGGACGCTCGCCGCGGTCCTTGAGCACCAGGAACATGCGGCCGGTATTGCCGCCGCCGCTGAACGAGGTGGTGTCCTTCACATAGGGATTGGCGCGGATGATGTCGACCACCTTGCCCTGCAGCTCGGCCAGCGCCATCGACGAGGTGTCTTCCGAGGCTTCGACCATCACGCGGATCTGGCCGATGTCTTCTTCCGGGAAGAAGCCCTTGGGCATCGTGGTGTACAGCACGCCGGTCAGCACGAAGGTGCCCGCCGCCAGCATGAGGACGATGAAGCGGAAGCGCAGCGCCAGATCGAGCGTGCGGCCATATCCATTACGCAGGCGGGTGAAGCCGGCTTCGAAGCGGCGGCCGATCCAGGACATGTCTTTCGGATCGACGTGGCCGCCATCCTTGAGCAGGCGCGAGCACAGCATCGGCACCAGGGTCAGCGAGACCAGGGCCGAGACCAGCACCGCCAGCCCGACGACGACCGCGAATTCGCGGAACAGCAGGCCGATCACCCCCGGCATGAAGAAGATCGGGATGAACACCGCCACCAGCGAGATCGAGATCGAGATGATGGTGAAGCCCACTTCGCGCGCGCCGATGAGGGCGGCGGCCATCGGCTTCTTGCCCATCTCCATATGGCGCACGATATTCTCGAGCACCACGATGGCGTCGTCGACCACCAGGCCGACTGCCAGCGTGATGCCGAGCAGGGAGATGTTATCCAGGCTGTAGCCGAACCAGTACAGCAGCGACAGCGCGCCGAGCAGCGAGATCGGCACCGTCACCGCCGGGATGAAGGTGGCCGCGGCGCGGTGCAGGAACAGGAAGATCACCAGGATCACCAGCAGCACGGTGCCGGCCAGGGTCAGGTTGACGTCGTGGATCGCCTCGCGGATCGACAGCGAGCGGTCGTTGACGAGTTCGATCTTGATCGACGCGGGAAGCTGTCCTTCAAAGCGCGGGATCAGCGCGCGCACCGCGTCGACCACCTGCACGGTATTCGCGTTCGGCTGGCGCTGCACCATCAGCGAGATCGAGCGCTCGCCATTCAGGCTGCCCATGGCCTTGACCGACTGGTAGCTGTCCTGCACCTCGGCGATGTCGCGCAAGCGCACCGGAAGGCCATCGCGGGTGGCGATGATCAGGTTGGCGAAGTCGGCCGCCCGCATCAGCTGGCCGCCGCCCTGGATGGTCAGCGCCTGGGTCGGGCCGTCGAGGATGCCCAATGGGGTATTCGAGTTGGCTGCGCGCAGCGCCGCCGCCAGCTCGTCCATCGAGATGTTGCGGGCGTTCATCAGGTCGGAACGGGCGCGTACGCGGACGGCGAAACGCTTGCCGCCGTTGATCGAGACCTGGGACACACCCTGCACCGTCGAGATCGCCGGCGAAATGAGATTTTCGGCGTAGTCGTTCAGCTCCGACAGGTCCATCGACGGCGAGGTCAGGTGCATGAACAGGATCGGGGCGTCGGCCGGGTTGACCTTGCGGTAGGCCGGCAATTCGGTCATTTCGAGCGGCAGGCGGCGCTGCGCCACCAGCAGCGCCGCCTGGACGTCCACCGCCGCCTTGTCGACATCGATCTCGTTGTCGAATTCGAGCGTGATATTGGTGTCGCCCTGGGTATTGCTCGAGGTGATCAGCTTGATGCCGGCGATGGTCGAGAACTGCTTCTCGAGCGGCAGCGCCACCGAGGACGCCATCGTCTCCGGGCTGGCCCCCGGCAGGTTGGCCGAGACGTTGATGACCGGCGTGTTATAGCTGGGCAGTGCGGCGACCGGGATCTGCATGTACGACAGGATGCCGACCAGCACCAGGCTGAGCGACAGCAGCACCACCATCACCGGACGGCGGATACACAGTTCGGACAGATTCATGCCTGCTCGCCCTTTTTGGGGGCCGGCGCGGCCGGCTTGGCGCCCTGCCCGGCCAGGCGCACCTTGCCGCCCGGACGCAGGTTCTGCTTGCCTTCGGTGATGACCTGTTCGTCGCCCTTGAGGCCGGTGACGGCGGCGCGGTCGCCGAAGGCGTACACGCGCTGCACCGGCACCTGGCGCGCCGAGTTGCCTTCTGCCAGCACGTAGACGAAAGTGCCGTTGGTCGCGGTGATGATGGCGGTCTGCGGGATCACCACCGCATTCTTCAGGGTTTGCACCACCACGTTGGCGGTCACGTACTGGCCCGGCCACAGGGAGGTATCGCGGTTGGCGAACTCGCCCTTCACGCGGATGGTGCCGGCCTGCGGATCGACGGCGTTGTCGATGAAGCTCAGGCGGCCGACCACCGGTGCGTCGTCATCCTTGCCGCTGCCGGCGCTGTTGCCCGAGTTTACGCGGACTTCGACGTTGCCAAGTTTCTGGGCCGCCAGCAGCGCGCCGAGCGTCGATTCCGGCAGGGTGAACGAAACGTTGATCGGATCGAGCTGGGTGATCGTGGTCAGCGAGGTGGTCATCTGCACCAGGGCGCCCGGGTGGACGTCGATGGCGCCGACCCGGCCCGTCATCGGCGCGCGGATCGTGGTGTAGCTGGCGCTCACTTGCGTGGCGCGGGCCGCGGCCTGGTTCGACTGCACCAGCGCGCGCTGGGCTTCGACCTGGCTGAGCAGCGAGTCGAGGGCGCTCTGGGCCAGGAAGTTCTGGGCCACCAGTTCCTGGCTGCGCTTGTACTGGCGCTCGAGGTCGGACAGCGTGGCCGAATCGCGCGCCACCTGCGCTTCGGCGCGGGCGACGTTGGCCATGTCGGCGCGGTCGTCGAGCGAGAACATCAGCTGGCCTTCCTTGACGAACTCGCCTTCGCGGATATGGACCTGGCGGATCGTGGTGACGGTCTGCGGATGCAGGTTGACGGTGCGCACCGGGGTCACGGTGCCGTTGGCGAACAGTTCGACGCCGACGTCGCGCCGCTCGGGCGCGACCACGTTGACGGTCACCGGCGGCGGGCCGCCCGCGCCTGCCGGTCCCTGGCTTCCACCCTCCGCCTTGGCATCGTTGCCCTGATTCAGATACCAGCCGCCAGCCACGACCAGCGCCGCGATTCCGGCGATGACGCCGACATTCTTCTTGTTCATTCTTGTCCCTTGCCGCCCGTTCCGGCGACTCCATCATTGATCGTGGTGGCCCTGCCGCACGCCCTGGAATGAGGGCGGCGCATTGTCCCACAGTGTTGTTACCGCTTCGTGTACTGCCTTATTGATTCACTATTCGTCTACGCTTTGTTCGGATAGTAGGCCGGCAGCATCAGGGTCACTTCCAGACCGCCTTCCGGGTGGTTGGTCAGCGTGATGCTGCCGCCGTGCTGCTCGGTGATGTTGCGCGCGATCGTCAGCCCCAGGCCGGTACCGCCCGATTCGCGCGAACGCGAGGTCTCGACCCGGTAGAACGGGTCGAACACCCGACCCAGCTCGCTCCTCGGGATGCCCGGTCCGCTGTCGCGGATGCGCACCCGCGCCGTGCCGTTGATGCGGTCGACGCAGACGTGCGCATCGCGGCCGTACTTCACCGCGTTGTCGATCAGGTTGCCCAGGCAGCGGCGCAGGTCGAGCGGCCGGCCCAGCACCGCCATCGTGGCCTTGCCCTGCAGCGTGACGTCCTGGCCGGCGTCGCTGGCGTCGGCGCACACCGCCTCCAGCAGCGAATCGAGGTCCAGCATCTGCATCGCCTCGGTGGTGTCCATGCTGCGCGCCAGCACCAGGCCTTCGCGCACCATTTCCTGCATGGCCGACAGGTCGCCGATCAGGCGTTCCTGCAGTTCGTTGTCCGATACCTTCTCCAGCCGCAGGCGCATGCGCGTGAGCGGCGTCTGCAGGTCGTGGGTGATCGCGGCCAGCATCTGCGTGCGCTGGAAGATGTACTGGCGGATGCGCGCCTGCATCGCGTTGAAGGCGGCGCTGGCCTGGCGGATCTCGCTGGCGCCCGTGAGGTCGAGCGGCGGGCGGTTGATGTCCTGCCCCAGGTCTTGCGCGGCCTGGGCCAGCTGCTTGAACGGCCGGGTGGTCATGCGCGCCACCAGGTAGGCCAGCCCGGCGATGCTGATCATGAACAGGGCCACCAGCATGCGCAGGTCGGTGTCGCCATCCCGGATCAGGCGCGGGGGCAGCACCGACAGGCGCAGCTCGGCGCCATCGCGCAGGTGCACGTTGAGCGATTCGCAGGCGCCGCCATAACCCATGCTGAGCAGGCCGTACATCATCGGCAGGCGCTGCGCGGCGTCGCAGGCGGCCGGGCGGGCTACGACCGATTCGACCTTGTAGCCCTTGCCCAGGCGCGAGGCCAGCTGCTGGGCGAAGGGCGTGGCGGGAGCCGGCGCCGGCAGCGTGTCGGCCACTTCGAGCTCCAGGCCGGGACGATTGGCGACTTCGAGGTAGATCGAACGCGCCTCGGCCGGCACGATCTCGGTGGCCATGACCATCTGCTCGGCGCGCTCCAGCCGGTGCTGGTCGAGCTGGCGCTCCCAGTCGCGCCAGCGCTGGTAGTCGGCAACCAGCTGGATCAGCGCGGCCGAGATCCACACGCCCAGCAGCAGCGTCAGGAATACGCGGCCCGTCATCGACCCGAAGAAATCCTTCACGCCGCCGGCTCCACCGTCACCTGGCCGGCCAGCACATAACCGCCGTTGCGCACCGTCTTGATGATCTGGGGCATGCGCGCATCCTCGCCCAGCTTCTGGCGCAGGCGGCTGATCTGGATGTCGATCGAGCGGTCGAACGGGTCGGCGTCGCGGCCTTGCGTGAGGTTGAGCAGCTGGTCGCGGTTGAGTACCCGATTCGGGTGCTCGAGGAACACGCGCAGCAGGCGGAATTCGGCGCCCGACAGCATGATCACGATGCCGTCCGGGTTGAGCAGGTGGCGCGCGGTCAGGTCCAGGGTCCAGCCCGAGAAGCGCATCTGCTGCACGTTCTCGGATGGGGTGTTCGATGGCATCGCGTGCGAGCGACGCAGCACGCTGCGGATGCGCGCCAGCAGCTCGCGCGGCTCGAAGGGCTTGGGCAGGTAGTCGTCGGCGCCCATCTCGAGGCCGAGGATGCGGTCCAGCGGCTCGTTGCGGGCGGTCAGCATGATGACCGGCAAGGTCGAGGTGGCGCGCAGCTTGCGGCACAGGGTCAGCCCGTCGTCGCCGGGCATGTTCAGGTCGAGCACGATGAGGTCGGGACGGGTTTCGTCGAGCGCCTTCCACATCGCCGTGCCGTCGGCGGCGGCCAGCGTCCGGTAGCCGTTCGACTCGAGGTAGTCGGCCAGCAGCGTCCGGATGTCGCGGTCATCGTCGACGATCAGAATCGTAGAGGGAGTATCCATGACCGCAATTATCCGAGTTTATGACAATGCCGGAGGAGCATTTTGTATCGCTGTGTATAAGCCTATAGGCCCGAAACATATTGATACAATGTCCGCGACAGGGGAAACCCCGTGGTTACAGTTTGTGCGCAAGATGGGAACCGTGCAGCGAGCGTTTCGGATGCACCTCAACCAGACTCTCACAAAAGGAAGAACCATGAATACCCTCCACAAGAACCTCGTGATCGCTCTTACCGCTGCCGGCCTGTTCGGCGCCACCGTCGGCGCCCAGGCCCAGACCGCCGCCCCGGCCGAAAGCCGTCCGGCCTTGACCGCCGAGCAACGCCTGGCCAAGAAGGCAGAGTGGCAGGCCAAGGCCGGCGAGCGCCGCGCCAAGATGGAACAGCACCGCGCCGAACGCCAGGCCAAGCTGCGCGATTCGCTCAAGCTCAATGCGCAGCAGCAGCCGGCCTGGGACGCCTTCGTCGCCAGCCAGGCGCCCCAGAAAAAGGGTGAGCGCGCCGGACGTGGCGACCGCGCCGCCTGGGCCAACCTGACCGCGCCGCAGCGCATGCAGAAAGGGATCGACCTGCAGAAGCAGCGCACCGCCCGCATGGAGCAGCGCCTGGCCGCGCTGAACAGCTTCTACGCCCAGCTGACGCCGGAGCAGCGCAAGACCTTCGATGAGCAGGCCAAGCACCGCAAGGGCCCGCGCCACCACGGCCACCACGGCCAGCGCGCTAACGCATGATCATGTGATGGCCCGATCGCATTGAGGTAGCGTGGACGGCCTTGCCGTCCACGCGTCCAAGGACAGCGGCGTTACCGCCCCAGCTTCTGCAACGAATTCAAGAACTTCTCCGCATTCTGGAAGCCGATCACCCGGCTATCCGCGATTTCCTTCCCCTGTCCATCGAACAGGATGATCCCCGGCGGCCCGAACAGGCCAAAGCGCTTGAGCATGGCCTTGTCGTCGGCATCGTTGGCCGTCACGTCGACCTGCAGCAGCACCGTATCGGCCAGCTTCTGCTGCACGGCCGGGTCGACGAAGGTGAGCTTCTCCATCTCCTTGCACGACACGCACCAGTCGGCATAAAAATCGAGCATCACGGTCTTGCCGGCGTTGGCGGCCAGCGCGGCGTCGAGCTGGTCCACGGTATTGACGCGGCTGAATGCCAGCCCGTGGTCCTGCGGCGCGCCCCCCAGGTGCGCCAGCGGCGCCCAGGCGTCGCGCCCGCCGCTGGCCAGGCCCACCAGCTGGGTCGCCCCCAGCACGGCAAAGGCGGCGCCGAAGGCCATCGCCGCCCAATGGCGGGTATGGCGCAGCAGATAGAAGCCATACCCCAGCAGCAGCGCCGCCCACAGCAGCATCTGGGCCACGGCCGGGATCACCGGCGACACCAGCCAGATCGCCATCGCCAGCATCAGCACGCCGAACAGGCGCTTGACCGATTCCATCCACGGCCCCACGCGCGGCAGCAGCGAGCCGGCCGACAGGCCCACCAGCAGCAGCGGGATGCTCATCCCCACCGCCATCGAGAACAGCGCCGCGCCGCCGATGAAGACGTCGCGCGTCTGGCTGATGTAGACCAGGGCGCCGGCCAGCGGCGCCGCCACGCAGGGGCCCACGATCAGGGCCGAAATGGCGCCCATGACGAACACCCCGAGCAGCTTGCCGCCCTGCTGGCTGTTGGATGCCTGCGTCAAACGGGTCTGCAAGGTGTTAGGCAGTTGTAACTGATAGAAACCGAACATCGACAGCGACATGGCCACGATCAGGGTCGCGAAGGCGCCCAGCACCCAGGGATTCTGCAGCGCGGCGGCCAGGCCTTCGCCGGCCAGGCCGGCAGCGATGCCCAGCAAGGTGTAGACGATCGCCATGCCCAGCGAATACGCCAGCGACAGCACGAAGCCGCGCGAGCGGCTCACGTGCTTGCCCTCGCCCACGATGATCGAGGACAGGATCGGCACCATCGGCAGTACGCACGGAGTGAACGCCAGGCCCAGGCCCAGCAGGATGAAGGCCGGCACGATGGCCAGGAGGCTGCCGCCGCCGAGGATGCCGGCGATGTTCGACAAGTCCGATGCCGGCGCCGGCGCCGGCGCCGGCGCCGCTGCTGTCGTGGCAGGCGCGCGGTCGGCCATCGGCTGCGAGGACAGCGGGGCCTGTCCCGCGCCGATCCCGATCGGCAGTCCGGACGCGGCTTGCGCGCCACCGGCGCCAAGGTTCACGCTGTGCTCCTGCGGCGGATAGCACAGGCCGGCATCGGCGCAACCCTGGCTGGTGGCGGTCAGGGTGAACGGGCCCGCGCCCTCGACCGGGATGCGGATGGTCAGGGTGCCGGTATGGGTCTCGAGATCCTTCTCGAAGGTCGGGTCGTACTTCACCTTGCCCTGCGGGATCTGCGGTTCGCCCAGCGTGACGCCGGCGCCATTGGCCTTGAAGGCGAAGCGCTCGCGGTACATGTAGTACGCGGGGGCGATGACGTAGGTGATCTCGGCGGTCTGCGGATCCGCCATGCGCGCTTCAAAACGGAAGGCGACGGCGGGGTCCAAAAAGTCCTGCTGGGCGCGGGCTGGCGTTGCGGTGAACAGGAGGAAGACGGCGGACAGCGTCAGGCAGGCCTGGAGCAGGCGGCGGGCGGAAAATCGAACCATAGTATCTCGTGGAAAGTTACTGCACCGGGCATGGTACACCGCTTGCCCGCGTCGCGCCGGAACTCATCCTTGGCATGGACGAAAAAAAACCAGGCACGAGGCCTGGTCTTTTCAAGTCGACAGTCGATTACTCGGCGGTCGGTGCTTCTTCAGCCGAGGTGACTTCTGGACGGTCCAGCAGTTCAACGTAGGCCATAGGAGCATTGTCGCCAACGCGGAAGCCCATCTTCAGGATACGCAGGTAGCCGCCGTTGCGGTTTGCGTAGCGAGGACCCAGTTCAGCGAACAGCTTCTGGACCATTTCGCGGTCGCGCAGGCGAGCGAAGGCCAGGCGCTTGTTTGCCAGGGTGTCGGTCTTGCCCAGGGTCAGGATCGGTTCGATGACGCGACGCAGTTCCTTGGCTTTCGGGACGGTGGTCTTGATGGCTTCGTGACGCAGCAGCGAAACAGTCATGTTGCGCAGCATTGCCAGACGGTGGGACGAGGTACGGTTCAGTTTACGAAGGCCGTGACGGTGACGCATGGTATTTCCTTTCGGGTGTTTTCAAATCCAGTTCTTCGATCGTTCACACTTGCGCGTGACCGCGGACCGGTTCGGTTTAGGTTTTTACTACGGTTTTTCCTCCAAAAAGGATCTGGCTTCGCCAGTCCTTTTTGGCTGTTACCACCCGAAAGCAGGGGTCCACTTTCGGGTGAATGCTATTACTTCTCCAGGCCGGCAGGCGGCCAGTTTTCCAGCTTCATGCCCAGGGTCAGGCCGCGCGAAGCAAGAACTTCCTTGATTTCGTTGAGCGACTTGCGGCCCAGGTTCGGCGTCTTGAGCAGTTCGTTCTCCGAACGCTGGATCAGGTCGCCGATGTAGTAGATGTTTTCTGCTTTCAGGCAGTTGGCCGAACGGACGGTCAGTTCCAGGTCGTCGACTGGACGCAGCAGGATCGGATCGACCAGCGGTGCGCGCGATGGTGCTTCGGCAGCGGCTTCGGTGCCTTCCAGGGCGGCGAACACGTTCAGCTGGTCGACCAGCACGCGGGCCGACTGGCGGATCGCTTCTTCTGGCGTGATGACGCCGTTGGTCTCGATGTTGATGATCAGCTTGTCCAGGTCGGTACGCTGTTCGACACGGGCCGATTCCACGGCGTACGACACGCGGCGCACTGGCGAGAACGATGCGTCCAGGATGATGCGGCCGATGGTCTTGTTGGTGTCTTCCGACAGGCGACGGACGTTGCCCGGCACGTAGCCGCGGCCTTTTTCGACCTTGATCTGCATGTCCAGCTTGCCGCCAGCGGTCAGGTGAGCGATCACGTGATCCGGGTTGACCAGCTCGACGTCGTGCGGCAGGTCGATGTCCGATGCCAGGACGGCGCCTTCGCCTTCCTTCTTCAGGGTCAGGTTGACCGAGTCGCGGTTGTGGACCTTGAAGACCACGCCTTTCAGGTTCAGCAGCAGGTCGACGACGTCTTCCTGCACGCCATCCAGCGACGAGTATTCATGCACGACACCAGCGATCGTCACTTCGGTCGGCGCGTAGCCCACCATCGACGACAGCAGCACGCGACGCAGTGCGTTGCCGAGGGTGTGGCCATAGCCACGCTCGAACGGCTCCATCACAACTTTCGCGTGGCCGGCGCCCAGTGCTTCGACGTCGATGATACGTGGCTTCAACAAACTATTTTGCATGAATGAGTCCTTTTCAATACCCTCGGCTCGTTACACCGATAAGGCTGATGGCTTTAAAGAGAACGCCTGCAATAGCAGGCGGTAAAACGAATTCTGTGCAACGGGAATAGGTAGAAGTATTGACTCTCTGCGGCGCCAACCCGAGGTTGCTGCAACCGCACTACCACTCCCGTCGTTCCCGCGTAGGCGGGAACCCAAGTTTCTCGACTTAGCCGGCAAACTGGGATCCCCGCCTGCGCGGGGACGACCGCTGGGAGCCGACTGCGTCGGCTCTGATGCGGTCGATTAACGCGAGTACAGTTCGACGATCAGCGCTTCGTTGACGTCAGCAGCGATTTCGTTACGCTCTGGGAACGAACGGAAGGTGCCTTCCAGCTTCTTCGCGTCGACCGAAACCCAGCTCGGGAAGCCGACTTGTTCAGCCAGCGACAGCGCTTCAGCGATACGCACTTGCTTCTTGGCTTTTTCACGAACAGCGATCACGTCGCCGGTCTTGACCTGGTACGAAGCGATGTTCACGACGTTGCCGTTGACGGTGAAGGCCTTGTGGCTCACCAGCTGACGCGCTTCCGAGCGGGTCGAGCCGAAGCCCATGCGGTAGGTCACGTTGTCGAGACGCGCTTCCAGCAGCTTCAGCAGGGTCTCGCCGGTGTTGCCCTTGCGGCGCGACGCTTCAGCGAAGTAGCGACGGAACTGACGTTCCAGCACGCCGTACATGCGTTTGACTTTTTGCTTTTCGCGCAGCTGGTTGCCGTAGTCCGAGGTGCGGGCACCCGACTTGACACCGTGCTGGCCTGGCTTGACGTCCAGTTTGCACTTCGAATCGAGCGAACGACGTGCGCTCTTCAGGAACAGGTCGGTGCCTTCACGGCGCGACAGTTTTGCTTTTGGTCCGATATAACGTGCCACGTTAGATTTCCTTTAATATTTGATCACGCCCCAGAGACGCATGGACAAATCCTATGCACCCAGGCGCTAGTCCAGCTCTGCATTCAGGCCGGACGTGGCTTACAACATCGCCCGCCATCAGGGACGGCAGGCGACAAGAGCCGGGCAGTATAACCCATTTCTGGGCAACTGCACCGGCTATTCTCTAAACACAACGGGGCTTGCGCCCCGTGCGTCGTTATCAAGACACGGATCGGGCGGCGAACCGCCCTGCCCCGGATCTTAGATACGGCGACGCTTCGGCGGACGGCAGCCGTTGTGTGGAACTGGGGTGACGTCCTGGATCTCGGTGATCTTGATGCCGAGGTTGTTCAGAGCGCGCACAGCCGATTCACGGCCTGGGCCTGGGCCCTTGATACGCACTTCCAGGTTCTTCACGCCCGATTCCTGAGCGACCTTGCCTGCAGCTTCGGCAGCGACCTGAGCCGCGAACGGGGTCGATTTGCGCGAACCCTTGAAGCCGGCGCCACCGGAGGTTGCCCACGACAGAGCGTTGCCCTGGCGGTCGGTGATGGTGATGATCGTGTTGTTGAACGAAGCGTGCACGTGGGCGATGCCCTCGGCAACGTTCTTCTTCACTTTCTTGCGCACGCGTGCTGCTGCTGCGCTGCTTTGTTGCTTGGCCATAGTCGGTTCCTAGATTATTTCTTGAGCGATTGAGCTGCCTTGCGCGGACCTTTACGGGTACGAGCATTGGTGCGGGTACGCTGACCGCGGACCGGCAGGCCCTTACGGTGACGCATGCCGCGGTAGCAACCCAGGTCCATCAGACGCTTGATGTTCATGGACAGCTCGCGGCGCAGGTCACCTTCCACGACAAACTTGCCGACTTCGTCGCGCAGTTTCTCGAGTTCGTTATCGTCCAGGTCCTTGACCTTTTTGTTGGTCGCGACACCGGTTGCGTCGCAGATCTTCTGCGAACGCGGACGGCCAATACCGTAGATAGCCGTCAGGCCGATAACGGTGTGCTGATGATTTGGGATGTTAACCCCTGCAATACGTGCCATTCGTTATTCCTCGATTAACCTTGACGCTGCTTGTGACGCGGCTCGACGCAGATCACACGGACCACGCCTTTGCGCTTGATGATCTTGCAGTTGCGGCAGATCCGCTTGACTGAAGCGTTAACTTTCATTTTGCACTCTCTTCGGTTCGTTTACTTGATGATGTTTTTACTTGGTGCGGAACACGATGCGGGCCCGGGACAGGTCATACGGAGTCAACTCCACCGTTACCTTGTCACCCGGGAGAATGCGGATATAGTTCATCCGCATTTTACCCGAGATATGCCCCAGGACCACATGGCCGTTTTCCAGCTTTACGCGGAACGTCGCGTTTGGGAGATTTTCGAGGATCTCCCCCTGCATTTGGATGACGTCGTCTTTTGCCATTCGCTCTATGCACTCCGTCGCTTATCGCGTCGGAACCCCACCCTTGAAGTTGGCCTTCCGCAACAGAGAATCATATTGTTGCGACATGACGTAGTTCTGCACTTGTGCCATGAAGTCCATCGTCACCACCACGATGATCAGGAGCGACGTGCCACCGAAGTAGAAGGGAACCTTCCACTGGGCGGTCATGAACTCCGGCACCAGGCACACCAGGGTGATATAGACTGCACCGGCCAGGGTCAGGCGCATCAGGATCTTGTCGATGTAACGTGCGGTTTGCTCGCCCGGACGGATGCCCGGAACAAACGCGCCGCTCTTCTTCAAGTTATCCGCCGTTTCCTTGCTGTTGAATACCAGCGCGGTGTAGAAGAAGCAGAAGAACACGATCGCCACCGCATACAGCAAAGCGTGGATTGGCTCGCCTGGCGCCATCGACGCCGCCAGATCTTTCAGGAACCCGATCACCGGGCCGGACGAATCCTTGCCGCGAGTGAACCAGTCGACAATCGTCGCCGGGAACAGAATGATCGACGATGCGAAGATCGGCGGGATCACGCCTGCCATGTTCAGCTTCAAGGGCAGGTGGCTGGTTTGGCCACCGTAGATCTTGTTGCCGACCTGACGTTTCGCGTAATTGACCAGGATCTTGCGCTGCCCGCGTTCCACGAACACCACCGCATACGTCACCGCAGCCACCAGGACCACGATCAGGATGGCCGAGAAGCTGCCGATCGAACCGTTCGAGACCAGGGTGAACAAGCCGCCCAGGGCCGAAGGCAGACCTGCTGCGATACCGGCAAAGATGATGATCGAAATGCCGTTGCCAAGACCACGTTCAGTGATCTGCTCGCCCAGCCACATGAGGAACATGGTGCCGGTCAGGAGGGTAACGACGGTCACGAAGCGGAAACCGAGACCAGGATCGATGACCAGGCCAGGTTGCGCCTCGAGCGCGACTGCGATGCCGAACGCCTGGAACAACGCCAGTGCCACCGTGAAGTACCGGGTGTACTGGGTGATCTTGCGGCGGCCGGCTTCGCCCTCTTTCTTCAACGCCTCGAGTTGCGGCGAGACGATCGATGCAAGCTGCATGATGATCGAAGCCGAAATGTAAGGCATGATGCCGAGCGCGAACACGGTAAAGCGGGACAAGGCGCCACCCGAGAACATGTTGAACATGCCAAGGATGCCGCCCTCGTTCTGCTTGAACAGCGCAGCGAGCTGCACCGGGTCAATCCCGGGAACCGGGATGTGAGCACCGATGCGGTACACGACCAATGCGCCAAGCAAAAACCACAGCCGGCCCCAGGGGAATCCGGAAGCGGCGCTTTTACCAAGTTGTGAATTAGTCGCCAATTTTTGCTCCGATCAGGCAGCGGTCGCTTTACGCGACCGAGCCGCCAGCTGCTTCGATCGCTGCTTTCGCGCCAGCGGTCGCTTTCAGGCCCTTGAGGTTCACCGCTTTGGTGATCTCGCCGGACAGGATGACGCGCACGTCGCGTGCCAGGACCGACAGGATGCCTGCCTGCTTGAGCACCATGATGTCGACATCGCCGACAGCCAGGTTGTTCAGGTCGGACAGACGAACTTCAGCCTTGAAGGTCGCGTTCAGCGATTTGAAGCCACGCTTCGGCAGACGGCGCTGCAGAGGCATCTGACCGCCTTCGAAGCCGACTTTGTGGAAGCCGCCCGAACGCGATTTCTGACCCTTGTGACCACGGCCGGCAGTCTTGCCCAGGCCGGAGCCAATGCCGCGACCAACGCGGCGCTTGTAGTGCTTGGCGCCGTCAGCTGGTTGAATGGTATTGAGTTCCATTGATTTCTCCGTTCACAAGCCCGAAGGCTTACGAAACAACTTTCACGAGGTACGAGACTTTGTTGATCATGCCACGCACGGATGGGGTGTCTTGCAGCTCGGAGACCGAGTTGACGCGACGCAGGCCCAGGCCGCGCACGGTGGCACGGTGGTCTTGACGGGTACCGATCAGGCCCTTGACGAGCTGAACTTTAACGGTGTTTGCCATGTTATTTCCCCTTAACCGACGATGTCTTCGACCGACTTGCCGCGCTTGGCAGCGATGTCAGCCGCGGTGCTCATCTTCGACAGACCGTCGAGAGTTGCGCGCACCAGGTTGTAAGGATTCGACGAACCGGTCGACTTGGCGACCACGTCGGTCACGCCCATCACTTCGAAGATAGCGCGCATTGCGCCACCAGCGATCACGCCGGTACCAGGTTTCGCTGGCATCATCATGACGCGCGAGGCGCCGTGACGACCGGACACGGTGTGATGCAGGGTACCGTTCTTGAGTGGCACCTTGATCAGGTTGCGGCGGGCTTCTTCCATCGCTTTTTGCACGCCGACTGGAACTTCCTTCGACTTGCCTTTGCCCATGCCGATGCGGCCATCGCCGTCACCGACAACGGTCAGCGCTGCAAAACCCATGATACGACCACCCTTGACCACTTTGGTCACGCGGTTGATCGCGATCATTTTTTCGCGCATGCCATCATCCGGCTTGTCGCTTGCCATTTTCGCTTGCATTTTTGCCATGACGATTCTTCCTTAGAACTTCAGACCGGCTTCACGCGCGGCTTCCGCCAGCGCCTTCACCCGACCGTGGTAACGGAAACCCGAGCGATCGAACGCAACTTCGGTGATTCCTGCTTTCAGTGCTTTCTCTGCGACGCGCTTGCCAACCAGGGCAGCTGCTGCAGCGTTGCCGCCGGCGCCGGTCTGGCCAGCCAGTTCGGCGCGCACTTCCGCTTCCAGGGTCGAAGCCGACACCAGTACTTTTGCGTCCGGGCTGATCAGGTTTGCGTAGATGTGCAGGTTGGTGCGGTGAACCGACAGACGGTTCACGCCCAGCTGGGCAATCTTGATGCGGGTCTGACGGCCACGACGCAGACGGGATTGTTTCTTGTCCATGTCTGCTCCGATTATTTCTTCTTGGTTTCTTTAAGCTTGACCACTTCGTCCGAATAACGGACGCCCTTGCCTTTGTAAGGCTCAGGGGAGCGGTAAGCGCGCACTTCAGCGGCAACCTGGCCGACCTTTTGACGATCGATACCCTTGATCAGGATCTCGGTCGGGGTCGGGGTCACTGCGGTGACGCCTTCAGGCATCGCGTGCAGCACCGGGTGCGAGAAGCCCAGCGACAGGTTCAGGGCGTTGCCCTGCACTGCTGCCTTGTAGCCCACGCCCACCAGGTTCAGCTTGCGCTCGAAACCCTTGGTGACACCGGTAACCATATTGTTGACCAGGGCGCGCAGGGTGCCCGACATGGCGTTCGATTCACGCGAATCGTCGATCACGTCGAAGGTCAGCGTGCCATTGTTGTTTTCTACTTTGACCAGGCCGTTCAGGGCTTGGGTCAGGGTGCCCAGCGGGCCCTTGACGGTGATCGACGACGCG
Organism: Massilia sp. CFBP9012; assembly: GCF_034045115.1. NCBI lineage: Bacteria > Pseudomonadati > Pseudomonadota > Betaproteobacteria > Burkholderiales > Oxalobacteraceae > Massilia > Massilia sp. CFBP9012. The sequence goes on along the minus strand of NZ_JAXCWM010000003.1, from coordinate 393,035 downwards.
TTGATCGCGACTTCGGCACCGGCAGGGACGGCGATTGGCATCTTAGCTACTCGAGACATCGTCTACTCCTTAAGCCACGTAGCAAATCACTTCGCCACCGACACCGGTAGCGCGTGCTTTGCGATCAGTCATGACGCCTTGCGGAGTCGACACGATTGCCACGCCCAGGCCGTTCATGACGGTTGGGATCTCGTCTTTGCCCTTGTAGATACGCAGGCCTGGACGGGACACGCGCTCGAGGCGCTCGATGACCGGACGGCCAGTGTAATACTTCAAACCGATTTTCAGTTCCGATTTGCCGTCAGCCGACGACACTGCGAAATCTTCAATGTAACCCTCGTCCTTCAGGACGTTGGCAATGGCAACCTTGACTTTCGACGACGGCATTGCGACCGTGGTTTTCTGGACGACTTGTGCGTTGCGAATGCGGGTCAGCATATCGGCGATAGGATCGCTCATACTCATTGCATATTCTCCTATTACCAGCTTGCTTTGGTCATACCCGGAATTTCGCCCTTCATGGCGAATTCGCGGAGTTTGGTACGTGCCAGACCGAATTTACGGAAAGTGCCACGTGGACGGCCAGTGATGGCGCAGCGGTTACGCTGACGGGTCGGTGCCGAGTTACGCGGCAGCGCTTGCAGCTTCAGGCGCGCTTCGTAACGTTCTTCTTCCGACTTCGACTGGTCGTCGATGATTGCTTTCAGAGCGGCACGCTTCGGGGCGAATTTCTCCACCAGGTCTGCACGCTTCTGTTCGCGGTTAATCAGTGCAAGTTTTGCCATGCTCTTAGTTCCTGAACGGGAATTTGAAGGCGGCGAGCAGCGCTTTGGCTTCTTCGTCGGTCTTAGCAGTCGTGGTGATCGAGATGTTCATGCCGCGCAGTGCATCGATCTTGTCGTAGTCGATCTCTGGGAAGATGATCTGCTCTTTGACACCGATGTTGTAGTTGCCGCGACCATCGAACGATTTACCATTGACACCGCGGAAGTCACGCACGCGCGGCAGAGCCACGGTGATGAAACGGTCCAGGAATTCGTACATGCGGGCGCCGCGCAGGGTCACCATCGTGCCGATCGGGTAGCCTTCGCGGATCTTGAAACCAGCGATTGCCTTGCGTGCCTTGGTGATCACTGGCTTCTGGCCGGCGATCTTGGTCAGGTCGCCAGTAGCGTGCTCGATGATCTTCTTGTCGGCGACTGCTTCCGACAGACCCATGTTCAGGGTGATCTTGGTCAGGCGTGGCACTTCCATCACCGATTTGTAACCGAATTTCTCGGTCAGCTCGGCGACGACTTTTTCTTTATAAATTGCTTGGAGACGGGCCATTTCTTCTTACCCTTTCACTACTTCGCCGCTCGACTTGAAGACGCGGACTTTTTTGCCGTCCTGGTCTTTGAAGCCAACGCGATCTGCCTTGCCGGTCGCTGCGTTGAACAGCGCGACGTTCGACACGTGAATCGGCATGGTCTTGTCGACGATACCACCAGTAACACCGGTCATCGGGTTAGGCTTGGTCGCTTTTTTAGCGACGTTGACGCCTTCGACGATGACGTGTTCAGCGTCTACACGCTTCTGAACGACGCCACGCTTGCCCTTGTCCTTACCGGCCAGAACGATGACTTCGTCGTTTTTACGAATCTTATCCATGTCGAATCCTTACAGAACTTCAGGTGCCAGCGACACGATCTTCATGAACTTTTCAGTGCGCAGTTCGCGCGTGACTGGTCCGAAGATACGGGTACCGATTGGCTCCAGCTTGGCGTTCAGCAGGACAGCGGCATTGCCGTCGAACTTGACCAGGGAACCATCCTGGCGGCGCACACCTTTGGCGGTACGCACAACCACGGCATTGTAAATTTCACCCTTTTTGACGCGGCCACGTGGGGCTGCGACTTTAACGGTGACCTTGATGATGTCGCCAATGCTCGCGTAACGGCGCTTCGAGCCGCCCAACACCTTGATGCACAGAACTTCCTTGGCACCGGTGTTGTCGGCTACTTCGAGCCGGCTTTCGGTTTGAATCATAGTAGTTTCTTTCCCAACTTAAGCCGTAGAAAACCCCACGGAGAACCGTGGGCCTGCGGTCAGTCTTGGTCCCGCCATGACGCCCCTGCTGGAGCCCCATGTTTGGGTGATGGACTTTCCAAAAACACTTTCGTTACAGGCCGCTGTACCGCGGGGGATAACTGCGGCAACACATGAACGAAGCCCGCTAGTATCTCAGATACCAGCGGGCCACGCAAGACAAATTTTATGGGTACTTACAGTACCTGTGCGACTTGCAACACTTTGGTCACAGTCCACGCTTTCGTCTTCGAGATCGGACGACCTTCTGCGATCTCGACGGTGTCACCGATTTTCGCTTCGTTCGCTTCGTCGTGCGCGTGATACTTGTTCGAGCGCACGATGATCTTGCCGTACAGCGGGTGCTTGACGTGACGTTCGATCAGGACGGTTACCGTCTTGTCCATTTTATCGGACACGACTTTGCCGACCAGCGTACGCTTCAGCGCCGTTTTGATGGTGGTGTCGGTCATTTGGCTTCCTTCGTGTTCATCACAGTCTTCACACGCGCGATATCGCGACGTACTTTCTTCAGCTGCGAAGTGTTACCGAGCTGCTGGGTGGCGACTTGCATGCGCAGACCGAATTGGGCCTTGAGCAGCTCGTTCAGCTCCTTCTGCAGCGCTTCCTGGTCTTTGCCGCGGAGTTCCGATGCTTTCATATTCAACTCCTGTTATTGGCCAACTTGGCGAACCACGAAAGTGGTAGCCAGTGGCAGTTTGGCAGCGGCCAGGCGGAACGCTTCGCGCGCCAGTTCTTCTGCGACGCCGTCCATCTCGTACAGGACTTTGCCTGGCTGGATTTCAGCGACGTAGTACTCTGGATTACCCTTACCGTTACCCATACGGACTTCGGCCGGCTTGTTCGAAATCGGCTTGTCCGGGAAGATACGGATCCAGATACGACCGCCACGTTTGATGTGACGGGTCATGGCGCGACGTGCCGCTTCGATCTGGCGTGCGGTGATACGGCCGCGGGCAACTGCCTTCAGACCGAATTCACCGAACGAGACCGCGGTGCCGCGGGTGTGCGAAATGCCGGTGTTACGGCCTTTCTGCTCTTTACGATACTTCCTGCGCGATGGTTGCAGCATGCTTATTCTCCTGCTTTCTCAGCGGGTGCAGCGGCAGCCGGGGTCGCCAGCTTGACAGCTGGGCGAGCGCGCACGGTTGGCGCGGCAGCTGGACGTGCACCGCCGGCTGGACGTGGACCGCGCGATGGCTTGCCGTCGTCACGACGTGGGCCGCGTGGCTTCTTCTCATCTGGCGGGGTGTCGATGACTGGTGCTTCGCCGGTGACCGAACGGTCGCCCTTGTAGACCCAGACCTTGACGCCGATGATGCCGTAGGTGGTCGATGCTTCGCTGGTGCCGTAGTCGATATCGGCGCGCAGGGTGTGCAGTGGCACACGGCCTTCGCGGTACCATTCGGTACGTGCGATTTCGATGCCGTTCAGGCGGCCCGACGACATGATCTTGATGCCGACGGCGCCCAGGCGCATTGCATTTTGCATTGCGCGCTTCATGGCGCGACGGAACATGATGCGCTTTTCGAGCTGCTGCGAGATCGAGTCGGCGATCAGCTGCGAATCGATCTCTGGCTTGCGGATCTCTTCGATGTTGACGTGCACGGGCACGCCCATGATCTTCGCCAGCGACGTTTTCAGCACTTCGATGTCTTCGCCTTTTTTACCGATCACGACACCAGGACGCGACGAGTAAATGGTGAAGCGTGCGTTCTTGGCAGGACGCTCGATGACGATACGGCCGACCGAAGCGTTCTTCAGCTTCTTTTTCAGGAAAGCGCGAGCTTCCAGGTCTTCCTGCAGCATCGAAGCGAAGTTGCCGTTACCAGCATACCAACGCGACGCCCAGTTACGGGTGACCGCCAGGCGGAAGCCGGTTGGGTGGATTTTCTGACCCATCGTATGACTCCTTAGTTACCGACAGTCACGTAAACGTGACAGGATTGTTTGGAAATGCGATCGCCGCGGCCTTTTGCACGTGCAGTAAAGCGCTTGAGGATCGGGCCCTTTTCGACATAGATCTGAACCACTTTCAGTTCGTCGATGTCGGCGCCATCGTTGTGTTCCGCGTTGGCGATAGCCGACTCGAGAACCTTCTTGATGATGGTCGCGCCTTTTTTCGGGCTGAATTGCAGAATGTTGAGTGCTGCGTCAACTTTCTTGCCACGAATCAGATCGGCGACCAGACGGCCTTTTTGTTCCGAAAGGCGTACGCCTTTGAGGATTGCTTTAGTTTCCATTATCGTTTCGCCTTCTTGTCAGCGGCGTGGCCCTTGAACGTACGGGTCAGCGCGAATTCGCCGAGCTTGTGGCCGACCATGTTCTCCGACACGTACACAGGCACGTGCACTTTGCCGTTGTGGACAGCGATCGTCAGACCGATGAAGTCTGGCGAGATCGTCGAGCGGCGCGACCAGGTTTTGACTGGCTTTTTGTCTTTGGTCGCTTGCGCGGTCTCGACTTTTTTCACCAGGTGGGCGTCAATGAACGGCCCTTTTTTCAATGAACGAGTCATTTTTTATCCTTATTTCTTGCCGCGGCGCGAAACGATCATCGACGACGTACGCTTGTTCGAACGCGTACGCTTGCCCTTGGTCTGCTGGCCCCATGGCGACACTGGGTGACGACCGGCTGCAGTTTTACCTTCACCACCACCGTGCGGGTGATCGACCGGGTTCATGACCACACCGCGGACGGTAGGACGAACACCGCGCCAGCGCATCGCGCCAGCCTTACCGATCTTGCGCAGGCTGTGTTCGGCATTGCCGACTTCACCAACGGTAGCGCGGCACTCGATGTGCACGCGACGGACTTCACCCGAGCGCAGGCGAACCTGGGCGTAGGTGCCTTCACGGGCCATCAGCACGACGCCGGCGCCGGCGGTACGGGCCATCTGGGCACCCTTACCTGGCAGCATTTCGACGCAGTTCATCACGGTACCGACCGGGATGTTGCGGATTGGCAGGCAGTTACCGGCCTTGATCGGAGCTTCCGCGCCGTTCATGATCGCGTCGCCGACAGCCATGCCTTTGGTGGCGATGATGTACTGACGCTCGCCGTCCGCGTAGCACAGCAGTGCGATGTGCGCGGTACGGTTCGGGTCGTATTCAATACGCTCGACCTTGGCAGGAATGCCGTCCTTCTGGCGCTTGAAGTCGACCAGACGGTAGTGCTGCTTGTGGCCACCGCCCTTGTGACGGGTGGTGATGTGACCGTTGTTGTTACGGCCGGCAGTTTTCGATTTCTTTTCAACCAGGGCTGCGAGCGGACGACCTTTGTACAGGCCTTCGGTCACAACTTTCACCATGCCGCGACGGCCTGGGGAGGTTGGCTTCATCTTTACGAGTGCCATTATTTAGCCTCCTCGACAAAATTGATTTCCTGGCCTGGCTTCAGGCACACGAAAGCACGCTTGGTGTGGTTGCGACGGCCGGTGAAACGGCCCGAACGCTTTTGCTTGCCTTCGCGGTTCACGGTTTGCACCGATTCCACTTCGACCTTGAACAGCATCTCGACGGCAGCCTTGATTTCTGGCTTGGTCGCGTCAGGCAGGACCTTGAACACGATCTGCTCGTTCTTTTCCGCAACGAAGGTAGCCTTCTCGGAAATGATCGGAGCCAGCAGCACCTTCATCAGGCGCTCTTCGCTGAATTTGATTGCGGCGCTCATGCGTACATCTCCTCGATCTTGGCCAGAGCAGCTTTCGTGACCAGGACTTTTTTGTAGAACACCAGCGACATCGGATCAGCGTGCTTCGGCTCGACGACCAGCACGTGCGGCAGGTTGCGCGAAGCCAGTTCCAGGTTCTCATCGATGGTGTCGGTGATCACCAGGACCGATTCCAGGCCCATGGTCTGCAGTTTTTGCGACAGCAGCTTGGTCTTTGGAGCTTCGATCGACAGGTTCTCGACCACGTTCAGGCGGCCTTCGCGAGCCAGTTGCGAGAAGATCGAGCAGATACCTGCACGGAACATCTTCTTGTTAACTTTGTGCGAGAAGTTCTCGTCCGGGGTGTTCGGGAAGATACGACCACCGCCGCGCCACAGAGGCGACGACGACATACCAGCACGAGCGCGGCCGGTACCTTTTTGGCGCCATGGCTTCTTGGTCGTGTGGTGGACTTCTTCACGGTCCTTCTGCTTGCGGTTGCCGCTACGTGCGTTGGCAGCGTAGGCGACGACGATCTGGTGGATCAGGGCTTCGTTGTATTCACGACCGAACACTTCGTCGGTTGCTGCAACGTTGGCGCCAGCTTGACCTTGCTCATTCAGGAGCTTCAGTTCCATGCTTACGCTCCTTTCTTGGCTTTGGTTTTGACAGCTGGCTTGACGACCACTTGGCCGTTCTTCGCGCCAGGAACGGCACCCTTGATCAGCAGCAGCTGACGTTCGGTGTCGATGCGAGCCACTTCCAGGTTCTGGGTGGTGACGGTAACGTCGCCCATGTGACCGGTCATGCGCTTACCTGGGAACACGCGGCCTGGATCCTGGGCCATACCGATCGAGCCAGGAACGTTGTGCGAACGCGAGTTACCGTGGGTCTGACGACCCGAGGCGAAGTTGTGACGCTTGATGGTACCGGCGTAGCCCTTACCGATCGAGGTGCCTTGCACGTCGATTTTCTGGCCCACTTCGAACAGCGAAGCGGCGATGACATCACCAGCTTTGAGTTCGGCGGCTTTGGTGGAATCGATGCGGAATTCTTTCAGCATCGTACCGGCTTCGACGCCAGCTTTGGCGTAGTGACCGGCAGCAGCCTTGTTCACGCGCGAAGCGCGACGTTGGCCGTAGACGACCTGAACTGCGGTGTAGCCATCAGTTTCAGGGGTTTTGATTTGTGCGACACGGTTGTTCGACACATCCAGCACAGTGACAGGGATCGAATCGCCGTCATCCGTGAAGATACGCATCATGCCAACCTTGCGACCGAGAAGGCCCAAGCTCATTTTTTCTCCATTCCCACCTACGATTGGGCGGGGGTAGTTGAACTACTAAATAATATGGGCAATAAAAGAGGCACCCATACCGAAGCCGGCTAGTATAACGCGCAAAAGGCTTCGGCGCAACAGGAAAAATCGGAGTCAAATCCGGCCTGTTGCGCTTTTCGCAGTATCTGGAGAAAGAAGAATCCGTTCTAGCTGAACGGCACAGAAAAGACACACCGCTGTGTCTTTTCTCTACAGGCTACAACCATTGCTGGGAGCCTGCGATCTGGAAGTCTGGTGGGCGGTGCAGGATTCGAACCTGCGACCCCTTGGATGTCGACCAAGTATTCTAACCAGCTGAACTAACCGCCCGGGGAGCCGAATTATAAGTGCCAGGCTTACAGTTTTGCAATACCTTTTTTCGCGTGCTCGTCAATTCCCTGCCCCGCGGAGAACGGCCGCGCCCGCATCGCTCAAGGAAATCGCGGGTTGAAGATGCTGGCGTGAAATGCTATTGTACAAATGTTTTTCGAGGGACGGCCGTGTCGCGCGCACCTGGCGCACGTGATTCCGGCAACCATGCCGGCGCTGCCCTCCCTCCTCCGCCTGGCGGTTCCCGACGTGTCGATCGCGCATTCAACTACAAGAGAGCGCAGGTCCCTGTCCCGCCTTTCTCCGGCCCGCGCGCCTCCCCGGCGAGCACCGTGGGCCCAGACCCGGTCCGCCACCCAACCCATGGTTCATGGGCGGACGCATCGCTGTAAAGGATGATCAAGAATGACTGTCATTGAAACCCGCCACTGGCCGCGCCAGCTCGATCCCTCGCGCCTGGTCCTGGCTACTGACCTGGACGGTACGCTGCTGGCCGGCACCCACGAGGCGCGGCGCCGCATCCGCGAACTGTTTTCCGGCGCCCTGCCGGAGGCGAAACTGGTGTTCGTCACCGGCCGCGGCCTGGAAACCGTCATTCCCCTGCTGTCCGACCCGACGGTGCCGCGTCCCCACTACATCATCGCCGACGTCGGCGCCACCATCGTCGACGCCGATTTGCGTCCGGTCGAACCCCTGGCCCATGACATCGCTTCGCGCTGGCCGGGCAGCCAGGCCGTATTGAAAGCGCTGGCCGACTTCCCGGACCTGGTGCGCCAGTCGGTGCCCCAGGAACGCCGCGTGTCCTTCTACGCCACCGAGGATGCCATCACGCCCGCGCTGCGCGCCGCCGTCGACGCCCTCGGCTGCGACCTGCTGTTCTCGGCCGGCCGCTACCTGGACGTGCTGCCGCGCGGCGTCGGCAAGGGCGTCGCGGTGCGCCGCCTGGCCGAAGTGGCGGGCTTCGATCCGGCCCATATCGTGGTGGCGGGCGACACCCTGAACGACCTGTCGATGTTCGAGGCGGGTTTCCGCGGCGTGGTGGTGGGCGCCGCCGAACCGGCGCTGGTGCAGGCGGTGCGCAAGATGCCGCGCGTGGTGGTGGCCGACGCCGCCGGCTGCGGCGGCATCCTGCAGGCGTTTGGCCGCCACGGCCTGCGCCTGGACGACGGTGGCGATGCGCTCGAGGCCACCTCGTATGGCGAGGCCGAGCTGGTCATGGTCTACCACCGCCTGCCCTATGACGAAGTGGTGGAAGGCGGCGTGACGTACCAGCGCCGCCCGAAAAGCCCGAACGGCATCATGCCGACCCTGCTCAGCTTTTTCGCCGGCGGGCGCAAGGGTTCGTGGGTCGCCTGGTCGCAGCAGGCCAGCCGGACGCCGAACGGGTTCATCCCGCACGTCGCCGTCGACGCGCAGCGCTACCCGCAGCTCAAGGCGGCCCGGATTCCCCTGACGGAGGACGACATCGACCAGTTCTACAAGAAGTTCTCGAAAGAGGCGTTCTGGCCGATCATCTTTTCCTTCCCCGATAAAGCCGAATTCCGCCAGGACCACTGGGAACGCTTCCTGGAAGTGAACCGCCTGTTCGCCGAGCAGACCGCGCGCGAGGCGGCGCCCGGCGCCACCGCCTGGATCCACGACTACAACCTGTGGATGGTGCCGGCCTTCCTGCGCCCGCTGCGTCCCGACCTGACGATCGCCTTCTTCCACCACACCGCCTTCCCTTCCAGCGACGTGTTCAACATCCTGCCGTGGCGGAACGACATCATCGGCAGCCTGCTGCAGTGCGACTACGTGGGCTTCCACATCCCGCGCTACGTCGAGAACTTCGTCGACGCCGCGCGCTCCTGCGCGCCGGTCGAGGTGGGCGACGCCGTGCCGTGCGCGCCACGCTACCTGACCTTCGGCTGCGCGCTCGGGGTCGACCGCATGCACACCGCGCTCGAAGTGGGCGGACGCCGGGTCACGCTGGGCGCCCATCCGGTGGGCACCAACGCCGGCCTGATCGCAGACCTGGTCAAGACCGACGACATCGGGCGCCAGATCGCCGAATGGGACGAGTACCTGAATGGCCGCACCGGCATCATCTCGATCGAGCGCCTCGACTACGTGAAGGGCTCGCTGGAGAAGCTGCAAGCGTATGAGCGCATGCTCGAACAGCATCCCGAGCTGCGGGGGAAAGTCATGCTGATCAATATCATCACGCCGGCGGCGTCGGGCATGGAGATCTATGACAGCCTGCGCGAGGAACTCGATCGCGTGGTCGGCCGCATCAACGGCCGCTTCTCGACCCTGGACTGGGTGCCGGTGCGCTACTTCTACCGATCGCTGCCGTTCGAGGACGTCGTGGCCCACTACGCCGCCTGCGACGTCGCCTGGATCACGCCGCTGCGCGACGGCCTGAACCTGGTGGCGAAGGAATACGTGGCCACCCGCCATGCTGTCGGCCGTCCGGGCACCCTGGTGCTGTCCGAATTCGCCGGCGCCGCCGTCGAGCTGCACGGCGCGCTGCTGGTGAACCCGTACGACAGGAATGCGATGAGCGCGACCCTGTATCACGCGCTGACCATGGGCGCCGACGAAGTGGCCTACCGCTCCGGACGCATGGCGGCGATCGTGAACGACCGCGACGTGGCGCGCTGGGGCGATGACTTCCTGGCCGCGCTGGCGCAACTGCCGGCATCCGGCGCCGACGAGACGGCGGACGAACGCTCCGCCGCCTGAATCCTGAACTTTGATTGAAAGGGAAATACGACAGTGATGGAATACCTCATCCTGAAGAATCCGGTCGCCGACTGGCTGGTCGCGCTCGTCGTGGTGGCCGCTGTCGCGGCCGGACTCGACGCCATCAAATCGATCCTGGCGCGGCGCCTGGCCGTGCTCGCGGCGAGCACCGACGCCAAATGGGACGACATCGCGGTGGCCGCGCTGCGCTCGACCAAGCTGCTGGTGCTGGTAGCCGTTGGCCTGTATGCCGGCGCCAGCTTCCTGACGCTGTCCGACAAGGCGCAGCTGTTCATCGGGCGCATCGCCATCACGGCAGTGCTGTTCCAGGTGGCGATCTGGGGCGACCACGCACTGCGCACCTGGCTCAAGGCCAAGCGCGCTGAAGGCAGCATCGACCCGGACCGGATCACCTCGTCGGCCGCGATCACCTTCCTGGTGCGGGTGCTGCTGTGGGCGGTGGTGGCCCTGATGGTGCTCGACAACCTGGGCGTGAACATCACCACCCTGGTGGCCAGCCTGGGTATCGGCGGCATCGCCATTGCGCTGGCGGTGCAGAGCATCCTGGGCGACCTGTTCGCCTCGCTCTCGATCGTGCTCGACAAGCCGTTCGTGGTGGGCGACTTCATCATCGTCGGCACCATGCTGGGGACGGTCGAGAAAATCGGCCTGAAAACGACCCGGGTTCGCAGCCTCTCCGGCGAGCAGATCGTGTTCTCCAATAATGACCTGCTCACCAGCCGGGTGCAGAACCTGCGCCGCATGGAATCGCGCCGCGTGGTGTTCCAGTTCGCGGTATCGCACCAGACGCCGGCGCCGGTGCTGCGCGAACTGTCCGAGATGATCAAGGAGATCGTCAGCGCCCAGCCGCAGGTGCGCTTCGACCGTGCCCACCTGAACAGCATCGCCGCCCCCAGCTTCAATTACGAGACGGTCTACTACGTCGACAACACCGACTATGCCGTCTATATGACGACACAGCAGGAAATCTACCTCGCAATCCTCGCCGGGCTTGAAGCGCGCGGCGTATCGCTGGCGCTGCCGATGCAGACGGTGCACCTGGCGCGCCAGCCGGCGCAGGCCGCACAGCCGGTGGAACAGGCCGCGTGGACCGGCGAGGACGACGCCAGGGCCGCGTAAGCTCCGTCAGGCGGTTTTGGCCAGGACCGCCAGCACGCCGTCCGCGGTCAGCGCGCTGGACGCCGGATTCTGGCCGGTGACCAGCTTGCCATCGGTGATCGCGAACGGCTTCCAGTCCTCGGCGCCGCGCTCGTAGTGCCCGCCCAGTTCGCGCATCCGCGAGGCCAGCAGCCAGGGCGCGTTCTCGGCGGTGCCGAAGGCGATTTCTTCTTCGTCGCTGAAACCGGTGACCCGGCGCCCGGCGAACAGCCAGCTGCCGTCTTCCTTCACCGCGCTGAGCAGCGCCGCCGGGCCGTGGCATACCGAGCCGATCACCTTGCCGCTGCGTTCGGCCTCGAACAGCACCCGCGCCATGTCGGCGTCGCGGACCAGGTCTTCGGCCGGGCCGTGGCCGCCCGGAATCACCACCGCCACATACCGTGAAACATCGACGTCGGCCAGCACCAGTGGACGAGCCAGGATATCGGCAATGCCATCCAGGTAGGCGGCGTAGCGCGGCGCTTCTTGTCCGCCATACTGGACGTCGAGGCTGCGCCAGTCGGCGGTCGGTTCGACGCCGCCCGGCGTGGCCAGGTCGACCCGGTAGCCGGCCTGCACGAATTTCTCGTGAATGACGACGAATTCCTCGGCCCAGTAGCCGGTTTCATACTTGCTGCCGTCGGTACGGGTCCAGTGATCGGCGGCCGAGAGGACGATCAGGATGGTGTCGGTGGTGTTCATGCTCAAGCTCCTTGTTGTCGGTGAAACTGCAGGGTGGGTGGCGCCGCCTTTTGTGTCTGCCACGCCGGTGAAGCCATCTTCGCGCCGCCAGCCATCCTGTCGTTACCGGAAACTCGACAATCTTTGCCCAATCCTCCAGGCGCGTTTTCAAGCGCGGCAAGCGGCGCTACTATTGGCGGCATGGACACCCAACTTCTCGACGCCGTGCTGCGCCACGCGCAAGACAATGCCGATGCCGGCGGCATTGCCCGCACGCCCATCCCCGGCCTGATCACGATTTATTCGACAGGCCGCACCGAGCTCAGTTACCAGATCCCCCGCCCCCTCGCCTGCCTGGTACTGCAGGGCAGCAAGCACGTGACGATGGGCAGCCAGTCGTTCACCTTCAATGCCGGCGATTCGCTGCTGATCATGGCCGACGTGCCAACCGTCAGCCAGATCACGCAAGCCAGCGCCGCCGCGCCTTACTGCGCGCTGGCGCTGGACCTGTCGCCCGAAGTCATCGCCGACCTGATGACCGAAATCGCGGTGGTGGAAGCGGGCGACGAGGCGCCGGTGCGCATCGAGCCCACCGAGAACCAGCTCGCGGACGTCACGCTGCGCCTGATGCGCATGCTCGAGCGGCCGGCGTCGATCCCGGTATTGAAAGGGGCCTTGATCAGGGAATTCCATTACTGGCTGCTGGCCGGGCGCCACGGCGCCGCGATCCGGCGCCTGGGGCTGCCGGACAGCCAGGTGCGGCGCATCGCCCGCGCGGTGGCGCTGCTGCGCACGAACTATGCCCAGCGCATGCCGGTGGAGCAGCTGGCGGCGCTGGCCGGCATGAGTCCTTCGTCCTTCCACCAGCACTTCCGCGCCGTGACCTCGCTCACGCCGCTGCAATTCCAGAAGCAGCTGCGCCTGATCGAGGCGCGGCGCCTGATGCTGGCCGAGGGCAAGAACGCGAGCAACGCCGCCCATGCGGTCGGCTACGAGAGCGTGCAGCAGTTTACGCGCGAATACGGGCGCATGTTCGGCATGCCCCCGGTGCGCGAAGTCGCGGCCCAGGCCCGGCTGCACGCCGCGGCCTGAGGCGCTGTGACGCTAGTCGAGGCGCCGGTGCAGGCGCATCAGGGCCGTACCGAGCGCGCTCTCGCGCATGAAGGCGGCGATGGCCGCCACCAGCAGGCACAGGCCTACGCCGCCGGCGCCCTCCATGACCCGGGCCGCCGCCGCGCCCCAGCCGGGATGACTTGCGGCGATGAAGGCGCCGAGCAGCGCGGCGAAGGTGGTCAGCCCGAACAGGCCCACCGTCGCATACAGCAGGTTCAGGCCACCTAGCAGCAGCGCGATCCGGCGCTCGACCAGCTGCGCCGCCAGCGCGGTGTCGGCATACAGCTGCGCGAAACGGTCGTCGCCGGCCGCCAGCGAGGCGCGGAATTCACGCAGGTGGGTGATCGCCAGGCTGTAGCGGATGGCGGCGCCGTTCTGCATGATGGCGCAGGCATTGGTCAGGATCGCCGGCCCCGCGATGAAGGACAAGGGCAGGAAGGGATTATCGGGGGTCATGGCGTTCTCCTCGCGTCGGTGGCCGCTGCTCAGATGACCTGGCCGCCCGAGACTTCGATCCGCTGGCCGGTGATCCAGCGGTTGTCCTCGCCCAGCAGGCTGGCGATCATCGGGCCGATATCGTCCGGCACGCCGACCCGGCCGAGGGCGATCATGCCGGCGAAGGCGGCGTTCATGTCCGGCGTGTCGCGCACCGCGCCGCCCAGAAAATCGGTCTCGATCGCGCCCGGCGCCACCGTGTTGACCGCGATGCCGCGGCTGCCCAGTTCGCGCGCCAGGTAGACGCTCAGGATCTCGACCGCCCCCTTGACCGCGGCATAGGCGCCGAGGCCCGGGTAGGAAACGCGCGTCAGCCCGGTCGACAGGTTGACGATGCGACCGCCGTCGGCCAGCAGCGGCAGCAGCGCCTGGGTCAGGAAGAACACGCCCTTGAAGTGGACGTCGACCAGGCGGTCGAACTGGGCCTGGGTGGTATCCTCGATCAGCGCCGCGTCGCCATGGCCGGCATTGTTGACCAGATGGTCGAAGCTGTCGCGGTCCCAGGTTTGCTTCAGTGCGGCGCGCAGGTGTTCGACGAACAACGGAAAGCCCGCGACGTCGCCGACGTCGAGCCGCAGCGCCAGCGCCTGGCGGCCCATGGCACGGATCTGGTCGACCACTGCCTGGGCGTCCTGCTCGCGGCTTTGGTAAGTGATGATGACGTCGCCGCCCTTTTTCGCGATGTTCAGCGCGGTATTGCGGCCAAGGCCACGGCTGGCGCCGGTGACGAGTGCGATCTTGTTCATGGTGTGCTCCTTCAGATGGGGTGGAAGAGCACCCAGTATCGGGTTGGCGCATGCTCTCGCGTTGCCGGAAGCTGGTTCGTTTTTGCCTGATCCTCCAAATCCCCAAATGTGACATTCCGTGCCCCAGGCGTGGCGTAAGTACGTACATCCCCCTATGAAAACTGTTGAAATCCGGGCGGCCCAGCCCCATGTACAATTGATCAATTACCGCCTATATTGGCGGATGCATCCCGATGGCGACGGCAGCATCGTCGTCCATTTCATCCCTCAACGGAAAAGGAGTTCGCATGGCAATCAGTCTGCAAAAAGGCGGCAACGTCAACCTGAGCAAGGAAGCACCGGGCCTGACCAAGGTCATCATCGGCCTGGGCTGGGATCCACGCTCGACCGACGGTTCCGCCTTCGACCTGGACGGTAGCGCTTTCATGCTCAAGACCGACGCCAAGGTACGTGGCGATACCGACTTCATCTTCTACAACAACCTGAAATCGACCGACGGCTCTGTGACCCACGCCGGCGACAACACCGACGGCCAGGGCGATGGCGACGACGAAAAGCTGACAATCGACCTGGCGCGCGTGCCGGCCGACATCGACAAGGTCTCGTTCTGCGTCACCATCCACGACGCCGATGCGCGCCGCCAGAACTTCGGGCAGGTGGGCAAGGCCTATATCCGCTGCCTGAACGCCGCCGGCGAAGCCGAGATCGCGCGCTACGACCTGTCCGAGGACAGCTCGACCGAAACCGCGATGATCTTCGGTGAGCTGTACCGCGCCGGCAGCGAATGGAAGTTCCGCGCCGTCGGCCAGGGCTTCAAGGGCGGCCTCGGTCCGCTGGCACGCTCGTTCGGCGTCAACGTCTAAGAGTCATACAGGGAGCTTCCCTGACGGTCCGCGCCGCCCGGCGCGGACCCTGCAACGCCACGCCAGTGGCCGATCACCCATCAAGAGAGCCCACATGCGCGTCTGGTACAACAGGACGTTTTCGTCCGTGAATGCGGCGATCAAGCTGATCCGCGAGGCCGATACCGAAGGCCGTTTCACCATCGTCCACAGCAACGCCAACCGCCATGCGCCGGCCGCGCGCCTGGCCCATGAATTCCACGTCGAGCCCACTGGCCTGAAAGGCGACGCCTACGTCGACTGGTGCCTCACGTTCTGCCGCGACCACGCGATCGACGTCTTCGTGCCGGGCCGCGAAGCCACCCTGCTGGCCGCCGAACATGCGCGCTTCGCAGATGTCGGCACCCGCGTGCTCAGCGCCGCGCCGCCAGCGCAACTGAAACGCATCCACGACAAGGCCGATTTCTATGCCGCGACGGTGCTGCCGGACGCGCCGGTGGCGGCCTTCCGCCCCTTCGAGACCCTGGAGCAGTTCGACGCCGCCTATGCAGAACTGCGCCCGCAGCATGCGAAGCTGTGCGTCAAGCCGGCGCACGGCATCTATGGCCTGGGCTTCGCCATCATCGACGAGGAACGCAGCAGCGCCGCGCTCCTGATGAAAGGCGTCGAATACCATATCGGCTACCAGGACCTGCGCCGCGGGCTGGGCGAACTGGACTCCTTTAATACCATGCTGCTGATGGAATTCCTGGACGGCCCCGAATACAGCGTCGACTGCGTGGGCGACCATGGGCGCCTGGTGGCGGCCGTGGTGCGCCGCAAACTGCCGCAAGCCGGCAGCGGCCAGCTGATTGACATGCGCCAGGACATCCTGGATGCGACCGCGCACCTAGCCGCCGACTACCAGTTGAATGGCGTGTTCAACGCCCAGTTCCGCGAAGGCGGCGGTCGTCCGCGCCTGCTGGAGATCAATCCGCGCATGTCGGGCGGGATCGGCATGGCCTGCCTGGCCGGCCCCAACCTGCCCTACATCGCACTGCGCGGCTTTGCCGAAGGCTATGAGGGTCTGGAGATTCCCGCGCCGCGCCACGGCATGCGCGTGGCCGAAGTCAGCGTCGCGACGGAGCTGGCATGAACGCGCCGCTCCCGACGCCTGTTCAGCGTATCGAGCTCCCGACCGGGACACTTGACCTGCGCATCGACAGCGGCGCATCCGAACTCGACGCCCTGCTCGGCTTTGCCGCGCGCGCCAACGCCAAGCGCGGCTTCCTGTTCCTCAGCAAGGTGCTGGGCAAGCACTGGCCGGCGCAGCCGATCGACATGCTGATGGTGCACGAGCGCCTGGCCGCGACCGTGCCGCCGCTGGGCGGCGCGGTGCAAGGCCCGGTGGTGTTCATCGCCATGGCGGAGACCGCGATCGGGCTGGGCCAGGGCGTGTTCGAAGCCTGGCTGCGCGCCCATCCGGGCCAGCAGGCGCTGTTCCTGCACACCACCCGTTACCGGGTCGGCGATGGCCCCCTGATCGAATTCGAGGAAGCGCACAGCCATGCGCCGCGCCAGTTCCTGCACACGCCCCTGGAGCCGGCGCTCCGAGATCTGCTGCTGGCCGCGCGCACCCTGGTGCTGGTCGACGACGAGGCCAGCACCGGCAATACCTTCGTCAACCTGGCCGCAGCCTGCCGCCGCCTGAATCCAGGCCTGGAGCGGGTGCACCTGGCCACCATCACCAATTTCATGGGCCGCGCCGCGACAGAGGCGCTGGACGCCCGCTTCGGCATGCCGACTACCTGCGGCGCGTTGGTCGAGGGCGAATTCAGCTTCGCGCAAGGCCCCTTGCCGCCCGACCAGGGCGTGGCGCAGCGCTATGAAGAAGACGCCGACCGCGGCGCCAGCGCCGCCTTCGGCCGCCTAGGCACGGCGCGCGCATTGAGGACGCCGGAGCAGCTGGCGGCGCGCCTGGCCGGTGAGTTTGCTCCCGGCAGCCGGGTGCTGGTGCTGGGCACCGGCGAATTCATGCACGTCTCGACCCTGTTTGGCGCCGCCCTGCAGCGCCAGGGCGTCGACGTGGTGGTGCAGTCGACCACGCGCTCGCCGATCCTCACCTGGGGCGCGGTGAACCATGCATTGACCTTCCCCGACAACTACGGCGAAGGCATTGCCAATTACCTGTACAACGTCGCGCCGGGCCAGTACGACCACGTGCTGGTCTGCCACGAGACCGCGCCCGGCCCGGCGCTGTTCACGCTGGCGCGCCTGCTGCAGGCGCGCCTGTTCCACTTCCAGTCCGAGGACCACGTTGAAGAAGTTCCTGTTCGCTGACCTGGACGACACACTGTTCCAGACCTTCGGCAAATGCGGCGCGCACCGGGACATCCCGGACGCGCTGGCGCCGGCCGCCTATTACAAGGACGGCAGCATCTGCTCGTACACGACGCCGGCCCAGCGTTCCTTCCTGGCCCTGCTGCAGGACGGAATGACGATGATCCCGACCACCGCGCGCGACCTCGACGGCCTGCGCCGCGTGTCCCTGCCGTTCGACAGCTACGCCGTCATCAACTACGGCGGCGTGGTGCTCGAGCCGGGCGGCGCGGTCGATCAACCCTGGCTGGACGGCATGCGCACGGCGATGCATGCCGCCCTGCCCGGCCTGCAAGAGCTGGCCGCCCACATCGATGCGCACTGTGCGCGCACCGGCTACGGCGGCCGCGCGCGCATGATCGAGGATTTCGCCACCCCGTTCTTTTTGGTGGTGAAGGATCCGGACAAACAGGCCGAGCGCCTGGCGCCGCTCGAGGAGGACGTGGTGCGCCCCTGGATCGCCGACGGCGACCGCGACTACTTCATCCACCGCAACGGCAACAACCTGGCCATCTTGCCGAAGGCGCTGAACAAGGCCAACGCGGTGGCCCACATCACCGCGCGCTTGAAGCGCGAATTCGGCGAGATCGTCACCTTCGGCATGGGCGACAGCCGCTCGGACGCGCGCTTCATGGCCGCCTGCGACTACGCCATCATCCCGCGCGGCACCCAGCTCGCCGGCATCACCGTGGGGGCGCTGTGAGCGACTGGGAAGACTTCTCCGGCAGCTACCGCAAGGGCGAGGTCAGCTTCCTGCTGCGCCGCCTGGCGCAGGAAGGCTTCGTCGACGTCGCCGAGAAGGAAGCGCTGATCCAGAGCGGCCAACGCCACTACAGCCAGATGCTGTCGCCCGAATCAAAACCGTCCGCGCGCTACATGGCATTGTTCGACGAGGCCTGCCGCGCCAACAATGCGCGCATGGCGCGCGACTGCCTGCGCCTGGCCCGCCTGATCGCCGCGCGCCCGCTGCACCGGCTGGCGCTGGTGTCGCTGGCGCGCGCCGGCACGCCGGTCGGCGTGGTGGTTGCCCGCCTGCTGCGCGAGCTGTTCGGGCGCGACGCCGTGCACTACTCGGTGTCGATCGTGCGCGACCGCGGCATCGACGCCGCCGCCCTGCGCCACATCCTGGCGCATGGGCACCAGCCCGATTCCATCGTCTTTCTCGACGGCTGGACCGGCAAGGGCGTGATCGCGCGCGAGCTGGCCAGCTCGATCGAGGTGTTCAACGTGCGCCACGGCACCCATATCGACCCCGGCCTGCACGTGCTGTCCGACCTGGCCGGCGCCGCCGCCTGCGCGGCCTCGTGCGACGACTACCTGATCCCGTCGAGCATCCTCAACGCCACGGTGTCGGGCCTGGTAAGCCGCACCGTCATGAGCGACGACATGCGCGCCGACGACTTCCACGGCTGCGTGTTCTACCAGCAGTTCGCGGAAGTGGACCGCTCGCAGGCGTTCGCCGACGAGCTGGTGGGGCTGGCGCTGGCGTTGGCGCAATCCGACACGCTGCCGCGAACGGAACCGATCGACGCCGCGGCGGCGCGCGAGCGCTCGCAGACTTATATCGGCGCGGCGATGCGGCGCTACGGCGTCGCCGACGTCAACCTGGTCAAGCCCGGCATCGGCGAAGCCACGCGCGTGCTGCTGCGCCGCGTGCCGCGCCTGGTCGTGCTGCGCGACCCTGCCGCCACCGAGGTGGCGCACCTGGCCGTGCTGGCCGAAGAAAAACAGGTGCCGGTCGAGATCGACCCGCACCTTCCCTATCACGCAGTATCCCTGATCAGGAGTGCATCGGATGGCTAAATCACTGGGCGCGTCGCTGTACGTGCCGGCCAATCACAAGAACCTGACCGCGATCGCCAACGGCGATCGCCTGCCGCACGCGCGCTCGCTGATCTTCTGCACCGAGGATTCGATCGCCGATCGGGAACTCTCCTGGTCGCTGTTCAACCTGTCGGTGGTGCTGGCGAATATGCGCCTGGACGTGGCGGCCGACCGCTTCGTGCGGGTGCGTAATCCCGAAGTGCTGGCGCGCGTGCTGGCCATGCCGGGCGCCGAGAAGCTGACCGGCTTCGTGCTGCCCAAGATCACGCGCCACA
Source organism: Massilia sp. CFBP9012 (assembly GCF_034045115.1). Lineage (NCBI taxonomy): Bacteria > Pseudomonadati > Pseudomonadota > Betaproteobacteria > Burkholderiales > Oxalobacteraceae > Massilia > Massilia sp. CFBP9012. Next base: position 373,432 of record NZ_JAXCWM010000003.1, on the reverse strand, counting down.
ATTTCGACAGCTATTACAAGCTGGTGCGCCACACCGAACACGTCTTGATGCCGACCCTGGAGACGGCCGAGGCCTTCGACGACGGCGAGATGCAGGGCCTGCGCGCCGCGCTGGAGGCGCCGGGCGTGCGCCACCGCATCCTGGCGCTGCGCATCGGCGGCAACGACCTGCTGGCCCTGCTCGGCCTGCGCCGCCCGCGCGGCATGACCCTGTACCGCACGCCGCTCGGGCCGGTGATTTCGCGCCTGGTGACGACCTTCCGTCCCTACGGCTTCATGCTGACGGCGCCGGTGTTCGAATACCTCGACCTGCCCGAACTGCTGGACCAGGAAGTGATCGAAGACCTGGCCCACGGCATGGTCGGCAAGACCGCGATCCACCCGACCCAGATCGCGGCGATCGAGCAGCACTTCAAGGTGACGCCGCAAGACCTGGCGGTGGCGCGCGCCATCCTCGACGCCTCGAGCCCGGCGGTGTTCCGCATGGACGACGCGATGCAGGAGGTCGCCACCCACCGCGCCTGGGCCGAGCGCACCCTCGAGCAATCCCGCCTGTTCGGCTCGCGCGCCGAACTGGGCCACAAACCATTCCTGGAAGGAGAACCCTCATGACTACTCAATTTGGACGCGGCCAGAAAGGCAAGCTGGCCGACCTCGGCACCGGCAACGTCTTCAACGTCGACGTCGAGATCGCCGCCAACGGCGCCTCGGTCGACGTCTCGTGTTTCGGCCTGGACGCCAACGACAAGCTGTCGGACGACCGCTATATGGTGTTCTACAACCAGCTGGCCAGCCCGGAAGGCGCGGTGCGCCTGGACCTGGGCGGCGGCCGCGCGCGTTTTGCGGTGAATCTCGACTTGCTGCCCAGCTCGATCGCAAAGCTCGTGTTCGTGGCTGCGATCGACGGCGCGGCCACCATGCGCACCCTGGGCGCCAGCTCCCTGTCGCTGGGCAGCGCCGTGCGCTTCCCGTGGTCGGGCGCCGACTTCGGCGACGAGAAGGCCCTGATCGTGGCTGAGATCTACCGCCGCGATGGCCTGTGGCGCTTCGGCGCCGTCGGCCAGGGTTTCAATGGCGGCCTGTCGGCGCTGCTGGCCAACTTCGGCGGGACCGAGGCCGGCTCCTCGACGCCCGCGCCCGCATCCAGGCCTGCTCCTGCTGCCGCACCAACGCCCGCACCCGCGGCACGCACGGTGTCGCTGTCCAAGGTCACGCTCGACAAGCGCGGCGACAAGGTCTCGCTCGACAAGCGCCCCGGCGGCGGCTACGGCCGCATCCACGTCAACCTGAACTGGAACCAGGCCGCGATCGCGCCGCCGCCGGCCTCGCCACCGCCGCCATCGTCGGCCGCGCGCGGCGGCGGCTTCCTTGACCGCCTCACCAGCATGGCGGGCGACCTCGCCAACAAGGCCGGCGAAATGGCCAACAAGGCCGGCGCGGCGCGCAAGGGCCGCAGCGGCATCGACCTCGATCTCGGCTGCATGTACGAACTGGCCGACGGCCGCCGCGGCCTGGTGCAGGCGCTGGGCAACACCTTCGGCGACTACGAGCGCGAACCCTTCATGCAACTGGATGCCGACGACCGCACCGGCGCCGCCGCCAATGGCGAGAACCTGTTCATCAACGGCGAGCGTTTCGACCAGATCAAGCGCGCGGTGATCTTCTCCTTCATCTACGAAGGCGCGGCCAACTGGGCCGTGACCAATGGCGTGGTGACGGTGACTGCGCCGGGCCAGGCGCCGGTCGAAGTGAAACTCGATGGCGGCGACCGCCAGATCATGTGCGCGATCGCGCTGATCGAGAACCGCGGCGGCAACCTGGTGATCACCAAGCTGGCGGAGTACTTCCAGCAGCAGGGCATGACCAGTGCGCACGAGCTGATGGACCGCCATTACGGCTTCGGCATGCGCTGGAAGACGGGTAGTAAATAAGCGGGCAGTAAATAAGTCTGGTACGACAGGGCTGCTACCACCTGCAGCCCTTGCCGGTGATGGTGTCGATGGCGAGAGGGACCAGGAGCAGGATATTGGCCTTTTCGCCGCCGGCATACTTGGTCTGGCAATCCGGGGCCTTCGCCCTTCTCACCGCACGCGACAGCGCGCTGTCATCGCTGGCGCGTAGCGGTTCCAGTGCGACCTGACCGCGTTCGCTGTCCGCCTGACGCGCTGGACGTCGTACCGGTGAGCGTGGCGCGACAGCCGGCCGAGGGTCGGCGGGAGCGGCTGCTACGGGCACTGGCATCCTCGAAGCCAGGGTCACGAAGCTAGGGTCAGGTTGAGATGATCCGGATTTCATGGACTTCCGAATAGGGGACAATGTGCCCCGGGAGGATTTACATGACAAACAAGAAGTTGCCATCGAAGCGGGAGATCGTTCCCGCTTCATCCGAAGCCACCCCTCGCAAGCGGACCACCTATACCGATGAGTTCAAACGGACGACGGTAGCGCGGCTGCATTCGGGAGAGCAAAGCGCCACCGACTTGGCCATCGAACTGGGTATTCGCCGCAACATGCTCTACAAGTGGGCCGACAAGATCGAAAAGCAAGCGCCAGACAAGAAGCTGCGCGCGCCTGGCAGGCCAGCCACTGACGAGCTGAGCGAAATCGAGAAGTTGCGGCGCGAATTGGCCAAGACTCAAGAGGAGCTGGCCATCCTAAAAAAGTTCGATGCGTACTTAACTCGCCTAAAGAAGTAAAGTACGCATTCATCGACGAGCATCGCAACGAGTTTCCTGTGAAGGCGCTGTGCGATGGTCTCGAAATCAGCCGCAGCCTGTATTACGCGTACAAGAAGGCCACACCAAGCCTTCGTAGTCAGGAAGATCTGGCTTTGCGCGTCGAAATCGTCAGGATCAACGCAGCGCATCGCTGGGCGCCTGGCGCAGTCAAGATGTGGCGTTTGCTCAATGCCGAAGGCATCAAATGCGGCAAGCACCGCGTCAGGAGGCTGCGCAAGCTGGAGAATATCCAGACGTCTCGCATCAAGCGTTTTCGCGCCATTCAGGCGATGCAGCGCGTGCAGCCGCCAGCACCGAACCTGGTCAAGCGTCGCTTTGACGTCACCGCACCAAACATGATTTGGGTTGGCGACATGACAGCCATGCGCACCAAGGAAGGGTGGCTTCATCTGGCCATCGTACTGGACCTGTTTGCCCGTCGTGTCGTCGGTTGGGCGATGGATGCCACGCAAGCGACGACCTTGCCCATGGCCGCCCTGAACATGGCACTGGCACAGCGAAAGTCTAGGGCAGGATTGATCTTCCACAGCGACCAGGGAACCGTCTATGGATCGAACGATTACCGTGAATTGCTGCAAGCGAACGGCGTGCGGCCCAGCATGAGCCGCAAAGGCAATTGCTGGGATAACGCTGTTGCAGAGAGCTTTTTCTCGAACCTGAAGAACGAGGCAATGCACGACCGCCTCTTTGCATCCAGGGCCGAAGGAATGGCAGTGGTGAACGACTACATCGAGACGTACTACAATAAGCAGCGATTACATCAAACCTTGGGCTATCAAACGCCTGCCGCCGTCGAAGCCGCATTCCGTGTGCCTAAATAACTGTCCAGAAAGTCCGGACCACCTCAGGTCTGACATTTGAACACGAACTGAGCTTTCAAAAGCGTTTGTTGTCGAGGCCGTGTCTAAATGTCAGCCCTGACCCCGTCGTTTGTGATGACCCCGTCGTTTGTGCCCCCATCGTTTGACCCCGCCGTTGCGTCACTGGACCAGTCCAGGCGTCGCAAATGACAAGGGCCGGATCCCCGCGAACGGTCGATCCGGCCCTTGCAGCGCTGGCGGAAGCATCCGCCGGCACTTGATTTTGTATTACTGCAGCTTGATTTCGACGTCGACGCCAGCTGGCAGGTCCAGCTTCATCAGTGCATCAACGGTCTTGTCGGTTGGGTCCACGATGTCCATCAGACGCTGGTGCGTACGGATTTCGAACTGGTCGCGCGAGGTCTTGTTCACGTGTGGCGAACGCAGCACGTCGAAACGCTGGATGCGGGTTGGCAGTGGGACTGGGCCCTTGACGACGGCGCCGGTACGCTTGGCGGTGTCAACGATTTCCAGAGCCGATTGGTCGATCAGCTTGTAGTCGAATGCTTTGAGGCGAATACGGATTTTCTGGTTAGCGGACATGCTATTTCCTTTAAAGAACGTTCCGGCTGTTTGCCGGCAATGTGGTCAAGTCACTTCGGTACTGCTCAAGAGGCGGGAGTATAGCATCGTTCCCGCTCAAACAGATGGGGACAGACCAAAAAGTCTGTCCCCATCGTTGTGCCGGCAAGACGCTCCGGAGAGCGCCTACCTGCAATCAAGGCCTGATGAATTAGGCGATGATTTTTGCAACAACGCCGGCGCCGACGGTACGGCCGCCTTCGCGGATTGCGAAGCGCAGACCTTCTTCCATCGCGATCGGAGCGATCAGCTTGACGGTGATCGAGACGTTATCGCCTGGCATGACCATTTCTTTGTCTGCTGGCAGTTCGATCGAACCGGTCACGTCAGTCGTACGGAAGTAGAACTGAGGACGATAGTTGTTGAAGAACGGGGTGTGACGGCCGCCTTCGTCTTTCGACAGGACGTAGATCTCACCGGTGAAGTGGTTGTGCGGCTTGATCGAACCTGGCTTTGCCAGGACTTGACCACGTTGCACGTCTTCACGCTTGGTACCGCGCAGCAGCAGGCCGACGTTGTCGCCAGCTTGACCCTGGTCCAGCAGCTTGCGGAACATTTCCACGCCGGTGCAGGTGGTTTTCACGGTGTCGACGATACCGATGATTTCGATCTCTTCGCCGACTTTGACAACGCCGCGCTCGACACGACCGGTCACCACGGTGCCGCGACCCGAGATCGAGAACACGTCTTCCACTGGCATCAGGAAGGCGCCGTCAACAGCGCGCTCTGGCGTTGGGATGTAGGTGTCCAGGGCTTCTGCCAGACGGGCGATGCACTCTTCGCCCATTTCGCCTGGCTGGCCTTCGAGGGCCATACGTGCCGAACCCTTGATGATTGGCAGGTCGTCGCCTGGGAACTCGTACTTCGACAGGAGTTCGCGGACTTCCATTTCGACCAGTTCCAGCAGTTCTGCGTCGTCGACCAGGTCGCACTTGTTCAGGAACACGATGATGTATGGAACGCCAACCTGACGCGCCAGCAGGATGTGCTCGCGGGTCTGTGGCATTGGGCCGTCAGCGGCCGAGCACACCAGGATCGCGCCGTCCATCTGCGCAGCACCGGTAATCATGTTCTTGATGTAGTCGGCGTGGCCTGGGCAGTCAACGTGCGCGTAGTGACGGTTTTCGGTTTCGTACTCGACGTGCGCGGTGTTGATGGTGATGCCGCGTGCTTTTTCTTCCGGAGCCGCGTCGATCTGATCGTAGGCCTTGGCTTCGCCGCCGAATTTCTTCGACAGGACGGTAGCGATTGCAGCCGTCAGGGTGGTTTTACCGTGGTCAACGTGACCGATGGTGCCGACGTTGACGTGCGGCTTGGTCCGTTCGAATTTACCTTTTGCCATTTCCAGATTCCTTTAAGAGAAACGATATATTTGTTTAACTGGGGAGACGGGACGTCCCATCTCCCCATTATCTATTACTTGGACTTCGCGGTGACGATGGCGTCAATCACGTGCTTCGGAGCTTCCGAATAGTGCTTGAATTCCATCGTGTAGGTCGCGCGGCCCTGGGTCGCCGAACGCAGCGAGGTCGAGTAACCGAACATTTCCGACAGTGGCACTTCGGCTTTGATGATCTTGCCGCCGCCGCCTGGGATTTCGTCCATGCCTTGCACCATACCGCGACGCGACGACAGATCGCCCATCACCGAACCGGCGTAGTCTTCTGGCGTTTCGACTTCCACGGCCATCATCGGCTCGAGGATGACCGGGCTGGCTTTACGGCAGCCGTCTTTGAACGCCATCGAACCGGCCATGCGGAACGCATTTTCGTTCGAGTCGACATCGTGGTACGAACCGAAGGTCAGGGTGACTTTGACGTCGACCACTGGGTAACCGGCCAGCACGCCCGAAGTCAGGGTCTCGCGCACACCTTTTTCGACTGCAGGGATGTATTCGCGTGGAACCACACCGCCCTTGATCGCGTCGACGAACTCGAAGCCTTTACCTGGCTCTTGCGGCTCGATCGACAGGACTGCGTGACCGTACTGACCACGACCGCCCGACTGCTTGACGAACTTGCCTTCGACGTCGGTGACTGCCTTGCGGATGGTTTCGCGGTATGCAACCTGTGGCTTGCCGACGGTTGCTTCCACGTTGAACTCACGCTTCATGCGGTCAACGATAATTTCCAGGTGCAGCTCGCCCATACCACCGATGATGGTCTGGCCCGATTCTTCGTCGGTACGCACGCGGAACGACGGATCTTCTTGTGCCAGGCGGTTCAGCGCCAGGCCCATTTTTTCCTGGTCAGCCTTGGTCTTTGGCTCGACAGCCTGCTGGATGACCGGCTCAGGGAAGACCATTTTTTCCAGGGTGATGACAGCCGAAGGGTCGCACAGGGTTTCGCCCGTGGTCGCTTCTTTCAGGCCGACTGCAGCGGCGATGTCGCCGGCACGGACTTCCTTGATTTCTTCGCGCTGGTTAGCGTGCATCTGCAGAATACGACCCAGGCGTTCCTTCTTGCCCTTGACCGGGTTGTAGACGGTGTCGCCCGAATTGATCATGCCCGAGTAGACGCGGAAGAAGATCAGCTGGCCCACGAACGGGTCGGTCATGATCTTGAATGCCAGCGCCGAGAACTTCTCGTTGTCATCGGCCTTACGGGTGACCACTTGGTCATCTTCGTCGGTACCGGCGACTGGTGGGATGTCGATCGGCGATGGCAGGTATTCGATCACGGCGTCGAGCATGGCTTGCACGCCCTTGTTCTTGAACGCGGTGCCGCACATCATCGGGACGATTTCCGATGCGATGGTGCGCTGACGCAGGGCAGCCTTGATCTCGGCTTCGGTCAGGTCGCCTTCTTCCAGGTACTTGTTCATCAGCTCTTCGCTGGCTTCAGCAGCGGTCTCGACCAGCTTCTCGCGCCATTCGTTGGCTTGATCGACCAGTTCCGCAGGGATGTCGCGGTAGTCGAACTTCATGCCTTGCGATGCTTCGTCCCAGATGATTGCTTTCATCTTGACCAGGTCGACCACGCCCAGGAAGTTCTCTTCCGCGCCGATCGGAATTTGCAGAGGGATCGGGTTTGCCTTCAGGCGAGCGCGCATCTGCTCGTAGACCTTGAAGAAGTTCGCGCCGGTACGGTCCATCTTGTTGACGAAGGCCAGACGTGGAACTTTGTACTTGTTAGCCTGGCGCCACACGGTTTCCGACTGTGGCTGCACGCCGCCGACTGCGCAGTAAACCATGCAGGCGCCGTCGAGCACGCGCATCGAGCGTTCGACTTCAATGGTGAAGTCAACGTGGCCCGGGGTGTCGATGATGTTGATGTGGTGAGGCTCGAAGTTACCGGCCATACCTTTCCAGAAGCAGGTCGTCGCTGCCGAGGTAATGGTAATGCCGCGCTCTTGCTCTTGCTCCATCCAGTCCATCGTCGCTGCGCCATCGTGCACTTCGCCGATCTTGTGGTTGACGCCCGTGTAGAACAGGACGCGTTCGGTGGTGGTGGTTTTACCAGCATCGATGTGAGCCGAAATACCGATATTGCGGTAGCGCTCGATGGGGGTCTTGCGTGCCATAATTTTTCCTAAATCTTTGAATGGACAAAACCGAGCAACATCTTGACGATCAAAATGAGCTCGGCCTGAACAACAGATACTGCAAGGACATTAGATTGGGGCAAAAAGCCCCAAGCCAAGTCCTGATGCTTAGAAGCGGAAGTGCGAGAACGCCTTGTTCGCTTCTGCCATGCGGTGGACTTCGTCACGACGCTTCATCGCGCCGCCGCGGCCTTCAGCCGCTTCCAGCAGTTCACCACCCAGACGTTGCGGCATGGATTTTTCGCTGCGCTTGTTTGCGGCTTCGCGCAACCAACGCATGGACAGCGCCATACGACGAACCGGACGAACTTCCACTGGCACCTGGTAGTTGGCGCCACCGACACGGCGGGATTTGACTTCCACCAGCGGTTTAGCGTTGTTGATCGCGGTCGTGAACACTTCCAGCGGGTCTTTGCCCGACTTGGATTGAATGTGTTCGAATGCACCGTAGATGATGTTTTCTGCAACCGACTTCTTGCCGGACAGCATCAGAACGTTGACGAATTTGGCGACATCGGTGTTGCCGAATTTTGGATCCGGCAGGATCTCGCGCTTGGGTACTTCACGACGACGTGGCATTTCAATTCCTTCCTGTCTTCAGTTGAGTGCGGATTCCGCACTCGCGAAAGGTCCTCATGACCCTTCACTTACTCGGCCTTGCGGCCGGCTCAACTTATCTAATTAATGTGACGTGTCAATGACACGCACCTCGAAGATTACTTCTTCGCAGCCTTGGCACGCTTGGCGCCGTACTTCGAGCGCGCTTGCTTACGGTCTTTGACGCCCTGGGTATCCAGTGCACCGCGAACCATGTGGTAACGCACACCTGGCAAGTCTTTCACACGGCCGCCGCGCAGCAGCACGACACTGTGTTCTTGCAGGTTGTGGCCTTCACCGCCGATGTACGAAATGACTTCGAAACCGTTGGTCAGGCGCACTTTAGCGACTTTACGAAGTGCCGAGTTAGGCTTCTTCGGGGTGGTGGTGTACACACGGGTGCACACGCCACGTTTTTGCGGGCAGTTTTCCAGTGCCGGCGACTTGCTCTTCACAACCGCGGCTTCACGCGGCTTGCGAATCAGTTGATTGATGGTTGGCATCGTTCCTAATCCAACAAAATTGCTACTGAATTGACGACCCGGGACGGCGAACATGCTGGCCCGGGGACTAAACCTAGTCCCGTAAGAACTGACAGCGGAGGCGACGAAAGCCACTCAACGAAAGGAGCGGCTGCGAATGCGTATACGATGTGCAGAATAAAAACGAGAACTCGCGAATATACGCCGAATGTGACGACGGGTCAACCTATTTGCTGCCCTGTTAAGTCGTTACCGGCCGCGCGGCCGGTAAACCGTGGCGAATATGCCAGCGTTGCCTATGTACGACGAGCGATGTCGACGAAGGCCTCCAGGTAGGCGGTGCCGGCATCGACCTCGCGCGTGCCCAGGAAGATCTGCTTGAACACGCCCTCGGTCCCGAGCCGCACCGGCGCCACTGGCATCCGGCCCGCGTACTCATCCACCAGCCAGCGCGGCAGCGCCGCCACGCCGCGACCGCTGGCCACCATCTGCAGCATGATGTCGGTGGTCTCGATCGGCTTGCGCTGGCGCGGTGCGCAGCCGGCCGGCAGGAAGAACTGGTTGTAGATGTCGAGCCGCTCGATGTCGACCGGGTAGGTGATCAAGACGTCGTCCGACAGGTCGGCCGGCAGCACATGCGCGCGCCCGGCCAGCCGGTGGCCGCTCCCTACCACCAGCACCTGCTCGTAGTCGAATACCGGCACGAAGTTCAGGCCCGGTTTGAACAGCGGGTCGGGCGTGACCAACAGATCGATCTCGTAGCCGTGCAAGGCCTTGAGGCCGCCGAACTGGAAGCGCTGCTTGACGTCGACGTCAACCTCGGGCCACGCGGCCAGGTAAGGATCCACCACTTTCAACAGCCACTGGTAGCAGGGATGGCACTCCATTCCGATGCGCAGGGTGCCGCGTTCGCCGCGCGCGTATTCGTGCATCAGGCGCTCGGCATGCTCGAGCTGCGGCAACACCCGCTCGGACAGCGCCAGTAGATAGCGCCCGGCCTGGGTCAGGCGCAATGAGCGTCCCTCGCGCGTCCAGACCGGCGTGCCGAGCTGCTGCTCGAGCTTTTTCACCGTATGGCTCAGGGCCGACTGCGTCAGGCACAGCACGTCGGCGGCGGCGGTCAGCGAGCCACGCCGGTCGACCTCGCGAATAAGGGACAGGTGGATGCGTTCGATCATGTCACATGAACAGAATTAATGGATGGATGAAATCATACCAATTTTATTCATGAATCAAGCGGCCTATGATGAACTCATCCATTCTTTACCAGGCTGACACCATCATGACGACCACCCACACCCTCGGCTTTCCGCGCATCGGCGCGCGCCGTGAACTGAAATTCGCCCTCGAACGCTTCTGGAAGGGCGAAGCTACGGCACAGGAGCTCGGCGCCCAGGCGGCACAGCTGCGCCAGCGCCACTGGCAGCAGCAATCGAAGCTCGACTTCGCGCCGGTCGGCGATTTCTCCCTGTACGACCAGGTGCTCGACATGAGCTTCACGCTCGGGAACGTGCCGGAACGCGCTCACAGCCACCATGGCGATGCGCTTCACTCCTATTTCCGCGTCGCGCGCGGCCGCAGCCAGGGCGACCACGACCACGCCTGCGGCGGCGTCCATGCCGGCGAAATGACCAAGTGGTTCGACACCAACTACCACTACATCGTCCCCGAGTTCGGCGCCGACACCAGTTTCAGGCTCGACACCGCGCGTCTCGACGAACAGCTGGCCCAGGCGCGCACGCTGGGCGTCAAGGCGAAGCCGGTGATCGTCGGTCCCCTGACTTATCTGTGGCTGGGCAAGGCCAAGGATGGCAGCGACCGGCTCGACCTGCTGCCACGCCTGCTGCCGGCGTATGCCGAGCTGCTGGCCTGGTTCGTCACGCAAGGCATCGAATGGGTGCAGGTGGACGAGCCGGCGCTGGTCACCGAACTCGATGCGCGCTGGCAGGCCGCTTATGCGAGCGCCTACGACACGCTCCAGCACAGCGGCGCCAGGCTGCTGCTGGCGACCTATTTCGGCCGTCTGGAAGATAACCTGGCGCTGGCCTGCGCGCTGCCGGTCGATGGCCTGCACCTGGACGCGATCAATGCCCGCGCCGAGATCGCGCCGGTCATCGACGCCCTGGGCCAGGACAAGGTGCTGTCGCTGGGCGTGATCGACGGCCGCAATATCTGGAAGACCGACCTGCACGCGACGCTCGAATGGCTCGAGCCGGTGCAGCGCCAGCTGGGCCAGCGCCTGTGGATCGCGCCATCGTGCTCGCTGCTGCACGTCCCGGTCGACCTGCAGAACGAGACGGCGCTCGATCCCGAGATCCGCGCCTGGCTGGCGTTCGCCGTGCAGAAGCTGGAAGAACTGCGCATCCTGGCCCATGCGCTCGACCATGGCCGCTCGCAGGTGCAGCTCGAACTGGTCGAGAATGCCGCCGCGATCGACCGCCGGCGCGCCTCGAAGCGCGTGTCGAACCCGGAAGTGGCGCAGGCTCTGGCCGCGATCACTCCTCAGCTGGGCCAGCGTGCCAGCGGCCACGCCGAACGCAGCCTGAAGCAGGCCGCCCTGCTCCAGCTGCCCAGCTATCCGACCACCACCATCGGTTCCTTCCCGCAGACGGCGGCGATCCGCCAGGCGCGCAACGCGCATAAAAAAGGCGAACTGGATGCGGCGGCGTATGAAGAAGCGATGCGCGGCGAGATCGCGCGCTGCGTGCGCGAGCAGGAAGCGCTGGGACTGGACGTGTTCGTGCACGGCGAGGCCGAACGCAACGACATGGTCGAATACTTCGGCGAACAGCTCGACGGCTATGCCTTCAGCCAGAACGGCTGGGTGCAATCCTATGGCTCGCGCTGCGTAAAACCGCCGATCCTGTTCGGCGACGTGCGCCGGCCGCAGGCGATGACGGTCAAGTGGACCACCTATGCGCAATCGCTGACCGACAAGCCGATGAAGGGCATGCTGACCGGCCCGGTGACGATCCTGAACTGGTCCTTCGTGCGCGACGACCAGCCGAGGTCCGTGAGTTGCCGCCAGCTGGCGCTGGCCATCCGCGAGGAAGTGCTGGACCTGGAGCGCGCCGGCGTGCGCGTGATCCAGATCGACGAGGCGGCCCTGCGCGAAGGCTTGCCGCTACGGCGCGGCGAATGGAAGGACTACCTGGACTGGGCGGTCGAATCGTTCCGCATCACGGCCAACGGCGTGGCCGACGAGACCCAGATCCATACCCATATGTGCTATTCGGAGTTCAACGACATCATCGGGGCGATCGCCGCCATGGATGCCGACGTGATCACGATCGAGACCTCGCGGTCAAGCATGGAACTGCTGGACGCCTTCGATGACTTCAGTTATCCGAACGAGATCGGGCCGGGCGTCTACGACATCCATTCGCCGAACATCCCGAGCCAGGACCACATCGTGGACCTGATGCGCAAGGCCGCCACCCGCATCCCGGCCGAGCGCCTGTGGATCAATCCCGACTGCGGCCTCAAGACCCGCAACTGGGAAGAAGTGCTGCCGGCGCTGCGCAATATGGTGGCGGCGGCGCACACCTTGCGCGCCGCCTGAGACCCTTAATCGACCTTTTTAAGGAAGTCGCTCACTGCTTTTACCAGCAACGGCGAGACCGGCAAGCTCGGATCGCTGTAGGCCGCGGCCTGCAGCGCCGGGTCGGCCCGCACGTGCTTGAAGATATGGTTCATGCCGGGAATGATGGCCAGGGTCGCATCCGGCTTGGCGCGATACAGGCCATTGGCCTGGGCCACCGCCACCTGGATATCGGTATTGCCCTGGACGATCAGCACCGGCATGGTCAAGGCGGCGATGCGCTCCGACGGCACATACTTGAACCACGAGATCATATAAGGCTGGACACTCGGCCGGTACAGGGTCATGAGCGCAGGCGGCACCTGGTCGACCGGCGTGCCTTTCTCGAGCGATGCGAGGATGCGTTCGCTCTCCTTGTCCAGTTCGGGCGGCAACTTGCCGGCCAACTGCTTGCGCAGGACGGTGGACGGGCCATCGGCGATGCCGGCGATCGAGACGAAGGCCGCGGCGCCGGCCTGCTGCGCCGCCAGCATGCCGATCAGGGAACCTTCGCTGTGGCCGATCACGGCCACCGAGCCGAAGCGCGGGTCGGCCTTCAGCCTGGCGATCCAGGCCGCGGCGTCTTCCACATAGTTCTCGAAGCGCAGTTCGGATTCGGTCGGCCCAGCCGGCAGGCTGGCGCCAACGCCGCGCTTGTCGTAGCGCAGCGAGGCGATGCCCTCCCCGGCCAGCGCCACCGCCAGCATCCTGAGGCTGTCGTTGCGACCCGGGATCAGGGGGTTGTTGCCATCGCGGTCGGTTGGGCCGGAACCGGCGATGATCAAGGCGACCCGCGGCTTGCCCTCGAGGGCGGCCGGCAATTGCAGGGTGCCGGCGATGCGGCCGGTCGGTGTGTCGAGATCGATGTGTTCTTCACTCGTTTGGGCCGACGCGATGCCGGCGGCCAGGAACAGCAGCAGGGTGGCGATGACGCTGGTGGCGGATTTCATGCGCGCCCCACTGGGATCGTCCTGGGCGAGACCACCAGTATCACCAGCCAGCCCAGGAAGGCAAAGCAGCGCTGCAAGCCCATGAAACACAGGAACCAGACAGCCCATTGCGCGGCGCCGTATTGGAAGGGCGGGAGTCCGGCCGCGTGCAGCAACCCGATCGTCGACATTACCGTGAGCATGCTCACGGGTAGGGAAAACCACCACTTTTTTTCAAGCTCCGACATAGCACTCCTCATTAATATCATTCACGCCGCCACCGGCATGCCGCGCTGCGCCAGGCAGAAACCCTGGATGCGCTCCAGCGCCGCCTCGGCTTCACGCTGATCCAGCCCCGCCCCGAAATGGTAGCGATGGGTCGCGGTCTCGATCTCGATCCGGCCATGGCCGAAGCCGATGGCATCCCACTTGGCTTCCGGCGTCCACGCTTCCGGCACCGGCAGCAGGCGCACCGCGCGGATCTCGTCGGGCCGGAAGGCCAGCTCGATCGGCGGCAACTCGCCCGCATGGGCGATGTACAGCTCATCCCGGAACACGAAGTTGCGATACAGCGCCCAGGCAGCCACGCTGACGATGGACAGCGCGCAGGCGGTGAAGACGATGACACCGGGCGACAGGTCGCGCCGCGCGCCGCTCGCCAGGCCATAGGCCAGCAGGCAGACGAAGCAAAAGGACATGCACGCGGCAAAGCCGCGCTTCTGGGTTGGACAGACGATATGCAGGACCAGGCTGGCGCTCATTCCTCTTCTTCGAAAACGGCCTTGATTGTGAAAGATACCACTTCTCGAAGAATGGAAGATGCGCGAATTATCTCCTGAGCTTATATTCCGGGCTCCAGCGCACCCGTGAACCAGCCCAGCTCCCCGTCCAGCGCGGCCCGGATCGGCCCCGGCGTGAGGCCGGTCCAGCGCTTGAACGAACGCCGGAAATTGGCGGCGTCATGAAAGCCCAGGTAACGCGCGACCTGTTCGTTGTCGGCCCGTTCGACCTGGAACAGCCACAGCGCCACATGGGTGCGCACCCCGTCCAGCTCCCCCTGGAAATGGGTGTGGTGGCGCAGCAGCTGGCGCTTGAAGGTCGCTGGGCTGATGCCGAAATCGGCCGCCGTGCGCTCCAGCGTCGGCGCCATGCGCACATTTTCCAGAAGGTAGTCGTAGAGCGCGGCCAGGATGCCCGGTGCGCGCGATACTTCCTGCTCGGCCGACTGCAGCGCGAGGCGCGCCGCCATCTCGCTGGCGCGCGGCCACGGCCGGTCGAGCCAGCCGGCGGGCAGCAGCATGGCGTCGAGCTGGCAGCCGAAGCGCAGTTCGGTGCCCAGGTGGACGTGGTGCTGTTCGACGTGGCGCGGCGCGCCGCGGTTGAAGCAGAAGCGCCACGGCAGGCGCTCGCCACCCAGCCAGCGGCATAGCGCCACCACCGCCGTCATGTGCATCTCGACCAGGGCCGGCCGGATGCCGGGCGCGCCATAGGCATCGACCCAGTACAGCAACGCCACGTCGCCCCAGGTCTCGAAGCGCGGCCGCAACAGCGGCGTCAGGCGCGCATGGAAGCGGCACAGCGTCTGCAGCAGCGTGCGCAGGTTCGGCGCCTGCACCAGCGCGTGGCTGGCGGCGCCGTCGTGGCCGGGCAGCAGCAGCTGGCCCAGCATGAAACTGGTGTCGGGGCTGTCCAGGGTGCGCAGGGTGTTTGCCAGCTGCTGCAGGTATTGCGCCGGCGCGACCAGTCCGTCGGGATCCAGGCCGGCTACCAGCCCGGTGTCGCGCAGCAGGTCGGCATCATCCGCATCGCGCGAGCGCCCGTATTCCAGCGCCAGCGCGGGCTGCTGCCGCGCCGGGATCGAGGGTTCTCCGGCTGGCTGCCAGGCGATCACACGGCGTCCATCTGGCGGCACAGGGCGGCCAGCAGTGCATCCGGAGCACCCTGCGCGGGCGCGCAGCCATGGCGCAGGGAGATCCGCACCCGTCCGCCCGCCGCATGGTGGCGCATCGAGGACACCATGCGGCACAGGTGCTGGGCGGCGTCGCGCGCATCGAGCTCCGTCAGGCCCGGCATCAGCACCGCGAAGCGGTCGCCGGCATAGCGGCACAGCAGGTCTTCGTTGCGCAGGTTCAGGAGCAGCATGTGCGCCACCGCCTGCAGCACGCGGTCGCCCTCCGCCTGGCCGTGTTCGCGGTTGATGCGGTGGAATTCATCGATGTCGAACAGCACCAGCGCGCTGACGCCATCACCTTCCTTGTGCCGGCTCTCCAGGCGCAGTTGTTCGCGCAGATAGGCGGCGTCGGCCAGCTGGGTGATGCGGTCGAACGGGCGATGGTTGCGAAACAGCCGTTCGCGCTTGCGCATGTGGTCGGACAGCGTGGCCTGCTCCAGCTTCCAGTAATACATGCCGACGGTAAGGATCAGCATCCCCAGCGGCAGGAGCGACTCCAGCGCGTTGTCCCACAACGCCGCCTTGTCGATATTGACCACCTCGTCCAGGCAATCGGCCCAGGAGCCGAGCATGATGCAGGCCAGGCCGCCGGCCAGCAGGCGTGTGACCAGCCCGTCCGGCCGGCTGGACAGCACGATCAGGCACCACAGCACCGCCAGTAGCGAGGTGCCGCCCTCGCTCGCGATGTCGACCCAGTCCCATTCGGCCATCGGGATCGTCGTGCCGGCGCCGACGAACAGGAAGGCGAAGGCGCCGAGCAGCGCACCGATCAGCAAGGCATGGCGGATGACGTTGGACATGGGGAGAGCGTTGGAGGTGGATCGCCGGAACATAGCGCAGCCAGATGACCGCAGGATGACAGGATGGCAAAGCTGTCGCATCCGGGCACAGGGTCCGAACGGCTCACGGCAAATGGCGTCCCATCGAATTCATCCGGTCGCGCCATGCGTCCTGCGTCATGGGCGGAGGGTCATTTCAGCTCATGGTCGGCTCGACGGGGCTCGACAGGACGCCGGCGGTGGGAGGGCGTCACCAACTCGTCATATTGGGACACCAGAATCCGCCCCACTCCAACTATCTCCTTGCCCCCATGCGCTATCTCGCCCTCCCCGCCATCACCGCCAGCCTGCTGGCCGCTGCCGGCGTCCACGCTGCCCCTGCTTCCGCGCCGGCCGTCGAAACCAGCGTGGTCGTCACCGGCCAGCGCGCCAGCCTGGCGCGCGCCATCGCCGCCCAGGAACAGGCCGACAATATCGTCAGCGTCATCAGCAGCGACGACATCGGCCACCTGCCGGACAAGAACGCCGCCGAGGCGCTGGCGCGCGTGCCGGGCCTGTCGGTCCAGCGCGACCAGGGCGAAGGCCGCTACGTGGTGGTGCGCGGCCTGGACGCCGACTACAACAGCGTGACCATCAACGGCGCCATGGTGCCCTCGCCGGAAGCGACGCGCCGCGCGGTGGCGCTGGACGTGCTGCCGGCCGGCCTGGTGCGCTCGCTGGAAGTGACCAAGTCGGCTACGCCCGACCAGGACGCCAACTCGCTGGGCGGCACGGTCGAGGTCAAGACCCTGTCCGCCTTCGACCTGCCGGGCAAGCTGCTCAGCGTCGGCGTGGCCGCCAGCCACGACACCAATACCGACCAGAACAGCCCCAGCGCCAACCTGCTGTGGGCCCAGCGCTTCATGGACGGCAAGCTCGGCATCGCCGCCGGCCTGTCGGGCGAGAAGCGCAAGTTCGGTTCGGACAATGTGGAAACCGGCGGCGCCTGGGACGGCAAGCGCCTGGAAGGCTTCGAGATGCGCGACTACCTGCCCACGCGCGAACGCCGCGCCGGCGCCTTCAACCTCGACTACCGCCCGGACGCGGCCACCAGCTACGCCCTGCGCGGCTTCCTCAGCCGCTTCTCGGACGAAGAATCGCGCGACCGCATGACCGTGGGCGACTTCGAGAACGACGACGAAAGCGTGGTCGAAGGCGAACTCGCTCCCGCCACCATCGAACGCCGCCTGCGCCAGCGCAAGTACACGCAAGAGATCCGCTCGATCACCGGCTCGATGGACCGCCGCTTCGGCGACGCCTGGAAGATGCACCTGGAGGCCGCCACCAGCCGCGCCACCGACAAGACGCCGAACGCGATCAGCGACGCGCGCTTCACCAACATCGAGAGCTTCGCCGACGTCGGCTTTACCAACACCCGCGCCCCGCACCTGATCGCCCCTGCCGGCGTGGCCGATGCCGCCAACTACGAACTCGATTCGTTCGCGATCGAGCGCGCCTACGCCAAGGACACCAGCCACCAGCTGCGCCTCGACCTGCAGCGCGAATTCGACGCCGGCGACTGGAGCGGCGCGTTCAAGTTCGGCGCCAAGGCCACCCGCCGCGACAAGCGCACCGACACCGACGCCTGGGAATTCGGCAGCGACGACCCGGAAGACGGCGACTACTGGGGCGCCGGCCCGACCTCGATGGCGGCCTTCGTCAATGGCACCCGCATCGACTACCCGTTCGGCAACCTGGGCTACACGCTCGACCCGAACCTGGTACGCGCCCGCCTGGCCGGCCTGAACCGCGACGGCGCGCGCGCGATCGTCGACTCGGCGCTGGACGACTTCAAGCTGCAGGAAGACATCGACGCCGCCTACGTGCAGGCCAGCCTGCGCAGCGGCGCCTGGTCGCTGCTGGCAGGCGTGCGCGCCGAACGCACCCGCTTCAAGGCCGACGGCTCGCAGGTGACGGACGAAGAAGAAATCACGCCGCGCGTCGCAGCGCGCTCCTACACCAACTGGCTGCCGGGCATGCACCTGCGCTATGACATGGACCAGCACACCAGCCTGCGTGCGGCATGGAGCAATTCGGTGGTGCGCGCCAACTTCGCCCAGCTGGCGCCGGGCGTCAGCCTGGATGGCGACGACGAAGCCACGATCGGCAACCCGGACCTGAATCCGCTGCGCTCGCACAACCTGGACCTGGGCATCGAGCGCACCATCGGCGGCGACGGCGTGGTGTCGGCCTATGTCTTCACCAAGGCTATCCGCGACTTCACCTACGCGACCGACCTGGCCGGCCGCGGAGAATGGGCCGACTTCAATAGCGCGATCTCGTATGCCAACGGCGAAAAAGCGCGCGTGCGCGGCATCGAACTGGCCTGGCAGCAGCCGCTGCGCATGCTGCCGGCGCCGTTCAACGGCCTGCTGATCGGCATCAACGGCGCCATCACCCACTCGCGCGCCGACATCGACAGCGCCGATAAGGAAAGCAGTAGCGGCGGCGTGGCTTCGCGCAGCATCCGCATGCCGGGCCAGTCGAACCGCATCGGCAACCTGATGGTCGGCTACGAGTCCGGTCCGTTCAGCGCCCGCCTGGCAATGAACTACAAATCGCCCTACCTGCTCGAACTGGGCGAGGACGTGCTCGACGCGAGCCAGGACCGCTACGTCGACGCCCAGAAGCAGCTGGACCTCTCGATGTCGTTCAAGCTGGACAAGCGCTGGCAGCTGACTTTCGACGCCAGCAACCTGAACAACGAAAAATACTACGTGTACATGGGCGACAAGTCCCGCAACGCGCAACATGAACAATACGGCCGCACCTTCAAGATCGGCCTGAAAGCGAGCATCTTCTAATGAAAAAAATCGTATCCCTGGTTCTCCTCGCCACCCTGCACGCTGCTGCCGCCGCTGCACCGCAAGTACCGGCCTGGCTGGCCAAGACCGAAGCCCTGGCCGCGCTGCCGGGCGGCGCCTGGCTGGCGCTCGACAAGACCGCCCTGCGCCTGGTCGGCGCCGACGGCAGCGAACGCGCCAGCCTGGCCATCCGCGCCGAGCAGCTCGACCTGCGCCCCGTCGAAGGCGGCGTGATGGCCGTGATCATGGATTCCAACACCGAGCGCGTGCAGCCGGTGCGGGTCGACCTCGCGGCCGGCACGCTGAAGGCCTTGCCGCCGATGCCGGAAGCCGGCTTCGGCCTGGAAGCCGCCTGCATGTACCGCGACGCCCAGGGCCTGGACCATGTGTTCATGGTCGGCCCGGACGGCCAGGCGCAGCAGTGGCTGCTGGGCAGCGAGGCGCAGGGCGGCTATCGCCTGGTGCGCCGCCTGGCGCTGCCGACCGCGGTCACCCATTGCCGCGTCGACGATGCCCACGCCACGCTGTTCGTGGCCGAGGAAGGCATGGGCCTGTGGGCCTATGGCGCCGATGCCGAAGGTCCGTCGGCGCGGGTGCCGGTGGCGCTGCGCGCGCCGTACGGCAAGCTGGCCGGCGAGATCGAGGGCCTGGCCGTGCTGCCGGGCGGCGTGGCCGTCCTGGACGAGAAGGGTGACCTGTTGAGCTGGCGCCGCGCCGGCGCGGCCTGGACCGCGCTGCCGGCGCGCGCGCTGGGCGGCAAGCAGCTGGTGGCGCTGGGCGGCGCCTCGCTGCTGGTGCAGACGAAGAAAGGCTGGCAGGCGCCGGCGCTGGCATGGAAGGCCGGCACCCCGCCACCGCGCGCGCTGCCGATCGTGATGCCGCGCATGCAGACCGCGCCGGTCGCGCAACTGGGCGACGCCGCCGACGATCCGGCGATCTGGGTCAACCCGAAGGACGCGACCCAGTCGCGCATCCTCGGCACCAACAAGAAGCAGGGCATGCTGGTGTACGACCTGCAGGGCAAGCAAACCCAGTTCCTTCCGGCGGGCCGCCTGAACAACGTCGACGTGCGCCAGGACCTGCACTTCGGCGACGAGCGCTTCGACCTGGCCCTGGCCACCCAGCGCGACGAGAATTCGATGGTGCTGTTCACGATCGACGCCAAGGGCATGCTGGCCGAAGCGGCGCGCCTGCCGACCGGCCTGAATGACATCTACGGCACCTGCACCTACCGCACCGCAGCGGGCGGCATGGACGCCTTCGTGAACGACAAGGACGGCCGCTACGAGCACTGGCAGATCACCCGCAGCGGCGGCAAGTTCAGCGCCACGCTGGCGCGCCAGTTCAAGGTCGCGACGCAACCCGAAGGCTGCGTGGCGGACGACCGCAGCGGCCTGCTGTTCGTGGGTGAAGAAGACAAGGCGCTGTGGGTGACGTCGGCCAAGGCCGACCAGCCGGCCACGCTCAAGATGGTGATGCCGGTGGGCGAGTGGCTGCACGACGACATCGAAGGCATGGGCATCTATCACGGCGGCAAGCAGAGCTACCTGGTGGTATCGAGCCAGGGCAATAGCAGCTATGTGGTGTTCGATGCGGCCCCGCCGTTCAAGGTGCGCGGCGCCTTCCGGGTCGGCATGGACCCGGTGGCCGGCATCGACGGCGCGTCCGAGACTGACGGCCTGGAAGTCAGTTCGGCCAACTTCGGCGGCCCGTTCGCACGCGGCATGCTGGTGGTGCACGACGGCTTCAAGCGCATGCCCGATGCAGCCCAGAACTACAAGGCGGTGGCCTGGGACGATATCGCCAAGGCCTTGAAGCTGGATGAAGCACCAAAGTAAGTTGGCGTCATTCTTTCGTTAGCATCCGCACGTCGTCCCCACGAAGGTGTGGGGACCCAAGTTTGCCAGCGCACCAGCAGCAGCATCCGTAGTGGCTGATCGAAGGACTTGGGTCCCCGCCTTCGCGGGGAGTCGTTACTGCCAGTGGCAGTAACGACGGGATTCGGGCGCCGCGACCTCCGGTTCCACCAGGTGGCTGCTCAACCAGCGCGCCACCTCGGCCGCCCTGTTTTCAACCTCCCCTCCAAAACCCTGGCTCGCCAGCAGCGCGATGCCGTTCGGGTTGCTCAGCACGCCCGACGCCAGCACCGGCTGGCCGCTGGCGGTGTCGATGAAGAACGCCTCCAACTGCTCGCGCAGCAACGGCGCCAGCACCAGGTTGTGCGAGGACACCAGCACCAGGTCGCGGCCGGCCAGTCGTTCCAGCACCGCGCAGGCAGCCGACACCGACTCCAGGTGATTCGTCCCACGGAAGACTTCATCGATCAGGCAGATGCCCGGCGGCTGGCCGGCGGCATCCAGCAATTCCTTCGCCCGCCGCAGTTCTGCCATATACAAGCTTTCGCCGCCCAGCAGCGAATCCTCGTTCTGCATGCTGGCGCGCACCGGCACCGCCGGCAGGCAGGCCCGCGCCGCATAGCAAAAGCCGAAGGCGCGCGCCGCGATCGCGTTCAGGCCGACCATGCGCAGGAAGGTGCTCTTGCCCGAGGCGTTCTGGCCCGAGACGAAGGCGCCTTTTCCTTTCAGAGTCACCGACAGCGCAACGGGCTGCGCCATCAGGGGATGGATGCCGCCTTCCAGCACCAGCGTGCGCGCATCGCCGCGTTCTGCCCAGCACCAGCGCTCCAGGCACGCCAGATGGCGCGCCAGCGTCACGTCGGCCTCCAGGCTGGCGCAAGCGAGGTAGCATTCGCGCAGGAAGGCGCGTTCGGCGTGCACGATGCGCGCCGTCTTGAAGTAGTGCGCCACGTTGGCGGCCGCGAACCAGTCGGCGTACTGCTTCGCGCCAGGGATCATGCGCAGGCTCAGCGAGCGCGCCAGGCGCAGGTGCAGGCGTTCCGCCCTGGGGCGCGCCGCCACGAAAGGTTCCAGCAGCTGCCCGCCCTGCCCACCCAGCAGGCTGGTCGCGCGCAGCAGCGCGTGCAGCGCGCGGATGGTGGCGGCCCATTCCTCGAGCGGGCGGTGCAGGCGCATCTGCAGCGCCATCAGGGGCGTCAGCGCCGCCAGGGTCAACATCCAGCCCAGCGGCAGGGTCGCCAGGGCGGCCAGCGACAGCAGCAGCGCGAGCGGCAGCAGCCATAGCCAGCGCGGCCACCACGGGATGGTCGGCGCCGTATCCTGGAATAGCAGGCCGGCCACCTCGGCATCGGCATGGCGCAAGGGAGACAGGCTGGCGTCGATCGCATCCAGCCGCGCCGGGTCATCCATCAGCGCCTGCAGGCGCGCGCGCTGCGCGACGCATGCCGCATCGTCGATGCCGGCCCGCAGGCGCCGGTGCAGCACCTGGCGCGCGAAGATGCTGGCCCGGGGCGCCAGTTTCTCTTCGTACGATTCGAGCAGCAAGTCGTTCCAGGTCTGGTCGTCGATGCCGGCGGCGCCATCGAGGCGGTACAGGCGTTCGACTTCGTCCGGGATGAAGAAATGGCGTTGCGGAGGGGCGGGTGGGGCGAGCGCAAGGCTGCGCAACAGGTCTTGCAGGCGGTCGAACAACGACACTGATGAACTTTCTGGAGAACCGGCGGCGCCGGGTGCCAGTCCAATATACGGATCGATTGCCATCTTGCAAGATCGAAAACATTTATGGGCTGAAATTACCCGTGGCGCATGTTCAACATTGAATCCGACAATGTACGTTTCCAAACATACCGCGTTCCGAATCGCTGGCACGATCATTGGCGCAAGGCTCCCACCAACAACGACCAAGAAAGGCAGGCCCCAATGAAACGCGCTTCGCTCGCAGCCGCGCTGTGCATGGTGTTCGGCTCCGCTACCGCCCAGCAGGGCGACGGCACCATGTTCTCCACCAAGATCAACGTCTGGAAACCCAATAAGGTGGAGGCCACGCCGGAGCGCATCGCTGCCCTGAAGGCGCCGCCGGGCTTCACGGTCAGCGCCTTCGCGACTGGCCTCAAGAACGCGCGCATCATTGCGGTGGCGCCGAACGGCGACGTCTACCTGAGCCGGCGCGACCAGGGCGACGTGCTGCTGCTGCGCGACGCCAACGGCGACGGCCGCGCCGACGGCGCGCCGGTCACGGTGGCCAACCGCGCCGGCGCCCACGGCCTGGCGATCCGCGACAACAAGCTGTACCTGGTCACCGTCAAGGAGTTGTTCGTCGCCGACATCAAGCCCGACGGCCGCCTGGGCGAACTCACCATGCTGATCGGCGACCTGCCCGATTCGGGCCAACACCCGAACCGCACCATGGCCTTCGGCCCGGACGGCATGCTGTACCTGAGCGTCGGCAGCACCTGCAATACCTGCAACGAAAGCAATGTGGAAAACGCCACCCTGCTGCGCGTTTCCCCCGACGGCAAGAGCCGCACCATCTTTGCCAGCGGCCTGCGCAACCTGATCGGCTTCGGCTGGCATCCGGCCACGGGCGAGCTGTGGGGCTTCGACCACGGCATCGACTTCCTGGGCGACGACGTCCAGCCAGAAGAGATCAACAAGATCGAGCTGGGCAAGCAGTACGGCTGGCCGCACGTCTACGGGGCCGGCGAGATCTACCCGCAAAGCACGCCGCAGGGCGAGATCACCAAGGAACAGTGGAAGGAACGCAGCACGCCGATGGTGCTGGGCTATACCGCCCACGCGGCGCCGATGCAATGGGTCTGGGGCGCCGGCAGCGCCTTCCCGGCCGACTACCAGGGCGACGCCTTCGTCACCATGCGCGGTTCGTGGAACCGGGTGCCGGCGTCGGGCTACGAGATCGTGCGCGTGCGCTACCAGGACGGCCAGCCGAAGTCGGTCGAGCCTTTCGTCACCGGCTTCCTGACGGATGGCGGCAAGACCCATATCGCGCGCCCGGTCGGCCTGGCGCTGGCCAAGGACGGCGCGCTGCTGATGGCGGACGACGCCAACGGCGTGATCTACCGCATCGCCTACACCGGTGGCAAGGCGGCAGCGGCCACGCCGCCGAAGGCGCCGGCCGGCCCCATGGAGCAGCAGGTCAACAAGGGCAACAAGGTCCCGCTGGCGAACAAGCGCCCCGAGACCGAGGCCAAGGGCCAACTGAGCGTGACGTCGTCGAGCTTCAGCGCCAACGGGACGATGGACGATCGCTACACCGAGTATGCGGACGGCGTCTCGCCGGCGCTGTCCTGGAAAGCCGTGGCGGGCGCGAAATCGTACGCGGTCATCATGGAAGACCCGGACGCCAAACCGGTCACGCCCTTCGTGCACTGGGTGATGTGGAATATCCCGGCCACCATCACCAGCGTGCCGGAAGGCGTGCAGGAGCAGCCGCGCCTGTCCGACCCGGACGGCGTGCTGCAGGGCCGCACAACGCGCGGTGCGCCCGGCTACTACGGGCCAAGGCCGCCGGTCGGCGAGGCGGCGCACCGCTACCACTTCCAGGTGTATGCACTGGACAAGATGCTCGATGTGCCATTCGGCGCCGACCGCGACCAGGTGCTGCAGGCGATGAAGGGCCATGTGCTGGCCAAGGGCGAGATCGTGGGCAAGTACGGGCAGAAGCAGCAGCCGCAGAAGTAAGCGGCCAGCGCGGACGGTTCTGTCCGCGAACGACCGCGCGGAGGCCGGACGGACACCGCGGACAGCGGCGTCCGCCGGACACTCCTTTATGAATCAATAACTTAACAATGAAATAAGCGCTGGCACGGATCGTGCAATAACGACAGGAAACTCGTCGTTACTGGACACAACATGATCCGCGATACATCCCAACAAGACGCCGTCGTCGCCACGCCGGCGTCCCACAAGTTCAAGCGCCCCGCGCTGCTGATCGGTATCGCCGCCGCCCTGCTGGCCGCCAGCGTCGCCGTGTTCGCCGCCTGGAGCGGCAGCGAACATTCGGTCTCAGGCAGCCGCGTGCGCATCGCCGAAGTCCAGCGCGGCACCCTGGTGCGCGACGCCGCCGTCAACGGCCGCGTGGTCGCTGCCGTCAGCCCCACCCTGTATTCCACCGCCCCCGCCACCGTCAACCTGAAGGTCGCCGCCGGCGACACCGTCAAGAAGGGCGACGTGCTGGCGGTACTGGAGTCGCCCGACCTGAGCGACGCCCTCAAGCGCGAAGTCTCGACCTACGAACAGCTCAAGGCCGAAGTGGCGCGCCAGCAGATCCTGGCGCGCAAGCAGCAACTGCTGGCCAAGCGCGAAGCCGACACCGCCGAGATCGAACGCCTGTCGGCCCAGCGCACGGTGGAGCGCTACGACAGCGTGGGCGTGGTCGGCATCATCGCCAAGATCGACTACCAGAAGGCCCAGGATGCCCTCAACTCGGCCGGCATCCGCGCCAAGCATGCGGCGCAGGCGGCCAACCTCGAAGGCGACGACGTCCAGCTGGCGATCCGCACCAAGACCAACGAGATGGAGCGCGCGCGCCTGTCGATGGCCAACGCCCAGCGCAGGGTCGACGAGCTGACCGTGCGCGCGCCGGTAGACGGCTTCATCGGCACCCTGAACGTGCAGAACCGCATGGTGGTCATCGCCAATGCACCGCTGATGACGCTGGTCGACCTGTCCAAGCTCGAAGTCGAGGTCGAGGTGCCCGAAACCTATGCCGGCGACCTGGGCCTGGGCATGAGCGCCGAGATCACCCTGCCCTCGGGCCGCGCCACCGGCAAGCTGTCGGCGCTGTCGCCCGAGGTGGTCAAGAACCAGGTGCTGGCGCGGGTGCGCTTCGACGGCGAGCAGCCCAAGGGCCTGCGCCAGAGCCAGCGCGTCAGCGCGCGCCTGCTGATCGAAGAAAAGCAGAACGTCCTGATGGTGCAGCGCGGCCCGTTCCTGGAAAACGAAGGCGGCCGCCATGCCTATGTTATGCGCGACGGGATCGCCGTGCGCACCCCGATCCAGGTCGGCGCCACCAGCATCTCGGCGGTCGAGATCGTGTCAGGCCTGAAGGCCGGCGACCGGGTCGTCGTGGCCGGCACCGACGCCTTCGAGAGTGCCGCCAGCGTCTCCATCAACCAATAAACAACATCGTCCAACAAGGAGCCAACCATGCTGCGCATGACCAACCTGAGCAAGGTGTACCGCACCCACATGATCGAGACCCACGCGCTGCGCGGCTTCGAGATCCACGTCAGCCAGGGCGAATTCGTCACCGTGACCGGACCGTCCGGCTCCGGCAAGACCAGCTTTTTGAACATCGCCGGCCTGCTCGAGGAATTCACCTCGGGCGAATACGTGCTGGACGGCGTCAACGTCAAAGGCCTGGACGACGCGGCGCGCTCGCGCCTGCGCAACGAGAAGCTGGGCTTCATCTTCCAGGGCTTCAACCTGATCCCCGACCTGAACCTGTTCGACAACGTCGACGTGCCGCTGCGCTATCGCGGCTTCAATGCGCGCGAACGCAAGGAGCGCATCGAAGACGCGCTGGCCAAGGTCGGCCTGGCTTCGCGCATGAAGCACTACCCGGCCGAGCTGTCCGGCGGCCAGCAGCAGCGGGTGGCGATCGCGCGCGCGCTGGCCGGCAGCCCCAAGCTGCTGCTGGCCGATGAACCGACCGGTAACCTCGATACGCAAATGGCGCGCGGCGTGATGGAACTGCTGGAAGAGATCAACGCCGCCGGCACCACGATCCTGATGGTGACCCACGATCCGGAGCTTGCGGTGCGCACCCACCGCAACGTGCACATCATCGACGGCCAGGTGTCCGACCTGGTGCGGCGCTCGCCGTCGCTGGTCGACAGCGTGGCTTCCGTCCCAGCCTGAGGAGCGGCCATGTTCGGCTATTACTTCAAGCTCGGCGTGCGCAGCCTGCGCCGCAACCGCTACCTGACCTCCCTGATGGTGCTGACCCTGGCCATCGGCGTGGCCGCCAGCGTCTCGACGCTCGCCATCCTGCACGCGATGTCGGGCGACCCGATTCCCTCCAAGAGCGACCGCCTGTTCGTGCCCTTCATCGACAACGCCCAGCCCGAGGGCTATATCCCTGGTTCCGACCACATCGACATGCAGATGAGCTACCAGGATGCGATGAACCTGCTGCGCGCCAAACCGGGCGACCGTGGCACGGCGATGTTCGGCACCGGCATGCCGATCGAGCCGCCGCGCACCGACATCCCGGCCTTCAGCGGATATGGGCTGGCGCCGACGCGCGATTTCTTCGCCATGTTCGATGTGCCCTTCCTGCATGGACAGGCCTGGAGCGCCGAGCAAGAGGCGGGCGGCGCCAACGTCGTGGTGCTGAGCCGCGCAGTGGCAGAGAAGCTGTTCGGCGACGCCAGCCCGGTCGGCCAGCGCTTGCGCATGGGCGGCGAGCCGTTCACCGTGGTGGGCGTGCTCGACGAATGGAATCCGATGCCACGCTACTACAAACTGATCGGCAGCGGCCAGGCTACCGGCGAGGACTTCATGATTCCCTTCACCACCGCGGTGCGGCGCGAGATGCCGGCCTACGGCAGCGTGAGCTGCAGCGAACAGCGCGATTCCGGCTATGCCTCGCTGCTGGCCTCGGAGTGCACCTGGATCCAGCTCTGGCTCGAAACCCGCTCGGCCATGGACCGCGCCGACCTGCACGCCTTCCTCGAAAACTATGCGAGCGAACAGCGCAAGCTGGGCCGCCTGAAGCGCCAGGCCCCGGTCGAGCTGTACAACGTGATGGAATGGATGGAAAAGCAGAAGGTAGTGGGCAACGATACCCGGCTGTCGGCCTGGCTGGCGTTCGGCTTCCTGGTCCTGTGCCTGGTCAACACCGTCGGCCTGCTGCTGGCGAAGTTCTCGGTGCGCGCCTCCGAGGTCGGCATCCGGCGCGCACTCGGCGCATCGAAGAGCGACATCTTCCGCCAGTTCCTGATCGAGACCGGCGTGGTCGGCATGGCCGGTGGCGTGCTGGGACTGGCGCTGGCCTTCGGCGCCCTGGCCCTGATTGGCATGGAAAGCAAGAGCATGGCAGCTGTGGCGCGCATGGACTGGCAGATGCTGGCGCTGACCTTCGTGCTGTCGATCTGCGCCTCGCTGATCGCCGGCCTGCTGCCGACCTGGCGCGCCTGTCAGGTGACGCCGGCCATCCAGCTCAAATCGCAATGATCATCAGCGTATCAACCCGGGAGCAATGAATATGGAAATCCGACCCATCCTGTCCGCGCTGTTGCGCAACAAGACCGGCCCGATCCTGGTGGCGATGCAGGTCGCCCTGAGCCTGGCGATCCTGGCCAATGCCCTGCACATCGTGAACGAACGGCGCGAAGTGGCGGCGCGCCCCTCCGGCCTGGCCGACGAAGCGGCGACCTTCTACTTCGTGGTGCGCAACCTGAACCAGAACACGCCGGACCAGATGCTGGCCACCATCAAGCGCGAGCTGGAGGTGCTGCGCTCGGTGCCGGGCATGGTATCGGCGGGCCAGGTGTCCCAGATGCCGATGGCGCAAAGCGGCAGCACCACCAGCATCTCGGCCGATCCGCGCCAGGAGCGCGAGAGCGCCTACGCCTCGATCTACGCCACGGATGGCGCGATGGTCAAGACCTTCGGCCTGAAGCTGGTCGAGGGCCGCGACTTCCTGCCGCATGAAATCCCCGAGGTCAACCAGGCGGCTGAGAACAGGGCGCCGCAAACCGTCCTCATGACCCGTGACCTGGCCGAGAAACTGTGGCCGGGCGCGCCAGCGGTCGGCAAGATCATGTACTTCGGCACCGGCAACGAAGCGCGCGGGGCCCAGGTGGTCGGCGTGGTCGAGCGCCTGCAGAGCGTGCATGCCGAGGTGGGCATGGATGGCGAGTATTCGGTCGTGATGCCCGAGTTCTCATATGGCCGTCCGGGCACGATGTACGCCATGCGCGCCGAGCCGGGCCAGCGCGACCGTGTAATGCAGGAGGCCGAACAGGCGCTGCGCAAATCGTCGGCCACGCCCATGATCCTGCGCATCAAGACGGTCGATGGCGACCGCCAGGACCGCTACCGCGCCGACGTGGCGCTGTCGTGGATGCTGGTGACGGTGAGCGTGCTGCTGCTGCTGGTGACCTGCAGCGGCATCGTCGGCATGGCCAGCCTGTGGGTGACCCAGCGCCGCAAGCAGATCGGGGTGCGGCGCGCGCTCGGCGCCCGCAAGATCGACATCCTGCGCTACTTCATCCTGGAGAACGTCCTGATCACCAGCGCCGGCGTGTTCGGCGGCGTGCTGCTGGGCGTCGGCCTGAACCAGCTATTGGTGAGCAAACTGGAAATGACACGGCTGCCGCTGCCCTACCTGATCGCCGGCGCCCTGCTGTTCTGGGCAATCGGCATCCTCGCCGCCTACGGTCCGGCATGGCGCGCGGCCAGCACCTCGCCGGCGCTGGCCACCCGCAGCACCTAGGCGGGAGGGTGCTATGCTGGCGGCCATGCCCACAGTTCTCATCATTGACGACAATGCCGCCGTCGCCATGGCGCTCGAAGTGCTGTTCTCGCTGCACGATATCGCGGCGCTGCGCGCGGCCTCGCCCGAGGAGGGCCTGGACCTCCTCGGGCGTGAGCCGGTCGATCTGGTGATCCAGGACATGAACTTCACGGCCGACACCACGTCCGGCGAGGAAGGCGTGGCGCTGTTTCGCGAGATCCGCCTGCGCCATCCCGACCTGCCGGTGATCCTGCTCACCGCCTGGACCCACCTGGATGCGGCGGTCGACCTGGTCAAGGCTGGCGCCGCCGACTATCTTTCCAAACCCTGGAACGACGAGCGCCTGCTGGCCACGGTCAGCAACCTGATCGAGCTGGGCCAGGCCAACCGGCTGCTTGCCAGCCGCCTGCAACGCGAACACAAGGCCAAGCGCGAGCTCGAGCTGAACTTCGACCTGCGCGGCCTGGTGTGGCAGGACCCGGCCACCGAACGGGTGCTGCACCTGGCCTGCCAGGTGGCGCGCGCAGACGTGCCGGTGCTGATCACGGGTCCCAACGGCACCGGCAAGGAGCGCATCGCCGAAATCATCAAGGCCAATTCGACGGTGGCCGACGGCCCCTTCGTGGTGCTCAACTGCGGCGCCCTGCCGTCCGAACTGATCGAGGCCGAGCTGTTCGGCGCCGACGCCGGCGCCTATACCGGCGCATCTAAGGCGCGCGAAGGCAAATTCGAGGCGGCCGACGGCGGCACCCTGTTCCTCGACGAAATCGGCAACCTGCCGCTGGCGGGGCAAATGAAACTGCTGCGGGTGCTGGAAACCGGCCGCTTCGAGCGGCTCGGCTCGAACCGCGAACGGCAGGTCAAGGTGCGCGTGATCAGCGCCACCAATGCGGATCTCTCCGCGATGATCCGCGCCGGGACCTTCCGCGAAGACCTGTACTACCGCCTGAACGTGATCGAGCTGCGCCTGCCTCCGCTCGCGAGCCGTCCGGGCGACATCCTGCCGCTGGCGCAATCCTTCCTGGCGCACGGCAAGACCCTGCATCCGTCGGCCGAAGCGGCCCTGCTGGCCCACCCCTGGCCCGGCAATGTGCGCGAATTGAAGAACGTGATGGCGCGCGCCAACCTGCTGTCCAGCGGCGACACCATCACGGTGGCGGACCTCGGCCTGCCGGCGGCCAGCCTGCCGGCCCAGGAGACGGAGCCCGACCGCGACGCCATCGTGGGAGCGCTGGCGCGCGCCGGCGGCGTGGTGGCGCAGGCGGCGAACGAGCTCGGGTTGTCGCGCCAGGCGCTGTATCGCCGCATGGAGCGGTTAGGAATCGAACGTCCATGAGCCAGGCGCCGACCCGGACCAGGTTCTCTCTCGTCACGCGCCTGTCGGCGCTGGTCGGCACCCTGCTCGTGCTGGCCATGCTGGCCGCGCTCGGCCTCGACGCCCTGTTCCCCGGCCGACCGCTGCTGGTCGCGGGCCTGTGCCTGCTTGGACTGCTGCCGGTGGCGATCATCACCCTGCGCGCGCAGGTCCAGCCAATCCTGTCGCTGTTTCGCGCGCTGGAAGGCACGGTGGACAGCTACCGCGACGGCGACTTTTCCTTCAGCCTGCATTGGCCGCACAACGACGAGCTGAGCGACCTGATCGCGGCCCATAACCGGCTGGGCGCCGTGTTGCGCGAGCAGCGCCTGGGCCTGGTGCAGCGCGAACTGCTGCTCGACTCGATGGTGCAGAACACGCCGGTGGCGATGCTGCTGGTGGCCGATTCCTCCGCCCACGCGGGCGAGCACTCGGGTGTCATCGTGTACGCCAACGTCGCCGCGCGCCAGTTGCTGGCGCATGGCCGCAAGCTCGAGGGACACGCCCTGCGCGCCGTGCTCGACGACGCCGCGCCGGCCCTGCGCGAAGCGCTGGCGCGCGGTGGAGATGGACTGTTCAGCGCCGGCGAAGGCGAGAACGAAGAGGTCTATCACCTGGCGCGCAGCACCTTCAACCTGAACGGGCGCCGCCACGAGCTGCTGCTGCTGCGCCAGCTGACGGCGGAACTGCGGCGCCAGGAAGTGCAGACCTGGAAAAAGGTGATCCGCGTGATCAGCCATGAACTCAACAACTCGCTGGCGCCACTGGCTTCGCTGGCCCACTCCGGCGCCGAGCTGGTACGGCGCGGGCAGGTCGAGCGCCTGCCGCAGATCCTCTCGACCATCGGCGAGCGCACCCGCCACCTGGAGAGCTTCATCCTCGGCTATGCGCGCTTCGCCAAGCTGCCCACGCCGCGCCTGGAAGCCTGCCCATGGCCGGACCTGGTCGGACGCCTGTCCGGCCAGGTCGATTTTTCGGTCGAAGGCGAGCTGCCGCCAGACCCTGCCTGGGTCGACGCCGCCCAGTTCGAACAGGCGCTCCTGAACCTGCTCAAGAACGCCCATGAATCCGGCTCGCCGCCGGAACACGTCGGGCTGCAGGTGCGGCGCGTGCAGGACCAGCTGCGCATCGACGTGCTCGATCGCGGCAGTGGCATGAGCGAGGCGGTCCTGACCCAGGCCCTGGTGCCCTTCTATTCGACCAAGCGCAGCGGCACCGGCCTGGGGCTGGCGCTGGCGCGCGAGATCGCCGAAGCGCACGGCGGCCGCATCCTGCTCGCCAACCGCGACGGCGGCGGGCTGGCGGTGACGCTGTTCCTGCCGGCGCTATCCGCCCCGCCATCCGGCTGAACCCCGGCGCGCTCTGGTAAGATCGGCTTTGATTTTGCCTCGTTGCGACCATGCCGCCGTCCACCATCGATCCCCGTTTCGCCCAGCCCGGCCATCCGCCCGCCACCATCGACGAATTCGAAGGCGTGCGCTTCCTGCACCTCGGCACCTCCTGGGTGCAGGGCGCGATGCGCATCGCCAAGCCGGACACGATCGAGCTCGAATACGTGCAGATGATGATGATGTGGACGCTGTTCCAGCGCGCGCCGCGCCACATCGCCCAGCTCGGGCTGGGCAGCGCTGCGCTCACCAAGTTCTGCTACCAGCGCATTCCCGAGGTGAAGGTCACGGCGGTCGAACTCAATCCCAATGTGATCGCGATCTGCCGCGCGCTGTTTGGCCTGCCCGACAACGATGCGCGCCTGGACGTGCGCGAGATGAATGCGCTGGACTTCGTGCTCGACCGCGGCAACCACGGCAAGTTCGACGTGCTGCAGGTCGACCTGTACGACCAGGACGCGCGCGGCCCGGTGCTCGATTCGGTCGAGTTTTACCAGGGCTGCCGCGATTGCCTGGCCCCGGGTGGCCTCATGACCGCCAATGTGTTCGGCGACTTCAGCAACTACGACAAGAACTTCCTGCACATGGAGCAGGTCTTCGACGCCGTCGCCTGGCTGCCCGAGGTGCACGACGCCAACGTGGTGGTGCTGGCCTTCAAGGATGCGCCCCAGATCGACTTCGCGGTGCTGTACGAGCGCGCCGGCGAGATCAAGCGGCGCCTGAACCTGCCGGCCAAGGACTGGGTCAACGGCCTGAAAGAGTGGATGCGCGACCACTCGTAAGCCGATGGCGCGGCGTGGGCGGGCGGCGGTCCGGCAGGTGGCCGCTGACGCCCAGTTCGGACGCCGGCACCGGCGCGCCCAGCACGGCGAACACCGTGCCACAGGGTTCGCGCTCCAGCCCCAGCACCGGGAACACCCGTTCGAGGTTGGCGTACTTGGCCCAGGCGCCGGCCCCGCGCGACTGGCTCGGCGGGATCGACATCGCGGCAAAGCCGCGCGCGCCCTTCTCGACCGCTGCGATGCTGCGCACGCGGGCGGCATGCG
This sequence comes from Massilia sp. CFBP9012, assembly GCF_034045115.1. Classification (NCBI taxonomy): domain Bacteria; kingdom Pseudomonadati; phylum Pseudomonadota; class Betaproteobacteria; order Burkholderiales; family Oxalobacteraceae; genus Massilia; species Massilia sp. CFBP9012. The sequence goes on along the minus strand of NZ_JAXCWM010000003.1, from coordinate 340,423 downwards.
CCTCTTCATCGGGTTCTTCGTCCTGACCGGCATCCATGCAGCGCACCCGCAGTTGCGCGCCGGGCAGCGGATGGTCGTCGATCTTCTGGTTGGGAGCGTGCCAGAGCTGCATCAGCACGATGCCGGTCGGCCCGTGGGCATCCCAGGCGCTTTCGAGGCTGCCGTGGTGTTCCAGGCCGTAGCGCTTGCATAGCTGGGTGATATTCATCTAGTCGTTCCGTTGCCGTTGGCGCCGCTCGCGGTTGCGGCGGGCGGCGGGATCCTGCATGGCGCGCAGCAGGATCTCTTGTGAGACGTTGCAGCTCTCGAGGTACACCAGCCCCGCCGACACGCCACGCGTCTCGGCCAGGAACAACGCATATTCGGTAGCGAGCGCGGACCGCTCGTCGATTCGTCGTTGGATCATGATGTGGCTGCCTACGAAGTGCGGCGAAAGCGCCGTCTTGAGACCTATGCTAAAGCCACTGGGCAGCGCTCCATTGGAAATCTTGTTAGAGAACGTAACAATCCAGCAAACTCTTTTCTACAACATTTCTCACCAAAAACTTCTTTATTCTCAATGCATTACCCGACACTCATGAAAATGTCGTGAACTGCAGGAGTACGTCTCTTTTGCGCCACGGACATCCCATCTATTTACCTTCGTATTTACTTATTTCAATATCTTCGTAGTGTACGGACATATCCCATTGCTAACATCAAATGACATCCGAACAAGCGGATGACATGACATAACTCATTGCAGGGGGTAGAGGATGACCATGAAGTTGAACAAGAAAATACTGCCGCAACGCGCCCTGCTGGCGTCGGCACTGATGGCGGCATTGGCGCCCGTTGGCGCCCAGGAGACGGACAACAGCATGTCGCAGGTCGTGGTGCTCGGCTCGCGCACCCAGGCCAAGACCGCGCTCGATACCGCGGTCCCGGTGGGCCTCATCAACAGCAAGGACATCCAGTCCGCCGGCACGCTCGAACTGGGCAAGGTGCTGCAAGACCTCGACCCCTCGTTCAACTTCACCAGCACCTTCGTGAGCGACGGCACCGACATCATCCGCCCCGCCACCCTGCGCGGCCTGGGCCCGGACCAGCTGCTGGTGCTCATCAACGGCAAGCGCCGCCACCAGCAAGCCCTGGTCAACGTGCAGCAGACCATCGGCCGCGGCTCGGCCGGCACCGACATCAATGCGATCCCGCTGTCGGCGATCCAGTCGATCGAGGTGCTGCGCGACGGCGCCGCGGCGCAGTATGGATCGGACGCGATCGCGGGCGTCATCAACATCATCCTCAAGAAGGGCGCCGGCAACGGCACCCTGAGCGCCAGCGCCGGCACTACCGACGAAGGCGATGGCGACACCTATTCGGCCAGCGCCAACCGCGGCTTCGCGCTGGGCGCCGACGGCGGCTACCTGAACCTGTCGGTCGAGGCCAGGAAGCGCGACGAAACCAATCGCGCCGGCCCGGACACCCTGCGCGTCAACCCGCCGCGCGTGACCCAGCGCCTGGGCGACAGCAACGCGAAAGACTATTATCTGTGGCTGAATTCGGCCATCCCGACCGCCGGCGGCGAACTGTATGCCTTCGGCGGCGCCTCCAAGCGCAAGGGCGATTCGGGCGGCTTCTTCCGCCCGGCCGAAGACTCGCGCAACGTGCCCGAGATCTATCCGAACGGCTTCCTGCCGAATATCGTGACCACGGTGCAGGATGCCTCGCTCGCCGTCGGCTACCGCCACGACCTGCCGAACGGCTGGAACGCCGACGCCAGCGTCAACCACGGCCGCAGCCAGCTCAAGTTCCACGAACGGAACTCGATCAACGTCAGCTACTGGTACGAGAACGGCGAGTCGCCGACGTCGGCCGACACCGGCACGCTCAAGTTCGAGCAGACCACCTTCAACCTCGATTTCAAGGGCCCGGTGAACGTGCTGGGCGGCGAGCTGTTCGTGGCCGCCGGCTTCGAATGGCGGCGCGATAACTACGAGATCGAGGCCGGCGATCCGGTCTCGTACCAGTACGGCCGCACCAACAATCCCGCCATCATCATCCGCGACCAGAACGGCGGCATCGCCGCCTCGGGCATCCAGGGCTTCCCCGGCTACACCCCGAGCACGGCGGTCGACGAGGGCCGCCACAACACCGCCTACTACCTGGACCTGGAGCGCAAGTTCGGCGCCAACGTCACGCTCGGCGCCGCCGCGCGCCATGAACGCTACTCGGACTTCGGCAACACCACGATCGGCAAACTGAGCCTGCGCTGGGACCCGAGCCGCACGGTCGGGATCCGCGGCAGCGCCTCGACCGGTTTCCGGGCGCCGGGCGTGCAGCAGAAGTTCTACAGCTCGGTGTCGACCAACCTGAACGCCGCCGGCGTGCTGACCGAGACCCTCACCGCGCGCGAAGACAGCGCCGTCACGCGCGCCTTCGGCATCGCGCCGCTGCAGGAAGAAACCTCGAAAAGCGCCAGCATCGGCATGATCCTGCGCCCGACCCAGGGCTTCTCGCTCACCGCCGACGTGTATCGCACGAAGATCGACGACCGCATCGTCTTCTCCAGCAATATCGCGCCCGAGTCCGGCCCGTGCGCGACGCCGGCCGCCTGCCCGATCCGCAACATCCTCGATCCGCTACGCGTAGGCCAGGCCCAGTTCTTCACCAATGCGATCGACACCACCACCACCGGCCTGGACCTGGTGGCGCAGCAGACCATCAAGGGCCAGGGCTCGACCCTGGTGCTGTCCGGCCAGCTGGGCTTCAACAAGACCGAGGTCGATGATCGCCACTCGCAGTCGCCGGTGCTCACCGGCGCCCAGCTGTTCGACGACGCCCAGGTGACGCTGATCGAACGCGGCCAGCCGCGCAAGCACCACGTGGTGTCGGCCGACTACACCACCGGCCCGTGGAACGTGACGGCGCGCGCCAACTACTTCGGCGAGGTGCAGGGCCAGGGCTTTACTGCTCCATTCGTGCAGACCTGGGAAGCGAAGTGGATCGTCGACCTGACCGGGCGCTATACCTTCAACAAGAACCTGGCGCTGTCGGCGGGCGTGAACAATCTGTTCGACACCTATCCGACGCGCTGGAACCCCGAGCGCGCCGCGCCCTTCCCGCAGATGGGCTTCACGCACTGCTGGGAGACCTGCCCGTTCGGCATGAATGGACGCTCGGCCTACGTGAAGGCGGACTATACCTTCTGAAGCTGGCCGTCCGGCGCGCCGGACGCGGGCTGCAACAGGAAGGAACGCAGCTCGCGCACGTCCTGCGAGGGACTGATGCCGAAGGCGCGTGTGTACTCGCGACTGAATTGCGAGGCGCTTTCATAGCCCACCCGGTGCGCCGCGCTGGCCACGGTGGCAACCTCGAACACCAGCAGGCGGCGCGCCTCCTGCAGGCGCAGCTGCTTCTGGTATTGGAGGGGCGTCATCCTGGTGGCCAGCTTGAAGTGATGATGCAGCGACGACTGGCTCATATTTGCCGCCTGCGCGATCTCCTCCATGCGCAGCGGCTCCTTGTAGCGCAGCGTGATCTGCTGGGCCGCGAGCCGGATGCGGTGCGGCTGGGTGCCGGGCGTCATGAAATGCGCCAGCTGCCAGCCGCCTTCGCCGATCAACAGCCGATACATGATTTCGCGATAGACCAGCGGCGCCAGCTGGCGGATATGGCGCGGCGTCTCGAGCAGCCGGCACAGGCGCAGCACGGCGTCGAGCAGGTCGTCGTCGGTGCTGGCGGTATGGATGCCGAAGGTGGCGTCCACGCCCACCGGCAACGGCGCGGCCTGCTGCGCGTCCTCCAGCAGCAGGCTGGAGACCACCGCTGGATCGATGTCGAGCCAGACGCACAGATAGGGCTTCTCGGGCGACGCCTCGGCCACTTGCCCGGACACCCGGACATCTTGCGCGAACACCATATGGCGTGCGCTGTCGTGGACGATACGGGCATCGCCCACGAGCAGCTGTTTCGATCCCTGCGCCAGCAGGCAAAGGCCGGGCTGGTACAGCACCTGGCCCAGCGCGGCCGGGCCGGAGACGCGGACCAACTTGAGTTTCGGCACCTTTGTCACGTGCACGCCATCATGCGGCGCGATGCGCAGCAGGAGCTCGATCAGGCGCTGTTGCGCGTGATGGGATGGTTGCCCTTGCATGCCGATGCCCTCCTCGATCAGGCCTCTGGGTCGGCCGTGACGGCCTGGCCCACGGCGGCCCAGGTGGCGCGCTCGGCCTGGCTCAATTCGTCCAGGCCCGGCGGCCTGCCGCCGCGCGACCGGAACAGGGAAGAACGCAGTTCGCGCACGTCCTGCGAGGGACTGATGCCGAACGCGCGCGTGTACTCGCGGCTGAACTGCGATGCGCTTTCGTAGCCGACCCGGTGCGCTGCGCTGGCCACGCTGGTGGCCTCGAACACCAGCAGGCGCCGCGCCTCCTGCAGCCTCAGTCGCTTCTGGTACTGCAGGGGCGTCATATTGGTGGCCAGCTTGAAATGGTGGTGCAGCGAGGACTGGCTCATGTTCGCCGCCTGCGCGATGTCGCCCATGCGCAGCGGCTCCTTGTAGCGCAGGGTGATCTGCTGGGTGGCGACGCGCATCCGGTGCGACTGCGTCCCCGGCGTCATGAATTGCGCCAGGCGCCAGCCGCCTTCGCCGCTCAGGAGGCGATACATGATCTCGCGGTAGACCAGCGGCGCCAGCTCGGGGATGTGCTGGGGCGTCTCCACCAGCCGGCACAGGCGCAGCACCGCGTCCAGCAGCGCCTCGTCGGTGCGCGCGGTATAGATGCCGAGCGTGACGTCGTCATGCTCCGGCGCGGGCGCTGCCGGCACGCCCTGGCCCAGCAGGAGCGAGCCCACCACCACCGGGTCGATGTCGAGCCAGACGCTCAGGTAGGGGGCGTCAAGCGATGCCTCGACCACCTGGCCCGAAACCGGAATGTCATGCACGGCGACCAGGTGCTGCGAGCGGTCGTAGTCGATGTGCGCTTCGCCCACCAGCAACTGCTTGCGTCCCTGGACCAGCAGGCACAAGGCCGGTTCGTACAGCACCTCGGCCATCGACGACGTGCTGGACGCGCGCAATAGCTTGAGCTTCGGCACCGCCGTGATGTGCAGGCCGTCGCCGGGCGCCGCGCGCCGCAGGCACCCGACCAGCTGTTGCCGCAATGCATTCAGGGTTCGGGACATAGGGAGTCAGGTCGAAAAATCGGGATCGAACTCTGCAGATGGTAGACGTGGCCCGATCCCGCACGAATGCCCGTTCTTCTGGAGTTCTTGCCTAATACTCTAACCGGAAAGGAGAAGCTGCGGAGTCGCGCGCGGGCGACTCCGGGGCTTATCAACGGCGCTCGCGCCACCACAGCGCCAGCAGCGCCGCTGCGAAGGCCAGGGCGAACGGCCAGGCCGGCATCGGGCGTGTCGGTCCTTCCTGGGCGACAAGCGGCGTGCGGGCGGCATAGCGCGCCGTGGCGTCGCGCCGTTGCATGGCCTGCCATTGCGGCCAGTCGTTGGCCGCATACACGTAGACGGCATGTGCGCCCGCCTTGCGGTCCGCGATCTGCAGCCAGCCGGACTTCTGCGGCCACAGCGCAACGCAGGAAGCATCGATGCGATCGGCGCGGGCTTGCCAGCGCAAGACCTGTTTCAGTTCGGGGAAGGCGACCTCGCCATCGACGCCGCGGGCGCAGACTTCCAGGCGCTTTCCGGGCAGCGGCATCTCGGCGGCAGCCAGCCATTCGGTCTCCTGGCGGCGCTCGACGCCGACGCGGTCGAGCACACCCTGCCACCACAGCGCCAGCTTGCGCGGTTCGGCGATCGCGTGGCGATGCCATTCGCTCACGCCCAGCCAGGCGATGCGCCCCTTCTTCCAGTCGCGGGTCCAGACCATGTCGTCGGATCCGGTCCAGGGGCCGGCGGCGCGCGCCGTCGGCAGCATCGGCGCCAGCGGCATCTCCAACGGCGCCTCCAGCATGCCCCCCAGCGGCTGCACACGCAGCGGCAGTTGCAGGGTGCGCGACCAGACGCCCGGGTCGTTCGCATTCCCGCCCAGCACCAGCAGCGGCATGCCGTCGGCCACGCGCCCCAGCAGGGACGCGCGTTCGCCGGCGCCCATGCGCTCGAAGCGGGCGGCATCGATCACCATCAGGTTCGGCGCCGTCATCTCCTCACGTGGCGCCTCGGTGCGGGTAACGTCGCGGCCCAGCGTGACCTGCCAGTCGAGCAGCGCGCCGCTGCCGGCCATTAAATCGTTCAGCACGCGCAGGTCGAACGATGGCGCGCCGAAGCGGCCGACCACCTGCAACTGCACCGGCTCATGCACGGTGAACGGCACCGGGCCTTCGGCCACGACCTTGTCCTTCCCATCCAAGAGGCGCGCCTTGAGGACGACACGTTCTGCCACCGGCGGCATCCACTCGACGGTCAGCTTGCCCGTGCCGCGCGCCTGCGCGATCGGCTGGCCGTTCTCGGCCAGCAGTTCCAGGCGCGCTTCGGTCTTGTCTTCGCGCTCGACCGTCAGGGTGAACAAGCGGCCCAGGGCCAGCTGGCTCGGGAAGTCCAGGCGCAGCGCGCCACCCTTCGGCGCGTTCCAGGCGAGCGGCAGGGCCGGCAGATCGTTCCATGCGGCGGCGCGCAGGCCGTCGCCTTCGAGACGCAGGGCATTCACCCCTTCCAGCGATCGCGGCGGCGCGGCCGGGTCGATGGCGAGCGTGCGCCCGGCCTCGCCCGGCACGCGCAGGTCGGCCGCGAACAGGCCCAGGGCGGTGGCCGCGACGACGGTCAAGAGCGCGTCCAGCCATTGGCGGCGGCGCAGGTAGAGCGCGGCGCTGACGATGCCGGCCAGGGCGATGAGGCCGATGAGCAAGGCCTGGTTCATGGCGCGCCCGCCTCGCGCCAATGGCGTGCGAACGGGGTCTCGACCTTGCTGCTGGCCTGCAGCAGCACCTGGCCCTCGCCGGCGCCGGTGCGCAGCCAGGCGCGCAGCACCGGGCGGCAGGCGATGCAGCCGTCGGCCACGTCCTGGATCGCGCGCTGGGCAGACAGGCGCTGTTCGTCGTCCTGCAGGCGCGTACGCACCCAGTCGTTGGCGGTGCGCATCCACAGCGACGGCAATGCGGCTTCGCCGGACAGGGCGGCCACCAATGCGCGCAGCTCTTCCGGCAGCGGCGAACCCTCGCCGGCCTGTTCACGGCGGTAGCTGGCGGCGCCCGCCATCTCGCCGGTCATGCGTTTTTCTTCCTTGATCGGTGGCGGGGTGAAGGCGGTCTTGTGCAGGTAGATACGTTCGGCCTGCTGCAACTCCTTGATCGCTTCCAGCGCCCTGTGCTCGGGCGGCAAGGCGGTCTTCGGTACGATGGCGCGCAGCGACTTCTCGGCATCCCACATCGCCACCAGTGCGCGGCGCAATACCTTCTTGGTGCCCTCGTCGTACATCGTCGCGTTCTCGGCCTCGTCGTGGGCATGGCCGTAGGTTTCCAGGATGTGCTGGGTTTCGTTGCGGATCGCGCTCTTGCGGGTGTTCGGGCTACCGTGGTCATGACCGTGGCCTTCCTCATGCGGATGCTCGCCGGGGGCGTGGTCATGGCCTTCATGATCTTCATGGTCGTCGTGGCCGTCCGCTTTTTGCGCGCCGGCCATGCCGGAGCTGGCGTTGTCGGCGAACAGCGACGATTCCTCGCCCAGGAACTGGCCATAGCGCCGGCGCAGCTGCGCCTGGTCGTTGGCGATGCGTTCGCTGCGGTCGCGCGCATCAATGGCCGCAATCTTCGTGCCGCGCATGTCGGCGATCAGCTGTTCTGTGTCGATGATGATCTGGCGCTGGCTGCGCAGCGACGCCGGCTTGACCAGCGACGGCATCGCCGCACTCTCTTCTTCCGCCTCCTGTTCCGGCGCCGGCCGACGCACGGTGTAGGTGGGCGACTGCACGGTCTGGGGCCGGCCGGCGTTGTCGGTCGCGCGCACGAAGAAATACAGCTCGTCGCCCGGTTCCATTTCCAGCTCGGCGAGCGACCATTGCTTCGACCAGTCGCGCCGCTTCCGATCGCTGGAGGCCGGCAGCGGCATCTCGCGGTCGGTGAACTTGACGTTCTCGCCGCTGCCGCGCGCCAGCGTCATGTGCAGGGTGGCGCGCCGGATCGCGTAGTCGTCGCGGATCTGGATCGCCATCGCGGCGCCGGTCGCGTTTTCGCGCAGGTCCTGGATCATCTGGGTCGGCGCGGTGATCGTGATCTCCGGCGGCTGGTCAGGGACTACGCGCAGTGTGTGACGATTGCCGCGCCAGCGCCACACCACCGACTCGGTGGCGGTCCAGCGCGCGCACTCCTTGCCCGGCTCGAGCACCTGGCCGTTGCCCAGTTCTATCTTGTTGTTGCCCGCCGTGCCGTCCTTCAGGCACCAGCTGACGACGGTCTGTTCCGGCACCTGGAGGTCGCCCGGGCCAGATTCGGATGGTCTGACGCCGGTATAGTCCGGCGGCGCCAGCTTGATGGTGAGCTGGGCCAGCGTGGCAGCGGTCGCGCTGCCGACCGGGCTCGGCGCCACATGGGCCGAGCCATCCGACGGCCTGGTGGTCGCATACCACACCATCCCCGCCAGCACGGCGCTGACCAGGATGATCGGGTAGCCGCTCGAAACGTGGCGCGCGACGATCTGGCGCAGCTGGGCCGGCGAGATGACGGCGTCCAGGCGGTCGAACAAGCGCTGCTGCTGCAGGCGGGCGATCGGCGAATCGGCTGCCTCGAGCAGGGCCGCGCTGTCTTCCATCTCGGGCACGGCGCCGTCCAGCCAGGCGGTCCACTCGAAGGTGACGCGGCGGCGCAGCTTGACCCAGTCCAGCGCGCACCAGCCGGCCCAGGCCAGCAGGCCCGGCCCCGAAGGAATCGCCAGCCAAGGCAGCGCGCCCACTATCCACAGCGGCAGGCGGCGCAGCTGGGCTGCGCGCCATACCCGTTTGGTGATCTCAACGCCTCCGTGCATGCGTGAGACTCCTTTCCAGTACAAAAAGTGCGGCCAGGATGGCCAGCAGGACACTGCGCAGCGCGCCGCTCGGTTCCGGCGCATTGGCGCCATCGACCGCCGCGAACGTCTGCGGCGCCAGCATGAAGTGGCGCGGGCCTACGTGCAGTTGCTGCCAATCGTCGAGCAGCGCACGCGCGGCATCCGCGTCGCGTGGCGGCCAGTCGGCATGATGCCACAGGCGGCCGCGCGCGCTGTCGGCGTAGCGCAGGCCGTCGACTGCGCCTGACTTGGCCAGCTCGGGGAAGGCCGACGGCTGCGTCACCCACCACAGCGGCGCGCGCAGCGCGGCGGGCGGGGCTTCAGCGCGGTCCCACACGATCAGCGAGGTCGCGGCGCCCGGCGCGTCATCGATGATGACGGTCTCGGGACCGCCCTGCGCCGCGAACATGCGGCGCCATTCGGCCGCACGCTCGCTGGCGATATAGACATGGCGCTCGACCTTGGCGGGTGCGGCGGCCTGGCTAAGCACCTCGACCGCCCGGCCGAACGCCGGCCTGGCGGCCGGCATCGGCACGTCGCCCAGCACCAGCAGCCGCGCGTCCGATCGCCACTCGCGCTCGTGCGTGTGCACCCAGCCCAGGGCCTGTGCGGCGGGCAGCGTGACACGCTCGGCGTTCGCCAGGCCGACTTGCGTCGCTTCACGCTCGACCCATGCGGGATCGGTGCCTTGCGTCACCACGACCGTATCGCCGCGCCACGGATAGACCGGGTCGGCCAGCCAGGCGATGAGGGTGGCCAACAACAGACAACGAAGCAACAGCAACAGAGGATCGCTCCAACGCCAGACACGGGTCTGGCGCGGCTCGGTGCGCGGCAGGAAGCGCGCGGTCGCCATCGGCGCCGCCTGGTTCTGCACGCGCTTCTTGCGGTGCCACCAGATCGGCAGGATGAGAATGGGCAGCGCGAGCCACCAGAGTGCATTCATGAGTTACCTTCCGGGACGCCGCAACCAGCGCCGCAGCACCTCGATCGGCGACTGCTCGATCGCGGCCAGGGTCAAGGGCATATCGTTCTTGCGGCACTGGGCCGTCACCCCGCTGAAGTGTTCTTCGCGGTTGCGGCGGTAGCCTTCCTTCAGGTCGGCGCCGAAGCGGAACACGCCTTCTTGACGTTCCGGATCGCGGTAGGCCAGGTCGCTGGAAAAGCTGGCGTCGACCTCGGCCTGGGTCTGCAGGCCCAGCACGCGCACGTCGTGGCGCATCTGGCGCAGGCGCGTCAGGGCAACCGACAGCGGCGACGGCCAGTCGAGCAGGTCGCTGGCCGCATAGATCGCGCTCGGCGACTGGGCGAAGTGCAGGCTCGCCTTGAGGGTCGCGGCATCCGGCAGTTCGCCATCCGGTTCGGCGCGCTGGAGCTGGGACAGCACGCGCTGCAAGTGGCGCGGTCCGCGCAAGGCCGGCGTGAACGCCACCTTGCCGCCACCGAGCACCACCAGGCCGAAGGCATCGCCCTGGCGCTGGGCGATCGCGGCGACGCAGCCGAGCAGCATGCGCGCGTAGGCCAGCTTGTCGAGGCCGTCGACGCTGCGGCTTGGTTCGGCCATCGAGGCGCTCGCATCGAGCACCAGCCAGACCGCGACATGGCTGTCGCGCTCGGCCTCGCGCACGAAATAACGGTCGGCGCGCGCCGCCAGTTTCCAGTCGACCCGGCGCCACTCGTCGCCGGGCACATAGGCGCGGTATTCCGAGAACTCGACACCCGCCCCGCGTTCGCGTCCGGCGTGGATGCCGTGGCCCAGGCCGGCCAGCACGTGGCGGATGACGAGGTCGAGCTTCCTTGTATGCGCGATCAGCGCGGTGTTCGCAAGCGACATGGTACGAACGCCGGTTACGGCACCTTGACTTCGTTGCGCAGGGCCTGCAGCACGTCGGCGATGGCGATGCCGTCGGCTTCGGCCTCGAAGTTGCGCAGCACGCGGTGCGCCAGCACCGGCAGCAGCATGGCCCCGATGTCGTCGCGGGTCACCGCCAGCCGGCCCTGCATCAGGGCGCGCGCCTTGGAGGCCAGCACCAGCGCCTGGCCGGCGCGCGGGCCGGCGCCCCAGCCGATGTGCTTTTTCACCGCCTCGACCGTGGTCTCGCTCGGGCGCGTTGCGCGTACCAGGCGCGTCGCATAGCGCACCAGGTGGTCGCCGATCTCGATGTCGCGCACCAGCTGCTGCAGGCGCAGCAGGGTCTCGACGTCCATCACCGGCTCGGCGTCCGAGAGGCCCGCGTGGGTGGTGCGCGAGACCATCAGCACTTCTTCGTCCTCGGTCGGATAGACCACGTCGATGCGCAGCAGGAAGCGGTCGAGCTGGGCCTCGGGCAGCGGATAGGTGCCGGCCTGCTCGATCGGGTTCTGGGTGGCCAGCACGAAGAAAGGACGCGGCAGCTTGTGGGTCTGGCCGGCGAAGGTCACCGAACGCTCCTGCATCGCCTCGAGCAGCGCCGACTGGGTCTTGGGCGGGGCGCGGTTGATCTCGTCGGCCAGCAGCACCTGGGTGAATACCGGGCCGGGCTGGAAGCGGAACACGCGCTGGTGGGTCGCGGCGTCTTCTTCCAGGATCTCGGTGCCGACGATATCCGACGGCATCAGGTCGGGCGTGAACTGCACCCGGCGGAACTGCATGTCGGTGGCTTGCGACAGCGACTTGACGAGCAGGGTCTTGCCCAGCCCCGGCACGCCTTCGACCAGCGCGTGGCCGCCTGCCAGCAGGCAGGTGACGAGCAGGTCGACCACCTCTTCCTGGCCGATGATCACACGCGCCATGCTCGCTTTCAGCGCACCCACTTTCGCCGTCAGGGCGGCGATATCCTGTTCATTCCACGCTACTGCATCTTGTTGCGACACTGGTCATGCTCCCAACGCATATTGAATGATGTTCACCGCGAAGCGGGTGTTGTCGACCGCGAGAAAACGCTTGTTGCGGAAGTCGTAATCCCATTCGCAGCCATAGTCCTTGTTCGAGTACAGCACGCGCGCGCGCCCACCGATCTCGATCGCCTTCAGGTACTCGTGCACCAGGTCGTCGCCCCAGCCATTGAGTTCCATCGACGTCGTCGGCGGCCCGTCCTCGAACTTGAAGAAGCACGAGTACAGCGGATGGTTGTTCGGGATCTTCTTGAGCGCCTGGGCGCCGAAGATCTTCGCCATCTCGGCCTCGAACGACTTGGCGAACAGGCCGTCGATGTCGTGGTTGCAGTCGTCCACGAAGACAAAGCCGCCGCCGCGCACGTACTTCTCGAAATTGCTCCGTTCGGCCGGGGTGAACTGCACCAGCTTGTGGCCGGCCAGGTAGCAGAACGGCGCCTGCAGCATCTTCGGATCCGACAGGGCCACCATGCGCTCGGTCGTATCGACCCGCAACGTGGTGTACTCCACCAGGGAGTTCAGCACGTTGCTGGGCATGCGGATATCTACGTCCCAGTTGCCCGATTCGTACATCAGGCGCGTGAAGTAGAAGTCGTAACTCGCCATGTAAACGCTCTATCGCTAGACCGCGTCGGACAGCGAGGTGAAGTTGAAGTCGCGCACCTTCATCGGCGGCAGCACCATCTGGAACGGCACTTCGTCGCCGCCGATGATCTGCGGCTTGCCCAGTTCGTCGATATTGTTCAGGATCGTGACCGGGCTCTCGTTGAAGCGGAAGTTCTTGAGCGGGTACTTGATCTTGCCGTTCTCGACATAGAAGGTGCCGTCGCGGGTCAGGCCCGTGAGCAGCAGCGACTGCGGATCGACCATGCGGATATACCAGGTGCGGGTGACCACGATGCCCTTCTTGGTGCCGGCGATGAGCTCTTCCAGCGACTTGCTGCCGCCTTCCATGATCATATTGCCGTGGCCCGCGGTGGCGCGCTTGCCGGTCTTCTGGGCCCAGTAGCGCGAGTAGTCGAGCGAGGCGATGCGGCCATCCTTGACCAGCTGGGTGCGTTCGCGCGCCAGCAGCGATTCGTTGTCCCATGGCGCCACCGGCACGTCCTTGTCCCACGGATCGGCCCAGATATTCACCTGGCTGTCGAACAGCTTGTCGCCCAGGCGGTTCTTTCCTCCGGCCTTCGACAGGAAGCTGCGACCCTCGTCGGCCGAGCGCGCATCGAAGGCGCTGAACATATTGCCGAGGATTTCAGAGGTCGCCGCCGGTTCCAGGATCACGGTATAGCGGCCCGGTTCCAGCGCACGCGCCTCGACCGAACGCAGCGCCTTCTCGATCGCCACTTCCGCCGCCTCGCGCGCGTCGAAGCGCGCGGCGTCGACCGCCGAGCGGGTCACCCAGCCCGAACCGCGGCCGTCTTCGGTGCGCGCGGTCAGGGTGAACGACAGGTCGGTGAAGTCCTGGTGGCCGAACACGCCGTTCGAGTTGGCCATGGTCGCAAAGCGTGTGCTGTCGACAAAGTATCCGGCGGTGACCAGCTTGTTCTTGCGCGCCAGCTCGATGCAGGTTGCCGCCACCTCGGCCCGGAAGTCCGGGTCGATCGCCGCGGTCTTGGGTACGAAGGTCGTGGTGGCGCGGTATTCCTGCTTCGCGATGGCCGGCATGAACTCTGGATTCTCGGGCGCCAGCTTGGCCAGTTCCTCGGCGCGGCGCACGGCTTTTTCCAGCGACTTGTCGTCGAACTCATTGACCACGGCGGTGCCGCTGCGCTTGCCGAACGCCACGCGCACGTTCAGCTGCATGTCTTCGGTCAGGCCGGCGGTCGACACGCTATTGCGCGCGAAGCGCACGTTGCCGACACGGCTGCCTTCGATCGCCACCGTGCACTCGTCGGCTTTCGACAACGCCAGCACGCGATCGGTGATGCGTTTTGCTTGCTCTTGATTCAGCGCTTTCATCCTGGTCTCCTTATCCGATCTTGCGTGCGGTATTGATGACGTTGATGCCGTTGAAGCGGGTGGTGCTCGATCCGTGCGACACCGCGCTCACCTGGCTTGGCTGGCCCTTGCCATCGAAGAAGGAACCGCCCATGCGCCAGTCGCGCTCATCGCAGATGGCCGAGCAGGCGTTCCAGAATTCCTGGGTATTGGCCTGGTACGCCACATCTTCGAGCGGGCCGGTGATCTTGCCGTTCTTGATCTCGTAGTACAGCGTACCGCCGAACTGGAAGTTGTAGCGCTGCTGGTCGATCGAGTAGGAACCGCGGCCCAGGATGTAGATGCCCTTCTTGACGTCCTTGACCATCTCGTCCGGCGTCAGGCGCGCTTTGCCCGGCTCCAGCGAGACGTTCGGCATGCGCTGGAATTGCACCGTGCTCCAGCTGTCGGCATACGAGCAGCCGTGCGATTCCTTCTCGCCGATGATGTGTGCCTGGTCGCGCGTGGCCTGGTAGTTGACCAGGATGCCGTCGCGGATGATGTCCCATTGCTTGGCCGGCACGCCCTCGTCGTCGTAGCCGATCAGGCCCAGCGAGCCCGGCGTAGTGCGGTCCGCCACGAAGTTGACGCGCTCGGCGCCGTACTTGAATTTCTTGCTCTGCCACTTGTCGAGACCCACGAAGCTGGTGCCGGCGTAGTTGGCTTCGTAGCCGAGCACGCGGTCCAGTTCCGTCGGGTGGCCGACGTTCTCGTGTATCGTCAGGAACAAGTGTTCGGGCGAGAGCACCAGGTCGTACTTGCCCGGCTCGACCGACTTGGCGCTGAGCTTCTCGCGTGCCTGCTTGCCGGCCAGGCGGGCATCCTCGACGATGTCGTAGGACTTGGTGTACAGCGTGGTGACGCCGCCGGCGGCGCGCACCTTGTCTTCAGCGCGGGCGTCGAAATATTCATAGCCCATCGAGGCGGGGGCGCCCAGACCGCCGCGCGAGCGGAACTTGCCGGTCTTCTGGTCGACGGCAGTGGCATTGATCGGGGCCCACAGGCGGTGCACGTCCTGGTCGATGTAAGAGCCGTCGGTCGACGCGAAGTATTTTTGCTGGTTGATCTGGAACAGCGAGGCGGTCATGAAGTTCGCGCCCGCATCCAGGCCGGCCTTGTTGGCGGCGATCAGCATGTCGGCCTTTTCCTTGACCGGCAGGGTGCGCCAATCCTTCTTGATCGGCGTGGCCCACGCCACTTCGCCGACGCCCTTCACCGGCGCCAGGCGCACCGGTTCGGTCTGCAGTTTGGCGTTGGCCTTGGCGATCGCCACCGCCTGGCGCGCGGCCTGGGCGATACCGTCCGCGGTCATGCTGTTGGTCGAGGCGAAGCCATAGGCGCCGTCGGCGATCACGCGGATGCCGACGCCACTCGATTCGGTGTTGTTGATGCTTTCGACGTTCAGGTCGCGCGTGATGATGAACTGGTTCAGGTAGCGGCCGATGCGCACGTCGCAATACGACGCGCCGGCTTGCGTGGCCGCGCCCATCGCGGTATCGGCCAGGACCTTCTTGGCGCTTGCCGCCATCGGTTTGAGCAGGTCTTCGGCCGCGATCGCGTTGCCGAATACCGGAATGAGCAGGGCGCCAGCGGTGCCGGCGCCGATCTGCAGGAATTGTCGACGTTCCATGTGTGTCTTATCCGTTTGCGTTTGCATGTGCTCGCGTTGGCGCTTGCACTTGCGTTAGCGTTGGCACGTCGTTCCCGCGCAGGCGGGAACCTAAGTTTGCATGCGCAGCCACTGCGCTGAAGAACTTGGGTTCCCGCCTGCGCGGGAACGACGGTGCCGGGGTCGCAGGCTAGTCCAGGCCTTGTTACACCGCGTCCGACAGCGACGTGAAGTTGAAGTCGCGGATCTTCATCGCCGGGATCAGCATCGAATAACGCGCTTCATCGGCGCCGATCACGGCCGGCTTGCCGATTTCCTCGATATTGTTCAGCATCGAGACCGGGCTTTCGTTGAAACGGAAGTTCTTGATCGGATGCTTGATCTTGCCGTTTTCGACGTAGAAGGTGCCGTCGCGGGTCAGACCGGTCAGCAGCACCGATTGCGGGTCCACCATGCGGATGTACCAGGTGCGGGTGACCAGCACGCCCTTCTTGGTGTTGGCGATCAGCTCTTCGGTGGTCTTGTTGGTGCCGGCCATGATGATGTTGCCGGCCGCGCCCACCGCGCGCTGCTTCTTCTGCTGCGCCCAGTAGCGCGAGTAGTCGAGGGCGTTGATCTTGCCGTCCTTGACCAGCTCCACGCGTTCGCGCGGCAGCATGTTCTCGTCCCACGGCAGCACGGCGACGTCCTTGTCCCACGGGTCGGACCAGATATTGACCTGGCTGTCGAACAGCTTGTCGCCCAGGCGGTTCTTGCCGCCGGCCTTCGACAGGAAGCTGCGGCCCTCGTCGGCGCGGCGCGCGTCGAAGCCGCCCAGCATAAAGGACAGCAGGTCCGACGTCGCCGCCGGCTCCATGATCACGGTGTAGCGGCCCGGCTCCAGCGCCTTGGCGTCGACCGAGCGCAGTGCCTTCTCGATCGCGATCTCGGCCGCTTCGCGCGGGTCGAACTTGGTGACATCGCGCGCCGAACGCTTGACCCAGCCCGAACCGCGACCGTCTTCGGTACGCACGGTCAGGGTGAAGTCGAGCGAGCTCGAATCCTGGTGGCCGAACAGGCCGTTGGAGTTGGCGATGGTCTCGAAGCTGGTGCGGTCGGTGAAGAAGCCGGCCGAGACCAGGCCGCGCTTGCGGCAGCCCTCGATCGCGTAGGCGGCGGCTTGCGCGCGGTATTCCGGATCGATGTCGGCGGTCTTCTGGACGAAGGTGTCCGACTTCTTGTACTCGGTCTTGGCGATCGCCGGAATGAATTCCGGATTGTCCGGCGCCAGCTTCGCCAGGTCTTCGGCGCGGCGCACCGCGCGCTCGATCGACTTGTCGTCGAATTCATTAATGGTGGCCGTGCCCTGCTTCTTGCCGAAGGCGACCTGCACCTGGATGCGGGTGTCGTCGGCCAGGCCGGCGGTCGACACGGCATTGCGCGCGAAGCGGATATTGCCGATGCGGCTGCCTTCGATATTGACGATGCACTCGTCGGCCTTGGTCAGCGACATCACGCGGTCGCTGATCTTTTTCGTTTGTTCCTGGGTCAAGATGCTCATGTGCGTCCCTGCCTTAGCCGATCTTGCGAGCGGTGTTGATCACGTTGATGCCGTTGAAGCGCGCGGTCGACGAACCGTGCGAGACGATGCTGATCTGCGGCGGCTGTCCTTTGCCGTCGAAGAAGGAGCCGCCCATGCGCCAGTCGCGCTCGTCGCAGATGGCGCTGCAGCCGCCCCAGAATTCCTGGGTGTTCGACTGGTAGGCCACGTCTTCCAGCATCTGGCCGATCTTGCCGTCCTTGATCTCGAAGAACAGCTGGCCGCCGAACTGCGAGTTGTAGCGCTGCTGGTCGATCGAGAACGAACCGTCGCCGATGATGTAGATGCCCTTCTTGATGCCCTTGACCATCTCGTCCGGGGTCAGCCTGGCCTTGCCCGGCGCCAGCGACACGTTCGGCATGCGCTGGAACTGCACCGTGTTCCAGCCGTCCGCGTATGAGCAGCCGTGCGATTCCTTCTCGCCGATGATGTGGGCCTGGTCGCGCGTGGCCTGGAAGTTGACCAGGATGCCGTCCTTGATGATGTCCCAGCGCTTGGTCTTGACGCCTTCGTCGTCGAAGCCGATCGCGCCCAGCGAACCCGGGGTTGTCTTGTCGGCGTACAGGTTGACGATCGGGGCGCCGTACTTGAAGGTCTTGGACTTGAGCTTGTCGACCGTGGCGAAGCTGGTGCCGGCGTAGTTGGCCTCGTAGCCCAGCACGCGATCGAGTTCGGTCGGGTGGCCGACGTTCTCGTGGATGGTCAGCCACAGGTGTTCCGGCGACAGCATCAGGTCGTACTTGCCCGGCTGGACCGACTTGGCGGTCAGCTTGCGCTTGGCGTCGCGGCCTGCGGCGCGCGCGTCCTCGACGATGTCGTAGGTCTCGGTGTACAGGGTGGCGACGCCGCCGGCGGCCTTGATCTTGTGCTCGGGGCGGGCGTCGAAGTATTCATAGCCCTTGCCCACCGGGGAGCTCAGGCCGTCGCGCGAGCGGAACTTGCCGGTGGCCTTGTCGACCGCGGTGGCCGACAGCGGCGCCCACAGGCGATGCACGTCCTGGTCGATATACGAGCCGTCGGTCGATGCGAAGTACTTCTGCTGGTTCACCTGGAACAGCATCGTGCGCATGAAGTTGGCGCCGCCTTCCATGCCCGCCTTGTTGGCGGCGATCAGCATGTCGGTCTTCTCCGCGATCGGCACCGTGCGCCAGTCCTTGGTGTACGGCGTGCTCCACGAAACCTCACCGACGCCCTTGACTGGTGCAAGCTGCACCGGTTCGGTCTGCAGTTTCGCGTTCGCCTTGGCGATCGCCACGGCCTGGCGCGCCGCGTTGGCGATGCCGTCGTTCGACATGTCCGAGGTCGCGGCGAAGCCGTAGGCGCCATTCACGATCACGCGCACGCCGACGCCGGCCGATTCGGTATTGGCCACGTTCTCGACGTTCAGGTCGCGGGTGGTGATGAACTGGTTGAGGTAGCGGCCGAGGCGTACGTCGGCGTAGCTGGCGCCAGCCTTGGTGGCGGCGTTCAGCGCGACGTCGGCCAGGGCCTTCTTGGCGGCGACGGGCATCGTGCTGACCAGTTCCTCGGCAGCGATCGCGCGACCGAATGGCAGCAGCATCGAGGCTGCGGCCAGGCTGCTGAGATTGAGAAAGGTACGGCGTTCCATGTGTTCTCCTGAATGACCTACTTCCGGGCAGCGGTTCCGCAAAACAGCTCGGCGCCGCTCTTGTATGTACATCGCTTTTGTTGTGGATTTGCCTGTGTGCCACGCGGCAAACCTCTCAACGATAGCATCGACTTAACGTTTTGAATAGGCAATCTTTGTGCCACCTCAATGCAGTGTTCTCTGCCTGTGCTAGGCACTGTCTGTACGATGAACGTTCTTCGTATATGTATATACGGGGAACGCTTGACTATGGAGGTTGCCTGTTCGATCATCTTCGGGTTGACGGCGGCGAACCGCCTGCCGTCCGACCCACCACGGAGACCTCGCACGATGAAACGACTGATCCTGGCCGCGATGCTGGCAACCGGCCTTGCCGGCGCCGCGCACGCGGACGACGCCCTGAAATCCGCCATCGCCGGCGAACACCGCGCCGCCGCCAACAAGGCCCGCGACACCTACCGCCATCCTTACGAAACCCTGACCTTCTTCGGCATCAAGCCGACCATGACGGTGATCGAGCTGTCGCCGGGCGGCGGCTGGTACACCGAGATCCTGGCGCCCTACCTGCGCGACCAGGGCAAGCTGTATGGCGCCGTGCCGGACGCCGAAAGCCGAGGCGGCAAGGCCTTCCGCGACAGGCTGGCGGCCAATGGCGCCGTGTACGGCAAGGTGACCCCGGTCCAGTTCGCGCCACCAGGCAGCATCGCGCTGGGCGCACCGAACAGCGTCGACATGGTGGTCACCTTCCGCAACCTGCACAACTGGCTGGGTAACGGCGAAGACGCCGTGCTCACGGTCCTGAAAGAAGCGCACAAGGTCCTGAAACCGGGCGGCGTGCTGGGCGTGGTCGAGCACCGCCTGCCGGCGAAGATGGAGCAGGATGCCAAGGCCTCGAGCGGCTACATGCACGAGGCATATGTGATCCGCATGGCTGAACGCGCTGGCTTCAAGCTGGCCGCCAAGTCGGAGGTGAACGCCAATCCGAAGGACACCGCCGACCATGAAAAAGGCGTGTGGACCCTGCCGCCGGTGCTGTCCAACAAGGACAAGTACCGCGAGAAGTACCTCGCCATCGGCGAGAGCGACCGCATGACGCTCAAGTTCGTCAAGCAGTAAGCATCGCCGCCACGTCGCGGAGGAAGGCCATGCCATCCTCCGCGACGATTCTCGTGTTTCCTTTTGCGCCGCCTGTAGTTATTCTTCTGGATGCATCCTGAACCGTCCAACCGAAGGAAACCATGAAGACTCTGCCGACATTGCGCCTGGCCGCCCTCGCCCTAGCCGTCTGCGGCGCCGCGCACGCCCAGGATACCGTGCCGCCCGAAGCCCAGGCCATGCCTGCTCCAGCGCCCGCCCCGGCGCCCGCCGTTGCTCCCGCCGTTGCTCCCCCTGCCGCCAAGAGCGCCGTGCCCGCGCCGGTCCTGCCCGCGGTCGAGAACTCGGTGGTGAAGATCTTCGCCACGATCCGCCGCCCCGAACCCTATAAACCCTGGACCAAGGCGGCGCCAGCCTCGGTCACCGGTTCCGGCGTCATCATCGAGGGCAAGCGCATCCTGACCAATGCCCACGTGGTCGGCTATGCCAGCCAGGTCGAGGTGCAGGCCAGCCAGTCCGGCGACAAGGTGGCGGCCAAGGTGATCGCGCTGGCGCGCGGCATCGACCTGGCCGTGCTGGAACTGGAAGACCCGTCCTTCTTCGACAAGCGTCCGCCGGTGCCGCGGGCGCCCGTGCTGCCCGACGTGCGCCAGCAGGTGTTCGCCTATGGCTATCCGGTCGGCGGCAACTCGCTATCGACCACCACCGGCATCGTCTCGCGCGTGGAGTTCGTCAACTACGGCGCCTTCAGCTCGGGCCTGCGGATCCAGATCGACGCCCCGATCAATCCCGGCAACAGCGGCGGCCCGGTGATCTCGGGCGAGCGCATGGTCGGCCTGGCCTTCGCTGGCGCGGCCAATGCCCAGAACATCGGCTATGTGATCCCCAACGAGGAAATCGAACTGTTCCTGCGCGACGTGGCCGATGGCCGCTACGATGGCAAGCCGCTGCTGCACGACAGCGTGCAGACGCTGGAGAACCCGGCGCTGCGCCAGTTCCTCAAGCTCGACAAATCGGTCGAAGGCGCGGTGGTGCACCGCCCCTACCGGGTCGACGCCAGCTGGCCGCTGAAGGAATGGGACGTGATCACCCATATCGGCGAGTACGCGGTCGACAACCAGGGCATGGTCAAGCTGGGCTCGAACCTGCGCGTGCGCTTCCAGTACCGCATCCAGCAGGTGGCGAAGAACGGCAAGGTGCCGATGACGATCATCCGCGGCGGCAAGGAGAATAAGGTCGAGGTGCCGGCCACCGGCCCGCGCCCACTCCTGATCTCGGACCTGGACGGCGGCTATCCGTCCTATTTCATCTACGGCCCGGTCACCTTCTCGCGCGCCACCAGCGAATTCATGGCTTTCGTGGCCGGCAGCGCGCCGGGGATGAACGCGTATGCCTTCAACGCCAGCCCCCTGGTCACGCGGCGCGGCGATTCGCCCACGCCGGAGCGTGAAGAACTGGTGGTGATCAGCGCGCCGTTCTTCCCGCACAAGCTGGTGAGCGGCTATAACAACCGCTTCGGCTCGGTGATCGAATCGGTAAACGGCCAGCCGGTACGCAGCCTGCGCCACCTGGTGGAACTGCTGCGCGACCTGAAGGACGACCAGGTGGTGCTGCGCTTCGACCAGCGCTATGGCGAGACCATGATCCTGCCGCGCCAGGCGACGCTGGCGGCGACCGAGTCGATCCTGTCGGATAACGGGATCAGGACGCAGGGGTCGGAGGATATGATGAAGGTGTGGGAGCGTAAATAAGCGCTTGTGATACGCGTGCGAACTTGGATCCCCGCCTGCGCGGGGACGACGTACCAGCTCATGCGGCTAGAGGATGCACTATTGCCCGCTGCCCATGCACGTCGTTCCCGCGCAGGCGGGAACCCAAGGCCCACGAGCCGCCACAAACTCGACGCACACAAGAAAACGCCCGCATATCCGCGGGCGTTTTTGCTTACTTCGCCTTTTTCACCGGCGTAAACAGCAAGTCCTGGAAGTCGTAGCTGAAGTCCGTCTCGGTCGACACCGGCTTCATCCGCATCCGCTCGATCGAGCCGTCATGGTCCAGCGAGAAGGTCGCATAGGCGTCGGCGTTGAAGTTGCGTTCCTTCCAGCGCACGATGAAGGTATCGTGCTGGAAGTGCTCCATCTCGCCGGTCAGGTCGGGGGTGCGCGAGAACGTCATTACCAGCTTGCTGCCCTGGCGCTTGACGATCGCCTTGCCATACCACGCATCTTCGTACTCGCCCTCGTAGTCCCACAGCGGCAGCGACGGCTTCGAAGCCTTGGCGCGGCTGGCGGTCTCGGTCTTCACGCGCGCCGCTTCCTTCTGGCTCGCTTCCTCGGCAACGGCGGCGATGCGGCCGATCCAGTCGGTCGGCGCCACGCCCAGGTACTGGTCCAGCAGGCGGTATTGCAGCGCATTGAGCGACGGGCCGCTTTCGGCATTGGTGAAGATCGCGATGCCCAGCTTCGCTTCCGGCACCAGCAGCACTCGGGAATAGAAGCCCTGCAGTGCGCCACCGTGCATCGCCACCAGCTTGCCCTGGTAGTCGCGTAGCTGGAAGCCCAGGCCATAGGCGAAGAAGTTCGGCTTGGTCGCCGCCAGCGGCGGACGCGGCTCGTTGATCTTCATCGGCGTCTGCGCGGTCCACATCTCGCGCGCCTGTTTCTCGGACCACAGACGCACTTCCTTGCCGCCGGCAGCCTGAGGGACGCGGCCCTGGTCGAGCAGCACGTTCATCCAGCGCGCGATGTCCTCGGCATTGGTGTTGATGCCCACCGCGCCGATCGCGTTCGCCACCGGCATCGGTTTCACCACTGCCGCCTTGCCATCGATCTTGCTGTGCGGCGCCGACACGTTCATGCCCGGCTTGTGCTGGTCCAGGCTGGTGGTGGTGGCCTGCATGCCGACGGGATCGAGGATCCACTCGCGCATGGTCGCGCCCCAGTCCTTGCCGGATTTCTGGGCGATGATCTTGCCGGCCACGATGTACAGCAGGTTGTCATAGGCGTAGCTGTTGCGGAAGCTCGTCGCCGGCTTGATGTAGCGAAGATTGTGGATGATCTCGTCGGTGCTGAAGGTGGTGGTCGGCCACCACATCAGGTCACCGGCGCCCAGTCCCAGGCCGCTGCGGTGCGTGAGCAGGTCGCGCACCGTCATCTCGGCCGTCACGTACGCATCGTACATGCGGAAATCCGGCAGGTGCTTGATCACCGGGTCATCCCATTCCAGCTTGCCCTGGTCGACCAGCATCGCCAGCCCCGCCGCTGTGAAGGCCTTGGAGTTGGATGCGATCTCGAAGATGGTCTTGCCGTCGACCGGCGTCGGTTCGCCCAGCTTGCGCACGCCAAAGCCCTGGGTGACGACGACCTTGCCGTCCTTGACCACCGCGATGGCGATGCCGGGGACGTCGAAGGTTTTCAACACACGACTGACGTCGGCTTCCAGGTTGTAGGCAGGCGCCGCCGCGGCGGCGGCTGGCGCAGCGGCGGTCTGCGCATTGGCGCCGCCGGCCGCGCACAGGGCCAGCAGCAGCGCACCGGCGAGTCGATTCATGATCATCATTGCTTGCCCATCGCCTTGTCGACGCTCGACTGCGTCTCTGGGTGATAACGCTCGCGCGCCTTCTTGTAGATGCCTTCGGCCCAGGCGCGGTCTTCCGGTTTCTCGCGCAGCGCGGCGTACAGCGGCACCACGAACTTCTGGCGGCCCACGCTCATCAGGAACGCTTCGAGCTGCCCACGCACGGCGCGGTAGCCGGCGTGCACCGAGGCGCGGTAGAAGCGGAACGCGACTTCGTTGTTCTTCGTGTTGGCCAGGTCATAAACGCGGTCCAGCTCTGCGAGCTTGTTCGCATCGGCCTTGTTGTCGATATCGTTCAGGAACTTCATCCACTCGGCGGCATTCCAGTCCTTGGCCTTCAGCTGCTCGGTCGAGACAGTTCCCTTGACCCAACCGTCGATCGAGGCATTCAGCTGTGCCAGGCGCTGCGACACGGCCTGCTTCCCGCTTTGCGGGATGCCGGGACCGTAGATCCACTCATCCAGCTCGGCCTCGCTCATGATCTTTGGATTCTTGGCCAGCAGATTCTTGCGCAGGTAGTCCAGGAACTGGTCGTTGGTCACGCTCTGGAAGGCGTGGCCGTCGAACCAGCCGCGCAGGAAGGTGTCGAAGGCGGCGCGGCCGGCGCGCTGCTCGAGCGTGTGCAGGAACCAGGCGCCCTTCGGATAGGCCAGCGAGGTGTCCGGATAGTACTCGGCCGAGGTGTCCGGCTGGCGCGAGACCAGCGCCTGCTTGGCGGGCGGCAGGTCCTTCAGCATCTCCAGCGCCTCTTCCTGCTCCAGCTGCAGGTTCATGAGGGCGGTTTCCTTGCCGTAGATCTCCTCCAGGATGCGGGTGGTGACGTAGGTGGTGAAACCTTCGTTGAGCCACCAGTGCTTCCAGGACGAATTGGTCACCAGATTGCCCGACCAGCTGTGCGCCAGCTCGTGGGCGATCAGGTCGACCAGGCTGCGGTCGCCCGCGATCATGGTCGGGGTCAGGAAGGTCAGGCGCGGGTTCTCCATGCCGCCGATCGGGAACGATGGCGGCAGGATCAGCATGTCGTAACGTCCCCAGCGATACGGACCGTACAGCTTCTCGGCCGCTTCGACCATCTTCTCGGTGTCGGCCAGCTCGTATTCGGCGGCCTTGATCCGTTGCGGCTCGGCGTAGACGCCGGTGCGTCCGCCCAGCGTGGCCGCTTCGAGCTCGCCGATGCCGATCGCCAGCAGGTAGGAAGGAATCGGCTGCGGCATATTGAACTTCCAGCCACCCTTGCCGGTGGCCTTCATGTCGTTATCGGCGCTCATCACCACGCGCAGGCCTTGCGGCGCCTCGATGCGCGCGCTATAGGTGAAGCGCACTGCCGGCGTATCCTGGATCGGCACCCAGGAGCGGGCATTGATGGCCTGCGACTGGCTGAACATGAACGGGTACTTGCCCGACATCGTCTGCACCGGCTGCAGCCATTGCAGCGCGGTGGCGGTCGGCGCGGTGCGGTAGTGGATGCGCACTTTCTTCTGCTGGCCCGGCAGCTTGACGTGCAGCGGCTGGCCCTTCTCTTCGTCGAACTTGCCGAGCGAGTAGTCGGCCTTGCGCCATGCGCCTTTCGCATCCTGCGCCTCGATCTTCGAGATCGTCAGCTCGCGCGTGTCCAGGTCGAGCGTGGTCGCCTTCTTGTCCAGCCAGTCCAGGGTCAGTTCGGCATAGCCGTCCAGGCTTTTCTTCGCGAAGTCGGCCTTCAGGTCCAGGTGCAGCGCCGTGGTCTTGACCTGGTCGTATTTGGCGTAGCTGAGGGGATCGAGGGCGAAGGCGTAGGCGCTCCAGGCGCTCAGGAAGGCGGCGGTACTCGCGCGCAGCAGGGTGCTTTGGTTCATGGTCTCTCGCAGGGGAAGGTGTGCCCGGCAGGCCGGGGGCGGGTGCAGGATAGCATGCACGCCTGGGCGGCGGAAGCGGGCCGGCGTCGGCATCGCGCCCGATAAATACGCGTGCGGACGGGCGAAAACGGGGCAGGCTCTGCTATGATCGCGGCCTTCCTCCTGCTGTGTAATCACCCGACTGATGGACGCCTTTCTCGTCTCGACCGGCATCGTGGGCCTCGCCGAGATCGGCGACAAGACCCAGTTGCTGGCCTTCCTGCTCGCCGCGCGCTTTCGCCGCCCACTGCCGATCGTGCTCGGCATCTTCGTCGCGACGGTGGCCAACCACGCCTTTGCCGCCGCCGTCGGCGCGCTGGTCAGCCAGCTGCTGGGCGCCGGCACGATGCGCTGGGTGCTGGGCCTGTCCTTCCTCGGGATGGCCGCATGGGTATTGACGCCGGACGAGATCGACGCCGAAGAAGCGCAGCTGGCGAAGTACGGCGTGTTCCTGACCACCCTGATCGCCTTCTTCGTGGCCGAGATGGGCGACAAGACGCAGGTCGCCACCGTGGCGCTGGCCGCACGCTATGAATCGATGGCCGCCATCGTCGCTGGCACTACCTTCGGCATGATGCTGGCCAACGTGCCGGCCGTGTACTTCGGCGAACGCATCGCGAACCGCGTGCCGCTCAAGCTCGTGCACGGCATCGCCGCGCTGATCTTCGCGGTGCTCGGCATCGCGACCCTGCTGGGGATGGGCGAAGGCCTGGGGTTTTAGTCTTCCTGCGTGATCCACACCGGCGCCGACCACAGCACGTTGCCATCGTCCTGGGTCACTTTCGCATAATAGAAGTGCGCCCCCGGGATCGGGGTGAAGGTGGTTTCGGCCTGGTCCGACATCTGCGTGACCGTGCCCTTGCGGCCAGGGACGCCTTCCATGATCGCGACCGAAGCTGCCTTTTTGCCTGTCGAATTCGCAAAGTTCGCCACCAGCGCGAGCGGCCCGCGATTGGTGAAGCGCTCGCCCATCAGGCGGCCGTTCGCGGTCAGGACCAGTTGCGAATCCTTGTCCATCGTTGCGAACACGCGGCGCGCCTTGAGCGCCTCGACGAAGCTGGCACGGCTCAGGACCGTGTTCGACGGCAGCAGCACGCCGGTGCGGTTGGTGAAGGATGCCCCCCAGTTGGCGCAGTGGTTGTCCTGGTTGGTGCTGAAGGCCAGGCGATAGCCCGCTTCCAGCAAACGGTTGCAGGCGCCTTCGAAATTGCTGCGGCGGGTCTCGGTCTCGCTGACGTTGGTCGAGAACGCGGTGCTGTTCATCACCTCGCACAAGGCCATCGCCTCGCCGCCGTCCTCGGTGTAGGCCAGCGGCACGCCATCGACCTGGAACTGGCCCGAGTGCGCCGGATGGTTGAACTGCCCTACCCAGCCACGCTCGCGCATCAGCGTGTACAGGGCCGCGTAGTCGCCGCGCGGCGTGCGCGTGTCGGCCATCAGCTCGCCCTTCGCATTGGTCTCCCAGCCCAGCAGCTCGTCGCTGTTGAAGATGTTGATATGGCCGCCGTTGTTGATGACGCCCCATTCCAGGCCGTACACCGCGAGGAAATCCGGGTGTTTTTTGGAGAAGCCGGCGGCGCTTTCCAGGCCGGCGCGGTACAGGGCCCTGGCGGCGGCGGGGTCGGCGTCCGGCGCGCTGCCTTCGGAGCCGTCGTACATGTGGTTGTGTTCCGAGGCGACCAGGATGTCGAGGCCGCGGCCGCGCGCATAGGCGAAGGCATCATCCGGGCCGTGCGGCGCCTTCAGGGGCGATTGCGAGCCCTTGCATTCGGCGATGTCGGCGCCGCCGTCGCTGTGGTTGGTCTGGCTGTGCAGGTTGCCCAGATAGACCGTGTAGGGCAGCGCGCCGGGCGCGGCGACGGCCGCCGGCTCGAAGGCGCGCGGCAGCGGCGAGAAGGCCGGCATGGCAGGCAGCAGCGGCGCGCCGACCGCGATCTCCCAGTCCTGTTCTATTTCTTCATGTCCGTCGCCGCGCACGGTCGCGCGCAGCCGGACCCGGTAGATGCCGCTCGGCGCCGGAGACAATCCCAGGCGGCCGGACCAGGGCACGGCGACCGTCATTTCATCGCCCGTGAACGGCGCCGCGCCGCGCCAGCGCAGGGCGACGCGGCCGTCGGGGCGCATCAGTTCCACCCGCCAGTCGACGGTGTCCGCGCGCGCCAGGCCGGGATAGGCGAAGTGCAGGGTGAAGGTCCGCCCCTGGGCCGCGCCGGCCTGAAACGGCGCGAGCAGGGTGGCTTCGAATTCCTGGTGTTCTGCGGGGGCGGCTTGCGCCAGGCTGCAGCACAGCGACAGGGCCAGAAGTGGGGGCAGGAATGAGGTTTTCATGATGCAATTTTTGCAATTTCATGCCTCATTCATATTGACCAGTCTCCCGAGAAAATTGTCATTTCGTCCATTTAATTTGATGAATTTCAATCATGACAACTTGCACCGCGCGGAATAGCCGTTTATGTTGACTGCCTCATGATCGACAAGCTCGAAATCACCCACCTGCGCACGCTCGACGCCTTGAACCGCTTCGACACCATCTCGGCGGCGGCCGAGCACCTGGACGTCTCGCAGCAGGCAGTCAGCCTGCAGCTGAAGAAGATCCGCACCATCCTGGGCGACCCGCTGTTCGTGCGCACCGGCCAGGGCATGGCGCCGACGCCCTATGCGAAACTGATCGCGCCGCACATCGGCCAGGTGCTGGCCCAGTTGAACGGGATTCCCCTGCCCTTCGAGGTCCGCCCCGAACACGCCGAACGCACGCTGATCATCTCGGGCACCGACTACACCCAGAAGTTGATCGTGGCCGACCTGGTGCGCGTGCTGCGGCGCGAGGCGCC
Organism: Massilia sp. CFBP9012; assembly: GCF_034045115.1. Lineage (NCBI taxonomy): Bacteria > Pseudomonadati > Pseudomonadota > Betaproteobacteria > Burkholderiales > Oxalobacteraceae > Massilia > Massilia sp. CFBP9012. Next base: position 312,426 of record NZ_JAXCWM010000003.1, on the reverse strand, counting down.
GAAGGTGAAGGTGGCGGTGGTCGACATCGAGGTCAGCGCCCTCACCCGCAAGCTGCACCAGGGCGACATCGACCTGATTTTCACGGTGGACGGTTATGTCGCGCCCGGCCTCGTCACGCAGCCGCTGTTCATCGAGCAGTACCGCTGCGTCACCGGCAACCGCGCACTGGCCGGCGGCGGCGCCATGCCGCTCGAGCAGTTGGTGGAGCACGACTTCATCGTCACCAACCCGGGCATGGCCAGTTTCACGGGATCGGCCGACGGCTGGTTCGCGCGCCAGGGATTGCAGCGGCGGGTGGTGGCGTCGGCGCCGTCCTTCTTCATGGCGCTGGAATACCTGAAGGGATCGAATCTCGTCGCCTTCATGCCATCGCGCCTGCTGCCCTGCGAGGGCGTATTCGAGATCGCGCTGCTGAAGTACCCGCCGGGCTACCAGGTGGTGGCCGCCCACCATTCGAATGTGCAGAACGATCCCTTCATTGCCTGGCTGCTCGAGCGGGTCAAGGCCCGCCTTGTATCGGCTACAAGCGAGGCTTGATTGCCACGGCCCGTCTGCTTGCCTAAGCTGACGCCCTTCCCATCAACGGCAAAGGTCCCCGCATGAGCATCGAACGCATCAATCCGCCTGCACTGTACGACGGCGCCCCGCATGGCCTGTCCCACGCAACCATCGACCATGACACCAGCCTGGTGTTCGTGTCGGGCCAGGTCGACTGGGACCGCGAGTACAAGGTCAGGCACACCACCCTGGCCGAGCAGACCGAAGGCGCGGCGCGCAACCTGATCGCGGTGCTGGAGGCGGCCGGGTCCTCGGTCGAGCAGATCCTGCAGCTGCGCGTCTACGTGCGCGGCGAGATCGGCGAGCACCTCGAGACCGTGGCGCCGATCCTGGTGCAGCACCTCGGCCTGCCGCGCCCGGCCCTGACCGGCATCGGCGTGGCCTCGCTGGCGTCGCCCGACACCCTGGTCGAAATCGAGGCGGTGGCCAAGCGTCGCGCGCAAAATGTTTAGTAAACCGGCTAAACAGATGGGCTGAAAGACGGTAAGGATTGCCCGGAAACCAGTCTCCACATATAAGTTGCATTTGGGTATAGTGCAAAAAAACAGGCGGCGCCCATCGCTGCCGCCACGCGTGGAGACCTCATGACGGCCAGACTCACTTTCGGACAACTCTCGATCGCCGCCAGTGCGGCATTCCTGTTTAGTGCAACTCCCGCCCTGGCCGCCCCGCCGGGCAGCCCGGCCGAAGCCGTGGACGTCTTCATCGGCACCGGCGGCGATGGCCACACCTTCCCCGGCGCCAGCCGCCCCTTCGGCATGGTGCAGCTTAGCCCCGACACCCAGCATCGCCACTTCAGGCAGAGCTATCCCTGGGCCTCGGGCTACAACTACACCGACAGCTCGATCCTCGGCTTCTCGCACACCCACTTCTCGGGCAGCGGCCACTCCGACCTGGGCGACGTGCTGCTGATGCCCTACAGCGGCGAGACCAAGCTGGAGCCGGGCTATCCGGAGCGTCCGTTCTCGGGCTACCGTTCGCGCTTCTCGCACGACCAGGAAAAGGCCGAACCGGGCTACTATGCCGTGCGCCTGAAGGACCATGAAGTCGACGTCGAGCTGACCGCCAGCGAGCGGGTGGGCCTGCACCGTTATAAATTCAAGGCCGGCGAGCCGGCCAAGGTGCTGCTCGACCTACGCACCAGCATCTACAACTACGACGAGAAGAACCTGTGGGCGCGCCTGCGCGTTCGCAACAGCACCACCATCACCGGCATGCGCGAGACGCGCGGCTGGGCGCCCGGCCGCCAGGTGCACTTCGCGATCCAGTTCTCGCGCCCGATCGACACCCGCCAGCTCCTGAACCGCGAAGAGGCGATCCCCTACCGCGGCTTCGCCCCGCCGGGTAAAACGCCTGGGGACAAGGCGCTCGTCGAAGGCAAGCAGCTGATGGCCGACTTCAACTTCGGCGTGCCGCAGGACGGCACGCTGCTGGTCAAGGTCGCCCTGTCGGCGGTGAGCGAAGACAATGCGATCGCCAACCTGGCCGAGATGCCGGGCTGGGACTTCGACCAGGAGCGCGAGCGCGCCGGCAAGGCCTGGAACGACGCGCTGGGCGCGGTGAAGGTCGAGGCCGAAGGCCCGATGCGCACCAAGTTCTACACCGCCCTGTACCACACCATGCTTGCGCCGTCGCTGTTCATGGACATCGACGGCAGCTACCGCGGCCCGGACAACCAGGTGCACAAGGCGAAGAACTTCCGCTTCCACTCGACCTTCTCGCTGTGGGACACCTACCGCGCGCTGCACCCGCTGCTCACCATCGTCGCGCCCGAGCAGCGCAATGCCGACTTCGTGAACTCGCTGATCGCCTCGCAGCAGCACAGCCCCTACGGCATCCTGCCGGTATGGCAGTTCCACGGCCTGGAAACCTGGTGCATGATCGGCTACCACGCGGTGCCGGTGATCGCCGACGCCTACATGAAGGGCATCCGCGGCTTCGACGCCGACAAGGCCCTGGCCGCGATGACGGCCAGCGCCGAATACGGTCCCTACGGCGGCCTGGAACACTATATGAAGCTGGGCTACGTGCCGATCGACCTCGAGAAGGAAGCGGCATCCAAGACCGTCGAATACGCCTTCGACGACTGGACCATCGCGCGCATGGCCGAGAAGATGGGCAAGAAGGACATCGCGGCCCGCTATTACAAGCGCGCCCAGAACTACCGCAACGTGTTCGACAAGGAGACCGGTTTTATTCGCGCCCGCAAGTCCACCGGCGAATTCCGCACCCCGTTCAATCCGGAGCAGTCGAACTTCGGCAGCGATTACACCGAGGGCAGCGCCTGGCAGTATTCCTGGTATATGCCGCACGATAACGCCGGCCTGATCTCCTTCCTGGGCGGCGACACCAAGCTGGTGGAGAAGATCGACCAGGTCTTCGACGCCAAGGTCGACGAGACCGTGTACGCCCACATGGAAGACATCTCGGGCCTGATCGGCCACTACGCCCACGGCAACGAACCCTCGCACCACGTGGCCTACCTGTACAACTACGCCGGCGCGCCATGGCGCACCCAGGAACGCCTGGCCAACATCATGGCCACCCAGTACAGCGACAAGCCGGACGGCCTGTCGGGCAACGACGACCTGGGCCAGATGTCGGCCTGGTTCGCCTTCACCGCGCTCGGCTTCTATCCGGTGGCCCCGGCCAGCAACGAGTACGTGATCGGCCGCCCCTTCCTGGACAAGGCGACCCTGAACCTGCCGAACGGGAAGCGCTTCACGGTGCGCGCCGACAACCTCTCGAGCGACAACGGCTACGTCGGCCGCGTGACCCTGAACGGCAAGCCCCTGAACCGCACCTTCATCCGCCACGAGGACATCATGGCCGGCGGCGAACTGGTGTTCACCATGCAGGCCACGCCGAACAAGGACTGGGGCAAGGAGCAGAACGCCCGCCCCTACACGCAAACCCAGTATTGACGAAGGAAAGCGCGCCATGGCCGTCACGATCCGCGACATCGCCCACGCCACGGGCTACTCGATCGGCACGGTCTCGCGCGCGCTGAAGAACCAGGATGGCCTGACCGACAAGACGCGCGAACGCATCTGCGCCGTGGCGCGCGAGATGGGCTACGACTTCGCCAAGCTGCGCGATGGCGACGTGCGCCGCATCGCCTTCTTGTTGCACCGCCAGCACAACACGCAGTCGGCCAGCCCCTTCTACCTGCCGGTGCTGCACGGCGCCGAGGACGCCTGCCGCAAGCGCGGCATCGCGCTCTCGTTCGTGGTGGTGGGCCCGGCCGAGCCGGTGCTCGACCTGGTGCGCCTGCACCAGCCCGACGCCCTGCTGTGCGCCGGCTTCTTCGAACCGGAACTGGTGGCGGCGCTGCGCGACACCGGCAAACCAATGGTGCTGCTCGACATGCGCCTGCCCGGCTACCGCTCGGTCAATCCCGACCACGCCCTGGGCGGCTATCTGGCCACGCGCCACCTGATCCGGCAGGGCCGGCGCCGCATCGCCATGCTCACCGGCCCGCTGGCCCACCACAGCATCCTGGAGCGCTACCGCGGCTTTCGCAAGGCCTTGTTCGAGGCGCGCATGCTGGGCGATCCCGACCTCGAGGTCCAGCTGCCCAGCATCGGCAACAGCCTCGATAACGTGCGCCAGGCGGTCGACGCCCTGCTGGCGCGCCAGCCGCGGCCGGATGCGCTGTTCTGCTACAACGACAGCACGGCGCTGGCCGCCATGCGCCACTGCCTGGAGCGCGGCCTGAAGATCCCGCACGACATCGCGATCGTCGGCTTCGACGACATCAGCGCCGCCTCCAGCGCGATCCCGCCGCTGACCAGCGTCCAGATCGACAAGGACTTGCTGGGACGGATGGGCATCGACTCGCTGCTGGAGAAGGCGGACAGCGCCAGCCTGGAGCAGACGCTCGCGGTCCAGCTGGTGGTGCGCGAGAGCAGCAACGACGACTGAGCTCCTATACCTCGGGGGCGCCAGGGGTGCGCGCAACCCGCATTTCTATCTTGTGGTCACGCCGGTCGTCGCGCAGCGCGATGGTCCAATCGGGGCAGGGTTGGCCGTCCAGCAGCATTTCTTCGGCGCCCTCCGTGGCGCGCACCGTGATCTCGTAGAACGCGCCGCGATGACGGTAGCGCAGGCTGAAACCATCCCAGCCCGGCGCCAGGCGCGGTCTCATATGCAGCGCATCGCCATGGCGTTCCAGGCCCAGCAGCGCTTCGACCATCAACAAGCAGGTCCACGCCGCCGCCGGAGTAGCAAAGCCGCCGATGGCGCGGCCGGCATGCGGCGCGATCGTGCGCAGGCCGCCGCTCATCAGGTAGGGAGGCCCGTCGCCATGCGCCTGCGGGTCGAGCATGCGCGCCAGCTGCCATGCGCGGCCGGCATCGCCCAGCCGTGCGAATCCGGCCGCGGCCCAGGCGGTGGCGCGGTGCTCCTGGCCGGGGCTCGCGCTTACCCGCTCGCTCCATTCGCCATCCACCGGCGGATCGCAGCGCGGCACGGCGCCATCGCTGCGCAAGCGTTGCACCGCCGCGCGCAGCGCCTGCGGCGCCTGCCCTGCGCCGGCCTCCAGCGCCCAGCACTGGGTCGACAGCTCGACGCGGCAGGCGGCATTGGCGATGGAGCCGAGGGCAGTGCTGCTGTCCAGCCAGGTCCAGCGGTACCAGTCGCCATCCCAACCGTGTTCTTCGCACTGCGCGCGCAGCGCCAGCGCCGCGCCGCGGCAGGTGGTGGCGAAGCCGAAGTCGCCGCGCCGGTCTGCCACCTCGGCAAAGCGCTGCAGCACGGTCGCCATGAAGAAGCCCAGGCGCACGCTCTCGACGCGGCCGGCCACGCCCTCCTCGTGCAGGCGCCCCGCTGCCGGCGGCAGGCCGCGCGGCCCGAAACGCAGGCAACCGCGCAGGCCGTGCACGCAGTGCTGATACAGATCGTCACGCTCCGACAGGGGTACGGCCAGCAGCGCATGGTCTTCCGTCACCGTCAGATAGTGCGTCAACGCGTAAGGCAGCCACAGGAAATCCTCGACATGGGCACCCGTCGTGAACGCAGGCGCGGCGCGCAGCAAGGCCTCGCGCAGCAGTTCGGGGCGGGCGTGGGCAAAGGCCAGGGCCGACTGCAGGCGCAGCGCCGGATCGCGCTCGCCCATCATCGCGCCGATCGCCTGACAGGGCAGCCAGCCATTCAGGCGCAGGTCGAACCCGGGATCGGGCGTGTGCACGGCGACGGCGCCGAGCGTGTGCTCCCACCAGTCGCGCAGGCGCTGCCATGCGGCCGCGGCGGCTTGCGCCGTGCCATGACGCTGCACGACCGCGCTGGCGTCCAGGCTGCCGGGGCCGGCCACGCCCAACACGAAGACCAGTTCGCACTCGGCCCCCGGTTCCAGGGTGACGCCGACCTGCAGCGCCGCGCACGGGTCGAAGCCCGCGCCGGCGGCGTCCGACAGAGCGGCACCTCCCAGCGACGCCGGCCGCGCGATGGAACCCAGGCGGCCGATGAACTCCTGGCGGTCGCAAGTTACGGTGACCTGCTCGGCGTCGACGTGGAAGAACGCGACCTTGTCGTGGAAGCCCGCGCCGAAGGCATTGCGCGCCAACAGCGCGCCGCTGGCGAGATCGCGTCCGGTCACCACCTGCAGGCCGGGCGGCGCTTCGCGGTCGTCGAGCAGCCATTCCACATACCCCGTCGCGCTCAGACGGCGCGGCGCATCGCTGTCATTACGCAGGCGCAGCACGCTGTACTTGAGCGGCGCATCCTGGGCAACGAAGCAGCGCAGCGCGGAATGAATGCCGTGGGCACGGTGCTCGAACACGCTGTAGCCGATGCCGTGGCGCGTCGTGTACGCCTCTGGCGACGGCGCCGGCCACGGTGTTGGCGACCAGACGGCGCCGCTGTCCTCGTCGCGCAGGTAAAAGGCTTCGCCGCCCTGAGGCGCGACTGCGTCTTCGTCCCCCGCCGTCAGGCGCGTGGCGCGTTCGCCGCTCCAGCTGACGGCATGGCCGCGCTCCGAGACGATGCTGCCGAAGGCCTCGTTGGCCAGCAGGTTGATCCACGGCGCGGCGGGCGCGGCGATCCCCGGACCGCTGCGCACCACGTATTCGCGGCCGTCCGGCGTGAAGCCGCCGACACCGTTGTCGAACATCAGCTCCGGCGCGGCCTGGTTCAAGGGTTCCGCGGTCCAGGCCTGCGCTGGCGTAGTAGCGACGAATGGCGGCGCCACGGCGCCCGCCGCGCGCTCGGCGCGGCGTAGCTGGTCGGCCAGGTCGCCGCGCGCGCCCGAGAGCAGCACGCTGGCGGCGGCGCGCAACAGGATGCGGTCTTCGTGCGGCACGTCTTCCTTCAGGTGCAGGTGCAGTCCGCCGGGCTGGTCGAAGCTGGACGGATCGACCAGCGGCACCGCCAGGTGCATCAGGGCTTCGCGCGTCGCGCGGCTGTCGCACAAGACCAGCAGATCGACCGCCAGGCCGTGGCCGCGCCAATAACCGTGGGCTTGCAGCAGCTGGCGCGCAAGACCGGTGTCCGCTCCCTCGCCCAGTTGCAGCAACAGCAGTGGCAGGTCGCCCGTGATGCCATACGCCGGCAAGTCGGCCCGCCCGCGCAGGTTGCGGGCGATGACGGGGGGATCGGCGCGCAGCGCCAGCGCGGGCTGCAGCAGGCAGCCGGCCAGGCGGTTGATCAGCTGGGCGTCGGCTTCGCCGATCTCGGCGCGGCGCAGCTCGGCCTGGGCCAGGGTCCAGGCGGCCTCGATCGCGTGGTCCACCTCGTGAGCGACGCCATAGCGCGCCGCCAGCTCGCGCGCCAGCGCACGGCTGGAGGCGGCGCCCAGCATCAGGTCGACCGTGATCTCCTGCTGCGGCGCCAGGGTCACGCTGCGCCGCAGCGCCAGCAATGCTTCGTCGGGCTCCGGGTCCAGGCCGGGCAGCACGCCTCCCTCCATCACCGCCTGCGGCCGGTACAGGTCATGGCCGCGCCCGATGAAGCGCGCGCGATTCGTTTCCACGCTCGGCTGCCCCGCCCTCTCGCGCACCGCATCACGCACCGTCATGCGGTGCACGAGCACGGGCGCGCTTGCCGCCGTCAGGCACAGCAGGCTGCCGGCGGCGCCGTCGAATTCGATCCGGATGCCGCTGCGACCGCCCTCTTCCAGCGGAGGCCCGGCAAGGGCCACGCAGCCGGTCAGTTCCAGGGTGCGTGTTTCGGGCGCGCGATTGACGATGCGGATGCGGCGCAGCTCGACGTCGTCGCCAGGGGCCACCACCGCATCGGTGCGCATCTCGATGCCGTGGTCCACGCGGCGCAGGCTGGCCCGCCCTTCGGCCAGCACCGCCTCGGCCTCGTCGGGCGCCGGCGCGCCGGGCAGCAGGACGTTGGCCCAGGTGGCGCCGGAGGCCGTATCGCGCACGTGAAGGGCCAGGCCGGTCTCGCCGGCATCGGCGCGCGTCAACCCAACTCCCTCCCAACGGCTGGCGCCGGCACCCGCGCTGTCGACGACCAGGTGGTAGCGGCCATTCGACAGCAGCTGGACTTCCGGCAGCGGCGAAGCATCCGGCGCGAGCACGCGCGAATAGGGGCGGGTCGCCGCGACGCCATCGGGCGCCACACCGGCCTCATAGCGCAGGGGCGGCTCGGCGCCGGCCGCCGGCGCCGCCTCTAGCAGCAGGCCGAGCGCGGCGCGCAGTTCGGGATCGCGCATGAAGCGGCGCTGCATCGGTTCACCCTGCAGGTGGCGCGCCAGCGCCAGCAGGGTCGTGGCCTGGTGGCGCGCGAGCTGGGCCCGCACCACCGCCTGGCGTTCGCCTTGCGGCAGGCGCGCCGGAGCATAGTCGAGCGCCTCATGAAAGCCGGTCTCGCCCAGCAGGCCTTGCTCCGCCATGCGGCGCAGATTGGCCGCCGCCAGCGCCGGGGCCACGCTGAGTGCCAGCGCGGCGCCATGGGGTGCGGCGACCAGGTCGTCGCCCGCGCGCCGCTGCAGGGCCGCGGCGTCCAGTCCGAAGCGCCCGACGCGATAGCGCGCCGTCGCATCGACCGCGTTGCAGCCCGATTCCGTATAACCCCACAGCAGCCCCCGGCCCTTGGCGTGGGCCGCCTGCAGGCGCGCCACGGTCCGGCCGGCGTCATCCAGCAGGGTGTCGCGGAACAAAGGCATCACGAGGTGCGGCGCCAGATAGTCCGCCAGCGCGCCCGTACGCGACAGCAGCAGCGCGCCGCCCCCCGTCATGCGCAAGGGACGGCCGAGCGACCACCAGTGCTGCTGCGGCAGCTGGTCCTGGGCGACGGCGGCGAAGCTGGCCATGCGCGCCTCGGACGCCAGCAGGTCGCAGCTGTCGCCGTCCAGGCGCCCGTTGCCCCCCTCGCGCACGTGACAGCCCGTGGCCAGCAGGCCGGTGGACGGATCGACCAGCGCGCCGAAATCCATGCGCGCCGCTTCCCGCGCCTGCGCGGCCAGGCGCGCGACGGTCTCCATGCGTTCGCGCGCGCAGTCGCGCCCCTGTGCGACCAGCTGGGCCAGGCCCGCGTTGCCGCCTTGCGCTTCGAACGCGGCCAGCTCGCGCAAGGTCGGGATGCGGGTCAGGCCGGCATCGAGCACGTATTCCTGCACCGCGCGGGTCCAGGGCGTGAGCGCATGCAGGTCGTCCAGCTGCGCCGCGCACTGCCGCGCCAGGCGCGCCGTCCAGGCGCGCAGCGCGGGGGCGGCGTCGTCAGGCAAGCCGGCGTCCAGCTCGGCCGTCCTGGCCGCGACCATGCGAAGGCAGTCGGCCAGGCCCGGCAAGGTATCGGTGGCGCGAAGGCAACCCGGCGCCAGGGATTCATCCAACGCGTCCAGCGCCGGCAGCAGGCCCGGCGGCGCGTGCTCGCGCACCACGTACAGCGTGGTGCGGATGCCATCCAGCTCGGCGGCGTCGAAGATCGGCCGGTCCGGCAATTCATCGAGGCCGGCGGCGAAAGTGCGCAGCGCCAGCGCCAGGCCGCCGCTGGACGCGGTATCGACATGGGCCGGTTCGAGGGAAGCGAGCGTGACGCCGTCATACCATTCGAAGGGGTGGCCATGCCAGCGTTCCAGCAAGGCCATCGACGCCAGCGCCTGCTCGCTGCGTGCGAGCAGGCTTCCCAGCGGCAGATAACCGAAGTCGCGCGCGCTCAGCGTCGCCAGCAGGGCCGCGCCCATGCTGGCGGGCGACACCCGCTCGTCGACGGTAGGTTCGGAATGGTCGAATACGGCTTCCGGCGCCAGGCCGTGCCGGCCCACGCCGTGCTGTTCGAAGAAGGCCCAGCTGCGACGCGCCACCGTGCGCAGGAACAGGGTCTGCCCCTTCGCCAGGCGCATGCCGCGCCGCGACGGCTGGCTGACCCACCACGCCAGCACCGGCGACAGGAACCACACCAGCAGCAGCGGCGCGGTCGCGAACAGGGCGTACGGGTTGGCGAAGGTCAGCAGCACCGCGACGCCGACCGCCAGCAGCGGCGCGAACCACATCGTGCGCCAGTTGTTCTCCATCGCGCTGCTGGCGCGCGCCAGTGCCGGCGGACGCAGCTCGAGCAGCTTGCGGCGGCTCACGTCGCGCCGCCACAGGCCGCGCACGACCGCGTCGGCGTCGAGCCAGGCCCGGTGCGGCAGGAAGGCCAGCGCCAGCGCGGCGCGCACCAGGGTCGTGCGCGCGCCGCGCGCCCAGGCGTCCAGGTGCTGGCGCAGCGGCGCATCCGGCGCGCGGCCGGTCAGCGTGGCCAGCATGTCGAGCAGCGCCGGCAACCACAGCGGCGCCAGGATGGCCGCGGTCCAGAACACGGGCGCGGCCAGCAGGCTCCAGGACAGCACGAGCAGCGCGATCGACGCCGGCGCGGCCAGGCTCCCGGCCAATGCATCGAACAGGCGCCGGCGCACGCGCGCAGCGCGCAGGCAATCGGCGCCCCGGCCCAGGCGGCGCGCTTCCTGCCAGGCGGCGCGCAAGGCGCGATGGCGGCGCAACACGTGTTCGCCATAACTGCCGGGATGCGCGGCATCCAGCCGCAGATCGTCCACGCGCGCGGCGCGCAGGCGGTCCTCTTCGATCGCGCCGGGCTGCGCCCGGCCCTCGTCGCGCAGCTCGAGACCCATCGCGCGGCGCCAGGCATCGACGTCATAGATCGCGGCCCAGCCACCGCCACCGTCAGGCCTCAGGCGCTGGTAGCGCATGGCGCCCAGGCGCGGCAAGGCGGTTCCGCGCCGTGGCAGCAGCATGGCATGGCCTTCCAGCACCCGGCCCGCTTCGTCCTGCAACGGCCGGTGCAGCGGGTGCGCCATCGCCGCCACCAGGCTGCGCGCGGCGTCGCGCGGCAGGCCGGTATCGGCATCGAGCGCGATCACATAGCGCATCTCGGCCGCGGCGCCGAGATTCCCGGCCGCGAGCGTGAAGCGTTCGCGCACGCCGCACAGCCACGCATTCAGGTCGGCCAGCTGGCCGCGCCGCCGTTCGCGGCCGATCCAGGCCTGCTGGTCTTCGCTCCAGGCGCGCGCACGCGCCAGCAGCATGAAGGGGCCGTCCTCTTCGTCACCCAGCGTACTGTACTTGCGGTTGAGCGCCTCGATCGCACCGCCCGCCTGGGCCAGCAGGGCGGCGTCGACAGGCATCGTTGCTTCCGGCGAGTCGGGCAGGTCGAGCAAGAGGCAGAAACGCAGGCGCGGATCGCGGTTGCCCAGGTAGCGCACTTCGAGGTCCTGGCACAGCGCCGCGAGCTGCGCGGCATCGGCCGGCTGCGCCGACACGGCCACCAGCGTGCGCGCATCCTCGGGGATGCCGGCCGATACGTCGATGCGCGGCGTGACCGCGGGCCGGGCCAGCCAGCTCCCTGCCATGCCCATCAGGGCGCGCGCCAGGGCGCCGGCCACCGGCAGCGCCAGGATGCCCATCAGGACCAGCAGCAGCGGCCCGGCCCCGCCCTGCCAGGCATGGACCAGGCCCGCGCCCGTGAACAGCAGGGCCAGCGCCGCCGTGGCGCCCGTATGCATGCCGGGGGACGCGTCCTGCAGCGTGGCGCGAGCACGCGGCGCCCATCCACGCCGTCCGCGCAGCCTGGCCTCGAGCGTCGCCAGGCCAGGGCCGGCCAGGTAGTGGCCCACGTGGCGGATGCGCGTATCGAGCCCGCCCTCGCCCGGCGCGCGATGGACGCCGGCCAGCGCAATCGCCTCTTGCGCCACCGCGGCCTCGCTCACGCCGAGGGAGTCCGCCAGGCGCGCGACCGTGTGGCGGTAGCGGTCGCGCGTGGCGCCGTCCATGCGCGCATAACTGCCGTCCGGATCGTCGCGCAGCAGCGCATCGACCACGCCCAGTCCCTCGGCGAAGGCGCGCCAGTCGACGCCGCCCAGCGCGCGCAGGCTGGCCAGGGCATTGCCCGCCACGATGGCGTCCTGCGCTCCGTCGCTGCGCTCGTCCTGCATCAAGCCGGCGATGCTGCCCTGTCCATCCGCCAGGCGCGCGTCGATCCAGTCCAGTACCTGCGCCAGCGGCGCGCCGCGGCCTTGCAGGCGGCGCGCCAGTTCGGCGATGAAAGCGCCGTTGTCCGCGTCCTGGCTGCGCGCCATGTCGGCGAACAGCAGCACCAGGTCGCCCGGGCGGGCCTCGGCGGTGTCGAGGAAGCGCCCGGCCCAGGCAGCGGCGCGTTCGCGGCCGGCGCAGGCATGCGCGGCACGCGCCGCCAGGGCGGCCAGCCGGTCGATCAGCGCGAGACGCAACAGCGCGGGCAGCGCATCGAGTTCGGCGACCCGGAGCAGCGTGTCTTGCTGGCTGGCGGCCAGGACGCGCGCCAGTTCTTCGGTGTCGACGACGCCGTCGGCGCGCGCCACCATATCGGTCACGAGCCCCCAGACACGCGCGGCGCCCTCCTGGGTGGCGACCTGCCGCGCTTGCGCGCGCGCCAGCCGCAGCTGGGTATCGAGCAGGTGGTAGCCGTCGAGCAGGCGTGCGCCGGCGGGAGGCAGTTCGAGCCCGGCGCGCATTGCGCGGTCGAGCGTATCGCATGAACGAACGATGGCCTCCGCATTCGCGGCCAGCAGCGCCACTGGGGCGGTGGCGCCGGCGCCATGTGGCGCATGCTGCCCGGAGGGCATCTTGTCGTTCTCAACTTTCAACGGGGACCTCGGGATGGAGGCGTGCGCGGCGGACCGCCGGAGGACGGGACAGCCTGATGCTAATCAGGGCAAGGAACCAGACAAACAATGCTGGGCGCGCACGGCTGACTCCATGCTAGGGAAAGGACCGGAAAGTGACCGTGCGCTGGCGTACACACACCGCCTGCCGGGAAGGCTTACACGGCGAGCGCGAAACCACCGGCCAGCGAGCAGGCACGCGGATGGCCCAGCGCACGCAGGGTGCGCGCGGCGCGGGCGCTGCGTGCGCCGCTGCGGCACACGAACAGCAATGGGCGAACATCGGCGCCCAGCCAGGCGGCGGCGTGTTCGGCCACGCTCGCCAGCGGCACGTTGAGCGCCATGCGGCCGTGCAGTTCCACCTGGCCGGCGACGCTGTGCTCGCGCACGTCGCGCACGTCGACCACGATGGCGTCGGGATGGGCCGCCAGCCAGCCACGGGCCGCGATGGCGTCGAGCTCCATGCCGGCGTCCAGCACGGCATCCAGCTGCGCTGCCTCGGGCGGAGCCGCCGGTGCTGACGATGCTGCCGGCATTGCCAGCGCCGCCCCGCAGCGCGCGATGCGCTCGCACGCCTGCTCCAGCGCGGCGGCGTCCAGCAGCGGCCCGATCGACAGGCGCACCGCCGACGCGCTGCGCCAGGCCGGCAAGCCCATCGCGTCGAGCACATAGCTCGGCGCGGCCTTCGACGCGGCGCAGGCCGAACCGGCGCTGACGCGCATGCCGGCGGCATCGAACAGGTCGAGCAGCTCGGCGCTGGCGACGCCGGGAATCGAGAAATTGAGCGTGGTCGGCAGAGCATATGCCGGCGGCGCGTTGAACACGATGCCGGGGAAGGCAAGGGTCAAGGCGTCCGCCAGGCGCACGCGGCAGGCCTGCAGCGCCTGATGGCCAAGAAAGGTATCGCCGCGCTCCAGTGCTTCGAGCACCGCGCCCAGCGCCGCGATACCGGCCATGTTCTCGGTGCCCGAGCGTTGATTGTCTTCCTGGCCGCCGCCGCAGATCAGCGGCGTAAACGGCGCGCCTTCGCGCACGTACAGCATGCCGATGCCCTTCGGCGCATGCAGCTTGTGGCCCGAGAACGGCGCGTAGTCGATGCGGCTCGCGCCCAGGTCCAGCGGCAGCTTGCCGAGCGCCTGCACGCAGTCGACCATCCACAGCGCCGGACTGGCCGTCTCGTTCAGCACCGCCGCGATGCCGTCCAGGTCGGACACGACACCGGTCTCGTTGTTGGCAGCCATGGTGCAGACAAAGGCGAGGCGAGGCGCCAGCGCGCGCAGCACGTCCAGGCGGTGGCGGCCGTCGCCGTCGACCGGCAGCACGCGCAGTTCGAGGCCCGTTCCCAGCAACCGGTTCCAGTGCGCCAGGCTTTCGGACACCGCCTTGTGTTCGGTGGCGCCGACCAGTACCACGTCGCCGCAGGCCTCGCCGCGCGCGCGCCGTTCGCGCACCGCGCACAGCACCGACAGCACCGCGGTCTGGATGCCCTCGGTGGCGCCGCTGTTGAACATCAGCCGTCCGCTCGGGGCGCCCAGCACCCGCCGTGCGCAGGCGCGCGCGCCCTCGCGCAGCGCGCGTGCGCGCAAGCCGCTCGCATGGCTGCTGCTCGGATTACCGAAACACTCCTGCAGCGCGGCCATGGCTGCAGTGGCGGCGGCAGGCAGCACCGGCGAAGTCGCGTTGGCGTCGAGATAGATTTCGGTGATCATTGATTAGCTGCCAAAGACATAAAAAAAGGTGTCGCACAACACGTTATTGTCCAGTAATATGGTACGGAGTTACGCCGATCAAAACGTCCCAAATTTCTCGATTTGCGGGCTGTTAATAGAATAATTATTCTTATAAACAAGCTTTACGGAATATGAACTCACTCGACAAGTTTGATTGTGCGATTCTCGCCGCCTTGCAGGCGGATGCAACCCTCTCCATCTCGGGCCTGAGCGAAAAGGTCGGCCTTTCCAGCACGCCCTGCTGGAAACGCGTCAAGCGCCTCGAGGAAGACGGCTATATCGAAAGCCGCGTCAGCATCGTCAATCGCCAGAAAGTCGGCTTGCCGGTCACCGTTTTCGTCAGCATCAAGACCACCGAGCACGACGAAAAATGGCTGGCGCGCTTCGCCGCCGCCGTGATCGCCCTGCCCGAAGTGCTGGAGTTCCACCGCATGAGCGGCGACGTCGACTATCTGCTCAAGGTCGTCACCACCGATATCGCCGGCTACGATCGCTTCTACAAAAAGCTGATCAAGACCGCGCGCCTGACCGGCGTGTCGTCCGCCTTCTCGATGGAACAGATCAAGTCGACCACCGCCCTGCCGCTCGAACTGATCTCGCACGGCGTGCCGGCCTGAGCGTCTTTACGCCGACGCCTGGCGCTTTCGCGCGGCGTGCGATCGTGCGATGATGGCGGCCGTTGACATCAACGGAGACCAAGGGAATGCGATCGAAAATAAAGATGGCGCCGCTGGCGCTGGCGGCGTTGTTCGCCGCTCAGGCAACCGCCGCGGAACAAATCGTGAAGATCGGCGTGAGCGGCCCGCTGTCGGGTTCCAACGCCTTCGCCGGCAAGGACAATGAGAACGGCGTGCGCCTCGCCATCGAAGAACTCAACGCGCAGAAGATCCAGGTGGGCGGCAATGTGCTGCGCTTCGTGCTGCAGTCCGAAGACGATGCGGGCGACCCGAAACAGGGCGTGACCGTGGCCCAGAAATTCGCCGACGCCGGCGTCAAGTACGTGCTCGGCCCGTACAACTCGGGCGTGGCGATTCCGGCCTCGCGCGTCTACAACGACAACGGCATCCTGATGTCGACCGTCGGCACCAATCCCAAGATCACGGCCGCCGGCTACCCGACGGTGTTCCGCATCGTGGCCAGCGACACGCAGGTAGGCGCGTCGGTTGCCGGCTATGCCGCCAAGGAGCTCAAGGTCAAGAATGTCGGCGTGATCGACGATCGCACCGCCTTCGGCCAGGGCATCGCGATGGAATTCAAGCGCCAGGCGCAGCAAGCCGGCATCAAGGTCGCGGGCCACGAATTCACCAACGACAAGGCGAGCGACTTCGCCGCCATCCTGACCTCGCTGCGCGCGAAAAAGGTGGACGCGATCTTCTTCGGCGGCTACGCCCCGCAAGGCGCGCCGATGGTACGCCAGATGAAGCAACTGGGCCTGAACGTGCCGCTGCTGGGCGGCGACACCCTGTGCAGCCCCGAGATGGCCAGACTGGGCGGCGCCGCGGTGGGCGAGAACGTGCGCTGCGCGCAGGCCGGCGCCATCGTCGCCCAGCAGCCGGGCGGCCCGGCCTTCCTGGCCAGCTACAAGAAGCGCTTCGGCCGCGATCCGGATGTCTACGCGCCATCGTTCTACGACCAGACCAAATTCATCGCCCAGGCAATCGGCCAGGCGAAGTCGGTCGATGCCAAGCAGGTCGGCGCCGCGATGCACGCGATCAGCTACCAGGGCGTGGTCGGCGCCTACGGCTACGATGCCAAGGGCAACCTCAAGAAAACGGCGGTGACCGTGTACACCTTCAAGAACGGCGCGTTGACGCCGCTGGCCAGCTACTGACCACCACAAGGAAAAACAGGATGAGAGAGATCTTCAAACTCGGCGCGCTGGCGGCCAGCGTGCTGCTCGCGTGCGCGCCCGCAGGCGCGGCCGCCACGGCCTCCGACGCCGCACCGGCCAAGACCCGCGTCGCCACGACCGAAGCCGGCAAGGCGATCAACAAGCTGGTGGACGACTACTATGAAGCCTATGCCCGCTTCGAGCCGGTGTGGGCGACCGAGAGCGGCGACGGCCGCTTCTTCGACCAGCTCGGCCTGTCGATCGCGCCGAAGAAGCGCGATGCGCAATTCGCGCTGTACCGCGGCTACCTGAAGCGCCTGGCCACGATCCCGCGCGAGCGCCTGAATGCGCACGAGCAGGCCAGCTACGACATCGTCAAGTTCGAACTCGACAACGCACTGCGCCTGGGCGCCTTCCCCGAACACCTGCTGCCGATGGACCAGATGTTCAATATGCCGGCCTTCATTGCGAACTACGCCGGCGGCGAAGGCGCGCAGCCGTTCGCCACGCCGAAGGACTACCGCAACTACCTGAACCGCCTGGAACAGATGGTGGCCTACATCGACCAGTCGATCGCGAACATGCGCGAAGGCGTCAAGCGCGGCGTCGTGCATCCGCGCCAGCCGATCGAGTCGTTGCTGCCGCAGCTCAAGCAGCTGCAGGCCAAGAGCGCGGAAGCCAGCATCTTCTACACCCCGATCAAGAAGCTGCCGGAAGGCTTCTCGGTCGCCGACAAGCGCAGCCTGACGGATGCCTATCGCAAGACGGTCGGCAAGCTCAATCCGGCCCTGGACCGCCTGGCCAGCTATGTCGAGAAGGACTACCTGCCGAAAACCCGCACCAGCGCCGGCTGGAACGCGCTGCCGAACGGCGCCGAGTGGTACAAGGCGCGCGTGGCGGCAATGACCACCACCGATATGACGCCCGAGCAGATCCACGCGATCGGCCTGAAGGAAGTGGCGCGCATCCAGGGCGAATACGGCAAGATCGGCCCCAAGATGGGCTATACCGGTCCGGCCGCCGGCCTGCCGAAGTGGGTCTCGGAGCAGCCGAAGTACAAACCGTTCACCACCGACCAGCAGGTGATCGAGGTGTTCCAGAAGCTGGACACGCAAGTGCGCACCAAGCTGCCGGCCCTGTTCACCCTGATGCCGAAGGCGCCGCTGGAAGTGCGGCTGGAGCCGGAACTGACGCGCGAGACCGCGTCGGACCACTATTCGGCGCCGGCCGCCGACGGTTCGCGTCCGGGCGTGTTCTGGTCGGTCGTGAACGACCCGACCAAGTACGGCCGCACCGGCATGGTCACGCTGTACCTGCATGAAGGCCAGCCGGGCCACCACTTCCACATCGCGCTGCTGCAGGAGCTTGGCCTGCCCAACTTCCGCAAGTTCGGCGGCAATACCGCCTTCACCGAAGGCTGGGCGCTGTATGCCGAGACCCTGGGCAAGGAGATGGGCCTGTTCGAGCAGCCGGAGGATTACTTCGGCCACCTGAACGACGAGATGCTGCGCGCCGCGCGCCTGGTGGTCGACACCGGCCTGCACACCAAGGGCTGGAGCCGCGACCAGTCGATCGCGTATTTCCGCGATACGCTGGGCTACTCGGAACTGGAAGCGCGCGCCCAGATCGAGCGCTATATGGTGATGCCGGGCCAGGCGCTGGCGTACAAGATCGGTTCGTTGAAGATCATGGAACTGCGCCAGCGTGCGCAAGCGGCGCTGGGCGATAAATTCAGCCTGCCGAAGTTCCACGAGGTCGTGCTGGACGAAGGCACCTTGCCGCTGGCGGTGCTGGAGGCGAAGGTCGATCGGTGGATTGCGGCGTCGAAGTAAGCGCTATTACGCCACCAGTTCACTAAACCAACGTCGTCCCCGCGCAGGCGGGGACCCAAGTTTTGCTTGCGCCGCCTACCTATCAAGCGAAGTGGCTGCGCAAGCAGGCTTGGGTCCCCGCCAAGGCGCCCGGCGAGGGCGGGGACGACGTTCATCTGGCGCGGTTGAAAGCTTGGTTCATCAACGCGCAATCATGAACACCGGATAGCGGTTCCACTCCGGCTCGCGATACCGCGCGCAGTTCGCATAGATGAAGTCCAGCACGGCCTCCTGGCTGGTCAACAGCCCAGGATTCGCAGCCTTCCACTCGGCGAACTTCGCCGCCAGCGCTGGCTCATCCGCCAGCAATTTCTCGGCCTCGTCCTCGAACACATAATCCGAGTAATGCTCTTTCTTCTCCAGCACGCTGTTGAAGAATCCCCAGCGGAAGAAGCTGTCGTGCGCCAGCGGTTCGAGCGTCTCGACCGCATAGCGCGCCCGGTCCTGGTCCAGCGGCACGAGGTAGTCGCCGGCGCGCAGCAGGACCTGGCCGATACGGCGCTCCAGCGCCACCTCATCATGGAACATATGGCCTTCATAGGCCGACGGGCGCGAGGTCACCGACCCGATCTGGTAATACGTCACTTCCTGCACGCGATCCGCCTCGACCCGCTCCATGCGCACGCCATTCCACTCCAGGCGCTCGATCGCCTCACGCCACTGCTGCGGCACGACATAGGCTTGCGGGGCCGGCACCGCGACGTCGACCGGGAAGCTGTTGTAATAGGCAATGTCGCGTTCCCACGGGCTGCTGCGGTCGTAGTACAGGCGGGTATAGTCGCCGATGGCGCTCTTCTTGTACTTGGCCTCGTAGCCCTTGAAACGGAAGCTCGCCGGATTGGCTTCGTCCATCTTCCAGCGCACCGGCCATTCACTTTGCTTGCGGCCTTGATCGCGCGCCGCGCGGCGCAGCGCCTGGATGCGGTCGGCGTTCTTGACGGTGAACTCCAGCGCCACTTCGACCAGCGCCACCATCGACTCGTAGCGGTCCTTGAACGGCTTGAGCATGTGCGTCTCGGGCATGAAGCCGATCGTGTGGTGCAGCGCCGCGTAGCCGGTCGAGAAGCGCGCCGTCTCGAGGAATTCGGCGATGCCGTGGTCCGGGCTGTCCTTGACCGGGTTCACATAGGGGCAGGTCGGCCAGCCGCGTGCATCCATGCCGGCGTACATCGCGGGCAGCATCTCGGCGCGCAGGAAATCGCCCAGGCCGCCGCCCAGTTTGTCGGCCTGGGTGTGGATCAGGGTCATCGTGTAGCTGTAGTCGGCGCCGTTGGAGGTATGGGTGTCGACCATCACGTCCGGATCCCAGCTCGTGAACAGCTGATTGAACGTGCGCGCGGTCAGGGTGTCGCACTTGACGAAGTCGCGGTTCAGGTCGAGGTGGCGGCTGTTGCCACGGAAGCCGAACTGCTCCGGTCCGTCCTGGTTCACGCGCGAGGTGTCGGCGCGGTTGAAGCTGCCGTCCACGTTATAGAGCGGGACGAACAGGAACACGGTCCGGCCCAGCGCCGCGAGCTTGGCGGGCTGCAGGCAGAAGTCGCGCACGATCGCCATGCAGCCGTCGACGCCTTCCGGCTCGCCCGGGTGAATGCCGTTATTGTTGAAGAAGACCGGACGGCCGGCGCGCTTGATCGCCTCGCGTTCGAACACGCCGTCGCTGCTGACCACGCCCGCGTGGATCGGCACGCCCGCATCCGACACGCCCACCTTCTCGAAGCGCAGCACGGAAGGGAAACGGCGCGCGAGGTCTTCGTACCAGGCGATGCACTCGGCCCAGGTGGTGGTCTGGTTCAGGTTGCCCTTCTCGTAGGGCGTCAGCAGTTCAGTGGACATGGATCTTATCGTTGTGAGGTTGATGCTTCGGAAATCGTTGACGGCACGCTTGGTGCATGGACCGGCAGGTTGAGCGGCAGCGCGATCGCGACGTCGGTGCCTTCGCCCGGGCTGGAACGCACCTCGATCGTGCCCTGCAGCGCATAGACGCGCTCGCGCATGCCGATGATGCCGATGCCTTCCGAGGCACTGGCGGTGTCGAAGCCGGCGCCGTCGTCGACCACGCGGATGCGCAGCATGCCCTTGCCTTCGTCCAGCAGCAGGCTGACGTGGGCCGAGCGCGCGGCGGCGTGCTTCATGACGTTGGACAGGGCTTCCTGCACGATGCGGTAGGCGGAAATCGCCAGCTCGTTCGACAGGCGCGCGAAATCGCCCTCGCTGTGCAGGTCGAAGCGGCAGCCGGAGGTGGTGTCGTAGTGGCGCACCATCTCTTCCACCGCGCCGTGCAGGCCCAGCATGTCGAGCACCTCGGGACGCAGGCGGCGCACCAGGCGCCGGCCGTTGGCGTACAGGTCGAGCGCCAGCTTGGTGATGGCTTCGGACTTGCGCCGGATCTCGTCGACTTCGGGCCCGGGCGGCGCCTTGGCCGCCAGCAGGCCGATCGACTGCGCCTCGAGGCGCGCCGCGATCAGCGACGCATTGAGCTCATCGTGGATCTCGACCGCGATGCTCTTGCGCTCGTCCTCGATGATCTCGTTGACCTTCTGGATCAGCTTGCGCTTGTCGGCGTCGGCGCGCAGCGCCTCGTTGCGCGAGGCCAGCAGGTCGCGCGTGCGCTCGGCCACCTTGTTCTCGAGGTCGCGCTTGGATTCGTCCAGCGCCAGCGACATCTCGCCGATCGAGGCCTGCAGCTCGCCGATCTCGCCGCCGGTGGTGACCGGTGGATGCACGCGGTAGTTGCCGCCCCGGATCTGGCGCAGGGTGCCGATCGCCTCGCGCAGCGGCACGATCAGCGAGCGCGCCAGCACCCAGGCCAGGATGCCGCTCGCGGCCAGCGCCAGCGCCGCCATCGACAGCTCGATCTGGAAGCGGTCGGTCTGCTTGGCCATCATGTTCGCCGGCGACATCGTCACCCGCACCCAGCCGACGACTTCGGTGGTGAGCGTGGGCGGGCGCGAATCGCTCGATGCCGACACGTGCGGCGTGCCGTTGTCAGAGAACAGGTTGATCCACACGACTTGCTTGCGGATCGGCGCCTCGTAGTAATGGGCCTGGGCGTCGCTGGCCGAATCGGACACCACGCGCACCGCGGCGCGGCCGCTGCCGTCGATCACGTCGACCTTGTAGATGCTGCGGTCGGACTGCACCAGGCCGTTGATGGTCAGGCGCAGGTCGGACAGATTGCCCGAGATGACGTTGTATTCGGACGTCTCGGCAAGCGCGCGCGCCAGGATGCGTCCGCGCTCGGCCAGCTCCTCGGCCACCTGGGCCCGGTGCGCATACCAGGAATACCAGACGAAGGAGGTGAACAGCAGGATCACGGGCAGCATGGTGATGACTGCCATGCGCCGTCCGACACCCCAGCCGCGCCAGAAACGCAGGTTCATTGCGGGGCCGGCGCGCGCCGTGCGAAGTTGCGGGCGCCGTCGGTCACGCGCAGGTCGAGCGAACTGGCCACCCCTTCGTTGATGATGGTGCGGAAGTAGCGCGGGAACTGCGGCGGATCGAGTTCGCCGGTGCGCACGAAGTCGGCGGCCAGCTCGGCCACCTGGGCATTGATCTCCTCGATCTCGGAGTAGGTGGTGGCGAGCGCGCCCACCTTGACCATGTCGGCCGAGAAGCCGATCACGCCCTGCTTGCGGCGGTAGGTCGAGAGCAGGATATTGCGCACGTTCTCGGCGTTGTAGATGTCGCTGTCGGGCAGCGCCAGCAGGGTCTCGGCGCGCGTCATGCTGTTGAGCGTGTGATTCAGGTCGTCGCCCGGCGCATACATCTGGATCTCGGTCGCATCGGTCAGCGCCGGCTTCAGGAAGGCGGTGTCGGGGCCGAGCAGCACGCCGACCCGCACCGGGCGGCCGTACAGCAGCTCGGCCAGGCGCATCTGGTCGTTCGGCGCCGGCTCGGCATAGATCGCTGTCATGGCCATGCGGCGCGGCTTGGGCAAGCGCGCGGTAAGCGTGCGCCACACCTGGCTTGAGGTATACGCCGAGATCACCACGCAATCGCAGCGGCGCGACAGCGCGTCGCGCAGCGCGGTCGGGCCGATCGCCACGTACAGCATGCGGCGCTTCTGCGCCAGCTCGGTGCGAAAGGCCGCGAAGGTGGGCACCAGGCGCTTGTACAGGTCGTCGGCGATGCGATGGGTGACGGCGCTGTCGTCACCGGTCAGGATCTGGAAGCGGTAGCCCTGCGTTTCTTCGCGTTCGCGTTCCGCCTGCTGGGCGGCGTGGACGCTGCCGGCCGACAGCGCCAGCATGAAGGCAAGGACCAGCAAGGGCGCCAGCGCGGGCGCGCGCCTGCGCTGGTGGGGCATGCGGCGCGGGAGGATGGCCATCGCGTCAGGGCTCGATCAGGCCGTGCTTGACCGCCAGCAGCGTGATGCTGGCCTGGCGGTGCACGCCCAGCTTTTCCTTGATCGACTGGCTGATATTGCTGATGGTCTTGGTCGACAGGTCGAGGCGCTCCGCGATCTCGGCATTGGTCATGCCCTCGGCCATCAGCTTGAAGATTTCCAGTCCGCGCTCGTCGAGCTGCGACTGCGGCGTGACTTCGCCGCGCACCGCCATGCTGGCCAGGCGCGACGCGATGTGCGGCAGGAAGTACAGCTTGCCCTCGTGGGCGTGGCGCACCGCGGTGGCCAGGTCGGCCGGGTCGCAATCCTTGGTGACGAAGGCATGGGCGCCGAGGCGATAGGTTTCCTTGATCAGGCTGTCCTGGTCAAACTGGCTCAGGAAAACGATCTTGGCCGACGGGTCGGACTTGAGGATGGCCTGGGCCGCGTCCATGCCGGTCAGCTCGGTGCCGAAGCGCATGTCGAGCACCGCGACGTCGGGATGCTCGGCGGCGTACAGCGCGGTCGCCTCGCTCGGAGTCTTGGCCTGCCCCACCACCTGCATGCCGGCCGCTTCGAGCGACATGGCGAAACCGGTCATGACGATCGGGTGATCATCCGCGAGCATGACGCGGATGGGTTTGTTCTGTTCTGCCAATTTGATTCTCCTGGCGCGTGGCCGGTGTGCTTTGCCAGTGTCTGGCGTGGGTCTGGCTTCTGCCGAGGCCGGGGCGAAAAGCCACGGCACAGTTGGGAATTATTTCATACAACGGGCGGGGAAGCGAATGGAAAGGCGGAGAACTTTTGTGCTCTGCGGCAGGCGTTTTTGAGGCGCTTCCTTTTGCTGGACGCGTGGACGGTGGGGCCGTCCACCCTACGGCTGGCATCGCTTGGTACGTTGCCGCACACACAACTGGAAACAAATTTACTAGAGTATGGATTTGCATTCTGCTAGGACATAGCATATATTGATTCTAACGAGCTGTAGATATGCATTCTTCCAAGGTAGTAAACCTGGCCATCCCGAGGGATGCCGGAACGAATAAAGGAGGTTGCCATGCATTTTTCTGACATCAATCAAGGTGCCGGCAAGGCCGGCAAGTTCGCCCTGGTGGCCGGCCTGCACGTACTGGTGGCGATGGGCGTCATCAGCACCATGAACGCCAAGTCGCTCTCGCTGCCCGCCATGCTGGAAGACAAGCTGGTGTGGATCCAGCCGGAGGCGCCACCGCCTGCCCCGCCACCCGAACCACCGAAACCCGTCGCCAAGGCCGCACCGCCCGATATCGTGGTGCCGGACGTGGAAGTCGAGGTGCCCGCGCCGCCGATCGAGCAGGCGATAGAGGCAAGCACGGAGCCATCGCCCGAACCGGCCCAGCAAACCCAGTCCGAAGCCCCGCCGCAGCCGGCCGCCACGCCGTCGTCGAACAGCGGCGAGATGCGTAGCGCGGTGCTGGCCGACGCCAACGGCTGTGCCAAACCCGATTATCCGGTGCGCGCTGCGCGCAATGGCGAGACCGGGACCGTGACCTTGGCGCTGCTGGTCGGGACCGATGGCCGGGTGCAGGACTCCCGCATCCAGTCTTCCAGCGGCTCGCGTGAGCTCGATCGCGCCGCCGTGCATGCCCTGAGCATGTGCAAATTCCAGCCGGCGATGAACGGCGGCACAGCCGAATCCGGGTGGGCACAGCTCGCCTATGTCTGGACACTCGAGTAAGACCGTCTTCCCCTCTTGAGCCCGCCAATCTTCATCCGGCGGGCTTTTTTTCGCCCCTATGACTGGTGCATAGACGCCGGCACGGGCACGCATTCGATCACAACAACAATGGAGAGAGAACACATGGATGCAGAAAGCGCACCGATACCGGCGATACGTCTCACCGGGTTCATGCACGCCCTTGCCGGCTGCCTGGGACTGGCCGTGCTGGCCATCCTGGGCTGGATGGCCTTGACGCAGCCGCCCGCGCCCGAACCGAAGATAGAGACCGCGGCCGGCAGCTGGAACGCCCGCGTGCAGGAGCATATGCGGGTGCTGGCGGCCACTCCGCGTTCGATCGCGACCGAGGGCAATGCCCAGGCGCGCGCCTATCTGCTGTCGGAACTGCGGGCGATGGGGCTGGCGCCGGCGGTGCAGCGCGCCACGGTGCGCAAGTCGGTCGTCTACTATTTTGGCGCCATCCACAACACGGTCGGCGTCGTCCACAACGTCGTCGCCAGGATTCCCGGCAGCGCGCCGGATGCGGGCCGCCGCCCGGCACTGCTGCTCACGGCGCACTACGACAGCGGCAACGCCGTGCACGACGCGGTGGGCGGCGCCACCACCATGGCAGCCCTGCTCGAAACGGCGCGCTCGCTGCGCGCCGCGCCGCCCGCCAACGACGTCGTGCTGCTGTTCGCCGACGGTCACCACGTCGGCGCGCTGGGCGCCAAGGGCTTCGTTGAACAGCATCCGCTGGCCCCCAACATCGGCCTGGCGCTCAAGTTCGATCCTTCCGGCGATGCCGGGCTGCGCATGCTTGAAACCAGCGGCGCGGGCGGCGCCGCGCTGGCCGGCTGGATGCGCGCCGCGCCCGAGCTGCGCGGCTCCTCGCTCGAGACGACCCTGGCGCGCATGCTGAACGACGCGCCGCACGTCGGTCCGCTGGCGGCGCTCGATACGCCGGTGCTGCTGTTCGCCGGCGGCGAGGGAAACCCGCGGCAGTTGGGCGATGCGATGCTGCGCCTGGCGCAAGCCTATGGCAACACGCCGCTGACGCGTGGGGCGCAGACGGCGGCCGCCTATTTTTCGCTGCCCATCGTGGGCTTGGTGCAGCACCCGGCCTGGCTCGCCTGGGTACCCACGATCCTGTCCTGCCTGATGCTGGGCTTCGCCTGGCGCCGCCTGTTCGGCGCGGACGGCGCGACCGAGGCGGCGCAAGGCATGTTTGGCGTCTGCTTCCTGCTGCTCGTGGTGCGCGTCGGCAGCTGGACCTGGCGCGAAGAGATCGCCGCCGCCGGCCTTGCGGGCGAGCACCGCCTGCCGCTGGTGGTGATGGTGGTCGCGGCCTGCGTCTTCGTCGCCGGGCTGTATCTGCTGCGCCGCTGCGTCGGCGCTGCGGCGATGGTGCTCGGCGCGCTGGCCTGGCCTGCGCTGGTGCTGCTGCTGGTCGTCTTCTTTCTGCCCGGCGCCGCCTACGTGCTGGCCTGGCCGCTGGCAGCGGCGCTGGCCGCCTTGCTCATCCTGCAGTCGCGCTGGGGCGGGCGCCAGGCTTTCGCTTTGCGACTGCTGATACTGGTGGCCGGGCTGGCGCCGGCCGCAGCATTGTTGCCGCCGGCGCTGCGCGATGCCTGGCTTCTGCTCGCGCCGCACCATATGTACCTGCCGCCGATGCTGATGGCGTTGCCGATGCTGTGCTTCGCCAGCCTGTTGCTGGTACTGTCCATCGCGCCGGCCGTCGCGGCCATGCTGGCGCTGCTGGCCGCAAGCTGTTTCGCCCTGCCGGGACAGGCGGCGCCGCGCGCCGCGCCGCCGCCCGCATCCGATGGCCTCGAACGCCTGGTCTATTACAAGGATGCGAACACCTGGCGCGCATACTGGCTGCTGCCGGAGCAGGCACAGGGCGACTGGATCCGCCAGCTGTTCCCCGGCCGCCAGCCGACCATCTTCGTCGAAGTCTTCGGCTGGAACAGCCCGCGCCAATGGTATGCCGAAGCGCCGCGCGACGATGCGGTCGCCTTCCCCGAATGCTTCGCCCTGCGCAACACCGTCGGCAAGGTGCGGCGCGCCACGTTCACGGTGCGTTCAAAAAACCGCGCGCCGCACATCGAGCTGCGCATGTCGGGCGCCAAGGCGCTGCGCTCGCGGCTCGACGGCGTGCCGTTGACGTCCAAGGAGGCGCCATGGCTGCTGTCGCTGTACGGAATGGAAGACCGCGTGCTGCACTTCGAGATCGAGAGCGCGCCCGAGGAGATTTTCGCGATCACCGTGCAGGAGCGCATGCCCGGCCTGCCGCAGCATCTTCTACCTGCGCGCGAGGAAGGCGCCCCGTATTTACGGGAGCAATCGGGAATGACGATGTCGACCGATATCCTGCGATTTTATTGAGAACTTGTCATAGAATGTTCCGCGCACGCCACGAACGTGCCCTTCCCGATCAACTCAAGTCGCAGGATTTTATGTACAAGATCGTCTCTTCCCTCGTCCTTACCGCGCTCGCCGGCAGCCTGGCGCTGGCCTATCCGGCCCATGCGCAAACCGTCCAGGAAGCGCCGCTGCGCGCGCACCTGGCCCACCTGTCCGCCGACGCCATGGAAGGCCGCGGCACCGGCCAGCGCGGCGGCGAGCTGACCGTCGCCTACCTCGAGGCGCAGGCGAAGGCCGCTGGCCTGAAACCGGCCAACGGCAACAGCTTCCGCCAGGCGGTCAAGATCGCCGGCGTGCGTTCGCTGCCGGCCAAGAGCGACATCGCGATCACCGCCGGCGGCAAGGCGCTGCCGCTGCAGTTCGGCGCTGACTGGGTCTGGGGCCCGGGCGACGGCAAGGCAGATCACAAGCTGGACGCCGACCTGGTCTTCGTCGGCTACGGCACCGTGGCGCCAGAAGAAGGCGGCTGGAACGACTTCAAGGGCATGAACCTGAAGGGCAAGGTGCTGGTGATGATGGTGAACGACCCACTGCCGACCGCAGCGGAACCGAATCGCTTCAACGGCGAAGGCCTGACCTACTACGGCCGCTGGACCTATAAATTCGAGGAAGCGGCGCGCCAGGGTGCGGCCGGCGCCATCCTGATCCACACCGACAAATCGGCCTCGTACGGCTGGAGCGTGGTGCAGAACAGCTGGGCCAACGCCGAGCGCTTCCAGCTCACCGAAGGCAAAGTGGGCACCGGCCTGCAGGGCTGGATGACCGATGACACCGCACGCAAGGTGTTCGCCGCCGCCGGCCAGGACCTCGATAAGCTGCGCGCCGCCGCCGAAGACAAGAACTTCAAGCCGGTGACCCTGAAGGCCCGCCTGAAAGGCACCGCGCGCGCAGAAGTACGCAAGCTCGAAGAGTTCAACGTGGCCGGCGTGGTGCCGGGCACCGATCCGAAACTCAAGGACGAAGTGGTGATCTACAGCGCGCACTGGGACCACATGGGCAAGCAGGGTACCGAGGGCGACACCATCTTCAACGGCGCCGTCGACAACGCGTCGGGCACCGGCGCGCTGCTGGCGATGGCCGAGCAAGCCGTCAAGCACCCGGCCAAGCGCAGCCAGATGTTCCTGTGGGTAGCCGCAGAAGAGCAAGGCCTGCTGGGTAGCGCCGCCTACGTCGCCAAGCCGCTGTGGCCGATCGCGAAGACCGCCGCCAACCTGAACCTGGACAGCCTGAACTGGGTGGGCCTGGTAAAGGACGTCAGCGTGCCGGGCAGCGAGCGCACCGAACTCGGTGCGATGGCCGCCGCCACCGCCCAGGCCATGGGCCTGACCGTTGCGCCAGCCAAGCCCGACCTGGCCGGCGGTTACTTCCGCAGCGACCACTTCAGCTTCGCCAAGGCCGGCGTGCCGGCCTTCTCGGTGGGCGCGGGCCGCAGCTGGGTGAAGGACGTCGAAGCCAACAACGCCAAGGCCGCGACATACCGCGACAAGTACCATCAAGCGTCGGATGAATACGATCCGAGCTGGGACCTGTCGGGCATGGTGCAGCAGGCGCAGTACACGCTGAACCTGGGCCGCGCAGTGGCCGACGCGCCGAAGATGCCGGCGTGGAAGGAAGGCGATCCGTTCGGTAAAGCGCGCGCGGCGAAGTAATCGCACCCGCCAAGCCTCAAGTTTAGTCAGCACCACCACGTCGTTCCCGCGAAGGCGGGAACCCAAGTTTGCCAGCGTCTTCGTAACGCGAGAAACTTAGGTTCCCGCCTCCGCGGGAACGACGCGTTTGGGCCAACGATTTTTCGATCCACTGACGAGAGAGGCGAACGATGCGGGAAGAAGACCTGGTGCTCGGCGACGGGCGCACGCTGCACTTCTACGACCTGGCGCCACCCGGCGAGCAGGAGCTGGCCGTGTTCTGGCACCACGGCACGCCGAACATCGGTCGCCCGCCCGAGCCGCTGTTCGCCCTCGCGGCGCAGCTGCACATACGCTGGATCGGCTACGACCGCCCGGCCTATGGCGGCTCGTCGGAACGCAGCGGGCGGGACGTCGCCTCGGCGGCCTTCGACGTCGAGCGCATCGCCGACCGGCTGGGCATCCGGCGCTTCGCGGTGATGGGGCATTCGGGTGGCGGGCCGCATGCGCTGGCTTGCGCCGCCCTGCTGCCGGAGCGGGTGGTGGGCGCGGTCAGCATTGCGGGCCTGGCGCCGCCCGATGCACGGGGACTCGACTGGTTCAAAGGCATGGGCGCATACGGGGTGGCAGCGCTGCGTGCGGCGGCGCAGGGGCGCGCGGCCAAGGCATATCATGAGGCGCTCGGGCTCGCGTTCGACCGGGAGATGTTCACACTTGAAGACTGGGACGCGCTGGCGGGGCCGTGGTCATGGTTCGACAGCGTGGTGGGACCTGCGGTGGCCAAGGGGCCGGACGGCTTGATCGACGACGATATCGCCTATGTGACGCCGTGGGGATTCGATTGCACGCGCATCGCCTGTCCGACGCTGTTCGTGCACGGGATGCAGGATCTCGTGGTGCCGGCCTCGCACAGCGAATGGCTGGCGCGTCACTGCCGTTCGGCCGAGCTGTGGCAGCGGCCGGACGATGGGCATATCTCGGTGATGAACTACGCCGCGTCGAGCCTGGTGTGGCTGCGCGGGCAGTTGCGCGTGGATTGATCGCGGACGGCGTGCCTTGCGCTGCCATCCGCTTTCAGTGAGCGTCGAAGCTTACTGGATCACGCCGCAAGCCATGCGGCCGCCTCCGCCACCCAGCGGCGCCGGGTGATCGGAGTGGTTGTCGCCGCCGACGTGGACCATCAGGGCCTTGCCTTTGATGTCCGACATCTTCAGGCGTGGGGCCAGGACCGGGTTGGTGGCGGCGCCCTTGGCGTCGACGGTCAGCGCAGGCAGGTCACCCAGGTGGCCGTCGCCCCATGGGGTGCCGTGTTTGCCCGTCTTGGCAGGGTCGAGGTGGCCGCCCGCCGCGCCGGCCGGGACGGTCTTGCCGTCAGCCTGGTTCGGCGCGCAGCTGCCGTTGGCGTGGATGTGGAAGCCGTGCAGGCCGGGCGTCAGGTCCTTGAGGTCGGGCGTGAACACGACGCCGAACTTGGTTTCGTTGAGCGTCACGGTGCCAACGGTGGCGCCATCGCCTTTGTCGGTGGCCAGCTTGAGAGTCACGGTATTGTCGGCGGCACTGGCCGTAGCGCATACGGCGCTCAGCAGTACGGCGCTCATCCATCGCATTTTCATTGTTTGCTCCTTCGAAGAACTACAGGGATAGTAAAAAGCCAACCCAGTGTAGAACAATCCCATGCATTGGGGCGTCCTGCTGACTTGGGTATGCCTGCCGACAGAGGTTCTGTTCGAACTTAAGCCAGTGCTGCCGGGATACAGGAGTTACGTGGAGCAACGATTATTGGATGCGATCGACTACGGCGCACGTTGGAATGCAAGTGCGCACGTTTGAGGAGGGGCAGATTGGCACAACCACCGCTTGCTACGCTGACCAGCAACGCCACTTGACCGATCAGGACTCCGCCATGAGAGGACGTTATGCCTGAGCGCATTTGTCCAGCATGCCATGCCGATGATACCAAGGCCGTCGACTCAGTCGATCGGAAGGACCTGATCCGCAGCTATCGCCAGAAAGGCATCGACGTCAGTGCCTATCTTCATGGCGACAGCGTCACCTTATGCCACTGCAACCACTGCGAACTGGGCTTTTTCGATCCAGCCTGTGTGGGTGATGGTTTCTTCTACGAGCAGCTGCAGACACAGGACTGGTACTACCAGGACGACAAACCGGAATACGCCCATGCGGCGAAGCTGATTCATCAGGATAGTTCGGTCCTCGAAGTCGGCTGTGGAAAGGGAGCATTCCGGCGCTGGTTGCCGCAATCGATCCGGTACACCGGGCTCGAGTTCAATGACGAGGCCGTACAAAAGGCGCGTGCTGCCGGGCTGGACGTCAGGAAACAGCCGGTCGAGGAGCATGTTGCCGCAAGTCGCCGCTACGATGTCGTGTGCGCGTTCCAGGTACTGGAACATGTGGAGCATCCCAAGCAGTTCTTCCACGCCTGCGTCCAAGCGCTCAAGCCCGGCGGCACCCTGCTGATCGCCGTGCCAGCCCAGGACAGCTTCCTGGCGATCGCACCGAACTCTCCGCTCAATATGCCGCCGCATCATGTCACGCGCTGGACTGACCGTGCGCTGACCAATCTGGCCCGCAGTGAAGGTTTCAGCAAGACCGACATCTGGCACGAACCCGTGGCCGACTTCCACAAGGAGTGGCATGCGACGACGCTGGCCTATCACGCGTTGACGCGGTTCGGTCTCTATCGTCCTCGCTTGATCGATAACGGCATGCGCTATCGACTGCTTGGTCACCTGGTTCGCAGATCTATGCTGCGCCGGTATCTCATGCGGAGTGCGCTTAGGGCTAGCCCAAGACTGACGGTCGGACATACAGTTATGCTGGCTGCTTCGTAACCTGAAGGATCGAACCTGCTCTGGCCCTCCACCCACCATTGAACGTTGCCGTTCACTGGCGAGCATCTTCTGTTAACTTGAGTAGGAATAAATTAGACCTTCGCAGAATGACCAATCATCCATTGGCGGCAAGCACATGCTCAAGCCGATCTATCGAGGATGCGGATGATGGCAAGATATGCTGAGGAAAGAGGATTCCCGCGCTCGCCAGCGTGTGCAAAATCAAGCATTTCGTTGAGATTTGATGGAAAAACGCTACACGCCTTCGGAACCAAAGCGTCATTGGTCTTCCCCGCAGCGTCAGGAAAGCCGAACGGGAGAGGACACTTCGACTACTCGACAGAGCGGCAACGCATTCCTTTCCACGGCCCTATCCCTGCTGGTCAATACTGGATCCAGCCATCCCAACTATGGGAAAACAACTGGATCAAGAGCGCTCTTCATTCACCTCGAGGAGCTTGGGGTAATTTTCGACTTACAATCCATCCATATCCGCATACGCAGACACATGGTCGAGGAGGCTTCTTCATCCATGGGGGTGCCGTGGCGGGCAGTGCAGGCTGCATCGATCTAGTCCAGTATATCGACAGGTTTGTTGAGCGCCTCAAGCAGGAGCTCGGAGGACTTCCGGAATGCTATGTCATTCTCACCGTGCAATACTAGCGCTCGCCTGCCTTTTCTATCCCGCAGTTCTACAAGCTGAAGTAAGCGATAAGGAGCCTAGTGCTGTCCTTTTTTGGCAGGTGGGTTTGGCCGCAGCGCTTCTATGCCTCTTCACCGCTCGCTTCAGGCCATGGCTCGGCGCGATTTGCTTTGCGCCGGCGGCGATCTGGTTTACCGGTCTATTCCTGGAAATACACTCGCCTGACGTTGGGCCGTATCTGCGATTGGAACAGGGCAACGGTTACTACCTGCAAGCGTATGCGGCATGCGGACTTGTTGTCTCTGGACTCATCGGAGGCTATTTCTTGCACAGGCGCAAACCGTCCTGACTTATCTCCATCCACTCGCGATCGCAACAAGAACCACAGGATACAGCTGAGGTCGTGTCCGGATGTCAGACCTGACCGCGTCCAGGAATTCCAGCCTCATCGTTCACATCGAGATGGGCTTCAAGTAGATGTCCGCACAATCCGAAAAGACAGTCGTGAAGTTGGATGCAGCATCGGTGATCCGCAATATGATCAAGCAGCAACCGCTGTCTTGATTGGGCTATTCCTGCGCCACCCTTACGTTCAAGGGATACTTTTCAATGACGCGTCCATCACTGGCGTCCGGCCCAGCCGTGGGCACGACGACCATTTTCATGTTGGGCTAGCTTGAGGCAGGCGATGAACATTCTACTCTTGCATCTTTTATTTATCCTGTTGACCCCGCCCGTTGCTATCGCCAGCGACAATCTCGGACCATATAAGCCCGCAACGGTCTCGTACTGGCTGTATGGTGGCGGACTTGGAGATCCCATTCCCCCCAAGGCGAACGACAAGAAGATTGCGTTCTCTATTGAAGGAGAAGCGGCCCAGCAGATCTTCGATGCGATTGGGCCAGACAAACATGATGCTTGCACCGAAGGAAGTGGGACGCGATTTCGCGCCAGAGATAACGAGAATCTCTCGTGCACGCGCAGCAAGGATGGCGACTACGTCTGCAACTTCGGCTTCGATCTCGTCACCGGGAAGAGCATCGGTGGAAGCATTTGCTGAATATCTTCGAGCGCTTCGACCAGATGCCTGCTTTGTAGAATGCGTCTCACAATCACAAGGCAGTAGCTACTACCTGCACGCCTATGGTGCATTCGCACTTGTCATAGGCGGACCAGCCTCAGGCCATCTCTGGCATCGACGTAGGTAATCGTGACCGACGCCGCGAATTCATCGGACAAAAAAAACGGCACCCCTCAGGGTGCCGTCTTCACTAACAACTTACGCGATCACTCGCCGTCGTTATGCTGCTCAGCCGAAGCCGATGCAGTTTGCTGGTCTTCCATCGCTTGCAGCTCGGCAGCCATATTGGCTTTCTCTTGCTGCAGCAGTGCCTGACGCTCTTCCGCTTCCCACACTTCCTTCTCTTTGCGGGCGCGGTGGAATGCCAGACCGGTACCGCCAGGGATCAGGCGGCCGACGATGACGTTCTCTTTCAGGCCGCGCAGACCGTCGCGCTTGCCCATAATCGCCGCTTCGGTCAGCACGCGGGTGGTTTCCTGGAACGATGCGGCCGAGATGAACGAATCGGTCGACAGCGATGCCTTGGTAATACCCAGCAGCACGTTTTCATACTGTGCCGGCAGCTTGCCGACGGCGTTCACGCGGTCGTTCGCGTCCAGCAGTTCCGAACGTTCCACCTGCTCGCCGACGATGTAGTCGGTGTCGCCTGCTTCGGTGATCTGAACACGACGCAGCATCTGGCGAACGATCACCTCGATGTGCTTGTCGTTGATCTTCACGCCTTGCAGACGGTACACGTCCTGCACTTCGTCCACGATGTAGCGAGCCAGCGCTTCGATACCCAAGAGGCGCAGGATGTCTTGCGGATCGGCCGGGCCGTCCACGATCATCTCGCCCTTGTTCACGACTTGACCGTCGTGGACCAGCACTTGCTTGTCCTTGGTGATCAGGAACTCGTGCTTGTTGCCGTCCATGTCGGTGATCTCAAGGCGTTGCTTGCCCTTGGTCTCTTTACCGAACGCCACGGTACCGGTCACTTCAGCCAGCATGCCCGCGTCTTTCGGCGAACGTGCTTCGAACAGTTCGGCAACGCGCGGCAGACCACCGGTAATGTCGCGAGTCTTCTGCGATTCGGTCGGGATACGTGCCAGCACTTCACCAACGGTTGCTTGCTGACCGTCCTTGACCATGATCAGCGCGCCGACCTGGAAACCGATCGTCACGGCGTGTTCGGTGCCGGCGATCTTCACTTCCTGGCCTTCTTCGTTCAGCAGCTTGACCTGCGGACGCACAACCTTGCTGGCCGAACCACGACGCTTCGGATCGATCGCGACCAGGGTCGACAGACCGGTCACTTCATCGACCTGGCGAGCAACGGTGACGCCCTCTTCCACGTTCTCGAAGCGGATGGTACCGGCGTACTCGGTGATGATCGGACGGGTCAGCGGATCCCAGGTTGCCAGGGCGATACCAGCCTTGACGGTCTGGCCGTCCTTGACCAGCAGGGTCGCGCCGTACGGCACCTTGTGACGCTCGCGCTCACGGCCGTGGTCGTCGGTGATCAGCACTTCGCCCGAACGGGTAATGACGATTTGCGCGCCTTTACCGTTGGTGACGTAACGCATGGTCGCGGTGAAGCGAACCGTACCGTTCGACTTGGCTTCGACCGACGATGCCACTGCTGCACGCGATGCCGCACCACCGATGTGGAAGGTACGCATGGTCAGCTGGGTACCCGGCTCACCGATCGACTGTGCAGCGACCACACCGACTGCTTCGCCGCTGTTGACCAGGCTACCGCGGCCCAGATCGCGACCGTAGCACTTGGCGCACAGGCCGAAGCGCGTGTCGCAGTTCAGCGGGGTGCGGACCTTGACTTCGTCGATGCCGACGCGTTCGATCTCTTCGACCATGTCTTCGTCCAGCAGGGTGCCGGCTTCGTACAGGGTTTCCTGGGTTTCAGGATTGACGACATCGGTGCCGGTCACACGGCCGAGGATACGGTCGCGCAGGGCTTCGATGACTTCACCACCTTCGACCAGCGCCTTCATGTGCGTGCCGTTGTTGGTGCCGCAATCGTCTTCGATCACCACCAGATCTTGCGTCACGTCCACCAGACGACGGGTCAGGTAACCCGAGTTCGCGGTCTTCAGTGCCGTATCCGCCAGACCTTTACGAGCGCCGTGGGTCGAGATGAAGTACTGCAGAACGTTCAGGCCTTCGCGGAAGTTCGCGGTAATCGGCGTTTCGATAATCGAACCGTCCGGTTTCGCCATCAGACCACGCATACCCGCCAGCTGGCGAATCTGGGCTGCCGAACCACGGGCGCCCGAGTCGGCCATCATGTAAATCGCGTTGAACGATTCCTGGGTGCCTTCGGTGCCGTCGCGCTTGGTGACCGGCTCGATTTTCAGCTGGTCCATCATCGCCTTGCCGACTTCATCCGAGGTCTTGCCCCAGATGTCGACGACCTTGTTGTAACGCTCGCCGGCGGTGACCAGACCCGAGCTGTACTGCTGCTCGATCTGTTTCACTTCGGCTTCGGCGGTCGCGATCATGCCCTTCTTGACGTCCGGGATCAGCATGTCGTCGACAGCGATCGAGATACCGGCGCGCGTTGCCAGGCGGAAGCCCGACTGCATCAGCTTGTCGGCGAAGACGACGGTCGCACGCAGGCCGCACTTGCGGAACGACGTGTTGATCAGCTTCGAGATTTCCTTCTTCTTCAGCGAACGATTCAGCACCGAGAATGGCAGGCCTTTCGGCAGGATCTCGGACAGGATCGCACGGCCGACCGTGGTCTCGTAGCGGGTCAGGGTCTGGTCGAAGCCGCCTTCGGCGTTGCGTGGGAATTCCACGATACGCACGGTGATGCGGGTCGCCAGTTCGACTTCCTTGTTATCGTACGCGCGGATGACTTCCGACACGTCCGGGAACATCATGCCCTCGCCCTTGGCGTTGATCGCCTCGCGCGATGCGTAGTACAGACCCAGCACGATATCCTGGGACGGCACGATCGACGGTTCGCCGTTCGATGGGAACAGGATGTTGTTCGACGCCAGCATCAGCGTACGTGCTTCCATCTGCGCTTCGATCGACAGCGGGACGTGGACTGCCATCTGGTCACCGTCGAAGTCGGCGTTGAACGCCGCGCAGACCAGCGGGTGCAGCTGGATTGCTTTACCTTCGATCAGGACTGGCTCGAACGCCTGGATACCGAGACGGTGCAGCGTAGGCGCACGGTTCAGCATGATCGGGTGTTCTTTGATGACTTCTTCCAGGATGTCCCAGACCACTGGCTCTTGCACTTCGACCAGCTTCTTCGCCGCCTTGATGGTGGTCGCGAGACCCATCAGTTCCAGCTTGTTGAAGATGAACGGTTTGAACAGTTCCAGGGCCATCAGCTTCGGCAGACCGCACTGGTGCAGTTTCAGCTGTGGACCCACCACGATGACCGAACGGCCCGAGTAGTCGACGCGCTTACCCAGCAAGTTCTGACGGAAACGACCGCCTTTACCCTTGATCATTTCAGCCAGCGACTTCAGCGGACGCTTGTTGGCGCCGGTCATCGCTTTACCGCGACGGCCGTTG
This sequence comes from Massilia sp. CFBP9012, assembly GCF_034045115.1. Lineage (NCBI taxonomy): Bacteria > Pseudomonadati > Pseudomonadota > Betaproteobacteria > Burkholderiales > Oxalobacteraceae > Massilia > Massilia sp. CFBP9012. The sequence goes on along the minus strand of NZ_JAXCWM010000003.1, from coordinate 276,165 downwards.
TCCAGCAGCGAGTCCACTGCTTCCTGCAGCATGCGCTTTTCGTTACGCGTAATGATTTCCGGAGCGCGCAGTTCCATCAGGCGCTTCAGGCGGTTATTACGGTTGATGACGCGGCGATACAGGTCGTTCAGGTCGGACGTGGCGAAACGGCCACCGTCCAGAGGGACGAGCGGACGCAGCTCTGGCGGCAGGACCGGCAGAACTTCCATGATCATCCACTCAGGCTTGATGCCCGAACGCTGGAACGCCTCGAGCACTTTCAGGCGCTTGGCGTATTTCTTGATCTTGGCTTCGGATTTCGACTCTTTCAGCTCGACGCGCAGGGCTTCGGCATCGCGGTGGATGTCGATCGAGCGCAGCAGTTCACGGATGCCTTCGGCGCCCATGAATGCGGTGAAGTCGTCGCCGTACTCTTCGTACTTGGCGGCGTAGTCGTCTTCCGACATGATCTGGCTCTTCTTGAGCGGGGTCATGCCAGGATCGGTTACCACGTATGCTTCGAAGTACAGCACGCGTTCGATGTCCCGCAGGGTCATGTCCAGGACCATGCCCAGACGCGACGGCAGCGATTTCAGGAACCAGATGTGCGCAACTGGCGACGCCAGTTCGATGTGGCCCATGCGCTCACGACGCACCTTGGCCAGGGTCACTTCAACGCCGCACTTCTCGCAGATCACACCGCGGTGCTTCAGGCGCTTGTACTTGCCGCACAGGCATTCGTAGTCCTTGATCGGGCCAAAGATCTTGGCGCAGAACAGGCCGTCACGCTCAGGCTTGAACGTACGGTAGTTGATGGTTTCCGGCTTCTTGACTTCGCCGAACGACCACGAACGGATTTTTTCAGGCGACGCCAGGCCAATCTTGATGGCGTCGAAACTTTCGTTTTGCTGAACTTGCTTGAATAGATCGAGCAGTGCTTTCATGTATCACTCCAAAGGTGATTGATTCTGTACTGAGTACTACTGCCGCCGCTTCTCACCGATTTTCGCCGGTGCTTGCGCGGTCCGCTAACCCTTAAAACGGTCATTCCCGCGCAGGCGGGAATCCAAGTTTGCCGGCAAACCACCGGGCTTAGGTTCCCGCCTGCGCGGGAACGACAATTCAAGAGCAGCAGGCCGGGCCCGAAGGCTGGCGGCCATGCTGGCCCTGCTTAGTTGCGCTCGAGATCGATGTCGATACCCAGCGAACGGATTTCCTTGACCAGCACGTTGAACGATTCCGGCATGCCGGCGTCGATCACGTGGTCGCCCTTGACCAGGTTCTCGTACACCTTGGTACGGCCGTTCACGTCATCCGACTTCACAGTCAGCATTTCCTGCAGCACGTACGATGCGCCGTACGCTTCCAGTGCCCACACCTCCATCTCACCGAAGCGCTGGCCACCGAACTGGGCTTTACCGCCCAGCGGCTGCTGCGTCACCAGCGAGTACGGACCGGTCGAACGCGCGTGCATCTTGTCGTCGACCAGGTGGTGCAGCTTGAGCATGTGCATGAAGCCGACGGTAACCTTGCGCTCGAACGCTTCGCCGGTGCGGCCGTCGAACATGGTGACCTGGTTCTTCGACGGCGTCATGCCCAGGTGGGCAGCGATGTCGTCAGGGAAGGCCAGGTCCAGCATGCGGCGGATGTCTTCCTCGTGGGCGCCATCGAACACCGGGGTCGCGAACGGCACGCCGTTCTTGAGGTTCGCCGACAGGGTCAGGATTTCTTCATCGCTGAAGCTGTCCAGGTCTTCCTTGCGGCCGGTTTCGTTGTAGATCTTGGCCAGGAACGGACGCAGATCTGCCGCCTTCGCTTGCGCCTGCAGCATTTCGCCGATGCGCCAGCCCAGACCTTTGGCTGCCCAACCGAGGTGGGTTTCCAGGATCTGACCGACGTTCATACGCGACGGAACGCCCAGCGGGTTCAGCACGACGTCGGCTGGACGACCGTCCGCCATGAACGGCATGTCTTCCACCGGCACGATACGCGAGACCACACCCTTGTTACCGTGACGACCGGCCATCTTGTCGCCCGACTGCAGGCGGCGCTTGACGGCCAGGTAGACCTTGACCATCTTTTGCACGCCAGGCTGCAGCTCGTCGCCTTGCGTCAGCTTCTTGCGCTTCTCTTCGAAGGCCAGGTCGAACTGGTGACGCTTCTCGTTGATCGATTCCTTGATCGCTTCCAGCGCGTTCGCGGTGTCGTCTTCGGCCGGACGGATGTCGAACCAGTGGAACTTGTCCAGGTCTGCCAGGTATTCCGCAGTGATTGCCGCGCCCTTGGCCAGCTTCTTCGGACCGCCGTTGACGATCTTGCCGATCAGCATACGCTCCAGACGCTCGAAGGCATCGCCCTCGACAATACGCATCTGGTCGTTCAGGTCCAGGCGATAGCGCTTGAGTTCATCGTCGATGATCTGCTGAGCGCGCTTGTCGCGCTGGATGCCTTCGCGGGTGAACACCTGGACGTCGATCACGGTGCCGACCATGCCCGAAGGCACGCGCAGCGAGGTGTCTTTCACGTCCGACGCTTTTTCGCCGAAGATCGCGCGCAGCAGCTTCTCTTCTGGAGTCAGCTGGGTCTCGCCTTTTGGCGTGACCTTACCGACCAGCACGTCGCCGGCTTGCACTTCGGCGCCGATGTAGACGATGCCCGATTCATCCAGGCGCGCCAGCTGGTTTTCTGCCAGATTCGAGATGTCGCGGGTGATTTCTTCCGCGCCCAGCTTGGTGTCGCGAGCGACAACCGACAGCTCTTCGATGTGGATCGAGGTGTAACGGTCGTCCTTGACGACGTTTTCCGAGATCAGGATCGAATCCTCGAAGTTCAGGCCGTTCCACGGCATGAACGCCACCAGCATGTTCTGGCCCAGTGCCAGCTCGCCCAGGTCGGTCGATGCGCCGTCGGCAATCACGTCGCCACGGGCAACGCGGTCGCCAACCTGCACGATCGGACGCTGGTTGATGTTGGTGTTCTGGTTCGAACGGGTGTACTTGATCAGGTTGTAGATGTCGACGCCGACTTCACCAGCCGTCGCTTCTTCATCGTTGACGCGAATCACGACACGACCTGCATCGATGTAGTCGACCACACCGCCACGCAGTGCCTGCACGGTGGTGCCCGAGTCGACCGCAACGGTGCGCTCGATACCGGTGCCGACCACGGCCTTTTCAGGACGCAGGCAAGGCACGGCCTGGCGCTGCATGTTGGCGCCCATCAGTGCACGGTTCGCGTCATCGTGTTCCAGGAACGGAATCAGCGATGCTGCGACCGACACGATCTGGCCTGGGGCGACGTCCATGTACTGGATGCGCTCTGGCGAGACCAGGATCGTTTCGCCGGCTTCACGCGCCGAGACCAGTTCGTCGACCAGTTGGCCTGCGTCGCTGATTGCCGCGTTCGCCTGGGCGATGATGTAGCGGCCTTCTTCGATCGCCGACAGGTATTCGATCTTGTCGGTGACTTTCGAATCGTCGACCTTGCGGTACGGGGTTTCCAGGAAGCCGTATTCGTTCAGGCGGGCGTACAGTGCCAGCGAGTTGATCAGGCCGATGTTCGGGCCTTCAGGCGTTTCGATCGGGCACACGCGGCCGTAGTGGGTCGGGTGCACGTCGCGCACCTCGAAGCCGGCACGTTCGCGAGTCAGACCGCCAGGTCCCAGTGCCGAGACGCGGCGCTTGTGGGTGACTTCCGACAGCGGGTTGGTCTGGTCCATGAACTGCGACAGCTGCGACGAACCGAAGAATTCACGGATCGCGGCCGAGATCGGCTTGCTGTTGATCAGGTCGTGCGGCATCAGGTTGTCCGCTTCGGCCTGGCCGAGGCGTTCCTTGACGGCGCGCTCGACGCGCACCAGGCCGGCACGGAACTGGTTCTCAGCCAGTTCGCCGACGCAACGGACGCGACGGTTACCCAGGTGATCGATATCGTCGACTTCGCCGCGGCCATTGCGCAGCTCGACCAGGATCTTGATCACGGCCAGGATGTCTTCGTTCGACATGGTCATGTCGCCGGTCAGTTCGTCACGGCCGATACGGCGGTTGAACTTCATGCGGCCGACAGCCGACAGGTCGTAGCGTTCCGGCATGTAGAACAGGCCGTTGAACAGCGCTTCGACCGATTCTTCGGTTGGCGGTTCGCCAGGACGCATCATGCGATAGATCGCCACGCGTGCGGCGGTCTGGTCGGCGGTGTCGTCGGTGCGCAGGGTTTGCGAGATGTAGCCGCCCTGGTCCAGATCGTTGGTATACAGGGTCTGGATGTCGGTCACGCTGGCGTCGCGCAGCTTGCCCAGCAGTTCTTCGGTCAGCTCGTCGTTGGCCACGGCGATGATTTCACCGGTGTCCTGGTCGACGATGTTCTTGGCCAGCACGCGGCCCAGCAGGTAGTCTTCTGGCACCGAGATCGACTTGATGCCGGCAGCTTCGATGTCACGGACGTGCTTGGCGTTGATACGCTTGTCCTTGGTGACGATGGTCTTGCCCGACTTGTCGACGATGTCGAAACGTGCGACTTCGCCGCGCAGACGCTCGGAAACGAACTCGAGTTCGCCGCCATCGTTGCGCAGGGTGAAGTTGTCGAAGACGAAGAAGTTCGCCAGGATCTGCTCCGGCGTCATGCCGATGGCCTTCAGCAGGATCGTGACCGGCATCTTGCGGCGACGGTCGACGCGGAAGAACAGGATGTCTTTCGGGTCGAACTCGAAGTCGAGCCACGAGCCGCGGTAAGGGATGATGCGTGCCGAGAACAGCAGCTTGCCCGACGAGTGGGTCTTGCCGCGGTCGTGTTCGAAGAACACGCCAGGCGAACGGTGCAGCTGCGACACGATGACGCGCTCGGTGCCGTTGATCACGAACGAACCGTTCGTGGTCATCAGCGGCAGCTCGCCCATATAGACTTCTTGTTCCTTCATTTCCTTGACGACCGGCTTGGTCGGCGATTCCTTGTCCAGGATCACCAGACGCACCTTCGCGCGCAGCGGCGACGCGAAGGTCAGGCCACGTTGCTGGCACTCTTTCACGTCAAACGCAGGGTCGCCCAGCACATACGACAGGAACTCGAGGCGCGCAAAACCATTGTGCGACACGATAGGGAAAATCGAAGAGAAGGCCGATTGCAGGCCTTCGGCCTTGCGTCCCGACGGGGCTGCATCAGCCTGCAGGAAGTTCTCGTAGGATTCCAGCTGGGTAGCCAGCAGGTAAGGAACGTTGTGAACGTTGGCGCGTTTCGCGAACGACTTGCGAATACGCTTCTTCTCAGTAAATGAGTAGTGCATGGACACTCCGTGAGTGACAGAAAGGATGAAGAATTCAGGATTTGCCAGTGGCGAACGCCACTACCACACACAAGTCCTGAAGCCTCTTACTCTTTCGCGCCAGATGAAAAGGACAAGCAAACTGCTGTGATACGATGCTGCTGAAACGGTACTGCCTGTTCCCTGTCGCCACTAGATTCTGACGTTTGCCGCAGGGACGACAAAAGAGCCAAAGCAGCAATTCCTTCCTTCCGGAAGGTTTTGCAAGCTTTGACTCCCGCGCTGGGCACTTGTATCAAGTGCCCGGTGCATATGTATTACTTCAGCTCGGCCTTGGCGCCAGCTTCTTCCAGCTTCTTCTTAGCGGCTTCAGCGTCAGCTTTCGGCAGGGCTTCTTTCACGGTCTTCGGTGCGCCATCGACCACGTCTTTGGCTTCTTTCAGGCCCAGACCGGTGATTTCACGGACGGCTTTGATGACGCCGACCTTGTTCGCGCCGACTTCGGTCAGGACGACGTTGAATTCGGTCTGCTCTTCAACTGCTGCACCAGCGGCTGCGCCACCGGCTGCAGGAGCTGCCATTGCAGCTGCCGACACGCCGAACTTCTCTTCGAATGCCTTGACCAGTTCGTTCAGGTCCATGACGGACATTTCGCTCACTGCGTTCAGGATATCGTCTTTGCTAATTGCCATTTGAAACTCCAGTTTTGATTTGTGTGTAGTTCAGTTAGTACTTGAGAAAAAAGGCTGTGCTTAAATTAAGCAGCAGCGGTTTCTTCGGCTGCCGGAGCTGCCTCGGAAGAACCTTCGCCTTTTTTCGCTGCCAGTGCAGCCAGACCACGTGCAAAGCCCGACACCGGAGCCAGCATGACGCCCAACAGCTGCGAGATGAGGACTTCACGGGATGGGATGCTTGCCAACGCGGTAACACCAGCTACGTCGAGCTGCTTACCTGCGTAGTTACCGGCTTTGATGACCAGCTTGTCGTTGGTTTTAGCGAAGTCATTGATGACTTTTGCTGCAGCAACGGCGTCGTCCGAGATCGAGTAGATCAGCGGACCGGTCATGGAATCAGCCAGCGAGGCAAACTGCGTGCCTTCGACAGAGCGACGAGCCAGCGTGTTCTTCAGAACACGCAGGTACACGCCCTGGGCACGTGCGGTTGCACGGAGCTTGGTCAAGTGACTAACCTGGATGCCACGGTACTCAGCCACGACGATGGTTTGCGCAGTTGCTACTTTTGCGGAAACTTCTTCGACGACGACCTTTTTGTCATTCAGATTAAGACCCACGGTCAATCTCCTTAAATGATAGGGACGAGATGTCCTTATCGGTTCGAACACACGGCGTCCGAAGTTAAGAAGTCTTAAAACTGGGCGGATAAACTCACACAGCTGGACTACAAAACTTGTTCGGGTACACCATCTGCGTTGGGTGGTTTATTAACCGTCAGCTCAACCTCTGCTTTCGGCCCAACGGTCTTTGATTGCCTGCCGGAGCGGTGTGTTGCTCCGACAGCCCAAAGATGCGCCTCGTGATATTGCGTACGAGGACTTAATTCTTGCGAACTTAGGTTCCCGCCTTCGCGGGAACGACGTTCTTAGGCAGCAGCCGAGATCGAAGCGTGGTCGACGCGAACGCCGGCACCCATCGTCGACGACAGGGCGACCTTGCGCAGGTACACGCCTTTCGAGGTCGCTGGCTTGGCCTTGTTCAGGGCGTCGATCAGGGCAACCAGGTTGCTCTTCAGATCTGCGTCGCTGAACGACTTGCGGCCGATGGTCGCGTGGATGATGCCCGACTTGTCGGTACGGTACTGGACCTGACCGGCTTTGGCGTTCTTGACGGCGGTAGCGACGTCTGGGGTCACGGTGCCGACTTTCGGGTTAGGCATCAGGCCACGTGGGCCCAGGATCTGACCCAGGGTACCGACGATACGCATGGTGTCTGGCGAAGCGATGACGATGTCGAACGGCATGTCGCCGGCCTTCACGCGCTCTGCCAGGTCTTCCATACCGACCACGTCGGCGCCGGCTGCTTTAGCAGCTTCAGCCTTGTCGCCCGAAGCGAACACAGCGACGCGCACGGTCTTGCCGGTGCCAGCTGGCAGCACGACCGAACCGCGAACCACCTGGTCCGACTTCTTCGGGTCCACGCCCAGTTGAACGGCGACGTCGATCGACTCGTTGAACTTGGCAGTGGCGAATTCCTTGACGATCGACACAGCGTTGTCGAATTCGTAGACCTTATTACGGTCAACTTTTGCTTTGATTGCTTTAACGCGCTTGGACAGCTTAGCCATTACAGACCCTCCACCGTGATGCCCATCGAACGTGCCGAGCCAGCGATGATACGCACTGCTGCGTCCATGTCGGCGGCGGTCAGGTCCGGCTGCTTGGTTTTTGCGATTTCTTCAGCCTGGGCGCGGGTCAGCGACGCAACCTTGTCGGTGTGCGGCTTTGGCGAACCCTTGGTGATGCCGGCGGCTTTCTTGATCAGGTAGGTTGCCGGTGGGGTCTTCATCACGAAGGTGAAGGACTTGTCGGCGAACGCGGTGATCACGACCGGGATTGGCATGCCTGGCTCGACACCCTGGGTCTGGGCGTTGAACGCCTTGCAGAATTCCATGATGTTCAGACCGCGCTGACCCAGTGCTGGACCGATCGGTGGGGATGGGTTTGCTTTACCAGCTGGAACTTGCAGCTTGATAAAGCCAATGATTTTCTTTGCCATGAAAGGCTCCTATCTTTGACTTGAGTAGTAGCGCCCCACCACGACTACTCGTCTCGGCGGGGCTCCTCTTACCGGATTCCGCCTGACTACTGCGACGTTCCAGTTATGACGTTAAAGTGTTGGGGACAGAGTACCGCTCCACCGCGCTGCGCGCGGCTCCGCTTAACTCTTTCCCGCAATGCTTCATACTTTCTCTACTTGCCCGAACTCCAGTTCCACCGGAGTTGCGCGGCCGAAGATGGTGACTGAGACACGCACCTTCGATTTTTCGTAGTTCACTTCCTCGACGTTGCCGTTGAAGTCGGTGAACGGGCCCTCTTTGATCCGGACCTGCTCGCCCACTTCGTACAGCACTTTCGGACGAGGTTTTTCGACGCCCTCTTGCACTTGCTGCATGATCTTGTCGATCTCGCGTGCTGGGATCGGGGTCGGCTTGTTCGATTTGCCGCCGATGAAACCGGTGACCTTGCTGGTGTTCTTCACCAGGTGCCAGGTTTCGTCGGTCATTTCCATCTCAACCAGCACGTAGCCCGGGAAGAAGCGGCGCTCGGAAACGGCTTTGGTGCCGTTGCGCATCTCGACGACTTCCTCGGTCGGCACCAGGATCTGGCCGAACTGTTCTTGCATGCCAGCGCGCTCGACACGCTCGGTCAATGCGCGCATCACGCTCTTTTCCATGCCCGAATAGACATGGACGACGTACCAGCGCTTGTTGCTGACCGGGACGCTCACTGGAGCGGCAGCCGGCTGTTCACCAGCGTCAGAGGCCGGGACATCGCCCGGCACTGGTGCATTTTCTTGCACGTTATCGCTCATGTTATTTCCAACCCAGGACAAAGTCGTACAACAGGAGCTCGAGAAGCTTATCCGTGCCCCACAGGAAAATCGCCATCACGACCACGAAGGCGAACACGATGCCAGTGATCTGCATGGCTTCGCGACGGGTAGGCCAGACAACCTTCTTGGTCTCGCGCACCGACTCCTTGGCAAAGCTCAGGAAATCGCGGCCAGTGGTGGAAGTCCACAAAAGCAGGACGGCAAAAACTAAACCAGCCACGAGGGCGCCTGCGGCGACCAAGGCTGGTTTGTTCTGGCCAGTCAGGTAAAAGAACCCGACGACGCCTGCAATCGCTGCAACCACCGCCAGCGCGACCTTGAACTTGTCATTCGAGGTGCTGACAGTTTGCACGGATTGATTAGACATTCTTCTTTACTTTCGGTGCTGCGCACCAGAATTCGGTGGCAGGGGCGGAGGGAATCGAACCCGCGACCTTCGGTTTTGGAGACCGACGCTCTGCCAATTGAGCTACACCCCTACGAAGACTTTACTGCTGAATCCAGCATTATACAGCAAGCGCGCGCTCACTGGCAATGCTGTTCGAGGGAAACAGGCCGGCTTTGCAACCCTGCCCGCCTCCCTCTACCTTGGCGTATTAGGCCAGGATCTTGGCAACCACGCCGGCGCCGACGGTACGGCCACCTTCGCGGATTGCGAAGCGCAGACCTTCTTCCATCGCGATCGGAGCGATCAGCTTGACGGTGATCGAAACGTTATCGCCTGGCATGACCATTTCTTTGTCTGCTGGCAGTTCGATCGAACCGGTCACGTCAGTCGTACGGAAGTAGAACTGAGGACGATAGTTGTTGAAGAACGGGGTGTGACGGCCGCCTTCGTCTTTCGACAGGACGTAGATCTCACCGGTGAAGTTGCTGTGCGGCTTGATCGAGCCTGGCTTTGCCAGAACTTGACCACGTTGCACGTCTTCACGCTTGGTACCGCGCAGCAGCAGGCCGACGTTGTCGCCAGCTTGACCTTGGTCCAGCAGCTTGCGGAACATTTCCACGCCGGTGCAGGTGGTCTTGACGGTGTCGACGATACCGACGATTTCGATTTCTTCGCCGACTTTGATGATACCGCGCTCGACACGACCGGTCACGACGGTGCCGCGACCCGAGATCGAGAACACGTCTTCGACTGGCATCAGGAAGGCGCCGTCAACAGCGCGCTCTGGCGTTGGGATGTAGGTGTCCAGGGCTTCTGCCAGACGGGTGATGCATTCTTCACCCATTTCGCCTGGCTGGCCTTCCAGCGCCATACGTGCCGAACCCTTGATGATTGGCAGGTCGTCGCCTGGGAACTCGTATTTCGACAGGAGTTCGCGGACTTCCATTTCGACCAGTTCCAGCAGTTCTGCGTCGTCGACCAGGTCGCACTTGTTCAGGAACACGATGATGTATGGAACGCCAACCTGACGCGCCAGCAGGATGTGCTCGCGGGTCTGTGGCATTGGGCCGTCAGCGGCCGAGCACACCAGGATCGCGCCGTCCATCTGCGCGGCACCGGTAATCATGTTCTTGATGTAGTCGGCGTGGCCTGGGCAGTCAACGTGCGCGTAGTGACGGTTTTCGGTCTCGTACTCGACGTGTGCGGTGTTGATGGTGATGCCGCGTGCTTTTTCTTCTGGTGCCGCGTCGATCTGGTCGTAGGCCTTGGCTTCGCCGCCGAATTTCTTCGACAGGACGGTAGCGATTGCAGCCGTCAGGGTGGTTTTACCGTGGTCAACGTGACCGATGGTGCCGACGTTGACGTGCGGCTTGGTCCGTTCGAATTTACCTTTTGCCATTTCAGACTCCTAAGATCTAACGATATATTTGGGGATTACCAGGCACACCTGACGGACGAGTGCAACGCGACTGCCGTACGAAATTCTGGTGCCCTTGACGTGGATTGAACACGTGGCCTCTCCCTTACCAAGGGAGTGCTCTACCACTGAGCTACAAGGGCTGATATTTGCGATGTAGAAACCACCGCACTAACTGGAGCGGGTGAAGGGAATCGAACCCTCGTCGTAAGCTTGGAAGGCTTCTGCTCTACCATTGAGCTACACCCGCGAGGTACAACTTCTATCCGACTTCACGATCTTCTTTTTGGTGGTGGGGGCTGGATTCGAACCAGCGTACTCAGAGAGGGCAGATTTACAGTCTGCTGCCTTTAACCACTCGGCCACCCCACCGCGAAGAACCGCAGAGTATGAAGCAAGCTCAACGTACTGTCAATCAGACTGCGGTAGAAACTTTTTCCACTTCGCCTGACAGCGTTGCTTCGGGGCGTGATTGTAACGGTCGGACTGTAAAGCTGCAAGGGTGATTTTGCCAAGTGCGAAAAAATCTTTATGAACATACTTGGAATTGTTCTGCCTGCACCTCCGCACCGTTAAACCACGTCGTTCCCGCGGAGGCGGGAACCCAAGTTTTGATGCGTATTGTTGCGGCGGAGAGAAGCGCTATCGGGGCGCGGCGGACTTGGGTTCCCGCCAAGGCGCCCGGCGAGGGCGGGAACGACGGTCTTGGGGCAAACGGGGAGATCAGGGCTGGGGGGTGTTCGCGCCCGCCGGCGCCAGGGCCGCCAGCACTTGCGCCTTGAGCGCCTTGATCAGCGCCGTTTCGTCAGGCGCCACGCCCTCGGGGGCGGTGAAGATGCGGTCGGCGTAGATCAGGCCCAGGCGGGCCTTGCCGACCACGAGCGGCAGCACGATGAAACTCTCGGCGTCCGGCAGCAGGGTCTTGTACCAGGCCGGCAGCAGGTCGCGGATCTTGGGGCTGAAGGCGTCCGCGATCATCATGTCGGCATCGTTCTCCAGGGCGAGATGGAACAGGTCGCGAGTAAAGGCGCAGGGGAAAACGAAGCCGTCCTGCAGGTCGACGCTGCCCTCGCCCAGCGACACCCGCGCGCGGAACTGTTTTGTCCGTACATCGCGCAGGCACACGGTGGCGAAGCGGAAGCCCAGCGCGCCATACAGGGTCTCGAGCACGGCCGTGATCACGTCATTGACGCCGGCGCCGGACCCGCCCAGCAGGGTCACGTCCTGCACGCCCGCCAGCAGCAGGTCGCGCGCATTCTTCGGCTTGCCGCTGGGGTGGAACTCGCCTTCGTCGTCCTCGCCCGCGTCCAGGGTGGCCAGCGCCAGCACGTTCGGCAGGCTGCTGGCGGCCTTCGGATCGTGCTTCGGCGCGCGCTCCAGGTTCATGCTCTGCAGCATGCCGTTCATGCCTTCCTGCACCTCGTCGTACAGCGCCACCATGGCCGGATGGTCGACGCCCAGCGCCGGGCCATAGCGCGTGATGAGCTCCTGGGTTTCCGGCGCCGCCGCCGGATCGTGGTGGCGGCCCATCAGGCGCGCCACGTCGCGGCTGAAGGCGGCCACCTGCCGCATCCATTCGTCGCGCTCGGGCGCGGTCTCGAGCGGGCCCGGCGGCAGCGCCGCCTGGGCCTGCACGATCAAGCCCGGCATCTGCCACTCGCGCAAGATCGCCTCTGACAGGTTCTCGAAGCTGCAGCCCAGGATCAGTTGCGCAGCCTGGCTGGAGGTGTGCTTGCCGGCCGCCACGATCGCGGCGATTTCGCGGTAGCGCTCCGGCTCGTGGCTGGCCAGCAGCAGCGGGCCCAGGTTCTTGAACAGCGCGCAGATCGCCGCTTCCTCGGCGCCGGGGATCGGGCTGTGGCGGGCCAGCTCGCGGCCGACCAGGCTGGCGCACAGGGCGGCTTCGAGCTCCACCCGCACGCCGTGCTCGGCGGTGTCGAGCGCATCGACCAGCAGCATCGCCAGCGCGGCGGCGCGCACATTGTCGAAGCCGAGCAGGGAAATGGCGCGCGAGATCGTCGTCACCGGCGTGCCGGACAAGGTGCGGTACTGGACCGTGTTGGACAGGCGCAGGATGCGCTGGGTCAGTGCGACGTCGGACACCACGTAATACGCGAGGTCGGCCGTGCCCAGGTCGTCGCTATAGCCCATGCCGATCACGTGCATGATGGCGCCGCCCAGGGTGAACATGCGTTCGGTGCCGCTGAGCTTGCGCATCAGGGCGGGTCGCACGCGGCGCGGGGCGCCGTCCTGGGAAATGTCGGTCATGGCGCCCTATCCGCTCAGCCGGCCTTGCGCAGCGGCGCGGCCGCGTGCGCGCCCTGTTTGTATTGTTTCAGCACCTGCTGGTGCAGCGCCGCCAGCGCCGGCAGCTTGGGATTGAGCGGGTCGAGCTTGCGCACATTGCCGATCAGACCCGGCACCTGCGCGCCGAGGCGGTTGTCCCAGCCCTCGTGCTCGAGGCAGCGCAGCACCGCCAGCGCGGCATTGAAGGCCACCGCCGGATTGCTCGGCAACTTGGTTGCCGCTTCCAGCATCAGCCGCACCGCGCCCTCATAATCGCCGTTCTTGGCGCGCGCGGCGCCGCCGGCGACCAGGTCGACCACCTGCTGGCGGCTCTGCTGCGCCAGCGTCTGCGCCAGCTCGCCCTTGCCGGCCTGCTCCAGCACGCCCATGGCGCGCGTGACCATGGCGTCGCTCGAGGCATTGCTCATCACCTCGCGCACGATCTCGGAAGCGCCTTCTTCGCGGCCATTGTCGATGCAGGTGCGCGCCAGCTCGAGCTTGAGGTCGGCCGACAGATTGGGCGCATCCTTGGCTGAAGCCAGGGCCGTGCCCAGCGCTTCGCCCAGGCGCTGCTCGTTGCCGGTGTACTCGTGCACCAGCGCCGAGGCGATCGCGCTGCACAGCGGGGTATTGGCGCGCCCGCCCATCGAGCGGTCGAGGTCGCGCACCACGGCGGCGGCCCCGACGGGATCGCCCTTGTGCACCAGCGCCCGCACCAGCTTGACGTGGTCTTCGGGGTCGCGGAATTCGGAATATTTGGCCTTGCTCACCACCTGGCGCAGGGCTTTTTCGGCGGTGTCGATGTCGCCCGCCTCGAAGGCGGTGTCGGCCAGGGTGCGCAGGCGCCGCACGGCATGCGGCGACACCGCCACCGCGTCGCTCAGCACCGTCTGCGATTTCTGCAATTGGCCGACCGCGGCGTGGGTGCGCGCCAGCCAGTCGTAGGCATCGACGAAGTTGCGGTTGGTGTCGACCAGGTCTTCCAGGATGTCGCGCGCCTCGGTGAATTGCTTGCGCACAAACAGGGTCTTGGCCAGGCCAAGCCGGGCCCAGGCGATCGCCTTGATGTCGACCAGGTGGCGGTAGATCGGCTCGGCCTGGTCGGCCTGGCCCAGGAACATGTGCAGCTCGGCGCGCAGGCGCAGGAAGTCGATCGCGTAGCGCGCGTGCAGGCGCTGGCCTTCGATGCAGGCGGCGATCGCCTCCTCCTGGTCGCCGGCCTCCATCAGGTTGTACACCGGCAGGAAGGCATTGCGCTTGTCGAGGGCGCGCCCGATGCGCTCGAGCAGGCGGTCGGCCGTGAACGGCTTGAGGATGTAGTCGGTCGGCGCCAGCTCGGCGGCGCTGACCACCTTGCTGTGGTTGCCTTCTGCCGTGACCATGAAGAACATGGTGGCCAGCTGCATCAGCTTGTGGTGGCGCAGGTCTTCCAGCAATTGCTGGCCATCCTGGCCGCCTTCCAGGTCGTATTCGCACAGGATCATGTCGAACTGGCGCAGGCCCAGGTGTTTCACGGCCTGGTTGGAGGTGCTGGCGTGCTCGATCCGGGTCAGGCCGCACAGCGTAAGCATGCTGTGGATGCTGGCCCGCATCCCCGCGTGGGGCTCGATGATCAGGGCCGTCAGGCCTTCCAGTTCGTTCATATTGGTCCGTATGAGCCTGCGTTGGGCATGGCGCCGTGGCTGCATGGGCACGCGGCGTCGGCCAGTATATTACGGCGCGGAACGAAAATAATGAAATCGGGTAAGGTCCTGACACGAGAAAGTGTCAGTACGCCGAAAAAACGACAGGTAGACTGGATTAACGGATTACTGGATATCGGCCGCGGCCTGGCGCAGGGCCGTATGGCGGCTGTCGCATTCGGACTTGCTGGCGCCGTCGACCACGTTCTGGTAGCGCACCTCGTACTTGCCGGCGGCCAGCTTGTCGAAAGTAAAATTCGAGCGCTGCTGCACGAAGGCGTGCCTGACGTTGGCGCGGCGGTCGAGGTCGTACAGCTTGACGAAGACCGGCGCCGCGTTGGCGCTGTTGTCGATCACGACCTGCATCTCTCCCCCCTCGTTGCCGACCGGGTAGCCGGGCACATAGGAAGACTCGAGCGGCCACGGATCGCCACTGGGCGAGGCCAGGGTCTGCAAGTCGGTGCTGCAGTCGGGGGCACGGGCCGGTACCGCCAGCTGAGTGACGGCGAGTGCGCGCACCGCGGGCGGCGGGCCCTTGGCGCCGTCCGGACCGATGCGGCGGGCCCAGTCGTCACGGCTGGCGTCGACGCCCAGTGCGTCGGGACGGCCGGTCTTGACGGGGTCTGGCTGGGCGATGCCGCCCCAGGCCAGCGCGCTGGGGATGATGTCAGGCTGTTGTTCGATCGTCAGCACGGCGACGACGGCGCCGGCCACGAAACAACCGGACATGCCCAGCCACCAGCGCGGATCGCGCCACAGGCGCTTGCGGCGCGGCTTGGGCGGCGGCTGCCCATCCCAGTTGTCGGCGGTCTTGCGCGGCTGGCCTTCCTTGGCGTTCGAGCTTTCCAGCCACTCGACTTCCCACTCCTCGGCCGCGATCCATTCGTCGTGTTCCTTGCGGCGAATCGGATCGGACAGGACGTTGTAGGCGGTATTGACGACCGCCATGATGCGGGCGGACTTTTCGTCGCCCGGATTCTTGTCAGGGTGATACTTCTGGCTCAGGGCCTTGTAGGAAGCACGAATGACTTCCTGGGGCGCATGACGCGACACCTTCAGGTTGTCATAATGTGTGTGAATCTTGGCCATGATCTGTCAAGTCTACCCGCTTCTACCCTGCGCGTTCTGTCTGTCCTCGGCCGAAGCCCGTCATGTGACGAGACGCGGGAATATCTCACAGCTTAGCCGGATTTGTGTCCGCTGTGCAAGATATCATAAAGTCTACAAGCGATGGCTGCGGTCCGCATGCACGATTGCATCTGGCAATTCTACGTCCTGTCCGACCACCAGGACCTTGAACAATTCGCCCATTTCAGCAGGAGAAACCAGCTTTTGCACGGCCCGCGATTGCGGCAGGAAATGCTTGGCATCCTCGGGGTCGTTTTCCAGCAACAGTTCGCCGATCCCGGCGCCGAGCAGGAAGGCGGCCTGGCTCATATAGGCCAGCACCGGCAGCCCGGCATCCTGGGACGCCAGCGCCATCTCCGTGAAATCGACGTGGGCCGTGATGTCTTGCAGGCCGGGCAAATAAAAGGGATCCGGGTGCGCATGGTGGCGGTAATGACACATCAAGGTGCCGCCGATGCGCTGGTCGAGGTAATACTCGTGGGCCGGGAAGCCGTAGTCGAACAGGATCGCGGCGCCGCGGCCGCCGGCGAACATCGCCGCCAGCGAGCGCATGAAGCCGGCGCCGACCGGGTGCAGTTCCGTAACATAGCCCTCGATCATCTGCTCGTGCTCCGGCACCTGGCGCACCAGCTGCTCGCCGAGCTCATCGCCGAGCGGCGCCTGGACGAAGGCGAAGGCGCCGTCCTCGACCGTGACCATTTGCCGGCGCCAGCCGTCGCCGGTGCGGATCACCAGCTCGACCGGCATGGCGTCGAGCACCTCGTTGGCCAGCACTACGCCGCTGAACCGGTCCGGCATCGCGTCCAGCCAGCGCATCTGCGGCAGGTCGGCCAGGTTGGCCTGCTGGCGCGCGCGCAATTCGCCGGACAATTCGATGATGGTATAGGAGCGTACTTCGACGCCCTGCCTGGCCAGCTCGGCAAGGACGTCGCGCGCCAGGCGGCCGGTGCCGGCGCCGAACTCGATGATGTCGGGCGCGCTTTGGGCGATAATAGCGGCTGCCACGCGCGCCACGGCCGCCCCGAACAGCGGCGTCATCTCGGGCGCGGTGGTGAAATCGCCGCTCGCGCCGAGCTTGGCTGCGCCGCCGCTGTAATACCCGAGCCTTGGCGCGTACAGCGCCAGTTCCATGAAACGAGAGAATGCGATCGCGCCGCCGTGCCGTTCGATGTCGGCGGCGATCAGCTGTTGCAGGGAATGGGACGCGGCCAGGGCGTCGGTATCGGGTGCGGGCAGGGACATGCCGGCATTGTAGCCAGAATAGCTTTTATCAACAATTTACAGCCTTCAACCAATTCAATGACGGATAGCCCTTCGATCTCCCTGCCCCGGGTCGCGCTCGTGACCGGCGCCGGCCGCCGCCTGGGCCGCGCGATCGCGCTCGGCCTGGCCCAGGCCGGCTGGGACCTCGCCCTGCACTACCGCCATTCCGAAAGCGACGCGATCGCGACCCGCGACGCCATCCTGGCGCTCGGCCGGCGCGCCGCGCTGCTGCAATGCGACCTGTCCGACGAGGCAGCGGTGCGGCAACTGGTCGGCCAGGCCAGCGCCGCGCTGGGGCCGCTGTCTTGCATCGTCAACAACGCTTCGTTGTTTGAATACGACAGCGCCACTGCCTTCTCCTGGGAGCTGCTCAACACCCATATGCAGGCGAACGTGGCCGCGCCGGTGCTGCTGGCGCAGGAACTGCATGCCGCCACCCCGGATGGCCGGCAGGCCGTCGTGGTCAACTTGCTGGACCAGAAACTGTACAATCTCAACCCGGATTTTCTGTCGTACACATTGTCGAAGGCGGCCCTGCACACGGCGACCACGATGCTGGCGCAGGCGCTGGCGCCGAAGGTGCGCGTGGTCGGCGTCGCCCCCGGCATCACGATGGTGTCGGGCGACCAGAGCGAGCAAGGCTTCGCCGCGGCGCACCAGATGACGCCGCTGCAGCGTTCGTCGACCCCGCAGGACATCGCCGACGCCGTGGTCTACGCCGCGACGGCGCGCGCGCTGACCGGCACCACCCTGCTGGTCGATGGCGGCCAGCACCTGATGCCCTCGCAGCGCGACGTGATGTTCCTGACCGAACCGAATAACTCCACCAAATAAGGCTATCCCATGTTGTCCGCCCTGTCCCACCCGAGCTTGCGCGATTGCCGCCGGCTGTTCCTGCGCAATTACGAAGTGATGATCAATATCGGCGTGCACGATTTCGAGAAGAAGGGCGAGCAGCGTGTCCTGATCAACGTCGAGCTGTACATTCCGCTGGAGCTGTCGACGCCGAAGGCCGACCAGCTGGCAGAAGTGGTCGACTACGATTTCATGCGCGAGACCATCGCCCGCCGCATCGCCAAAGGCCACATCCACCTGCAGGAAACCCTGTGCGACGACGTGGTGGCCGCCATGCTGACCCACCCGCGCGTGCGCGCCGCCGGCGTGTCGACCATGAAGCCGGACGTCTATCCAGACTGCGAAGGCGTGGGCGTCGAAGTATTCAGGATCAAGGAAGCAGCATGAACGAGACGGTGATTGAACGCGTCGTCGAAGACGACTTCCCGACCGCCGAGGCCGGTATCGACGCGAAGAAGCAAGAGAAGATCGCGCGCGAGGACAACAAGCTGCACAAGCGCCTGTGCCGCCTGGTGGGCCAGGCGATCGGCGACTTCAATATGATCGAGGACGGCGACAAGGTGATGGTCTGCCTGTCGGGCGGCAAGGATAGTTACGCTTTGCTCGACATCCTGCTCACCTTGCGCGAGCGCGCGCCGATCCATTTTGACATCGTCGCGGTCAACCTCGACCAGAAGCAGCCGAATTTCCCGGCGCATATTCTCCCGGCCTACCTGGACAAGCTCGGCGTGCCCTATCACATCGAAAACCAGGACACCTACAGCATCGTCAAGCGCCTGGTCCCGGAAGGCAAGACCACCTGCTCGCTGTGCTCGCGCCTGCGGCGCGGCATCCTGTACCGCGTGGCCGATGAACTCGGCTGCAACAAGATCGCCCTGGGCCACCACCGCGACGACATCCTCGAGACCTTCTTCCTGAACATGTTCTTCGGCGGCAAGCTAAAAGGCATGCCGGCCAAGCTGGTGTCGGACGACGGCAAGCACATGGTGATCCGCCCGATGGCCTATGTGAAGGAAGCCGACACCGAGCGCTACGCCGAAGTGAAAGGCTTCCCGATCATCCCGTGCGACCTGTGCGGCTCGCAGGAAAACCTGCAGCGCAAGCAGATCAAGAACATGCTGCGCGAATGGGAAAAGAAGCATCCGGGCCGGGTCGAGAATATCTTCTCGTCGCTGTCGACCGTGGTGCCGTCGCATCTGCAAGACCGCGACCTGTTCGACTTCGTCGGGCTCAAGACCGATGGCGTGCCGAATCCGCTGGGCGATATCGCGTTCGACGAGGAACCGTGTTCGACGCCAGCGGCGAACACGATTTCGTTGACGCAGCTCTGACGGCCGCGTATGGATGAAAGCAGAGGCCGCGCCTCTGCTTTTTTTTCGTCCTGTTTTTTGTCCTGACTGTACGAAGCGATGACCGCTAGTTCTGGCAGCCTGCAAGAACATTACAACACGATGTGGGAACACGCCTTCGTCGCGATCGCGCGTGGGGATGTCGACTGCGACATCAATGACTGGTATATGTCCAGCCAGTCGCTGGTGCGGGTGGCTGCCTTGCCGCTGCGCGCATGACATCGGACTGCAAGAGCGCAGACCGGCAATAACGGTAATCCTCAGGCCCAAGCATTAACGATAATGGAGTATCATTATCATCGATAATGATCAGGCGACGTGCATGCGCGGACGTCAAAGCGAATTCCGATGAAACAAGCCACCCCTTACGTATTTGATCAACCGGTGTCCATCACCCCGGTAGAGCAGGCCGCCGTCAATCGGCGTCGCCTGCAGAGCCTGGATGCGCTTCGCGGCTTCGTGATGGTCATCATGTTGCTCGACCATATTCGGGAAAACTGGTACCTGTACATGAACGTGCCGGACCCGGTGAATCCGGTGACCGTGGAGCCGGTCATGTTTTTCCTGCGTATCGTCACCAATTTATGCGCCCCGGTGTTCGTCGCCCTGACCGGGCTCGGCGCCTACCTGTATGGCCAGAATCACACCCGGGCCGAGACCGCCGCCTACCTGGTCAAGCGCGGCCTGCTCCTGATGGCGATCGACGTCACCCTGCTCACCTTCGCCTGGACGGTCAAGCTGCCGATGACGTTCTGGCTCCAGGTGATCTGGGCGATCGGTGTGTGCATGATTGCGCTGGCCGCCCTGATCTACCTGCCGAAGAAACTGCTGCTTGCGCTCGGCCTGTTGATCGTGGCCGGCCACAATCTGCTCGACGGCATTCGCCTGGTACCGGGCGAGCCCGGGTTCGTGGCCTGGGCGCTGCTGCACCAGCGCGACATGATCGCGTTGCCGTTCGGCGCATTCGCCAGGACCTCGTATCCGGTGCTGCCGTGGATCGGCGTGATCGTGCTCGGCTACCTGCTCGGCAGCTGGTACGAACGCGACAAGAGCAGCGCCGCGGACAGCGGGCGGCGTGTACGGCGCCTGCTGGCATTGGGAGTCGGCATGCTGGCGGCATTCGTCGTGCTGCGCGCGCTGAACGTGTATGGCGACAAGCCGTGGGTGGCGGGCGACTCCGCGCTGCACACGATGATGGGCTTCATCGCGCTGACAAAGTATCCGCCGTCACTTCTGTTCCTGCTGCAAACTCTGGGCGTGGGCGTGATCCTGCTGGCCTTGTTCGAACGCTGGGAAGGCCATCCCTGGCTGACCGCGCTGGCGGTATTTGGCGGCGCGCCGATGTTCTTCTACATCCTGCACATCTACGTGCTGCGCGCGCTGTACCACGTCGCCTTCATGATCTGGGGACCGACCCACGGCGTGAGCTTCGGACTGGATAACGTCAACTGGCTCTGGCTATGGTACGCGCTGCTGCTGCCGGTGCTGTATGTGCCGACCGCATGGTATTCGCGCCTGAAGGCGCGCCGGCGCGACATCGCCTGGCTCAAGTATTTCTAGAACGCTGCGGTGCACGCCTGGGGTGCAGGGCGTCAGGATCGTGCTAGGCTTGTCCTGAATTGACTCACCAAGGAACGGCATGCACTTGCCCTCGATCCAGCCTGCGCGCCTGCTACGCGATCTATCTTTGGCCCTCGCCATGCTCGTGCCGGGCATGGCCTTCGCCGAACCCAGCGCGATCTACCTGGTCCGCCACGCCGAAAAGGCCAGCATCGGCAAAGACCCGGCGCTCACGCCGCAAGGCCAGCTGCGCGCGCAGAACATCGCGACGATCCTGCACCGCACCGGCATCCAGGCCATTTTCAGCACGCCGACCGCGCGCACGCTGCAGACGGCGCAGCCACTGGCCCGGCAGCTGGGGTTGCAGGTCGAGCAATACGAGCCGGCCACGCCGAAAGCGCTGGTCGACAAGGTGAAGGCGCTGCGCGGTCCGGTGCTGGTGGTCGGTCACTCGAACACGCTGCCGGAACTGGTGCGCCTGTTCGGCGGCGAGCCCGGCCTCGATATCGCGGATGACGAATACGAGCGCCTCTACCAGCTCACGCCCGGCGCCGGCGGCGCGGTCAGGACGGTCGTCCTGAGCTCGCTGCCCGCGTCCACCACCGGCACGCCCTGAGCGGCAACTGCGGCGTTCTGACAACAGTGAGTGTCTTACGTTTTCCACAATTAATAATTGTCTCAACATTGTATCGACCAAGAGTCGAATGCCCGATAGCATTGATATTTATGCAAAACAAATATCGGGAGAGAAATTGTGGATCTGTCGCAGGCGCGCTTCGACCGTATCGTCAATCTCATCTACGACACGCTGGATAACCGGGGCGCCTGGCGCCGCATGCTCGACAGCCTGCATGAGGCGATCGGCGGGCGCGCCGTCCACATGCTGGCCTTCGACGGCGAGCGCGGCGCGCTGTCGTACAGCGACGGCGCCGCCATGGCGCCGCAGATCGACCTCGAATACATCCAGAAATACCAGTTCATCGATCCCCGCGCGGGCCTGCTGCGCCAGCGATCCACGGGCGACTGGCTGCACTGCCATGAGCACTTCGACGATGGTTTCGCTGCCACTCACCCCTTCTACCAGGAATTCCTGATCCCGCATGGGGCGCGCTATGTGTCGGCCTGCAAGCTGGTCGATACGCCGGAGGCGACCGTCATCTTCTCCTGCCTGCGCAGCAGCGGCGAGGGCCCACTGCCAGCGGACGCCCTGGCCTTCCTCGATCGCCTGCGCCCGCACATGGAGCGCGCGGTGCGCATGGGCCTGGCCCAGTTCGTGTACTCGACCCAGGCCCTGGTGGGCCATGCCCTGGTCGACAAGCTGCGCCAGCCGGTGATGCTCCTGACCGCGACCGGCGATGTGGTATTGGCCAACGCTGCGGCGCGCGGCCTGCTCGCGTCCACCAGTCTGGTGCAGGTGGCCAATGGCAAGCTGGTGCTGCCGCAGCGCTACCGCACGTCCTTCCTGATGCAGTGCGGCGAGCTGGAAACCCGCGTGCGCAACGCCGTCGCGCAGGGCAAGCCGGATAACAAGGAATCGCGCGCGCTGCATATGCGCAGCGAGGCCGGCGCGGGTGTGGCAGCCGATGCGCTGTATGCCTTCTTCACGATGCTGGTCCCGGAGCACACGCTCGGCAGCTTCGGCCTGCGGCCGCTGGTGATGCTGTTCTTCTACCACCCGACCTCGGTCCAGGTGATCGATTCGACGCTGCTCACCGCCGCCTTCGGCCTGTCGCACGCCGAATGCAGGGTCGCTTCGATGCTGGCCGACGGCGTGCCGCTCAAGACCATCGCCGACCTGCTCGGTGTGCAGTACGACACGGTGCGAAAGCAGCTGCTGTCGATCTACCAGAAGACGGCCACCAACCGCCAGCCCGAGCTGGTGCGGCTGTTGATGAACTTGCCGGCGTCAACGCTGCAGCACGCGCTCAGGGACGGCGACGGCGGCGGTCGGCGCCTCGACGGAAATGGCGCCTGACCGCAGGCAAGGCGTCAGGGAGCGACGTTCGCGCGCAGCACCGGATACAGGTTCAGGCGCTCGTCATACGACGAATGGCGCTTGGCGAAGAATTCCAGGCGCGCTTGCGGGTTCCTGGCGAAGGCCGGATCGCTGTCCAGGCGTTCCTGGAACGCCTTGGCCACGGCCGGATCGGCCGCCATCTGCTCGCGCGCGACCTCCTCGGCCACGTAGTCCTCCATGTATTCCTTGCGCTCGAAGGCCGTGTTGAACGCGCCCCAGGCCAGCAGCGAATCCGGCGCCTGCGGCTCCAGCATCGCCACCACCAGGCGCGCTTTCGGCTGCGCGATCGGCACGAACAGCGAACCTGGCGCGATCGAGCGCTGCTCCGGCTTCCATTTGCCCTCGACGGTCAGGCGCTGGTGGCCTTCGACAGAAGCGGCGGCCTGGGTTGCCTTGTCGGCGCGGAAGGTCTCGGCTTCATAGCGCTCGACCGTCTTGTCCAGCGTGCGGAACTCGACGCCGTGCTGGCGCAGCTTCTCGCCCACGATCGCGGCGTAAGCGGCAGGCACGATGTAGCCGGCGCGCGGTGCGGTGATCTGGAAGTCGGCCACGATGTCCTGCCACAGCGGCACGCGCCACACCTGCGGGCGGGTTTCGTCGTAGCGCGTCATCAGGGCGCCCGAGACTTCCGACGGCGTGCGGGTGTAGGCGTAGCCGTTAAAGTTGACCATCTCCTTCTTGTCGCTGGCCTTGTACGACAACGCCACCGGCTGGTTGCCCAGCTTGGCGGCGCGCGCGTCGGCAGCATACGCGGCCTGCTGCCATCCTTTGCCGTTCTTCGCCACCTGGTCCAGCACCGACACCACGGTGTTGCGGGTGATGCGCACGCGCACCGGGTATTCCTTCCACGAGTGGGTTTCCACCAGCATCGCCATGCGGTTGCGCAGTTGGAAGTAGCCGGTCGAGAAGCGCGGATCGGACACGCTGTCCATGAAGCCCGACATCGGGTCGTCATGCTTGACGAACGACATGTAATAGGACTGCGGCGTCGAGCCTTCCCTGGCGATGTCCTTGATCACGTTGGTGCGCAGGGCCAGGCCGGCCTTGCGGAATTCCGGGTCGCCCGAATACACCGGCTCGACCTGGATCGAGATATCGTGCTGGAACTTGGCGCCGTTGGTCGCGTGCAGATCGACATAGACCAGCGGATCCCAGGCGTTCACCAGCGCCAGCATGGCCTGCATCTCGGGAGCGTCGGCCTTCAGGTAGTCGCGGTTCAGGTTGTAGTTCTGGGCGGTGGTGCGCCAGCCCATCTCGACCGGGCCGCGCTGGTTCGGGCGGTTCCACTTGCCGAAGCGCTCGTGGCCATCGACGTTGAACACCGGGACGAAAATGAATACCTGCTTGTCGAGCGCGCCCTTGGCCGCGCGGCCTTCGAGCGCTTCGCGCAGCGCCAGGAAGCCGGCGTCCTTGCCGTCGATCTCACCGGCATGGATGCCGCCCTGCATCAGGGTCACGGGCAGGCCCGCCTGCTTCGCCGCCTGCGGAGTGAACACGCCCTTGCCGTTCACGACCAGCGCCTTCATCGGACGGCCTTCCGGCGTGATGCCGAAATCGATGCACTGCACCTGCTTCGGATATGCCTGCTGAAACGCGGCGCACAGCGCGATCGTCTCGTCGTAGCGGCCGGTGGCGGTGAAGCCCGAGCGTTCCGACACGGTGCTCAGGTCGGGGGCGGCGTGGACGGATTGGCTGAGGGGAATGGCCGACAACAGGGCCAGCAGTAACGCAGAACGGATCATCGACAAGCTCCGGCAAGGACAGAAGGAAGCCGACGATTATAGACGTGTTCTTAGCGCAACAGTTCGGCCATGGAAACACAACGGGCGGGCGGCATATGACGCCGCCCGCCCGTCAATACAGGCATGTCGCTCAGCGCGGCGGCGCGCCCGGCGTGGTGTGGATCGAGATCGCCTTGACCTCCGGCCGCACGATCTGCATCGGCACCACGCGCGCCCTGGCCGTGGCTGAGGCAGTGGTCGAGACCGGGCAGGCGCCGCTGGCGCGGTAGGCCAGGGCCGTGGCCAGCAAGCCTTCGTTCTGGTCGCCCACCGGCCGCGACAGGTCGTCGCTCGCCTGGCAGGTGGGCGTGAAGCCGTCGGTGAAGTCGCCGAAGCCCTTGTGGTTCACACCCTCGAACTCGATCGAGAAATAGGTCGTGCCGCAGTTCGGCACCGGCGTGAAGCCGTAGGGCTTGCCGCAAGTGGTGCCGCCGACCTGGATCACTTCGATGTCGGCGCCGCGCAGGCCGTTGATCACCGATTCGCTGGCCGAGCAGGTGCCCTCGGTGCTGAGCACGGTCACGCGCTTCAGGCCCAGGGTCGGCAGCGGCGTGCCGGTGCGCAGCGGATTGTTCGAGGCGAAGCCCCAGGCGGTCGAACGGAACATGATCGGCTGGTAGGCCGGCGTCTTGTCGTTGTAGCGGGACCGCTCGAACACCTTGCCGCTCGTCGACGCGGGGCCGGCGATCATATAGGCCAGCTGGCTGGCGATGTACAGCAGGCCGCCGCCGTTGTAGCGCACGTCGAGCACCAGATCGTTGACGCCGGCCTGCTGGAAGGTCACGAAGGCGTCGTACAGCTGTTTCTCGGACACGGCGTTGAAGTTGTCGAAGGTGAGATAGCCGACCTTGCCGCTGGCGGTCTCGATCACCTTGACGTTCTTCACCGGCGCCAGCACCACCTCGGCTCCGGCCAGCGTCGCATCGAAGGCCACCCCGCCGCGCCGCAGCGTGAACACGTGGGTGGCGCCGGCCGTGGCGGGGAACAGGCCGGCGTTGATCCGGTCGACCGAGGCTTCGTCCTCGGCATTGACGAAGTCGACGCCATCGACCTTGAGCAGCATGTCGCCGCGCAGCAGGCCGGCGGCGGCGGCGGGCGAACCCGGCTCGACCGCCGTGATCAGCCAGGTGCGCGGCGCCAGGCCGTCGGCGTTGCGGCTCCAGGTGATGCCATAGCCCAGGTCGATGCCCTGGGTCTGCATCGCGTCCCACTCGGCGGTCGGATAGGTGAAGTGATAACGGTCCTTCGGCTGGCCGCTGGCGGTCAGGGCCGGCGTCCTGAGCACCTCGAAGTAGTCGAGCGCGCTCTTGAAGTCGGCCATCTTGTAGGTGTTCGGGATTTCGTTGTACCAGAGGTAGTACTGGTTGGCCCAGGCGCGCAGGAATTTCAGTTCGTCGAGCAGGGTGCCCTGCACGTCCGGATACGGCTTGCCGCTCGCATCCAGGCCGGCGCGCGGGGCGGCGCACTTGTTCCAGTAGCTGCCGTAGGCGTCGCCCAGCAGGTTCGGATTCAGGTCTTCCGGTGTCGGCTGGGTGGCGACCGGTGGAGGCGGAACCGGTGTCGGTGTCGGCGCCGGCTCTTGCGCCACCGGCGGCGGCCCGCCCACGTTCGGTGAACCGCCACCGCCGCCGCAACCGGCGAGGACGAGCAGCGCGGCGAGCGTGCTGGAAATCAAACGCAGAGAAGAGGTCTTGCGGAAGGTAGATGGCGTGCTCATGCGTCCGATTATAGACGCCGCCATTCGCTGGGAATACCACCAACTGTCACAGTTGAGGCTAGCCGACAACGACCGATATCAAGCGAACAATGATCGGCCGCGTGGACGGCTCGGCCGTCCACGCACTGCGCCAGTCAAGCCGCCCTTGGCGTCACATCCGGCGCATGAAACGCCGCCACCAGCGCCGCCTCTTTCTCCCTGGCTGCCTTCAGGTGACGTTCCTTGACGTGGCCATAGCCGCGGATGTCTTCCGGAATGCTGGCGATCGCCACCGCCTGCGCCAGCTTGTCCGCCGTCAGCTTCGGCAGCAGCGCCGCCACCGTCTCGCGGTATTGCCCGATCAGGGCGCGCTCCGTCTTGCGCTCGGCCGTGTAGCCGAACACGTCGAAGGCGGTGCCGCGCAAGCCCTTGAACTTCGCCAGCACGCCGAAGGCGCTCATCATCCACGGGCCGTACTCGCGCTTGATGGCGCGGCCTTCCTTGTCGTGCTTGGCCATCAATGGCGGCGCCAGGTGGAACTTGAGCTTGGTGTCGCCTTCGAACATGGCGCCGATCTTGTCGCGGAAGGCCGGATCGGTATGCAGGCGCGCGACCTCGTACTCATCCTTGTAGGCCATCAACTTATAAAAGTAGCGCGCCACGGCTTCGGTCAGGCGCGTGCCCTTGCCGAGCTGTTCTTCCTGCGCGCGCACCTGGTCGACGAAGGCCTTGTACTGGCCGGCATAGGCCGCGTCCTGGTAGGCGGTGAGCAGCTCGATGCGGCGGCTGACGACGTCGTCCAGGGTCTGGATGCGCTTGAACTCGACCACCTTCGATGGCAGGGCGGCACGGCTCACCGCGGCCAAGTCGTGCGCTGCGCTGCGGCCCCAGTTGAAGGCCGCCTTGTTGAAGGCGACCGACACGCCATTGAGCTCGATCGCCTTGAGCAGCGAATTTTCTTGCAGCGGCACATGGCCCTTCTGGAAAGCATAGCCGAGCATGAACATATTGGTGGCGATGGTGTCGCCCATCAGGGCGGTGGCGATCTGGCCGGCGTCGATGAAGTCGACGTTGTCCTTGCCGCAGGCCTGCTGGATGGCGCCGCGCGAACCCTCGGCCGGGAACTGCCAGTCCGGGTTCTTGACGAAGGCCGCGGTGGTGGCGCCGCTGGCGTTGACCGCGGCCCAGGTACGGCCCTCGCCCATGCGGCTCAGGGCGTCGCGGCTGGCGGTGACGATCTGGTCGCAGCCGATCACGAGGTCGGCGCTGCCGGTGCCGACGCGGGTCGAGTGCAGATCGGCCTGACGTTCGGCCAGGCGCACGTGCGACATCACCGGACCGCCCTTCTGTGCCAGGCCGCTCTGGTCGAGCACGATCGCGCCCTTGCCTTCGACGTGGGCCGCCACGGCCAGGATCTGGCCGACGGTCACCACGCCGGTGCCGCCGACGCCGGCGACCAGGATGCCGTAGGGCGTCTCGACCGACGGGATGGCCGGCATCGGCAAGGCGGGTGGCGCCGCTTCGGACGTCGTCGTTTTCTTTGGCTTCTTGAGGCCGCCGCCTTCGACGGTGACGAAGCTCGGGCAGAAGCCCGACACGCACGAGTAATCCTTGTTGCACGAGGACTGGTTGATCTGGCGCTTGCGGCCCAGTTCGGTTTCCAGCGGCTCGACCGACAGGCAGTTCGACTGCACCGAGCAATCGCCGCAGCCTTCGCACACGGCTTCGTTGATCACGACGCGCTTGGCCGGGTCGGGGAACTCGCCTTTCTTGCGACGGCGGCGCTTCTCGGACGCGCACGTCTGGTCATAGATCACGGCCGACACGCCCGGCATCTCGCGCAGCTCGCGCTGCACGTCCATCAGCTCGGAACGGTGACGCACCGTGGTGCCCGGCGCCCAGGCATAGTCGCTCGGGTATTTATCGGGTTCGTCGGTGACGACGATGATCGGCGTGACGCCTTCGGCCGCGATCTGGCGGCTGATCATGCCCGGGTCGAGCGGGCCGTCGACGTTCTGGCCGCCCGTCATCGCGACCGCGTCGTTGTAGAGAATCTTGTAGGTGATGTTGACCTTGGCCGCCACCGCGGCGCGGATCGCCAGGATACCGGAGTGGAAGTACGTCCCATCCCCCAGGTTCACGAACACGTGTTTTTCGTCGGTGAACGGCGACTGGCCGATCCAGGTCGTGCCTTCCGCGCCCATATGCGTGAAGGTCGACGTTTCGCGGTCCATCCACAGCACCATATAGTGGCAGCCGATGCCGGCCATGGCGCGCGAGCCTTCCGGCACCTTGGTCGAGCTGTTGTGCGGGCAGCCCGAGCAGAAATACGGAATGCGGTCGGTCTGCGGATTCGGTTTCGCCGGAATGCTCTTGAGCACCAGCTCCTTCGCTTCCAGGAAGGCGATGCGTTCCCTGACCCGCTCGGCCACCGGATGGCCGGCGCAGTAGTGCGAGATGCGCGAGGCGATGGCGCGCGCGATCTGCGCCGGATTGAGTTCATAGGTCGCCGGCAGCAGCCAGTCGCCGTGGCCCATGCGGTTCTTGTTGCTCCATTCGCCGGTATCGTCGAACTTGCCGACCACGCGCGGACGCTCGCCGTCCGGCAGGTTGTACAGCTCTTCCTTGAGCGCGTATTCCATCACCTGGCGCTTCTCTTCGACCACCAGGATCTCGTCGAGGCCGCGCGCGAACTCGTGCACGCCTTCGGCCTCGAGCGGCCAGGTCATGCCGACCTTGTACAGGCGCAGGCCGATGTCGCGCGCGGCCTGCTCGTCGATGCCGAGGTCGGCCAGCGCCTGGCGCGTGTCGAGGTAGCTCTTGCCGGCGGTGATGATGCCGATCTTCGGCTGCGGGCTGTCCCAGATGATGCGGTTGAGCTTGTTCGCGCGGGCATAGGCCAGCGCGGCATACCACTTGTGGTTGCTCATCCGCACTTCCTGGTCCAGCACGGCGTCCGGCCAGCGGATGTTCAGGCCATCCGGCGGCAGCTGGAAGTCGGTCGGGGTGACGATCTGCACCCGGTCCGGATCGAGGTCGACCACGGCGCCCGATTCGATGATGTCGGTCACGCACTTCATCGACACCCAGAGGCCCGTGTAGCGGCTCATGGCCCAGGCGTGCAGGCCGAAGTCGAGGTATTCCTGGACCGAGGACGGGTACAGCACCGGGATGCCGCAGTGGGTCAGGATGTGGTCGGACTGGTGCGCGGTGGAGGACGACTTGGCCGCGTGGTCGTCGCCGGCCAGCACCAGCACGCCGCCATGCTGCGAGGAGCCGGCGTTGTTGCCGTGCTTGAACACATCGCCGCAGCGGTCCACGCCCGGGCCCTTGCCGTACCACATGGAGAACACGCCGTCGTACTTCGCGTCCTTGTAGAGGTTGGTCTGCTGGGTGCCCCAAACTGCGGTGGCAGCCAGATCTTCGTTCATGCCGGGATGGAACTTGACGTGGTGGGCGTCGAGGTGTTTCTTCGCCTTCATCGCGGTCTGGTCGACGGCGGTGACGGGCGAGCCGCGGTAGCCGGTGATGTAGCCGGCGGTGTTCAGGCCGGCCTTCAGGTCGCGTTCGCGCTGCAGCATCGGCAGGCGGATCAGGGCTTGGGTGCCGGTCATGAAGGCGCGGCCGCGCTCGAGCGTCCATTTGTCGTCGAGCGTGATGTCGTGTTGCGGTTGGTCGGGCTGCGCGGCCTGCGACTGCGTCGGCTGCGATGGCGCGGGCGGGGATGGCTCCAGCGGCGCCAGATGGGCGCGGTCCGTGGGTGCGTTCATGGTGTCTCCAAGATTCTCATGGCGGATACGTCGCGGCGCATTTCCTGCATCTCGCTGACCGTATGTGAGCCAGTATAGTCCTGCCCCCCAAGCATTAAATTCCAAACAATTCCCCCGTCTTCTTGAATTGCGCAATAAAATTGCCATACAAAAGTCTGATTGGGGTGGGTATGTCGAAGATTGAGCTGGATAAAACAGACCGCAAGATTCTGGAGATCTTGCAAAGCGATGGCCGGCTGTCGAACCAGGACGTGGCCGAAAGGGTAAGCCTCTCGCCCTCGCCCTGTCTGCGCCGCATCAAACGCCTGGAAGAAGCGGGCGTCATTCGCCAGTACGTGGCGCTGCTCGACCCGGACAAGATCGGGCTTGGGCTACTGGCGTATGTGAATGTGCGGCTGGAAAAGCACAGCGAGGTGGCCAGCACCACCCGCCAGCCGGGCTTGCCGGCGACGTCGCCGCGCAACGATTTCGCGGTGTCGGTGGGAACCTGGCCCGAGGTCGTGGCCTGCTATGCGATGACCGGCGACATGGATTTCCTGCTGCGCGTGCACGTCGAAGACATGGACCATTTCTCGCGCTTCATGATGGGCACCTTGCTCAAGCATCCGGCGGTGCTGGACGTGAAGTCGAGCTTTGCGCTGCAGCGGATCAAGGAAACGACGGCGATGCCGCTGGTGTGATCGTCATCCCCGCGTAGGCGGGGATCCAAGTTGCCTTTACTATTTCTTAGGCGTGAAAAACTTCATCGCCGCGCGGGTATTGGCCTTGACCGTGTAGTCGATCGCCGCGAACTGCTCTTCCAGCGCCTCGGCCATCACGCTGCCCGGGCTGGGCGGCGGCAGTTCGAGGTGGGCGTCGGCCTCGCCGTACTCGCGCTTGATGCGCATGCCGGCCTTCTTGGCGATATGCATCATGGTCTGGTTCGAGGTCAGGCATTGCATGTAGAGCGTGTCGACGTCGGAATTGCGGCAGTGGGTCGCCGCGCGCTGGAACAGGCGCGTGCCTACGCCCTGGCCGCGCGCCGACTTCGACACCGAGACACCGAACTCGGCCACCTGCTGCTTGGTCGTCGACTTGCGCCCCTCGGCCGAGGCGAAGGCCAGATGGCCCATCCCGACCAGCTGGAAGACATTGTTGACCACGCCGAACACGATGTCGCGCGAGAAATCGATCTTCCCGACGTAGACCGCGATCTGTTCGTCCGGGATCATGCTGCCGAAGCGCAGCAGGCGGTCATCGCTGTCCAGCGCCAGCAGATGGCGCAGCACGCGACGGCGGTCGCGCTCACCCAGTTCCTTGACCAGCACCGGCGGCTGGCCCTTCTTGCCTCTCAGGCCCTGGATCCAGCGGCGTAACGGATTGTCCAGCATTTCGATACCTTCACATACTGCAACATCCTGATTCTAGCTGATCGGGTCGGCATTGGCGGCGCGGTCCGTATTGTCGTGCGTGACACCGTCCAGCGCCAGCCCCAATGGATGGTCCTGGCCCAGCCATTGCGACTCCGGGCTGAGCACGAAACGTCCCTTCCCGGCCTGCTTGGCCGCGTACATGGCCTTGTCGGCGTCCGCCAGCAGCGCTTCCTGCCCACGCGCGGCGCCCGCCTGGCCGCGCGCGCTGGCAATGCCGATGCTGGCCGAGATCGTCACCGCGTGGCCGTCGGCCTCGGTGATCGATTCGATTTCGGCCAGGGCCAGGCGCGCCACCCGCAGCGCGCCGGCCTCCGAGGCCACGTCTTCGAGCAGGATCACGAATTCGTCGCCGCCCAGGCGCGCCAGCGCATCCTCGGCGCGCAGCTTGGCCTGCACCCGGCGCGCGACCATCTGCAGCACCAGGTCGCCAGCCGCGTGGCCCCAGGTATCGTTGACCGCCTTGAAGCCGTCCAGGTCGATGAACATCAGCACCACCACGCTGTCGCGGCGGTCGGCGCGCGCCAGCGCCCGCTCCAGCAGGCGGGTCAGCTGGCGATAGTTGATCAGGCCGGTCAGGCTGTCATGCTGGGCCAGGCGCTCGAGCTGGCGCGATTGCGCTTCGAGTTCGGCGGTGCGCTCGGCCACGCGCTGCTCCAGCGTCTCGTTGGCCGATTGCAGGCGGCGGTTGACGACGCCGATGATGCGGTAGCTGCGGCGCAGCCGCGCGCCGGCATATACCAGCAGCACCATCAGCACCGCGCTGTAGGCGAACAGGTAGCCGCGAAAACGCTGGCGCTCGGCCAGCACGGCGTCGAAGGAACGGTCGAACTCGCGCTCCAGGCGGTCCAGCGCGGTGTCGCTGCCGGCCGCGGCGATCTGGGCCTCGAGCAGGTTTTCCAGCGGGCGTTTTTCCAGGATCACACGGCAGCTGGCGATCACGGCATCCATCTTGTCGTTCACGGCCGGCGAGAACGCGATCTGCTGGGCCGCGACGTCGCCCAGGATTTCGTCGATGCGCGCCGCCAGCGCCGGGCTCGGCGCGATGTTGTAGCGCAGGGTCTCGGTCAGCAGCGCGTTCAGGGTGGTGTCGAGCCGCACCACGATGCGGCCCGGCGCCAGCGCGCCTTCGATGCCCGAAATCTCGGTCTTGAGGTCGGCCACGGCCGGCGGCATGTGCAGCAGCGCCGCCCTCAGCGGCGGATTGTGCCTGGTGAACTGGGCCACCAGTTGCTCCTTGCCCTGCAGCGCCACCTGCAACTGGGCGTAGGCGGCCTGGGCGGCGCTATCGCCGGTGAGCGGCAGGGTGTCGCCCAGGCGCGCCATCAGGTCGTGCATGCGCGGCAGTTGCGAGCTGAGGTCGAGCGGGGTGGCGACGCGCCCGGTATGCGCGCGCAGGATGTTGGCGTCCCATTCGGCGTCGAGCTTCTCGAGCTCGCGCAGGTTGAGCATGACACTGTTGCGGATTTCCGGGTCCACCGCGTCGGTGCGGATATAGAGAAACACCAGCACCGCGCTCATGAATATGACCGCCAGGCTTGCCAGAAGCACACGACGGCGCCGGCACCAACTTGCAACACGCCGTGCCAGCAAGGTGAACATCGATTTTCTCCAACGCAACAATTTACAGTTACTGAAGGATAGCAAAACGATGGACCGCACTGCACGCACGGTGTAACTACATGTAACAGAAAGCCGTAAATACAGGTGATTTAGTTAGCTTGATGCAACACTCGCTGAACGGCCCCGACCCGCGCGGCATGGACGGCCCCCGGAATCTCGGCCTTGCGCTCGGCGTGGCGCGCCGCAACCTCACCCGCGTTGACGGCGCGCGCCGCGTCCAGCGCGCGCGCCAGGTACGGCCCCTGGCGCAGATCTTCAGCCGCGCAGGCGGCCGCCAGCAGCATCTGGGCGAAGCGCTCTGGTTTACGGAAAGCGTCGCTGCGCTCGAACAGGGTGACGATCGCCTCGGCGGACAAGTCCAGGGCGCGCTTGAGCTCGTCCTGCTCGCGCGCCGTCATCACAGCCAGGTCGCGGCACTCGTTGGGCACCTTGAGGCGCTTGCAGACGGCCTGGATCGGCTCGACGGCTGCCAGGGCGCGCATCAGCACGGCGAAGCGGACTTCCAGCGGGTGGTCCAGCGCGGCGGCATGGTCGATCGTGCGCAGCAGGGGCTCGCTCCACAGCACGTCCAGTTCGGGCAGGATGCGCGCCAGCGCGCCGCAGTCGCGCAATACCTCGAGCATGCGCGACGGCCGGCGTTCCATCAGGCCGCGGGCGAGCTCCTGCCAGACACGCTCGGGCACCAGGGCGTCGACCTCGCCCTCGTCGACCATGCGGCGCATCAGGGCATTGGTGTCGTCGGCCACCGTGAAGTCGGGCAGGCGCGCGGCGAAGCGGGCGATGCGCAGGATCCGCACCGGATCCTCGGCGAAGGCATCGGACACGTGGCGGAACAGGCGCGCCTGCAGGTCTTGCCTGCCATTGTGCGGATCGACGATGCTGCCGTCCTCGGCCTGCGCCATGGCGTTGATGGTCAGGTCGCGCCGTACCAGGTCTTGCTCCAGGGTGACGTCGGGGGCGGCGTGGAACACGAAGCCATGGTAGCCCGGCGCGGTCTTGCGCTCGGTGCGCGCCAGCGCGTATTCCTCGTGCGTGTGCGGATGCAGGAAAACCGGGAAATCCTTGCCGACGGCGCGAAAGCCCGCCTTGATCATTTGTTCGGGAGTGGCGCCGACCACCACGTGGTCATGGTCTTTCACGGGCAGGCCCAGCAAGGCGTCGCGCACGGCGCCCCCGACGACATAACTGCGCATCGTCATTCGCCCGGCAAATCGGCGTCGTGGAGCGGGGTCGGGTCGGTCTCGGCCATGGCGTCCTTGACCCAGCGCGCCACCGCCGGGTGGGCCAGCACGCGCTCGCAATAGGCCTGCAATGCCGGGGCCAGCGCCACGCCATAGGTCTTGAAGCGGCACACCACCGGCGCATAGAAGGCGTCGGCGATCGAGAAATCGCCGAACAGGTATTGGTGGTGACCGAAGCGCGACAGGCAGTCTTCCCAGATCTCGCAGATGCGGCCGATGTCGGCCTGGGCGCCGGGCGTGCGTCCGCGGCCGGGCAGGCGCGCCTGGATATTCATCGACATATGGGTGCGCAGCTCACCGAAGCCGGAATGCATCTCGGCCACGATCGAGCGCGCCAGCGCGCGCGCGGCCACGTCCTGCGGCCACATATGTTTATCGGGGAACTGCTCGGCCAGGTATTCGACGATGGCCAGGCTGTCCCAGACCGTCATATCGCCCGACATCAGGACGGGCACCCGGCCCGCGTGCGAATAGCGTGCGATCTGGTTGGCGGTGTCGGGCTGGTCGAGCAGGACTTTCACTTCGGTGAACGGAATGCCGAAGGCGACCGCCGCGACCCAGGGCCGCATCGACCACGAGGAGACGTTCTTGTTGCCGATGATCAGGGTTAAACCGGGGTTACGGGTCGCGTCGAGCGTGCGTGCAAGAATGGGGTCGCGTTCGATGGTCTGCATGGTTGTCGTTGGTCTTTCAGCGTCCGGCGTGGGTGCGGTGGGAGCGGTCGTGCCGGTTGAGGTAGTGCGGCGCGGCCGACTCGATCGACGTGAGCTTGATCCCCAGCGACTCGGCTGTCAAGGCGTGGGTGTCGGCAGCGACGACATTATCGACCAGCATCGAATCGAGGTTGTCGCGGCTGACGAGGGGATCGCCCGGCAACAGTTCGAACAGCCGCGCCTGCAGGCGCGCCGCCCAGTCGGGCAAGCCCAGCACCGGGCGCTCGCGGCCGGCGAAGCGGCCGGCCAGCCGCACCAGCTCGCCCAGGGTGTACACCGCCGGGCCGCCCAGCTCGATCGTGGCGTCGCGCAGGTCTGGCCGGGCCAGGGCGATGGAAAAGGCGGCGACGACGTCGCCCACGTGCACCGGCTGGAAGCGCGCGTGGCTGGCCGCGAGCGGCACCAGCGGCAGGTGGCGCTGCAGGCGCGCGAACATGGTCAAAAAATGGTCGCCGGGACCGAACACCACCGAGGGACGCAAGACGGTGGCCGCGACCGTCGGCTGGCTGCGCGCGGCCAGTTCGCCGTCGGCCTTGGAGCGGCCATACATCGAAGGACTGGAAGCGCTGGCCCCGAGCGCACTCATGTGCAGGTAGCGCGGCACGCCGATGTCGGCGCAAGCGGCGGCGATGCGGCGCGGCAGCTCCACGTGCAGGTGGCGGAAGCCCTCGCCATAGGGCTGGCCGTGGCCGCCGTGCAGCACGCCGACCAGGTTGATCACGGCGTCGCGCCCGGCCAGCAGCCTGCGCAAGACGGCGTCGTCGTGGATATTGGCCACGTCGACGTCGACACCCGGCAGCATGGTCAGTTGCTTCGCGCTTTCGTAGTGGCGCGCCAGGACCAGCACGCCCACGCCGTCGTCGGACAGCCGCGCGGCCAGGTGCTGGCCGATGAAGCCGGTGCCACCGATCAGCACCACGTTCAGTGGCCGCGCGCTCATGCCTGTGCTCCTCTATTCAGTCCAGGACCGAGCCGCTGCTCTGGCGCGGGCTGATCGTGCCCAGGCGCGCCTTGAGGGATTGCGGCTTGCCCTCGAAGATCGACGCATAGTTGGTGGCATTGGCCATGACGTTGCGCACATAGCCGCGCGTCTCGGTGAAGGGGATGCTCTCGACGAAGATCGCGCCTTCCATCGGCGCGTCGAGCCGGCCGCGCCAGGTGCGCGAGCGCCCCGGGCCGGCGTTGTAGGCGGCCGTGGCCAGCACCTGCGAGCCTTCGAAGTTCTCGAGCACCATATTCATGTAGTTGGCGCCGAGCGTGATATTCGTATGCAGGTCGTTTAGCATGGTGTGCACAAAATTATCCAGGCCAATCTTGGCCGCCACCCACTTGCCGGTGGCGGGCATCACCTGCATCAGGCCCGAGGCGCCGACGCCGGAACGGGCGTCGCGGATGAAGCGCGACTCTTGCCGGATGAGGCCATACACCCAGGCTTTATCCAGGCTCAGGCCCTGGGCGGTGGGCTTGAGGACCTCGAGATGGGGCGCCGGGAAGCGCTGGTCGTAGCTCTGTTCGGTGCGCGTGCGCAGCGAGGTCTCGACCATGCGGTCGAGGTGCTCGTTGCGGCGCGCCAGCTCGGCGGCGGCCAGCAGCTGACGTTCAGACAGCCCGCGCAAGCCCCAGTTCCATTCGCGGTTGCCCTCCGCGCGCAGGCTCAAACGGTAGAACTTCAGGGCCCGCTGCAGGCTCGGATTATTGGTCGCCTGCGACAGTTCCGGCGCCGTGATCGGCGCGACCGGCGGCGGCGCGACGACCTGGTTGCCCAGTTCTTCATACGCCAGCTGGGTATAGAAGGTGGTCTGAGCGGCGATACCCTGCCACAGCGCGCGCGCCTCTTGCGTGCGGCCCTCGGCCTGCATGGCGCGGCCCAGCCAGTAGATCCAGGTCGAATCGGCGCGCAGGTTCGGCGGCATCGCCTCGATGGTGGCGCGCACTTCCTTCCAGTCGCCGCGGCGCAGCGCCATGCGCGTCTTCCACTGCATCTGGAATTCGGTGAGCGTCGCGCCCTTGGCGCGGTCCCAGTAGCCGTGCGCCTCGGGCGCCAGCGCGATCGAGGCTGCCAGCGCCACGCTGGCCCAGCCGATGGCGCGCTCTTCGCTGGACAGTTGCGGCCCGTTCTTTTCCAGGCTCGCAACGGCGATCCTGAGCGTGGTGCGCGCCATGCGGCCGACCGCCACCAGGTACAGTTCGCGTTCGGCGCGGGTCTTGCCGACGCCGCGCGCCAGCGCCACCGCCGGCAGGTCGACCGCCTGGGCGGCGCGCGTTTCGGGCAGGCCCAGCAGCACGGCGACGCGCCGCGCGGGCCCGGTGGTATTGTCCAGGCCGGCAATGCGCAACTGCCACAGCAAGTCGGCCTGGGTGAACTGGCCGTTGCCCGCCAGTTGCGCGATCAGGCCGCTGCAGGCGTCGCCATAGCCGGCCGGCGTTTTCAACAGTGCGCGCGCTTCGTCGGCCACCCGCTCGCCGCGTTCGGCGCGCGACAGCAAAGCGTAGCAGCGGACCTGCAGGCTGCCGGACTGGGCCAGCGTACCGGCTTCGCGCTCGAAGGTATTCCATTCACGCCGCTTGCCCAGTTCCATCAGCCACTCGGCGCGCAGCTGCTCGGCGACGGCCGTGCCTTCGTGACGGCGCAGCACCTGCACCACCTCATCCTGGATGGCATCGCGCAAACGGGGTTTCAGACGATAATAGTCGACATAGGATGCCAGCGAGTAATTTGACGGCAGGCGCGAGGCGATCGCATTGACGCGCGCGCCGTCGTTCTGGCGCGCCGCTTCGCGCAGCAGCAGGAAGTTGTCGTCATCGGCGCGGTTGTCGGCCACCAGGGTCGGCCCGCCGGCAGCGGGAACGCCCACCGTGCCCGCGCCCGGAACGGACGGCGCACCGGCCGGTATGGGCGGCAGCGCCACGTCGGGCGCGGGTGCATCGGGGTCTTCCTGGGCCATCACACCTGCAGGCAATGCGCAGGACAGAACAAGGGCAATAGCGGCCGGCCACAAGCCGGCTGACAATTTCGATTGATACATCCACAACTCTCACATTACGCTGCATTGAAACCATGACCGGCGACCCAAGAATACCACGCGCCACTGGGGCACTACCAGACTCGGCAGCGAGCAAACTTGCCCAGCAACAGGCCAAGGCACTGCTACGCAACACCCTCAAGGCGCTGCGGCGCGCGATCGATCCTGCCACCAGGCATGCCTGGGACGACCGTATCGGCGCGCGGGTGATTGCCTGGTGCCGGGCGCATCCCCACGAAACGCTGGGCGTGTACTGGCCGCTGGCCGGCGAACCGGACTTGCGTCCAGCCTACGCGGAATTGGCACAGGCAGGCGTACGGCTGGCATTGCCGGTGGTGGTCGAGCGCGATGCGCCGCTGGGATTTGCCGAGTGGATACCGGGGGAACCGACGGTAACGGACCGGCTGGGGGTGGCGGTGCCAAGCGAGCTGCGGATGATCGAACGGCCACCGGCTTTACTGGTGCCCTGCCTTGGATTCAATGCCCAGGGATATCGCGTGGGGTATGGGGGTGGGTTTTATGACCGGACCCTGGCGCCGGCGCCAAGGCCGTGTACGGTGGGAATTGCGTACGCGTGCCAGCAGGTGGATTTCGCGGGCGACGCCCACGACATACCCCTGGATAGTGTGATTACCGAGGAATGACGGCCGGGCCTGGGCCCGGCCGTCATTGGATCAGGCCCGCAGGCGCTGCCAGATCGCCGTGGTCGGCGCCGCCTGGTTCATGCTGTAGAAATGCAGTCCCGGCGCGCCGCCTTCCAGCAGGCGTTCGCACAGCCCCGTCACGACGTCCAGCCCGAAGGC
Organism: Massilia sp. CFBP9012; assembly: GCF_034045115.1. NCBI lineage: Bacteria > Pseudomonadati > Pseudomonadota > Betaproteobacteria > Burkholderiales > Oxalobacteraceae > Massilia > Massilia sp. CFBP9012. The sequence goes on along the minus strand of NZ_JAXCWM010000003.1, from coordinate 237,356 downwards.
CTTGATCGAGGCGCTGTCGTCGCCGAAGCTGGCCAGCTTGAGTCGCACCCAGCGCGGGATCTCGGCGCCGCACATATCCGAGAAACGCATCAGCTGCATATAGTTCGTGATCGGCATGATGCCGGCCACGACCGGCACATCGACACCCAGCTTGCGCACATTGTCGACGAACTGGAAGTACGCATCGGCATTGTAGAAATACTGGGTGATGGCGGCATTCGCCCCGGCCTGCACCTTGCGCGCGAAGGCTTGCAGGTCGTCCTGCGGCGAACGCGCCTGCGGGTGCATCTCGGGATAGGCCGCGACCTCGATGTGGAACCAGTCGCCGGTTTCCTGGCGAATGAATTCCACCAGCTCGCTGGCATAGCGCAACTCGCCCGCGCCGCCGTAGCCGCTCGGAAGGTCGCCGCGCAAGGCCACTACCCGCTTGATGCCGCTGTCCTGGTATTGCTTGAGGACGTCGCGGATCGACTCGCGGGTGGCGCCGATGCACGACAGGTGGGGCGCGGCCTCGTGGCCGGCGGCCTGGATCTCGCGCACCGTCGCCAGCGTGCCTTGCTGGGTGCTGCCGCCGGCGCCAAAGGTCACCGAAAAATACTTGGGGTTCAGCTCGGCCAGCTTGGCGCGCGCGATCCGCAGTTTCTCAGCGCCTTCAGGCGTCTTGGGCGGGAAGAACTCGATACTGAAATCAGGAGTTTCCATCTTTGTCGGAAAGAAGCAAGGTTGAAAGCGCCCACGAAATGATGCTGTACAGGATGGCTGCCAGGAAGGCCGACCAGAAACCCGCCACCTCGAACCCGCCGACCACATTCGACACCAGCCAGAACAGCAAGGCATTGATAACCAGGATAAACAGGCCCATCGAGACCAGGGTGACCGGCAGGGTCAGGAGCACCAGCACCGGACGGATCAGGGTATTGACCAGCCCGAGCACCAGCGCCGCGATCAGGGCGGTGCCGATACTGGAAACTTCGACGGAGTGCATCAGGTAAGGAAGGGCCATCAGGGCCGCGGCATTGATCAGCCAGGTAATCAGCAAGCGCATCGGTACAGACTTTCGTGGTGCGCGTACGCCGCCTTACGATGAATGCGACGCACGGTGTTTAGATAAGCGAAACGTCCCGAAGGACGTTTCACATGACTATAAACCGCTACCGATCAATAACGGTAGTGTTCCGGCTTGTATGGGCCTTCCTGGCTCACCGAGATGTAGTTCGCCTGCTCGTCGGTCAGCGTGGTCAGCTGGGCGTTGAGCTTCTTGAGCTGCAGGCGCGCCACTTTTTCGTCCAGCTTCTTCGGCAGCGTGTACACGCCCACCGGATACTGCGCGGTGTTCATGAACAGCTCGATCTGGGCGATGGTCTGGTTCGCAAACGACGAGCTCATCACGTACGACGGGTGGCCGGTGCCGCAACCCAGGTTCACCAGGCGGCCTTCGGCCAGCAGGATAATGCGATGGCCATCAGGGAAGATGACGTGGTCGACTTGCGGCTTGATGTTGTCCCACTCATATTTCTTGAGCGCGGCGACTTCGATTTCGTTGTCGAAGTGGCCGATATTGCAGACGATCGCCTGGTCCTTCATCTTGAGCATGTGCTGCTCGGTGATGACGTGGTAGTTGCCGGTGCAGGTGACGAAGATGTCGCCGTGTTCGGCGGCGTAGTCCATGGTCACGACGCGGTAGCCTTCCATCGCCGCCTGCAGCGCGCAGATCGGATCGATCTCGGTGACCCACACCTGCGCCGACAGCGCGCGCATGGCCTGGGCCGAACCTTTACCGACGTCGCCGTAGCCGGCGATGACGGCGACCTTGCCCGCGACCATCACGTCGGTGGCGCGCTTGATGCCGTCGACCAGCGATTCGCGGCAGCCGTACAGGTTGTCGAACTTCGACTTGGTGACCGAGTCGTTGACGTTGATCGCCGGGAAGGCCAGCTTGCCTTCCTGGTGCATCTGGTACAGGCGGTGCACGCCGGTGGTGGTTTCTTCGGTCACGCCCTTGATTTCAGGCAGGCGCTTCGAGTACCACGACGGATCACGCGCCAGGCGGCCCTTGATCGCGTTGAACAGGCAGATTTCTTCTTCCGAGCCTGGCTTGTCCAGAACCGAGATGTCTTTCTCGGCGCGCACGCCCAGGTGCAACAGCAGGGTTGCATCGCCGCCGTCGTCCAGGATCATGTTGGCGTGGTTGTCGCCCGGCCATTCGAAGATGCGGTGGGTGTATTCCCAGTACTCGTCCAAGGTCTCGCCCTTGATGGCGAACACGGGCGTGCCGACCGAGGCGATGGCCGCGGCAGCGTGGTCTTGCGTCGAGTAGATATTGCACGATGCCCAGCGCACGGTGGCGCCCAGGGCTTCCAGGGTGCGGATCAGGACCGCGGTCTGGATGGTCATGTGCAGCGAACCGGCGATGCGCGCGCCCTTGAGCGGCTGGGTCGCGGCGTATTCTTCCTGGATCGACATCAGGCCCGGCATCTCGGTTTCAGCGATGCGGATTTCCTTCTCGCCCCAGGCAGCCAGGGAGATGTCGGCAACGATATAGTCTTGGGAATCTTTGAGTACGGCGTTCATCACGCCCTCCTTTCAATGTTTAGAAAAAAGTAACGTGAGCGCAGTTGCTGGACATCCGAGCCTGGCAATAACGTGTTTCCCGCCTATGCGGGAACAAGCTCATGTCGCAACGCTCCTCGGAACGGGGTAGTTTAGCACGCTTGACCGGTCGTGGATACCTCGCTGGCGTGCAAATGACTTGGGTTCCCGCCTTCGCGGGAACGACGTGCTTGCTGTGTGTCCGAAGTCGATTTATCGATGTCCGTACACTTCAAACAACGTCGTTCCCGCGAAGGCGGGAACCCAAGTACACGCCGCAGACCAGACGTCCCCGTCAGCCCACGGCGCACATGCAAATTACGCCAAACCCGCAGCAGCGCGCAGCTCAGCCGCCTTGTCGGTACGCTCCCAGCTGAATTCCGGCTCTTCGCGGCCGAAGTGGCCGTAGGCCGCGGTCTTGCAATAGATTGGGCGCAGCAGGTCGAGCATCTGGACGATGCCTTTCGGGCGCAGGTCGAAGTGCTCGTTGACCAGGGCCGCGATCTTGTCGTCCGGGATCACGCCGGTGCCTTCGGTGTACACGGTGATGTTGATCGGACGCGCCACGCCGATGGCGTAGCTGACCTGCACCTGGCACTGGCGCGCCAGGCCGGCGGCGACGATGTTCTTGGCGACGTAGCGCGCGGCGTAGGCGGCCGAGCGGTCGACCTTCGACGGGTCTTTACCGGAGAACGCACCGCCGCCGTGCGGGGCTGCGCCGCCGTAGGTGTCGACGATGATCTTGCGGCCGGTCAGGCCGCAATCGCCCTGAGGACCGCCGATGACGAAGCGGCCGGTCGGGTTGACCAGGAAGCGCGTTTCGTTCAGCCACTCGCGCGGCAGGGTGGTCTTGATGATTTCTTCGATGACGGCTTCTTCGATCTGCGAATGGGTGACGTCAGGGTGATGCTGGGTCGACAGCACGACGGTGTCGACCGCGACCGGACGGCCGTCGACGTAGCGCAGGGTGACTTGCGACTTTGCATCCGGACGCAGCCATGGCAGGCGGCCATCCTTGCGCAGCTGCGACTGGCGCTCGACCAGGCGGTGCGCGTAATAGATGGCGGCTGGCATCAGCTCTGGCGTTTCGTCGCAGGCATAGCCGAACATCAGGCCCTGGTCGCCCGCGCCCTGGTCGAGATCGATGCCGGCGCCTTCGTCCACACCCTGCGCGATATCCGGCGACTGCTTGTCGTAGCAGACCATGACGGCGCAACCCTTGTAGTCGATGCCGAAATCGGTGTTGTCGTAGCCGATGCGCTTGATGGTGTTGCGCGCCACCTGGATGTAGTCGACGTTGGCGTGGGTGGTGATCTCGCCTGCCAGCACCACCAGGCCGGTGTTGCACAGGGTTTCGGCGGCGACGCGCGCGGTAGGATCTTGCTCGAGGATGGCGTCGAGGATGGCGTCGGAAATCTGGTCAGCGACCTTGTCCGGGTGGCCTTCGGAAACGGATTCGGAAGTGAAGAGGTAATCGTTCGACATGTAGGCTCCAGTTACTGATTCATAGAATTGCCGCAGCAACTATTGCCTGCGACGCTTTAGCGAAATTTATATTCCGCTTCGCAAGTTGTCTGTTAACTCGGCGGATCCAGCATAAAGTGGTATTTTACGCTTCCTAAGAATTTTGGTGTGGAAACGCATACCGCGCTCGACACCCATCAATCGACATGTTAGTAGTAATTTTCCGAATATTATCTGTTTTCCCCTTGCCAATGCTGCACGCCTTGGGCGCTGCGATGGGCTGGCTGGTCTATTGGCTGTCGCCGTCGTACAAGCGCCGCCTGCGCGCCAACCTGGCCCAGGCCGGCTATGACGCACACTGGAAACAGGCCGTGTCCGAAGCCGGCAAGGCCGCGATCGAGCTCGCCTTCGTATGGTGCGCCAGGCCGGAGCGGGTTGCCAGGCATGCCACGGTGGAAAACTGGGAACTGGTCCAGGAAAAACTCGACGCGGGCCGCGGCATTGTGTTCCTCACGCCACACCTGGGCTGCTTCGAAATGACGGCGCAGCAGATCGCGCTCAAGACGGCGTTGACAGTCATGTATCGCCCGCCGCGCAAGGACGCGCTGCGGCCGCTGGTCGAAGGCGCGCGTGCGCGCCACAACCTGCACCTGGCGCCGGCCAACCTGTCCGGCGTGCGCATCCTGGCCAAGACCCTCAAGGGCGGCCAGCCGATCGGCTTGCTGCCAGATCAGGTGCCGCAAGAAGGCGAAGGCGTGTGGGCGCCCTTCTTCGGCCGCAACGCCTATACGATGACCCTGCCGGCCAAGCTGGCCCAGCTGGGCAAGGCCGACATCCTGCTGGTGTACGCCGAGCGGCGCCCGGGCGGCGCCGGCTACATCGTGCGCTTCGTGCCCTTCGACGGCGACCTCAGCGGCAGCGCCACCGACCAGGCGGCGGCGATCAACCGCGCCATGGAGCAGCTGATCGCGCGCGCGCCGAGCCAGTATTTCTGGAGCTATAACCGCTACAAGCAGCCGGACGGCGTGGCCGGTCCGGACAGCGAGGTTGGGGCATGAGGATTCTGCTTGGCTTCATGTGGCTGCTGCATTTCTTGCCGCTACCCATCCTGGGTCGCTTCGGTGAAGCGATCGGCAGCCTGATGTTCATGATCATGGGCAAGCGCCGCAAGATCACGCTGACCAATCTGCGCCTGACCATGCCTGAACTGAGCGACGGCGAACGGCGCGATATCGCGAAACGGCATTTCCGCGCCTACGCGCGCAGCATCTTCGAGCGCTCGATCCTGTGGTGGGCGCCCGAGGAACGGGTGCGCAGCCTGATCAAGGTCGAGCCGGCGGTGCCGCAGGCCGCGATGGAAGACGGCCCCACGATTCTGCTGTGCCCGCACTTCGTGTGCCTGGACGTGGCCGGCGTCGCCTCGCGCGTGATCCCGGTGTGCAGCATGTACGTGCCACAAAAGAACGAGGCCTTCGACCGCCTGCTGCGCCATGGCCGCGAACGCTATGGCCCGGTGCGCCTGGTGACGCGCAAGGAAGGCATCAAGCCCATCCTGCGCGCGCTGCGCGACGGCCTGCCCTACTTCATGCTGCCGGACATGGATTTCGGCGAGAAGGATGCCGAATTCGTGCCCTTCTTCGGCGTGCAGGCCGCAACCCTGACCGCACTGGGACGCATCGCCGCGACCACCGGCGCCAAGGTGATCCCGGTGATCGCGACCTATCTGCCGAACTACCAGGGCTGGCGCGTGCGTTTCTATCCTGCGTGGGAAAATTACCCGGGCGACGATATGGTCGAAGCGACCCGCCGCATGAACGCCTTCATCGAAGAGCGCGTGCGTGAGGCACCCGAGCAGTATTTCTGGACCCATAAACGCTTCAAGACCCGTCCGCCGGGTGAACCTTCGCTGTACGATTGAACAGGATCGAACTGAGCATGAAACTGAAATTCACCAAGATGCATGGCGCGGGCAACGACTTCGTCGTGATCGACGCCATCAACCAGCAGATCGACGTCGACGGCATGACTGCGGACCAGTGGCAGCGCCTGGCCGACCGCCGCTTCGGCATCGGCGCCGACCAGATCCTGGTCGTCGAGCGCCCGAACGAGGAAGGCGTGGACTTCCGCTACCGCATCTTCAACAACGATGGCAGCGAAGTCGAGCAGTGCGGCAACGGCTCGCGCGCCTTCGTGCGCTTCGTGGTGGAGAAGGGTTTGACGCAGGAACGCAGCATCCGCGTGCGGACCATGTCGGGCATCATCAACCCGCGCCTGGAAGACGACGGCAGCGTGACGGTGGACATGGGCGCCCCGCGCCTGGAGCCGGCCGAGGTGCCGTTCGACAGCGCCGGACTGGATGGCAAGCCCGAGGGCGAAGAAACCCTGTGGCCACTGCCGGTCGGCGGAGAGGCCACGCAGATTTCCGTCGTCTCGATGGGCAATCCGCATGCGGTGCAGGTGGTGCACAACGTCGACACGGCGCTGGTGGAACAGACCGGCCCGCTGATCGAACACCATGAGCGCTTCCCCAAACGCGTCAACGCCGGCTATATGCAGGTGGTCGACCGTGGTCACATCCGCCTGCGCGTCCACGAACGCGGCGCCGGCGAAACGCTGGCCTGCGGCACCGGCGCCTGCGCGGCGGTGGTGGCCGGCATCCGGCGCGGCCTGCTCGATTCGCCGGTGCGCGTCTCGGCCCGTGGCGGCGAACTCAGCATCGCCTGGGCGGGAGCGGGCCAGCCGGTCTACCTCAGCGGACCGGCGGTATCGGTGTTCGAGGGCGAAGTCGAGATCTGACGCCGTTGGGGCGCCTTCCGGGCGCCGCCATCGCATGACCGGGCGCCGCTGGCGCCCTTTCTATTTGCCGGGTATGCGCCGGCTTCAGGCCGCCAGTTCGATGTCGGCGCCGCCGTCGGCGTCGTTGCCCGGGATCGCCACATTGAGCAAGGTGCGCAGCCGGTACAGGCGCTGCCGATAATTTCCTTCCGGCCCAGCCGGGCCGCAATCTACTTGTTCGAACAGGCGCACGATGCGGTCCAGAGCCTCGCGCTCTTGCGCCGATTCCACCATCACCAGCCGCCGCTTGCTGCGTCCGTAGCTGGCGCGGATGTCGATGACGAGGCAATGGCCCTGGTCGGCGGCGCCAACGTCCAGCAGCAGCGCCTCGGCGCGCGACAGGTCGAACAGCGCCGCCAGCTCGATGCGCGCGGCCAGCAGCGGATGCGCAGCCAGTGCATCGGTGTGGCTGGCCAGCAATCGCCCGGTCTCGGTGTACGGCGTGGCCGTGGCGCGCGGCGCGATCTTGCGCAGCAGCTCGACGGCCTCCGGCGAGCCCTGGGCCGCCGCCTGCTGCAGCCAGTACACGGCGCGCACGTCATTGTTCTCGTTCTCGCGGCGCGCGCGCCAGGCATTGTGCCCGCATTCGAGCTGGGCATCGCGATACCCCATCTCGGCGGCCCGCTCCAGGTAGCGCTGGGCATCGGCCACGTTACGCTGCGAAAACTCGGGCTTGATATAGATGCGCGACAGCGCATACCAGGCCTCGGCCAGGCCCTGCTCCCCGGCCAGGTTCAGCCAGCGAATCGCTTTCTTGAAGTTGGCCACTTGCGCGTGGGCGACATGCACATCCGCGACCGGGCCGTTGGCCGTCCCGCCGCCATTTGTACAACGCCTGCCATCGACCCGCATGCGCGCGCAGCGCAAACCCAACGCCAGCTGTGCGTGGGGGTCATGCTCGGCCGCGGCAAGCTCCCAGAACACAGCGGGTTCGCCCGGTTGGCAACACGCCGCCGCCGCGCCGGCATCCAGGGCCTGCAGGCCGCTGACGCCATCGAGCGCCGGGTCGAGCAGGCGCGCGCAACGCGACAGCAGGGTGATCTCGTCGGGGGCGAAACGACGCATTTCCCCCTGCTCGCCACGCTCGCCGATCAACGCGCGCGCCTGCGGCAATGCGTGCGCGAGGTAGTCGTCCCGGCGGCGCGCCGTCCATGCCTCGTCGAGCGCGGCGTACTGCGCCGCGCCGGCGCCTTGCGGACGCCGCGCCCGTTCATGGCCCGACTGGCCGGCCGGCGGGCGCTCTGCGGCCCTGGACGCGGGCGCCGGCTGGGCCGCGCCGCTCGACGGCGCCGCCCGCGTACCGGGCTGGGCCGCGGGCGGCCTGCCCTGGCGCTGCGACAGCAACCATTGCGCGTGCGGGAAGCCGGCGCGCGCCGCGTCCTCGAGCGCCTGCACGGCCTTCGGATGCTGCTGAGATGGCGTTGCCGGATCGAGCACCAGCTGGGCAAACACCAGGCCCGCATGCAGGCTGCCGTCGTCATAGGCGCGCTCATACCACTGGGCGACGGCGGTGGCGTTATGCTGGGCAAGCTCAAGAGGAATATGGTTACCGATCAACTGCCACGCAGGTGGACAGTCTTGTCGAGCCGCACGCTCGAGCCAATGCAGCGCCGTCGGCAGGCTCTGCGGGAGTCCGGCGCTGCCGAACAAATACAGCTTGCCCAGCTCGAGCTGGGCCGCCACCTGCCCGGCGCGGGCGTTGCGAATGATCGCCAATTCTTCGCGGTTAGCCATTGTTGGAATACATAAAAGAGTGAGTCGGCAACACGCAGCGGCGACGGCATTACGACTGCCCGGCCCATGGGGCAGGCCAGCCTGGCGAGCTTGCCAATATACAAGGTATTGACAGGGCCCGTCGCTGCTCATGCAAATTTGGCCAAAGTCTAAGCTGCTGCCGCCGGCGATTCGATTCGATTCCGGGGTGAGTTGACGGGGCGCAAAGCTGGTTCAAGCGGATGAAACCGGCCACCGTGGCCGCACGACATCGAAACATGCTCGCGGTCGCTTATGGAAGAACGCCACAGTCCATTTCTCGGATGCAAAAAAGAAAGCTTTGTGTCATGCATATGGAATACGTTTCAAAAATACAACAGCACGATTGGATTTATTAGCGATCTACCAAGCGCGCCACTGATAATTGACCAAATAGCCAGCCCTGAAGTTTGAAACAATCAAGGTGACCCGAGCGCCCTCTACGCTCCGCATGCGCGCACCTCGATCCTGGGAACACGCCGACAATGAAGAAATCTCTCCTGGCCGTCGCACTGCTTGGCGCTTGTGCCGGCGCGGCCCATGCGCAGACGTCGGTGCAGGTCTACGGCAACGTCGATGCCGGCATCGTCAAGCGCAGTGGCGAGAACGTCAGCATCGGCAAGCGCGCCGCCAACACGCTTGGCATCCGCGGCACCGAAGACCTGGGCAATGGTTTCAAAGCCCTGTTCCACCTTGAAATGCGTTACGAGCCGGATACCGGCAGCAGCGAGATCGGTCTCGGCGGCAATCAGCGCCAGCTGTTCCAGGGCCAGAGCCGGGTCGGCCTGCAGGGCGACTTCGGCATGCTGCGCATCGGCCGCGGCCTGACCCCTTTCCATGAAACCATCGGAAACTTCGAACCCTTCCATGCGATCCCGACCGCAGGCGGCTTCTATACCGACCTGAGCGTCGCCGGCTACAGCTCGCAGCCGCTCGACCCGGTCGGCGCCTCGGGCAACCGCTGGTCGAACGCCATCTGGTACAACTCGCCGGTGGTCAATGGCTTCCAGCTCAACACCGCGATCGCGACCAAGGAAAACAATGGCGGCGTCGCCGTGATCGGCCGCGGCAGCGCCGGCGCGCCGCAGTATCCGGCCGGCGCCGAAGCCTCGGCCAATCCGTTCTCGGTCTCGGCCACCTACAACAACGGCCCCGCCGCCCTGATGGCGGCCTATGAGCGCAATGCGATCGAATCGAAGGTCTGGTCGGTCGGCGCCGCGGTCCAGGCGACCCCGGAACTCAAGCTCATGGGCACCTTCACCAGGCTGGACGACGACCATACCCGCGTCTTCAACAACGATACCTCCTCGTGGGTGCTGGGCGCCAACTATGCACTTGGGCCTGGTAAGTTCTTGGCGGGCTATGGCCAGAAAGACACCGACGGGCTGGAGAAGGTCAGGCAGCTGTCGCTGGGCTATGAATACAGCCTGTCGAAGCGCACCTATCTTTACATCGACGCCTCGCGCAAGAAGGGTCTGCCCACCAGTCCGGGCACCGTCAACCAGTACGACATCGGCATCAACCATTCGTTCTAGGTCTTCTTGCGCAAGCAGGAGCCGCGCGTCTTCATCGCGATCCATGTAGTGTTTTCACAACGCCTGATCCTCCACGGCGCATCCGCGAACGAGCGTTCTGTACAGTGCGCCATGGCAATGGCATATTGGTAGAGCGAGCTCAAGCATCGCGACAAGAAAATAATATGGAGACACGATGAAGAAAAGCCTGATCGCCGCCCTGCTCGGCACTACGTTTGCATGCTCCGCCCTGGCCCAGACCAGCGTCCAGATCTATGGCATCGCCGATGCCGGCGTGATGTGGCAAAAAGGGGGACCGACCAAGGTCTATAGTGGCGGCGCCGACGGCTCGCGCCTCGGCATCCGGGGTAGCGAAGACTTGGGCAATGGCTACAAGGCCATCTTCAATGTCGAAGCCCGTGTCGAACTCGATAACGGTTCGCAGCAACCGGCCCTGATGAACGACAATCCGGGCGTCTACCTGCTGCGCGGCATGAACCAGATTCCGCAAGCCATCCGCGACCGCCTGCAGGCGGCCATCCAGCCGCCGGGCGCCCCGGCCGTCAACCAGGAAAAAGCCCTGTTCGACCGCACGTCGATGGTCGGCCTGATCACCCCGATCGGCGCCGTGATGCTGGGCCGCATGTACACCCCGGGCTACGAGGTGTTCAATATGGCCGACGCCTTCGAATCGGGCACCGCCGGCACCTGGGGCCACATCACCGGCGGCACCGCCGGCTTCACCGCGCTGGGCGCCGACATCCGCTCGCAGGAAGCGATCCAGTACCGCATCGCCCTGCCGAACGGCCTGGGCGGCTCCGTCATGTATGGCGCGCGCAATTCCGGCTACCTGGGCCGCTACAAGAAATTCCGCGCCGGCGCCATCACCTATAAGGCCAATGGCTTCGACGTCGGCGTGGGCTACAACCACGGCTACGATATGGAGAACCGTCCGAGCCTGCGCACCCTGACGGTCGGCGGTTCCTACACCCTGGGCGAGAGCTGGAAATTCTTCGCCGGCTTCCACAGCCAGCGCAACCAGAACTCGGCGCTGCTGCCCGATTACCTGGGCGGCTGGAACCAGGCCGTGCTGCCGGCGCTGATCGCGCAAGGCGTGCCCGAGGGCACCCGGAATGCCCTGCTCGGCATTTTCCAGACCAATATCAAGGCCAACACCCAGCAGGACGCAAACAGCTACCAGGTCGGCGCCCACTACAAGATCGGCAACGGCCGCATCGTGGCCTCGTACGCGCACCAGAACGACCGCACGGCATCGAACAGTGACGCCAACCTGTATGCGGTGGGCTACAACTACTTCCTGTCCAAGCGCACCGACCTGTACACCGCGCTGGCCTTCATCAAGAACGACAACGAGGCGCAGTATTCGCCGGGCACCTCGGGCAATCCGGGTGGCTTCACCGAAGCACCGGGCGCCGACGGCCGTGCCCTGCAGCTGGGTGTCCGTCACCGCTTCTGACCGTTTGCCGCTCCCCCGGAAAGACGCCTGCGGGCGTCTTTTTTTGTCATCCGTTAAAACTTCGGCGCCCTGCCCGCGTCGGGTAAAATGGTCCGATTCATTCCAATACCCAATTCCCCATGAGCACCGCCCCACTGGACGCCAGCGCCGTCGCGCAATACCTGATCGATCACCCGCAATTTTTCCAGGAGCATGCCGGCCTGCTGGGCGAAGTGAAACTGTCGAGCCCCCTGACCGGCCGCGCCGTGTCGCTGCAGGAACGCCAGATGGAAGTGATGCGCGATAAATTCCGCGCACTCGAACTGCGCCTGTCCGACCTGTCGCGCCGCGCCGAAGAAAACGCCGGCATCGCCAACCGCTTCCACGCCTGGACCCAGGCCTTGCTGGTGTCAAAGGGTGGCGCCGCCATGGCGCGCGACCTGGCCGACGGCTTGCGCACCCATTTCATCGTCCCGCAAGTGACCCTGCGCCTGTGGAATGTGGCGCCGGAACATGCCGGCGAGTGGTTCGCCCAAGACGTGTCGGACGACGCGCGCATCTTCGCCAACAGCCTGCGCGCGCCGTATTGCGGCCCCAACAACGACTTCGAAGCGGTGCGCTGGCTGGACGATGCGGAATCGATCCGCTCGACCGTCATGCTGCCGCTGGGCCAGCCGGGTCAGAGCTTCGGCCTGCTGGTGCTGGGCTCGCCCGATCCGGCGCGCTTCACCACCGCGATGTCGACCGATTTCCTGGTCCATATCGCCGCCACCTCGACCACCGCGCTGGCGCCGCTGCGCGCCTGAGCCAGCGGCCATGGACTGGGTCGCGCGCTACCTGGGCGAACTGGCTACCGGGCGCCAGCTGTCGCCGCACACGGTCGACGCCTACCGCCGCGACCTGGCCGAGCTGGCCACACTGGCCGGCCACGACGACTGGTCCCGGCTGACCCATGTCGATATCCGCCGCTATGCCGCCAGGCTGCATGCGGGCGGCCAGTCGGCGCGCACGATCGCGCGCAAGCTGTCCGGCTGGCGCGGCTTCTATGCCTGGCTGTCGAACCAGACCCCGCTGGCCGCCAATCCGGTCGACGGGGTGCATGCCCCGAAACGCCCCAGGAGCCTGCCCAAGGCGCTGGCCGTCGACGATGCCGTGCAATTGATGGATGCAAATACGCGCGGTCACGCCGAACCCTTCGAGCTGTGCAACCGCGCCATGTTCGAGCTGCTGTATTCGAGCGGCTTGCGGGTGTCGGAACTGGCCGGCCTCGACGTCGCCTGGCAGGATGCGCGCGCCGGCCAGCCGGCCTCGCTCGGCTGGCTCGACCTGCAGGCCGGCGAAGTGGTGGTCACAGGCAAGGGCAACAAGATGCGCCGGGTGCCGGTCGGCGGCCCGGCGCGCGAGGCGCTGGCGGCCTGGCTGGCGGTGCGGCCTGCCGCGCGCGACGGCGGCGCCGCCCTGTTCCTGTCGGCGCGCGACACCCGCATCTCGCCGCGCGTGGTGCAGAACCGGCTCAAGCAGCATGCGCTGCGCGCCGGCACCCCGGTGCATGTGCACCCGCACGTGCTGCGCCACTCCTTTGCCTCGCACCTGCTGCAATCCTCGGGCGACCTGCGCGCGGTGCAGGAATTGCTCGGCCACGCCAGCATCACCTCGACCCAGATTTACACGGCGCTCGATTTCCAGCACCTGTCGAAGGTGTATGACGCGGCCCATCCGCGCGCCAAGGCCAAGTGATCGCACGGCCGGCGTAGGCGCGCCATTCCGGCCACATTGTCCGATGGTTGGTTTGAACTCGATCAACACCAAACACGCTTGATGGTGAGCTTGCAAGAATTGCGGCATAATCCCCCGGTTCTTTTGTCCAACCCCCAACACGAGTAGCGTACCAATGGACCTGATTCCCAGCACCATCCTGACCGGCTTCCTCGGCGCGGGCAAGACGACCCTGCTCAACCGCATCCTGCAGGAAGATCACGGCATGCGCATCGCCGTCATTGAAAACGAATTCGGTCAAGAAAATATTGACAACGAAATCCTGGTACAGGATTCGAGCGAGCAGATCGTCGAGATGAACAACGGCTGCATCTGCTGCACCGTACGCGGCGACCTGATCGTGGCCTTGACCAGCCTGGCGCAGAAACGCGCCGCCGGCGAGATCCAGTTCGACCGTGTGGTGATCGAAACCACCGGTCTGGCCAACCCCGGCCCCGTGGCCCAGACCTTCTTCGTCGACGAAGAAGTGGGCGCCAACTACCTGCTCGACGCCGTGGTGACCGTGGTCGACGCCCGCCATGCGATGGACCAGCTGACCCAGAACGAGGAAGCCCAGCGCCAGGTCGGTTTCGCCGACAAGATCCTGCTGTCCAAGACCGACCTGGTCGATGCCGCCGCCGTCGAGGCCCTGAAGGCGCGCCTGCACCGCATCAATCCGCGTGCGCCGATCGCAACCAGCGACTTCGGCCGGGCGCCGATCTCGGACGTGCTCGACCTGCGTGGCTTCAACCTGAACGACAAGCTGGAGCTGGATCCGGACTTCCTGCAAGTCGAAGAAGGCCATGACCATGAGCACGGTCACGACCACGACCACGCCCATTGCGGCCACGACCATGCACATGGCGAAGCCTGCAACCACGATCATCACCACGGCCACCACAGCGACGACATCGCCGCCTTCGTGTTCAAGAGCGAGCGCGCCTTTGACCCGGAACGCCTGGAACAATTCCTGGGCAGCCTGGTGCAGGTATTCGGTCCGCAAATGCTGCGCTATAAAGGCGTGCTGCGGATGGAGGGCGTCGACCGCAAGGTGGTGTTCCAGGGCGTGCACCAGATCATGGGCAGCGATGTGGGACCGAAATGGGGCGAGAACGAGACACCCGCCACCAAGATGGTCTTTATTGGTAAGAATTTACCAAAAGACGTATTTGTCCGCGGACTTGAACAATGTTTGGTATAAACTGTATCGGTTTGACCGGCCTGTTTCAGGTTGCATGACGACCCGTTGCGACAGTTTGTCGCGACCGACTCGCCGGACTGACCGGTGCGCTATATACTAGCCGCCAGCCTGCTGTAGCGAACTGTCCTTGCTGCATATGCGGCGCGGCCAGAGAAGGGATGGCGCCAGGTCGCCATCAAGGCAGCTTGCCTCATGCACACCTTTCCTAGGTGCAACTGTTGGCAAGCTGATAAAATGAAAACCTCTGTCGTATCGAAGGCATCATGACTAAAACAACGAAATCCACTACCGCCCAGCCTGAAGATCGCCTCCTGACGGAAGAAGAGATCCGGGCGATGAGCGATGACGACTACATGAATCCGGCTCAGCTCGCGTTCTTCAAGAACCGCCTGCAGGAACTCGAGAAGGAACTGCTGAAAAACGCCGGCGAAACCACGGAACACCTGCGCGAGACCGTGCTGGTTCCCGATCCGGCCGACCGTGCGACGATCGAAGAGGAACACGCACTGGAACTGCGCACCCGCGATCGCGAACGCAAGCTGCTCAAGAAGGTCCAGCAGTCGATCCAGTCGATCGACGGCGGCGAATACGGCTGGTGTGAAGAAACCGGCGAGCCAATCGGCATCCCGCGCCTGATCGCCCGCCCGACCGCCACGCTGTCGCTGGAAGCCCAGCAGCGTCGTGAGCTCAAGCAAAAGCTGTACGGCGACTGATTTATCGCCGTAGCCATCAAAAAAAGCATGCGAGGTATCGCATGCTTTTTTTGTATCCGCGTCCGTTTTCTGCATAACCGCGCACGGTTCACGCGCCATGCATACCCTCTCGTTTCCCATCGGATACACTAGCCTGCACGGCGTGTGCACAGCACACCGGCCGGAGGTTCGTGCTATGGTCTGGCACGGCTAGCCTAATTGACAACGGTGAGCATGGGGCTTTTCTCCTTCCTGAAGAGAAAGAACG
The DNA here is from genome assembly GCF_034045115.1 of Massilia sp. CFBP9012. NCBI lineage: Bacteria > Pseudomonadati > Pseudomonadota > Betaproteobacteria > Burkholderiales > Oxalobacteraceae > Massilia > Massilia sp. CFBP9012. The sequence goes on along the minus strand of NZ_JAXCWM010000003.1, from coordinate 221,830 downwards.
ACGATGCAGGGGTGCGCGATTGGCCGCCGCCCGAGTCGCGCCTGCGCGGCGAGCCGTCGCGCCTGGACACCGGGGCCGAGCGCGAACGTCAGCGCGAGATCGCGCGCGCCACCGCCGCCAAGATCGACGAGATCGAACTCGCCTTCGCTTCCGACATGTTCGATGATGAACCGGCCTGGGGCAGCGGCGTGCGGCGCCCGGCCGCTGGCGTCGCGCATCAGGAACAAGACATTCCATCCCAGACCGCAGCGCCCGCCAGTGCGCCGGCGATCGACGAAAGCGCCATCCTGTACGCCAACGGCCAGTCGGACGCTGCCGAACAGTTGCTGCGCGCCTGCCTGCCGACCCTGGGCCGCACCGAGCGCCTGCCGTGGTGGATGCTGTTCGACCTGTACCAGGCGGATGGCCGCGAAGACGCCTTCGAAAGCATCGCCATCGACTATGCCAGCCATTTCGAGACCTCGCCGCCGGCCTGGAAGCCGCTGCCGGCGGCGCCCGATGCGGCCCGTCCCGGCCCTGGCCTGGCTGCGGTCGAGGCCTTCGGCCCCACGGTCGATGCCGGCGTCGCGGCGCGCTTGACCCGCGTGCTGGATGCGACGGCGCCGGTCGTGCGCCTGGACTTCGGCCGGGTGACGGCGATCGATGCCGACGGCGCGGCCTGCCTGCTGGCGGCCTTGCAAACATTACGCCTTCAGCAGACCGGCGGCCGCGAGCTGGTGCTGGCCGGCGCCGACACCTTGCTCGACACCTTGCGTCCGCTGCTGGTCATCGGCCAACGCGCGACCAGCCCGGCGCCGTGGCTGCTGCTGCTCGAGCTGCTGCTATTGACGCACCGCGAAAAACAATTCGAGGAAGCGGCGATGGATTACTGCGTCACCTACGAAGTGTCGCCGCCCTCGTTCGAGGCGCCGCTGCGCGTGTCCACCGCCGCGCCGGCGCCCGGCCATGGCGACCGCTTCATGTTGCCGGCTGTCGTGAGCGGTCCGGACGACGCCTTGCTGGCGGCCATCGATGCCTATGCCCAGGAGCGCGAGACCTTGGTGCTGGATTGCTCGCGGCTGGCGCGCATCGACTATGCCGGCGCCGGCAGCCTGCTGGCGCGACTGGATGCGCACGGCGCCGCCGGCCGCACGGTCGAGCTGCGCGAACTGAACCATCTCGTCGCCACCCTGCTGCGCCTGCTCGGGGCGGGCGATGGCGTGCGGCTGTATCCGCACCGCTACTAACGTTTTTCAGGCGCTTAGAACCTATCCCGGTAAGTGGGGGAAGTTCATGGCGATGCATGGCGAGCGTGAGCAAGGCGCGAGGAGGCCGCATGGCTAGCCATGCAACGACGAGCAACGCAGCGCACGCTTGCCAGGCGCAGCAGGAACGACTCCCACCTACCGGGATAGGTTCTTAGAGCCAGCCAAAGGCCAGCAACAGCAGCAAGGTCACGACCAGCGACACGAGGATCGAGCCAAGACAGCCCAGCTTGTTGGAAAAGAAGAAAAACATCGCGTGCCGTTCATGGTGTGGGCGTACTGACAGCGTACAGTCCGCTGCTGACGCCAGGCGCACACTTGGTCAGGGGCATTTAAGGCTGAGCTAATCTTGCAATCCCACGCACGATCCCCACCTGCTGTTGGCTAGAACATCACGAGGTCAAAATGGAACAATTTCACGGTACAACCATCGTCAGTGTGCGGCGCGGCAACCAGGTCGCGCTGGGTGGCGATGGCCAGGTCACGCTGGGCAATGTCGTCATGAAGGGCTCGGCGCGCAAGGTGCGCAAGCTGTATCAGGGCAAGGTCCTGTGCGGCTTTGCGGGCGGCACCGCCGACGCGTTCACCCTGCTGGACCGCTTCGAAGGCAAGCTGGAAAAACACCAGGGCAACCTGCTGCGCGCTTCGGTCGAGCTGGCCAAGGACTGGCGCACCGACCGTGTGCTGCGCCGCCTGGAAGCGATGCTGCTGGTGGCCGACCGCGAGTCGACCCTGATCATCACCGGCAACGGCGACGTGCTGGAGCCGGAAGACGGCATCGGCGCCATCGGTTCGGGCGGCATCTACGCCCAGTCCGCCGCCAAGGCGCTGTACGAGAACACCGACATGGCCCCAAGCGAAGTCGTCAAGAAGGCGCTGACCATCGCCGGTGAGCTGTGCATCTACACGAATATGTCCCACATCATCGAGACCCTGGACTGATATGAGCAGCATCATGAACATGACCCCACCGGAAATCGTCTCCGAACTCGACAAGCACGTGGTCGGCCAGGGCAAGGCCAAGAAGGCGGTCGCGATCGCCCTGCGCAACCGCTGGCGGCGCCAGCAGGTCGAAGAGACGCTGCGCCACGAGATCACGCCCAAGAACATCCTCATGATCGGCCCGACCGGCGTCGGCAAGACCGAGATCGCGCGCCGCCTGGCCAAGCTGGCCGACGCGCCCTTCATCAAGATCGAAGCGACCAAGTTCACCGAGGTGGGCTATGTCGGCCGCGACGTCGACACCATCATCCGCGACCTGATCGACATCGGCGTCAAGCAGACCCGCGCCAGCGAAGCCAAGAAGGTGCGCCAGCGCGCCGAGGACGCGGCCGAAGACCGCATCATCGACATCCTGGTGCCGCCGGCGCGCGACTTCGGCTTCAACACCAGCAACGGCGCGGCCGATTCGAAGGAAGGCGAAGCCACGCGCCAGACCTTCCGCAAACGCCTGCGCGAAGGGGCGCTCGACGACCGCGAGATCGAGATCGAAGTGCTTGACGCCGCACCGCAGATGGAAATCATGGCGCCGCCGGGCATGGAAGAAATGACCGAGCAGATCAAGTCGATGTTCGCCGGCGTGGGCAATGCGCGCAAGAAGCCGCGCAAGCTCAAGATCAAGGACGCGATGAAATTCCTGGTCGACGAAGAAGCGGGCAAGCTGCTCAACGAGGACGAACTCAAGCAGAAGGCGATCGCCAACGTCGAGCAGAACGGCATCGTGTTCCTGGACGAGATCGACAAGATCGCGACCCGCTCCGAGAACGGCGGCGCCGACGTCTCGCGCGCCGGCGTGCAGCGCGACCTGTTGCCGCTGGTCGAGGGCACGACGGTGAACACCAAGTACGGCATGATCAAGACCGACCACATCCTGTTCATCGCCTCCGGCGCGTTCCACCTGGCCAAGCCATCGGACCTGATCCCGGAACTGCAGGGCCGCTTCCCGATCCGCGTCGAACTCGAATCGCTGTCGATCGACGACTTCAAGAGCATCCTGACCTCGACCCACGCCAGCCTGACCAAGCAATACGAGGCGCTGCTGGCGACCGAGGGCGTCAAGATCGAGTTCGTGGACGAAGGCATCCACCGCCTGGCCGAGATCGCGTTCTCGGTCAACGAGCGCACCGAGAACATCGGCGCGCGCCGCCTGTACACGGTGATGGAAAAGCTGCTGGAAGAAATTTCGTTCAGCGCCGGGTCCGAAAAAGACCAGGTGGTGCGGATCGACGCGGCCTATGTCAATGAGCGGCTCGACGCGCTGGCGGTCAACGAAGACTTGTCGCGCTACGTGTTGTAACGATCCTGGCGGAGGCCCGCATGGCGAACAAGGCATTGGCGACACGGCAAAAAATGCGCCTGCGCGCCCTGCCCTCGCAGCAGTTCGGCAAGCCGCGCAATCCGCTTGCGGCGCTGGCCAAGGCGCGCGCGGCCGGGCCGCATGCCAAGCCGCTGTCGAGCGAACGGCATGAGGCCAAGCAGGCGCTCAGGAAGGCCAAGCTGGTGGCGGACGAGGACGACTGAGCCTGCGCCAGCCCGATCAAGAACTTCTCCTTGCGGACACTTCGGTGTCCGCTTTTTTTACACACAACTACACATGGTGTTTAGTTTGTGTGTGAAATTACACACACCAAGACGAGGGCAAGGAGAATCCTGATGGATTCCAGAACCTTGATTCGGATGCTCACAGCTGCAGGATGGCGAGAAGTTCGTGTGGCAGGAAGCCATCACATCTTCAAGCACCCCGAACATACGATGATACTCACGGTGCCTCACCCGAAGAAAGATTTACCGATTGAACGGTGAACAGCATTCTCAAAAAAGCCGGGTTAAGATAGTCCGGCCTTCGTGACCTTCATATGATGGGATTCAAAATGGAAATGCCGATCGCAATTCACAAGGATGAGAATAGCGTTTATGGCGTGACGGTTCCTGATCTTCCGGGGTGCTATTCCTGGGGCGATACGGTTGACGAAGCAATCAAGAACGCCCGCGAAGCGATCTACAGCCATTACGAGGTGTTGGCGGAAAGTGGGGAAACCCTGAGATTCAAGACCTCGAAGATTCAGGATCTTGTATCGAATGAAGAGTTTTTGGGGGCGATCTGGGCCTTGGTCGATATCGACGCATCCAAATTCGACTCCAAGCCGGAGAGAATCAATATTTCCATCCCGCGTTTCGTGTTGAAAAAGATCGATAGCTTTGCAGAAGCGAGGCACGAAACGCGCAGCGGCTTCATTTCGCGCGCAGCCTTGGCAATGATTGCTGAGGAAACAGAACACGCGTAGTCGCCAAGCTCCCTAAGCAAAAACTTGCTCGACAGGGACCTCCGGCGGCTGAGGGTTGTACAGCCACGACGTCAGGAATCACAATCCTGTGCTCCACCCTGCTCCAGCTATTCGTCGGCCCTGGATGCCATTCGTCGCTTACGTCTTGTTCACATCCTTATTCAACGTTAGAGTCATCCGTCGTCATTCATCACGGATTTTATGAGCTCACCCGACCTGATCCTCGACGCTCTGCGCGCCCGCCTGCGCGCGGCCGGCGTCACCTACAAGCTGCTGGCCGATCGCATTGGCGTGAGCGAATCGAGCGTGAAACGCATGTTTGGCCAGAAGGATATGGCGTTGTCGCGGCTGGCCGAGATCTGCCAGGCGACCGGCATACCGCTGGAAGAATTGCTGCGTGGCGCGCTCGACACCCGGCCCCAGCTCGATGCCCTGAGCCTTCCGCAGGAGCGCTCGCTGGTGGCCAATCCGCGCCTGCTGCTGATGGCGATCTGCTGCCTCGGCCACTGGAACGTGGAACAGGTCATCGACACCTACAAGCTGAGCGAGGCCGAGTGCATCACCCTGCTCGCCGAGCTCGACCGGCTTGGACTGATCGAACTCAAGCCGCTGAACCGTTACCAGTTGCGGGTGTCGAACGCATTCCGCTGGCTGCCGGATGGGCCGGTGCAGCACTTCTTCCGCGAACACGTGGTGGAGGATTATTTTGCCGGACACTTCGACGGGGCGGGCGAGACGCTGATGTGCCTGCCGGCGCGGCTGTCGCCTGCCAGCGCAAAAGAGTTGTCGCTCAAGATCGAGCAACTGGCGGCGGAACTGGCGCGGCTGCACCTGAACGACCGGCGCCTGCCGGCCGGCGAACGCGAGGGCTATACCTTGCTGCTGGGGTTCAGGTCGTGGGAACTGGCGGCATTTACCGCGCTGCGACGCTGATGGGCTCGGTGTGGTGAAGAGGCGTTAACGGCCTGCTTACTGGGTAATCGGCTGCTGGGTCTGGTTCATCGGCGGGGCATTCGGCGGCATCTGCACATTGCGGCTCTGCTGCGTCGGGTCGCCCTGCTCCGGCGGCGGATCCTGCGGCTCTTGCGGCGCCTGCTGGTCTTGCGGCGCCTGCTGCTCTTGCGGCACTTGCGCATTCTCCGGCGTGGTGGGCGTGCCCTGCGGACCGCCGCCCGGTGGCGGCACGCTGCGCATGGTGGGCGGCGGGTTGACCACGCCCGGCGCGGTCTGCGGTTCCACGGCGGGCGCCGCAGTCATCGGTTGCGGCATCTGCTGCTGCATTTGCTGCTGCATGCGCGGCTCCGGCGGCATGATCGCCGTCGACTGGCCCGTATCGGCCGCCAGCTCCACCCGCTTCATCACGCCGCCATCCGACAACATCACGTAGCGCCGGTGCACTTCGGCCACGGTCACGCCCGGCGCGATCTCGCGGCCGATGCGCACCGCCTTCGGCGGCTGGCCGTCGGCCACCAGGATGACCGCGCTATTGGCGCCGGCCGACACCACGCCGGTGAGCTGGAAATTGGAAATCACCGCCGTCGGCTGGCCGCCGAACAGGGTCGCCGCGGCCTCCGGGCTCGGCGGGGGCTGGGTGGCGACCGGCGCCGCCGCCAGCGGCCGCTGCTCCGGCTTGTACAGCTGCAGCACCCAGTAGGCAATCGAGGCCGCCAGCAGGATCAGGGCCAGCAGGCTGAGAAGAAGAGGCAAACGCTTGTTCATATTATTGACTGCCATTGTTTTACTGCACCAGCTGGTTGATTTCGATGATCGGCATCAGCACCGCCAGCACGATCAGCAGCACGACCAGGCCCATGGCCAGGATCAGCACCGGTTCGAGCAGGCCGGCGATGGTGAGCGTGCGGCGTTCGAGGTCGGCCTGCTGCGAATTGGCGGCGCGCTCGAGCATGGCCGGCAGTTCGCCGGTGATCTCGCCGGCGCGGATCATGTGCACCAGCATCGGCGGAAAATGTTTTTGCGCCGACAGTGCGCGCGCCAGGCTCACGCCTTCGCGGACGCTGGCCGTGGCCTGCTCGACCAGCTCGGCCATCGCCACATTGGACAGGGTCTCGCGGCTGGTGTCGAGCGCGCGCAGGATGGGCACGCCGGAGCCGGTGGTGATCGCCAGGGTGCTGGCGAATCGCGCCGTATTGAGGCTGCGCTCGAACTTGCCGTAGATCGGGGCCGTCAGCAGCCAGGTATGCCAGCGCCGCTTGAGGTCGGGATTGCGCAGCGCGCGCCGCCACAGCCAGAACGCGCCGCCGATCAGGATCGCGCAATAGATGCCGTAGGCGCGCACGAAGTCGGACACGGCCAGCATGACCACCGTGAGGAACGGTAACTTTTGCTTGGTGTTGGCGAACACCGAGACGATCTGCGGCACCACATAGGTGAGCAGGAAGATCACGATCGCGAACGCGACCACGGTCACGATCGCCGGATAGGTAAACGCCAGCCGCACCTTCTGCACCAGGGCATTGCGGCGTTCGATGTAGTCGGCCAGGCGCGACAGCACGCGCGCGAGCTGGCCGATCTGCTCGCCCGAGGAGACCAGCGCGCGGTAGATCTCGGCGAAGTCACGCGGGTGGTGCGATAGCGCGGTGGAAAATGATGAGCCGCCGATGACTTCGGAACGGATCGAGGCGATCAGGTCGCGCATATAGGCGCGCTCGGCCTGCTCCAGCAGCGCGGTGAAGGCTTGCTCGAGCGGCAGGCCGGCCTCCAGCAGGCTGGCCAGCTGGCGCGTGAACAGGGCCAGCTCGTTCTGCGACAGGCGCTCGCCGATACTGCGCGCGCGGGTGACGCCCGAGGCGTCGACCTGGGCGCTAATGGCCTCGACGCTCAACGGCGTCAGGCCTTGCGTGCGCAGGTCGGCGCGCGCCGCGCGCGGGCTATCGGCGTTGACCACGCCCTTGCGGGTGGCGCCGCCGGCGTCAACGGCTTCGTAGCGAAATGCCGGCATCAGTCAGTTCCCATCCTCGCGATTCCCATCCTGGTCCGCATCTTAATCCTTCGTCACCCGCACCAGCTCGGCGCGCGTGGTGGTGCCGTCCGCCAGCCAGCGCTCGCCGTCGTCGCGCATGGTCTTCATGCCGGTCGCCAGCGCGGTATCGCGGATCTCGGCTTCGGAGGCGCGGTTGTGGATCTGCGAGCGGATCTTCTCGGTGGTCTCGAGCAGTTCGTAGACGCCGACCCGGCCGTGGTAGCCCGTGTGGCCGCAGCGCTCGCAGCCGACCGCATGCCAGGTGGAACCGTCGAAGGTCTTGCATTGCGAGCAGAGCTTGCGCACCAGGCGCTGGGCCATCACGCCCAGCAGCGACGAGGACAGCAGGAACGGTTCGATGCCCATGTCCAGCAAACGCGTCACCGCCGAGGCGGCGTCATTGGTGTGCAGGGTGGCCAGCACCAGGTGGCCCGTGAGCGAAGCCTGCACCGCGATCTGCGCCGTTTCCAGGTCGCGGATCTCGCCGATCATGATGACGTCGGGGTCCTGGCGCAGGATGGCGCGCAGCGCTTTGGCGAACGTCATGTCGATGCGGGCATTGACTTGCGTTTGGCCGACGCCGTTCAGGTCGTACTCGATCGGGTCTTCCACCGTCATGATATTGGTGGTGGACGCGTTCAGGCGCGACAGCGCCGCGTACAGGGTGGTGGTCTTGCCGGAGCCGGTCGGGCCGGTCACCAGCACGATCCCGTGCGGCTGGTTGATCAGTCGGTCGAACTGCGGCAGCATGTCTTCGGCCATGCCCAGGTGCGACAGGTCGAGGCGCCCCGCTTCTTTATCGAGCAGACGCAGCACGGCGCGTTCGCCGTGGCCCGTCGGCAGGGTCGAGACGCGCACGTCGACTGGTTTACCGCCCACGCGCAGGGTGATGCGGCCGTCCTGCGGCAGGCGTTTCTCGGCGATGTCGAGCTGCGACATGATCTTGATACGCGAGATCAGCGAGGCGTGGATCGCCTTCTTGGGGCGCACGATGTCGCGCAGCGCGCCGTCGATGCGAAAACGCACCACCGAGGTCTGTTCGAACGGTTCGATGTGGATGTCGGACGCGCCTTCGCGCAGCGATTGCGTGAGCAGCGCATTGATCATGCGGATCACCGGCGCATCGTCGGACGATTCGAGCAGGTCTTCGATGGCCGGCACGTCCTGCAGCAATTTGGTCAGGTCGAGGTCGGCGTCGAATTCGTCGACCACCTGCGACGCATCGCCGCCGCCGCCGGCATAGGCGCCGGCGATGGCCGTGTCGAGCTCGTCGCGATCGAGGCGGCGCAGCTGGATGCGGCCGAAACGGCGCGACACCTCGGCGATGGCGGCGGGCGCGGTGGCGCTGGACACCAGCACTTCGACGCTCTGGCCCGGTTCGCCATTACCGCGCGCCAGCACGCCGTGGTCGCGGGCGAAGGCGTAGGGCAAGAGATTGTTCATGATTTACTCTCAGTTCGGTTGCTGCACCGGACGGCTTGGCGCGCTTGGCACTGCCGCGCCGGGCATGACCGCGCCCGATCCTGGCTCAGACACGCCCGCCCCCGGCGCGGTTCCTTGATGGCGGGATGCCGCGCCATCGTTGGATGCGCCCGGCGCCGCGTTCGGCGCCGGCTGGCGCTGCACCGGCACGGTCGCCATGCCGCCACCGGCCGGCGGCTGACCGCTCACCAGCGGCGGCAGTTGCGGCGCGCCGAGGTCGCGCAGCAGCGGCGTCGATTCGAGCTGGGCGGCGGCGCCGGCCGCGCGCATGTAGTCGTAGCGGTCCATCGCGATCGAATTCGAGGCTTCCTTGCTGCGCACCACCACCGGCCGCAGGAACACCATCAGGTTGGTCTTGGTGCGGCTGCGGGTGCGGTACTTGAACAGGTTGCCGATCACCGGGATGTCGCCCAGGCCGCGCACTTTCTCTTCGCCATCGCCCTCGCTGTCCTCGATCAGGCCGCCGAGCACGATGATCTGGCCGTCGTCGGCCAGGACATTGCTCTCGATCGCGCGCACGTTGGTGGTCAGGCCCGATTCGGCATTGCGGGTCGAGGCGTCCACGCTCGAATTCTCGTGGTAGATCGCCATCTTGATGGTACCGCCTTCCGAGATCTGCGGCCGCACGCGCAGCAGCAGGCCCACGTCTTGCCGGTCGACGGTCTGGAACGGGTTGCCGCCGCCGGTGGTGCTGTTGGTCGCGAACGAACCGGTGATGATCGGCACGTTCTGGCCGACCTTGATGGTCGCCAGCTCGTTGTCGAGCGTGATCATGTTTGGCGTCGACAGGATGTTGGCGTTGCCGTCGGTTTCCAGCGCACGCGCCACCGCGCCCAGGCCCAGTTCGCCGCCCACCTGGCGGAACAGGCCGAAGGTCAGGCCGGTCGGCAGGCTCGGCACTGCGGTAGCGCCGGTGCCGCCGCTCGTACCCTGGGCCGCCGCCAGCGCCAGGTTGACGATGCTGTTGCCCGAGCCGCCGCCGGTGAAGTTCTGCAGGCCGCCGAAGCGGTATTTGCTGTCGGAGTCGCCGGTGGCGCCGACCCACTGCACGCCGAATTCGGAGGCTTTGTTGGAGGTGACTTCGACCACCAGCGCCTCGATGTAGACCTGGGCCCGGCGCACGTCGAGCTGGTCGATCACGGAGCGCAGGTTGCGGTACACCGCGTCCGGCGCGGTGATGATCAGGCTGTTGGTCGAGGCGTCGGCCTGGATGAAGCCCGAGCCCTGGCCGCCGCCGCTGCCCTGGGCGCCTTGCTGGCCCTGCTGGCCGAAGGTGTTGCTGGCGCCGCCGATGCTGGTGCCGCCCTGCAGGCCCTGCTGACCGCCGCCGAGGCCGCCCTGCCCACCCTGGCCCGCCTGGCTGCCGGTGCCGGACGTGATCGAGCTGCCCTGGGTGCCTTGCTGCACCTGCAAGGCCGATGAGTCTTGCGAGACCACGGCACGCAGGGTCTGGGCCACGCGCGTGGCTTCCGCGTTCTTGAGGTAGACCACGTGGATATTGCCCTTGCTTGAGCTCTCTTGATCGAGGCGGGCGATCAGGCTCTTGGCCAGGTTGGCGCGCGCCTGCGACGGCGCGCGGATCACGACCGAGTTGGTGCGCGGATCGGCCAGCACCGTGACCCGGCCCGAATCGCCGCCGGCCGCCGGTTCCATCAGTCGCGTGACGAGCGTGGCGATGTCGCTGGCGATCGCGTTGCGGATCGGGACCACGTCGAGGTCGGCCGCCACCGGCGCGTCGAGCGCGGCGATAATGCGCGCCAGGCGGCGCAGGTTGTCGGCGTAGTCGGTGACGACCAGCGTGTTGTTGCCCGGGTTCGCCATGATGGAGTTATTGGGCGAAATCAGCGGGCGCAGCACGGCGGTGAGGTTGGCGGCCGACTCGTAGGACAGATAAAACACCTGGGTCGCGATCTGGTCGCCGGTGGCCTTGCTGGAGCGCACGCCGCCGACCTGGGTCGGCGAGGACTGCAGCTTGGCCTCGGCCTCGGGCACAACCTTGGCGTAGCCGTCGCCGCTGGTGACCACCGCGAAGCCCTGCAGGCGCAGGGTCGAGGTGAGCAGGCCGAAGGCTTCGGACTTGCTCAGCGATTTCTCGGACACCAGGGTGAGCGTTCCCTTGACCCGCGGGTCGATGATGAAGGTCATGCCGGTGTAGTGACCGATGGCCTTGATCACCGACTCGATGTCGGCATTGACGAAGCTCAAGGCAGCGGCGTTCGCGCTTTCTTGCGCCAGCGCGGGCAGCGGCAGCGCGATCATGGTGGCGGCGCAGCACAGCATGGCGCCTGCGGCCAAGCGCTGGGCCCGCAACTGCAGGGCCGGCAACTGCAGGGCCGACAGGTCGAGGTGCGCGGAGGTGGAGCGGTCTGTTTTCTTCATTATCTGAACTCGAGTGCGATTACGTTTTTGCCGTTCACCATCCGGCGCTGTCCCAGCAGGTTCAACATGGTCCCCAGCTGGTCCTCATAGCCATCGGCGGCGCTGGCCTGGCCCGAAAAGCGCAGGCGTCCATTTTGCAGTACACCCGCACCCGACAGCAGCAAAGCGCCACGCACGGTGCGCAGGGTCAAATCGGCCTGCGGTCCACGCCAGTCCATGATCATTTCATAACTGCCAAGCGGCTTGATGGGCGACATGCGCGAACCCATATCGCTCATCGACAGGACGGTGCGCCCCTGCACCGTCACGGTGTTCTGCTGGCGCAGCAGATCGAGCGCGTTCCAGGACAGCCGGATGCAGCCGCTCGGCGCCAGCGTATTGAGCGGCGCGCCCAGGCCTGACAGCCCTTCGGCCGGCAGCAGCAGCTCGCCGGCATTGACCTGCCAGCGCGACCAGCTGCCTTCGACCCGCACCGGGTTGGACAGCGCCTGGGGATTTTCCAGGCTCATGCTGACCTGGCCCAGCACCACCAGCGGCGACAAGGTCCAGGAAAAACGGCCCGGCAGCAAAGGCGTGACCGCCCCGCCCGGCCCCGGCGCCCCGCCGATAAAGGCTGAGCCGCGCCAAAGCGTACCCTGCGCATCCCCCAGCGTCAATCGACCGCCGGTCTGGCGCTCGACCATCGGGCCGAGCCAGGCCGCCGGCAGGAAAGCCAGCACCGTCGCCACTACCGCCAGGATGACCAGCAAGCCCCACGTCAGCGCCCGCCTCATGAAGCCGGATCGCTTCGCTGGCGCAGCGTGAGCGTGGCGTCGACCTGGCCCAGCGCGGTCTGGGCGCTGAATTGAGCGTCTTGCACCATCAGGCGGCTCTCGCGCCGCTGGGCGTCGAGCCAGGCCATCAGGTTGGCAAAGGAAACATTGTTGAGCTGAACCTTGGTGTATTCGCCGCTCACCGACAGCGAGGTCGGCTTGAGGCCGCGCGCCGCCATGCTGGCGCCGAGCGACTCGTTCGTGACCGGCGCGACGGCCGGCGCCGGCTCGCTGGCCGCGGCCCGGGCTTCGCCGGCCAGGGTCTCGAGCTGGGCCGCCTGCTGGCGCAGTTCGGGCAAGGACTGGCGCAATTGTTCGCGGCCTTCGAGCGCGGGCTCGAGCAGGACCAGGTAGAACAGCGCCAGCGCGGCCACGGCGCCGCCGACGATCAGGAATTTGCGTTCCTGCTCGGTGCGCGCGATCCAGTAGGCGGTTGCGCGTTCGCGCAGGCCGCTGATTTTGCCGGCGATATTCATTGCATGCCCCCCGATTGCGTGACTCCAGATTGCGAGGCGCCACTGCTGCGGATCAACCAGGTGTTGGCGTCGGGCGCTTCCAGGCTGAGGTGGCGTGCCGCCAGGGCCGGACGCAGCTGGTCTGCGACGCCGGGGTTGGCGGATTCAGGTTTGACGCGCACCGTGAGGGCGCGTTCGCGATACTCCATTGATGCAATCGCAGGCCGCACGCCGAGGCCGCCAAGGGCTTCGCCGAAGGCGGCCGCCATGAAGGTGAATTCATCGCCGCCCACCTCGCCGCTGCCGGCCCTGGCGCGCGCGATGTTCTGCTGCATCTGCGCCACCGGATCGATCGCCGGCTGGCCTGGATACACCGAGCGGAACGTCTGGCTCATTTGCTGGCGCACGGCATCGGCCTCGCGCTTCAGGCCCAGCCACTCGACGTTCAGGCCGATGACGTTGACCACCAGCGCCGCCAGGGCGAGCCGGATCGGCCAGCGCCAGCGGCGCCAGTCGCGCCGGGCCACGCCAGCCGTGCCCAGGCCGGGCACCAGGTCGAGCACGGGGCCGACGGCGCCGCCGTTGTTGCTGCCCCGCGCGCCGGCGATCCAGTGCGCCCAATTGTCGCTCTCGAGGGTGACGCCGGGGCCGGCCTCGGCCAGCAGTGCCTGGTATTCGCCCATCTGCTCGTGCTCGACGTACAGCACCAGCGGCGCGTCGCCCGCCAGCGCGCGCGCCGTCTGCAGGGCCACCACCGGGCTGCCGTCGAGCGCCAGGCCGAGGCCTTCATACTGGCTCTGGCGCAGGATCAGCTCGCCCTTGCCGAAGGCGGCGCTGACGCTGCCTGGGTGCAGGGGCAGGCACAATTGTTCGGGCACGGCCACCACCGCGCGCGCGCCCATGTCCAGGAGTTTACGCACCAGCGGCTCGAGCCAGGCCTGCTGCACCACGGCCACCGGACGGCGGCCGTCGGCCATGGCCGGACCGGCCACCAGCACGCAATCGAGCGGGTCGCCCAGGATGTATTCTTCGACCAGGGCCGGCAGCGCCGCGCGCAGGCGTGCGCCGGCCAGCGGCGGCGCTTGCACCGCCAGCAGGGTGACGTCGCTGGCGGCCAGGATCAGCACCACGCGCCGGCTGGCCGCGACCACGTCGCCCAGGTTGCGCAGCACGCCTTCGCCCTGCTGTCCGATGGCGCCGTTGTCGCCGACCAGCGCGAACCGGCATAAAGCGCCTTCGCCTTCGCTCCTGGCCGGATGCCGGATATAAAGAGTAGTCAAACCGTCTCGCTTTCTTCTAATTCTGGCGGGTCCAGATCACGCTCACACCACCGGCGGCGCCCAGGTTGGCCAGGCTGCCTTTCTGCACCAGCGACTCCGCGTCCAGCGCCGCGCGATCCAGCCGGATGCGGCTCTGCACCAGGAAATAGTTGCTGGTGATGCTGATCTTTGGCTGTGCCACCGCTTCATCCCTACATTGCACTTCGCTCAAAAACTGCTGGACGTCGTTCCATGGCACCCGCTTGCGCTGCTCGACCAGGGCATTGGTCTGCGAGACCGAACAGCCGGACAAGACCGCCGCCAGCACTTCGGTCGGCGCCGTGTTCACGTTCACCGTCGTCCCTTGCGCTGGCAGCACGATCACGAACGGGCGCAAGGCCTCGACCGTTTCGGGCTTGACGCCCGGCACCGCCAGCAGGTCGTCCACCCGCAGCACCGGCATCGGGTTGCCCTTGCGCGGCGTCTGCGCGGTCTTGTCCGGCTCGTCCATATCCACTGTCAGCGCCTGGCCGGCGGCGACGAAATCGGCGATCGGCCGCGCCAGCCGCGGCTCTTGCCGCACATTGGTCAGCAGGCGGCCGAGCACCTCGGTCTCTACGGGATCGCGCTTGCCGCCCGCCGCCAGGTTGTTCAGATTGTATCGCGCCGTGGCGTCGTATACCTGACCCGACAGGGATGCATTGAAATTTTCTCCCTGGACCCGCTCGCGTTCGATGTACTGGTCGAGCCGGGTCTCGGCCAGCGGCGTGGCCCATATCTGCTCGAGCGAGATGCGGCCGCCGAAGGGCTGGCGCAGGATCACGCTGGACCAGTCGAGGGCGCCGCGCTGGATCCATTTGGTCTGCAGCTGCAGGCGCTGGTTTTCCATCGAGCGCACCTGCACCTGCTGCTGCCAGAACAGGCTGGCGACGATCGAGATCGCCAGCGTGGTCAGCAGCAGCGCCGTGACCACGGCAACGCCGCGCTGGCGGCGTGGATGGCTCAACAGACGCATCAAGTGCCTCCCAGCAGGAAGGACTTGACCATCGGCTGGCCCAGGCCCTGCACGGTGAGCGCCACCTGCACGCCGGTGGGCTCGCGCGAGCGGGCCGGGCCCAGGGACGGATCGAGCGGCGGGGATTGCTGCTCGCCATTACCACCGACCGCGGTCGGTTCATTACGCCAGGCATTGTTTTGCCAGCCTTGCACCTGCATGCCGGTCACGCCGACCTGCAGCGCAACCGACGGCGAATTCTCTGCCGGCGCATCGGATGCGATCGCCTGCCACAGCTGGGCGATCTGGTCGAGGTCGCGCGTGCCGGGCGACTCGCGCCGCATCAGCTGGCCATTGACCACGCGGTAGCTGATCACCTGCAGGCGCGACGGCTCGTGTTCGACAAACACCTTGCGCACCAGGGTCAGGCGGTCGGCATCCCACAGCAAGGCCGGACGGCCGCGCATGATGTCGTTGCCGGCCGCGTTCTCGCAATCGTTCTGCATCTGGGCGAAGGCCAGCTGCATGCCGCGCGTGATTTCCATTTCGTGCGTGAGCGCCACGCGCGCGCGCACGATGCCGTCCAGCCCGCGCCAGCCGAGCACGGCCACCATGGCCAGGATGCCGATCGCCACCAGGAGTTCGACCAGCGTGAAGCCTGCATGCCGCGACCTGGCGCTCATATCGGGGAAGGCCTCAAAACCAGTTGGATGAGTTTGACAATGCGGCGCCCCGGGTTGTCGGCGTCGAACACCGAGACTTCGATCCTGCGCAACAGCGGGTTGGGACTGACCAGCACTTCTTCTTCACACATCAGGTTCAGGTCGCCTTGCGGGCAGGGAAAGCTGCGCTTGCCGATCTCGGGGAACTCGCGGCCCAGGCGGATCTGCACCAGCCGGTTCTCGGCCGACCAGGTCGCCATCATCGAGGCGCGCAGGCCGGCGCTGTTGGTCGTCAGGCTGCCCACCGCGCGCAGGCCGGCGGCCAGCGCGGTGCCGACGATGACCAGCGCCACCAGCACTTCGAGCAGGGTGAATCCGGAGCCTCTGCGAGACAGCATCATGGTCCTCGGCGTCATTCGACGGTAAAGTGGCCGACGCCGTCGGCGCGGATCGCGACCGCATTGGCGCCCGAGGCCAGCGTCAGCACGAAGGGACGGTCGACCGGTTCGCGGCCGAAGGTGATGCGCAGCATGTCCGGGCCGCCGCTTCCAGCTCCACTTCCGGACGGTTCGAGCACCAGCCGCAGCGGCGGATTCTTGAAGCTGCGCTCGCGCAGCAAGTCGTCGCGCGTGACCGGCTCCCAGCCGGTATCGCCGCGCACCATGAAGCGGTAGCGCTCGCCGTTGGCCTCGAACGCAACCAGGCGGTTGCGCACGATGGCTTCGTCGCGCGCCAGCTGCAGCAGCAGCGCGATGCGCTTGGCCTCGTTCTCGAGGTCCTGGCGTGGACTCGGGAGAGCGTTCAGCGTAGCCAGTCCCAGCGTGATGCCAATGATGACCATCACGACCAGCAGCTCCACCAGGGTGAAGCCGGAGGACAAGCCCCGCGCGCGCCAGGCCGGCATGGGAAAAATTACTTAGTGCCAGGAACCGACATCGGCGTCCTCGCCGTTGCCACCCGGCTGGCCGTCGGCGCCGTAGGAGAACACGTCGATCTCGCCTTTCACACCCGGCGACAGGTATTGGTAGGGGTTGCCCCACGGATCCTTCGGCAGCTTCTCGATGTAGCCGCCTTCTTTCCAGCCGTTGGCGGCCGGGCCGGAGGTCGGCTTGGCGATCAGCGCGTTCAGTCCCTGCTCGGTGGTTGGATAGCGCTGGTTGTCGAGCTTGTACAGCTTGAGGGCCTGCATCATGGTGGCGATGTCGACCTTGGCGGCAGTGACGCGCGATTCTCCCGTGCGGCCCAGCAATTTAGGCACGACCAGGGCGCCGAGGATGCCGATGATGACCACGACGACCATGATCTCGACCAGGGTGAAGCCGCGGGCGCGACGTTGTGTTCGTTGGAAATTCATATGCAGTGTGATTAGGCTGGTGAATCGGTGGAGCCGGAACAGTATAAGTCCGAAATATGACAGGACGATACTATGGATGAAACTGCGTACAAAACTGTGCGAATGGTTACATCGCTACCGGCGGCGGGTGTGCAATTGTAAGCTACCTACGCCTGTCATGACACCTTGGATCCGCGCGATTAAGGCAGGCTTCATCAAACCTCGTTCCGCCTGGCGCACACCGGGCAATCGGGATTGCGCGCGACCTTGACGCCAGTCCATTCCATGTATTTCCCGTCCAGCATCAGGAGGCGGCCGACCAGGGGCTCGCCGACGCCCGCGATCAGCTTCATCGCTTCAGCGGCCTGAACCGCGCCGACGATGCCGACCAGCGGGGCGAATACTCCCATGGTGCTGCAGGCAACGTCCTCGAAGCCGCTGTCTTCCGGGAACAGGCAGGCATAGCACGGGGCATCGGGCTGGCGCGGGTCGAATACGGACAGCTGGCCGTCGAAACGGATTGCCGCCCCCGACACCAGCGGCACGCCGGCTGCAACGCAGGCGCGGTTGACGGCGTGGCGGGTGGCGAAGTTGTCGCTGCAGTCGAGCACGACGGTGGCCGTACGCGCCAGCGCCAGCAGGCGCTCGGGACCGGCCCGTTCGTTCAGGGCAACTACCTCGATCTCGGGATTGATCGCCAGCAGGGCCGCGCGCCCGGACTCGACCTTGGGCTGGCCGATGCGCTCGGTCGTGTGCATCACCTGGCGCTGCAGGTTGGTCAAATCCACCGTGTCGTCGTCGACCAGGGTGATGCGGCCGATGCCGCCCGAGGCCAGGTAGAGGGCGGCCGGCGAGCCCAGGCCGCCGGCGCCGATCACCAGTGCATGGGCCTCGAGCAGGCGCTGCTGGCCTTCGATGCCGATGTCGTCGAGCAGGATGTGGCGCGAGTAGCGCAGGAGTTGGGTGTCGTTCATGGTTTTAGGGGCGGGGGTGATGCTGGCTGGACTTGGGTCCCCGCCTGCGCGGGGACGACGTTGATCAGAGATGAAGGATTCGTCGCAGCTCGACTTCGGCCACGTCCCTGAGCACGTCATCCCCGCGCAGGCGGGGATCCAAGCTCAACCCACACCACCCCAACATCATTTCTTCGCCGGCGCCTTCAATTCAGGCAATTTATGCTCCGCCCCCGGCAGCGGCGCCGGCGCGGGTTTGTCTTCATCGGGCACGCCCTTGGCCAGTTGCACCGGCTGGCCCTTGAAGTGATTGATCGCCTGCGCCAGCTGGAAATCGTCCTGGCCGCCGAACTCGATCGGCTTGCGGTCCTTCAGCAGGGCTAGCGCGCGCTGCTGCTGCGCCAGGCTGGGGTTCTGGTCCTTGGGTGCTTCCTTCTCGCCTTCGGCCGCCAGATGGCGCTGCAAGTCCGCTTCGCGCACGCGCAGGGCGTTCAGCAGGTCGCCCTCGGCACTTTCGTCGACCCGCATATCGGGTTCGATGCCGGTGGCCTGGATCGGCCGACCTTTCGGCGTGTAGTAGCGCGCCGTGGTCAGCTTGATCGCGGTGTCTTCCGACAGTTGCCGCAAGGTCTGCACCGAACCCTTGCCGAAGGTGCGGCTGCCCATCACGATCGCGCGCTGGTAATCCTGCAGCGCGCCGGCCACGATTTCGGAAGCCGATGCCGAGCCGCCATTGACCAGCACCACCATCGGCACCGATTTAAGGCCGGCCGGCAAGCCCGCCAGCGGGTCGCCGCGCTGGGCATAGAACTCGCGCCGGCCATAGAAGGCCTGGTTCGAATCCGCGACTTGGCCCTTGGTGGACACGATCACCTGGTCCGGCTGCGGCAGGAAGGCGGCCGAGACACCGATCGCGCCCGGCAGCAGGCCGCCCGGGTCGTTGCGCAGGTCGAGCACCAGGCCCTTGATGTCGGGTTGTTCGGCGTACAGTTCCTTGGTTTTCTTGGCCAGCTCGTCCAGGGTGTTTTCCTGGAACTGGCTGATGCGCAACCAGGCGTAGCCGGGCTCGACCATCTTGGCCTTGACGCTGACGACCTTGATTTCCTGGCGCGCGATCGGCACCACCCAGGGTTTGTCTTCTCCGGGACGGGCAATGGTGAGCGTGACCTTGCTGCCGACCTTGCCGCGCATGCGCTTGATCGCCTCGTCGGACGACATATTGCGCACGGGGACATTATCGATGCGGGTGATCAGGTCGCCCGGCTTGACGCCGGCCTTGAAGGCGGGCGTATCCTCGATCGGCGACACCACCTTGATATAGCCGTCCTCGTTCGAGATCTCGACGCCGACGCCCACGAACTTGCCCTGCACCGCCTCGCGCATGTCACGGAAGGCCTTGGGGTCGAGGTAGACCGAGTGCGGGTCGAGCGAGGCGACCATGCCGCCGATCGCTTCCGACAGCAGCTTTTTATCTTCCACCGGCTCGACGTAGTCGGTCTTGATCAGGCCATACACGTCGGCCAGCTGGCGCAGCTCGTCGAGCGGCAGGGGCGCGCCGGCCTTTTGCGCATGGGCCGACAGCTGGAACGATGCCGCCACGCCAACCAGCACGCCCACGCCGACCAGCCCGAAATGCTTTGCTTTCATGCCCATGTTGACCCTTGTTGTACCTAGAACCGGACCCAGCCCGCCGGATCGATGGCCTTGCCACGATGCCTGAGCTCAAAGTATAGCCCCGATTCCTCGTTGCCACCGGTATTGCCGGCACTGGCCACCGCCTCGCCGGCGCGCACGCTGTCGCCGGGACGCTTGAGCAGCGACTGGTTATTGCCATAGATCGACAGGTAGCCGTCGCCGTGGTCGATGATGATCAGGTTGCCGAAGCCGCGCATCCAGTCGGCGTGGACCACCCGGCCCGGCGCCACGGCGCGCACCTCGGATCCTTCGGCGGCCTTGATGAAATTGCCCTTCCAGGTCGGGCCGTCGCCGCGGCGTCCGCCGAAGCGGGCCACGACGCTGCCGTTGACGGGGCTGGCCATGCGGCCCTTGAGCGCCGTGAACGAGCCACTGGCTGCGGCCGGCCCCAGGATCGGCGGCGGCGGTTCGCTCGGACCGGGGTCTTCCTGGTCCGGCTCCTGGGCCAGGATCGGTGCTTCCTTGATCGGCTCGGGCATCGGTTTGGGCTTGGCGCCCGGCTTGGCGTTTTCGCGCGCGATGCGCTCGCGTTCGCGGTCGCGCTCGGCCTTCTCGGCTGCCGCTTTCGCGCGCGCGGCCGCCAGCGCCTTCGCTTTCGCCTCGGCCGCGGCTTTTGCTTTCGCACGCTTCTCGGCCAGGGCCGCCTGACGCTTGCGCTCGGCTTCTTCCTGCTCGCGGATCAGGCGCTCGAGACGGGTGACCAGGCCCACCATGCGTTCTTCGTCCTGCGCCAGGCGGCTGGCCTCTTTGCGCTGGTCGGCCAGGCGGGTCGACAAGGTGTTGAGCAGCGCGGAGCGCTTGGCTTTTTCCTTCTCCAGCAGCGCCTTCTGGTCGAGCTGCTCCTGGGCGATTTCTTCCAGCTCTTGCTGGGCGTTCTCGACCTTGTCGCGGTTGGCCTCGACCTGCACCAGGTTGCCGCGCAGCGAACCGAGCAGGCGCGCCTGGGCCTGAGAGACATAGGCCATCAATTGCAGGTCGCGGCTGATGCGGTTCGGGTTGTCGCCCGACAGCAGCAGCTTGATCCGGTCTTCGTTGCCAGCCACATAGTGTTCGCGCAACAGCTTGGACAGCTGCTTCTGCTGGGCGGCGATGGTCTGGTTCAGCTGTTCCTGCTGCGCGGCCAGGTCTTGCAGGCGCGTGTTGGTGGCGCCCTGCTCTTCCTGCAGGTCGCGCAGCGCCCGGTTGGCGTCGGAAATGGCGGCCTCGGACTCGGCCAGCGTGTCGGCCGCGTCTTCCCTGGCGCTTTCGGTCTGGCTGATGTCGCGCTTGATCGCCTGCAGCTTTTGCTGGATACCGGCGCGCTGCTTCTCGGCCGCCGCCTTCTGGCGGCTGCGCTCGGTCTGGCGCTGGGCCCAGGCATCCGTTGCGAACGCGCTCGACAGCGCGACCGCCAGCAACGTACTCATGAGCACGCTACCGGCTCCCTTCATGAATGGCAAACGCAAGACTTACTTTGCCTTCCCTTGGTTGGCCACGGCCGCCATGGCGGCGGCGATCGCTTCCTGGTCGCCCAGGTAGTAGTGCTTGATCGGCTTCAGGTCGGCGTCCAGCTCATACACCAGCGGCTGGCCGTTGGGGATGTTCAGGCCGACGATGTCGGCGTCGCTGATATTGTCCAGCATCTTGATGATGGCGCGCAGGCTATTGCCGTGGGCCGAGATCAGGATCTTCTTGCCGGCGCGGATCGCGGGAGCGATTTCGTCGCTCCAGGCCGGCATCACGCGCGCCACGGTGTCTTTCAGGCATTCGGTCAGCGGGATCTGCTCGTCGGTGAGCGCTGCATAGCGCGGGTCGCCGAACGAGGTGCGTTCGTCGTCCTTTTCCAGCGCCGGCGGTGGGGTGTCGTAGCTGCGGCGCCAGACCAGCACCTGCTCGTCGCCGAACTTGGCGGCGGTCTCGGCCTTGTCCAGGCCCTGCAGGGCGCCATAGTGGCGTTCGTTCAGGCGCCAGTCGTTCTTGACCGGCAGGTACATGGCGTCCATCTCGTCCATCGCCAGCCACAGGGTGCGGATGGCGCGCTTGAGCACCGAGGTATAGGCCACATCGAAGGTGAAGCCGGCTTCCTTGAGCACGCGGCCGGCGCTTTTCGCCTCGGCCACGCCTTTTTCGGTCAGGTCGACGTCGGTCCAGCCGGTGAAGCGGTTTTCCAGGTTCCAGGTGGATTCGCCGTGGCGCATGAATACGATCTTGTACATTAGTCTCTTCTTCTCGAAAAAATTCTGGTTGAAGTCCGGTCCGGCATCTATTTTATAATGCCCCGATTCAGTTCAACCAATCGGAACCCTTGTGAATTTCTTACTCGATAATATCTTCGTTGTTGCGATCGCTGTGATTTCGGGCGTCGCCCTGCTGTGGCCGGCACTGGCGCCGCGCGGAAAACGCGCGACGCCGCTGCAGGTGACGCAGATGATCAACCGCGGCAAGACCACCGTGGTCGACGTACGCAGCGCGGAAGAATTCGCGGCAGGCCACCTGCGCGACGCGAAACACATCCCGCTGGCAGACTTGGGCAATCGCCTCGGCGAACTGGACAAGTCGAAGAACCGTACCGTCGTGGTGGTGTGCCAGACCGGCGCCCGTGGCGACAAGGCCGCACGCCAGCTGCAGGCGGCCGGTTTCGAAGACGTCCACAGCCTGGAAGGCGGCCTGACGGCCTGGACGGCTGCAGGACTGCCGGTCACCAAGTAAACCCGCCGGCCCGATATTTGGGCCCGGCAGACACGAAAGGATTCAGCATGACAGCCCACGTCGTTCTCTACCACACCGCAGCCTGCCCTTATTGCGTGCGCGCCGAGCGCCTGCTCGAAGCCAAGGGCGTGCATGACATCGAACGCATCCGCGTCGACCTCGACCCGGAACAGCGCCAGATCATGATGCAGCGCACCGGTCGCCGCACCGTGCCGCAGATCTACGTTGGAGACACCCACGTCGGCGGTTTCGACGACTTGTATGCGCTGGACCAGGCAGGACGCCTGGACCCGATGCTCAAGGGCGAGTAAGCTAATTGGGCTGAACGCGGCGGCAGGCGGACAAGCCGCTATTGCTTCCAAGTTGGTTTTGCTACAATTGTCGTCGCGTTTGACCGCGAAGTCGCGCTCGACCAAAAGCACCCGGGATGGCCAGCCGTTCCTCACTATTATTAGAAAGCGTTCCATGTCTGACGAAACTCTGCAACCAGTATTCCAAATCCAACGCGTCTACCTGAAAGACATGTCGCTGGAGCAACCGAATTCGCCATCGATCTTCCTGGAACAGGAAGCGCCGGCAATCGAAGTGTCGCTCGACGTCGGCGCTGAAAGCATCGCCGAAGGCATCTATGAGTCGACCGTGACGATCACCGTCACCGCCAAGGTCAAGGACAAGGTTGCGTTCCTGGTGGAAGGCAAGCAGGCTGGCATCTTCGAAGCCCGCAACATTCCTGCCGAGCAGATGGATCCGCTGCTGGGCATCGGCTGCCCGAACATCATCTACCCATACCTGCGCGCGAACATCGCCGACGTGATCAGCCGTGCCGGCTTCCCGCCAGTGCACCTGGCCGAGATCAACTTCGAAGCGTTCTACCAGCAGCGCGCCGCGGCCATGGCCGAAGCAGCTGCCGCCGCACCGGCAAACTAAGCACCATCATGACGGACGCGGCCCAGGTCGCGTCCGTGCCAGCCCTTCGGCGTCGCGGTTCCACCTACAACCCCAGGCCCGCCATGCTCCCTTCCCGACTTCTTGCAGCTGCTCCACTGTTGGCGATGACAGTGCTGGCCGCGCCGAGCGCTCACGCCTTCGATTTCAAGACGGTCGGCACCGCCCCGGCGATCCTGTACCAAACGCCATCGGCCAAGGGAAACAAACTCTATCTGGCGCCGCCCGGCATGCCGCTGCAGGTCATGATCGCCTATGGCAATTGGGTCAAGGTGCGCGACATGAACGGCGACGTGGCCTGGACGCCGGCAAATTCGCTGGCCGCCCGACGCAATGTGCTGGTACGCACGCCCGGTAGCCGGGTCCATTCCGGCCCCGATGAAACCTCGGCGGTCCTGATGACGGCCGACAAGGGCGTTTTACTTGAACTGGCCGATCCCCATGCCCTCGTCTGGGCGCGCGTGCGCCATCGCGACGGCATCATCGGCTATATCAAGGTCTCGGACATCTGGGGCCTGTAATCCACTCCAGGAGTTCCATGCAACAGAATAAACCCAACACCAAGATCACCGTCCTCGGCGCCGGCGCCTGGGGCACCGCGGTCGCCATCGCCCTGGCCGCGCGCCACGATGTGCTGCTGTGGGGCCGCAATCCACAGCAAATGGCGGATACCGAGGCCGCGCGCGACAACCTGGCCTACCTGCCGGGCCATCCGCTGCCGCCAGCCTTGCGCGTGAGCGCCGATTTCGAGGCGGCGATCGCCCACGTGGCGTCTGGCGCAGCAGAAGACGCACCGCTGCTGATCCTGGCCTGCCCGGTGGCCGGCCTGCGCCCGCTGCTGGAGCAGTTGCGCGGTCGCGCCATCCCGAACGTCGTCTGGCTGTGCAAGGGCTTCGAAGCCGGCACCGGCCTGCTGCCGCACCAGGTGGTGGCGCAGGTGCTGGGCGAGACCGTGCCGGGTGCGGCGCTGTCCGGCCCCTCGTTCGCGCAAGAAGTAGCGCGCGGCCTGCCGTGCGCTCTGACCGTGGCCTCGACGTCGGCCGAGCTGCGCGAGCGCGTGGTGGCGGCGGCCCATGGCGACAATCTGCGCGTTTACTCGCACGACGACCTGGTCGGCGTGGAAGTGGGCGGCGCGGTCAAGAACGTGATGGCGATCGCCACCGGCGCCGCCGATGGCCTGGGCCTGGGCCTGAATGCTAGAGCCGCGCTGATCACGCGCGGCCTGGCCGAGATCACCCGCCTCGGGCTGGCGCTCGGCGCGCAGCCGGGCACCTTCATGGGTCTGTCGGGAATGGGCGACCTGATCCTGACCTGCACCGGCGACCTGTCGCGCAACCGGAGAGTCGGCCTGGCGCTGGCCGAAGGCAAGGCGCTGGCCACGATCGTGGCGGACCTGGGGCATGTGGCCGAAGGCGTGCCGTGCGCGAAGGCGGTGCGCGAGCTGGCGCGCCGGATGGAGGTCGACATGCCGATCACCGAGGCGGTGGCCAGCGTGTTGTTCGATGGGGTGGATGCGGCGCAGATGGCGGCGCAGTTGCTGGCGCGGGATCCGCGGGTGGAGCTGGCGTGATTTCTTGAGGTGGGCGGCCGGATCGGGGGATCGGGCTGCTCATGGTGACTTGGGTCCCCGCCTTCGCGGGGACGACGTGCGAAGGTAGCGGGACGTTGCCAGGTTCGTAGTTTGCAGCGTTAAAACGTCGTTCCCGCGCTCGCCGGGCGCCTTGGCGGGAACCCCAGTTCAGCCGCAAACCACCAACTTCAAATCAGTTAGGCGGCGCCCCGGACGGATCATCGCTCGGCCCACCCGAACGCTGCGGTCCCATCAAAATAGTCATCAACGCCACCGCATCGCTGACCGCGCGAATCGTATGCGGCACACCACCCGCCAGATAAAGCATCTCGTTCGGCTGCAAGCTCGTCGTCTTGTCGTGGGCGTCGATCGCGATCTCGCCTTCCAGGCAGACGATGGTCACTTCGCCGTCGACCCGGTGCTCGGGGATCGGCCGTTCGACCGGCAGCACCAGCCGGATCAGTTCCATGTGCTCGGTCTTGACCAGGGCCACCGAGGTGAAATGGGCGATGTCGTCGTCGCCGCGTTGCAAAGCAATCTTTTCGCCGGATACTGCGTGATGCAAGGCCATGTCGCCCTCCTCTATTCGTTTGTCGCTTCCTCTTGCGGTTCCGGCACGCTGCGCAGCCAGCTGACCAGCGCATAGGCGTCCTGGAATCCTTGCGCCAGCCGCGGCACCAGTTGATCCGGTGCGTTCAGGTCCAGTTTCACCTCGGTCCACACGAAGAAGCTTTTCAGTTTCAGGTAATCGACATGCGGATGATCGGGGTCGAAGCCCTTGGGTGGACGCTGCAACTTGTCCTCTTCCAGCATGTCATTATAGGTGGCGCGAAGATGCTTATTCTTCAATACTTTGGCGAAACCCGTCGCATCGTTGACGACGTGCTCGCGGATCGCCTTCAGGCGCGGCGCCGGCGGCAGGTACTCGCCCACGCCGAAACCCAGGGTGCCATCGCGTTCGATATGAAAATAATAGGTCGAGCCGCCGCCCGCACTCGGACGGCGCTTGTCGTGCGGGGTGATGCCGGCCGAGAAGCGGGTTTTATAGGGCGTCTTGTCCTTCGAAAAGCGGGTGTCGCGGTGGATGCGGAACATCGCCTTCTTGGGATTGCAGGCCGCCACCTGCTTGTCGAACTTCGTCAGGGCCTTGATCAGTTCGGTGACCGTTTCCTCGAACTCGGTGCGCAGGATGTCATAGCGCGGTTTATTCCAAAGGAACCAGGGCCGGGTGTTGTTTTCGCTCAGTTCAGTGAGAAATTGCGTCAGGTCGCGCAGATGCATGGTGGTTCACGGTGTCGATAGAAGAGTTCAGGGCGCCTGGCGCGGCCGGCGGCCCACGGTCACGTCGACCGTGGCTTCGCGCCGTTTGCGCAGGATCGTCATTTGCGTCTTGGCGCCGGGCGCGAGCTGGGCGATCAGGTTCAGCATCTCGCTGGTGTCCGCCACCTGCTCGCCGCCGACTGCCACCAGTATATCGCCCGGCAAGATGCCGGCGCGGTCGGCCGGCCCGCCGCGCACCACGCCGGCGATGATGGCGCCGCTGCGCTTGGCCAAGCCAAAACTGTCCGCCAGCTCGGGCGTGATGTCCTGCGATTCGATGCCGATCCAGCCACGCACCACGCTGCCATGCTTGACGATCGAATCGAGCACGTTCTTGGCGGTGGACACGGGAATCGCGAAGCCGATCCCGACCGAGCCGCCAGTCTGCGAATAGATGGCCGCATTAATGCCCAGCAAATGGCCATCGGTATCGACCAAGGCCCCGCCCGAGTTGCCGAAATTGATCGCGGCATCGGTCTGGATGAAATTCTCGAAGTGGTTGATGTGCAGGTTGTTGCGGCCCAACGCCGAGATGATGCCCAGGGTGACGGTCTGGCCGACGCCGAACGGGTTGCCGATCGCCAGCACGACGTCGCCCACGCGCGCGCCTTCGGGGTCGCCCAGCACCATCACCGGCAGGTTGCGCTCGCTCACGCGGATCACGGCCAGGTCGGTCTCGGGATCGGTGCCGACCAGGCGCGCCGCGGCCTTGCGGCCGTCAGCGAGACCGACCTCGATCGCGTCGGCGCCGTCGATCACGTGGAAATTGGTCAAAATATAACCGTCGCTGCTGACGATGACGCCGGAGCCGAGGCTGGCCAGCTGCTCGTCGGGCGGCGCGCGGTCGCCGAAGAAACGGCGGAAGAACGGATCTTTCAGCAAGGGATGCGACTGGCGCGAAGCCTTGCTGGTATAGATATTGACCACGGCCGGCATCGCCTTGGCGGCGGCGTCGCGGAAGCTGCCGCCCGCCGCCCGCGGCGGCGCCTGCAGCATCGGCACCGGGTTGCCCGGGGTGCCGACCGCGACGCTATCTGGCCTGTCGAGCCATTCGGGCCGCATGGCGGCCACCACGAACCAGGCCGCGAGCGCAATCGTTACCGCTTGCGCGAACAGCAACCAAAAGCGTCGCAAAGGATGTGGACGCCGCAGTTCGTGGACCAGGTCGTCTTTCACTTTTTGAGGGAATCCCGGATTTCGCGCAACAGGATGATATCTTCCGGCGTCACTGCGGCAGCAGGCTTGGCCTCCTCGGCCGGGCCGCGCAGGCGGTTAATCACACGTACCATCTGGAAGATGATGAAGGCGAGCAGGATAAAGTTCAGCAAGATGGTCAAGAAATTACCGTACGCCAACACAGCACCGGCCTTTTGCGCCTCTGCCAAGGGGAGGTTATAGCCCTGATTATTGAGAGGAATATAATAGTTGGCGAAGTCGAGGCCTCCGAGTACGGCGCCGATCGGCGGCATGACGATGTCCTTGACCAGCGAGTCGGTGATGCGCGCGAACGCGCCACCGATGATCACACCGACGGCAAGGTCGATCACATTGCCGCGCATCGCAAACTTCTTGAACTCTTCCATCATCGCCATTTGGGACTCCTCTGGTTGTTGTTGATACAAGCCTTTGCATGATACCCGAACGCTCCGGGGGCTGTCTTTCGGTCAAATGCTGCAGGAGCACAAAAGACCATTCTGCTAAAGCGTGTAGCCCAGACAATTTTTT
Organism: Massilia sp. CFBP9012; assembly: GCF_034045115.1. NCBI lineage: Bacteria > Pseudomonadati > Pseudomonadota > Betaproteobacteria > Burkholderiales > Oxalobacteraceae > Massilia > Massilia sp. CFBP9012. The sequence goes on along the minus strand of NZ_JAXCWM010000003.1, from coordinate 194,050 downwards.
TCCCTCAGGTATTGCCGTTCACATATAATTTTGGATGCTGGAAGCTCGCTATTAATTCTTAAAATTCGTATATTCACGGAGTGGGGTTGGTATGAGTAATGAAAAGCAGGTCGATCCGGGTCGACGCGGATTGCTGGTCGCGACGTGCGCGGCCGGTGGCGTCGTCGGCGTGTCCACGGCGGGAGCCCTGGTCAGCACCTTCCAGCCTTCCGAGCGCGCAAAAGCGGCGGGAGCCCCGGTTGAAGTCGACATCTCCGACGTCGCTCCCGGTGAAATGAAAGTCGTCGAATGGCGAGGGAAACCGGTCTGGATCCTGCGCCGCACGCCCGAAATGATGGCCACGCTCGAGAAGGACCAGGGCGAACTGGCCGATCCCGCCTCCGACAAGGTGTTCCAGCTGCCGATGCCGGAATACTGCAAGAACCCGTTCCGCTCGCGCGCCGAGCACAAGGAAGTGCTGGTCACGGTGGGCATTTGCTCCCACCTGGGCTGCTCGCCCTCATCGCGCCTTTCCGCCGGCCCGCAGCCGAACCTGCCCGACAACTGGCCGGGCGGCTTCCTGTGCCCTTGCCACGGCTCGACCTTCGACCTCTCTGCGCGCGTGTTCAAGAACAAGCCGGCGCCGACGAATATGGATGTCCCCCCGTACATGTATCTGTCCGATAACAAAATGGTGATCGGTAAAGACGAGAAAGGCGAGGCATAAGATGGGTGCATTCAAGGAGACCAAGCTACCGGCCGACGCGCCGGTAGCAGAGAAAGCCCTGGCCTGGGTCGATGACCGCTTCCCCGCATCGAAACTGTGGAACGATCAATGGGGCAAGTACTACGCCCCCAAGAATTTCAACGTCTGGTATCTGTTCGGTTCGTTGTCGGCCCTGGTGCTGGTGCTGCAGATCGTCACCGGCATCTTCCTGACCATGCACTACAAGCCGGACGCCGCGCTGGCCTTCGGCTCGGTCGAATACATCATGCGTGAAGTCCCGTGGGGCTGGCTGGTGCGCTACCTGCACTCGACCGGCGCCTCGGCCTTCTTCATCGTGGTCTACCTGCACATGGCGCGCGGGCTGATGTACGGCTCTTACCGCAAGCCGCGCGAGCTGGTGTGGCTGTTCGGCTTCGGCATCTTCCTGTGCCTGATGGCCGAGGCTTTCTTTGGCTACCTGCTGCCATGGGGGCAAATGTCGTACTGGGGCGCCCAGGTGATCGTCAACCTGTTCGGCGCCATCCCCGTGATCGGCGAAGACCTGTCGCTGTGGATCCGCGGCGACTACGTGGTCTCCGACGCCACCCTGAACCGCTTCTTCGCCTTCCATGTGATCGCGCTGCCGCTGGTGATCATCGGCCTGGTGGTCGCCCACCTGACGGCGCTGCACGAAGTGGGCTCGAGCAACCCGGACGGCATCGAGGTCAAGGAACACCTGGGCCCGGACGGCCATCCGCTCGACTCGATCCCATCGCACCCCTACTACACCACCAAGGACTTGTTCGGCGTGTCGGTGTTCCTGCTGCTGTTCTCGGCGGTCGTGTTCTTCGCACCAGAGATGGGCGGCTACTTCCTGGAGTACAACAACTTCTTGCCGGCCGACTCGATGAAGACCCCGGCCCACATCGCGCCGACCTGGTACTTCACCCCGTTCTACTCGGTGCTGCGCGCCACCACGGCCGACTTCATGTACGTGCTGATGGCCGGCGTCGCCCTGTACGTGGCCTTCATCTGGCTGAAATCGCGCCTGGCCTTCCGCACCAAGGCAATCATCGCCGTGGTCGGCCTGCTGCTGGTGATCGGCATGCTGCCGCAGGTGCTGGACGCGAAATTCTGGGGCGTCGTGCTGTTCGGCTCGTCGGTGATGATCATCGCCGGCCTGCCATGGCTCGACCACTCGCCGGCGAAATCGCTGCGCTACCGTCCGAACTGGCACAAATGGGTGTACGCCCTGTTTGCGCTCGTGTTCGTGACCCTCGGCTACCTGGGCACCCAGTTGCCGACACCTGCTTTCACTCTCCTGTCGCAAGTGTGCACCCTGGCCTACTTTGCGTTCTTCCTCCTGATGCCATGGTGGAGCACGATGGGCACCTTCAAGCCGGTGCCGACCCGTGTCACCTTCACCCCGCATTGATCACCGGACAAGAGCACAAGGACACGACATGAAATTGTTTGCAAAGAAACTGATTGCAGTCCTGGCGCTGGTGCCGGGACTGGCTTTCGCCGCCGAGGGCGGCATACCACTGGACCGTGCACCGGACCGCAACGACATGGCGTCGCTGCAGAATGGCGCCAAGATCTTCGTCAACTATTGCCTGAATTGCCACGCAGCGGCCTCGATGCGCTACAACCGCCTGCGCGACCTGGGCCTGTCGGAAGACCAGATTCGTGACAATCTGTTGTTTTCTGCCGACAAGGTCGGCGACATGATGACGACGGCGATGCGCCCGAAAGATGCAGCGGCCTGGTTTGGCGCGGTGCCGCCGGACCTGTCGGTGATCGCGCGCGCAAAGGCCTCGCCGGCCGGATCGGGCGCCGACTACCTGTACACCTATCTGCGCAGCTTCTACCAGGACGAAGCGCGCCCGACCGGGTGGAACAATATGGTGGTGCCAAATGTTGCGATGCCGCATGCGATGTGGCAGCAACAGGGGATTCGTACCGCCAAGTTCGCCGAGGAAGCCGATCCGCATGAGCCGGGCAAGATGGTGCAGAAGTTCGCCGGCTTCGAGCAAGTGTCGCCGGGCACCATGAGCGAGCAGGAGTTCAACGCAGCCACTGCCGACCTGGTCGCGTATATGGTCTGGATGGCCGAACCGGCCCAGGCCACCCGCAAAAAGCTGGGCGTGATCGTGCTGCTCTTCCTGTCCGTATTCGTGTTTTTGACCTGGCGTTTGAACGAATCGTACTGGAAAGAAGTGAAGTAATTCGTTTTCCTTGCCCGGTTGGCTATAATACGGGCAATCATTTTTCTGGGGTGAGTGTTAGGGAGCCACTAAAGTTCCCCTGGCGCTACACCCCTTTGTTTCTTAAGGAACTATAAACCATGATGGTTCTCTACTCCGGCACCACGTGCCCGTTCTCCCAACGCTGCCGCCTCGTCCTGTTCGAAAAGGGCATGGACTTCGAAGTGCGCGACGTCGACCTGTTCAACAAGCCGGAAGATATTTCGACCATGAACCCGTACGGCCAGGTGCCAATCCTGGTCGAGCGCGAACTCATCCTGTACGAATCGAACATCATCAACGAGTACATCGACGAGCGCTTCCCGCACCCGCAACTGATGCCGGCCGACCCGCTGATGCGCGCCCGTGCCCGCCTGATGCTGTTCAACTTCGAGAAAGAGCTGTTCGTCCACGTGCACACGCTGGAAAGCGAGCGCAACAAGGCGAACGACAAGAACCACGACAAGGCCCGCGCAGAAATCCGCGATCGCCTGACCACGCTGGCTCCGCTGTTCCTCAAGAACAAATACATGCTGGGTGACGAGTTCTCGATGCTGGACGTGGCAATCGCCCCGCTGCTCTGGCGCCTGGACCACTACGGCATCGAGCTGTCGAAGACCGCGGCGCCGCTGATGAAGTACGCCGAGCGTATCTTCTCGCGTCCGGCCTACATCGAGGCGCTGACCCCGTCCGAGAAAGTGATGCGTCGTTGATGTGTTCTGGGGTGGGATGCTTTTGCGTTCCGCCCCTGTTCGCTGTATCGCTTCACACGCGCCGGTTTTGGACGTCCGTCGGACGATTTCCGGTAAACTGGCGCAAACGCCTGTATTTCTAGACAACATCACCATGGCAGAGATCTCCACCAAACCCTACCTGCTGCGCGCCATCTACGAATGGTGCACGGACAGCGGCTTCACGCCCTATATCGCCGTCAAGGTCGATGGCGGGACGACCGTGCCGATGGAATATGTTCGTAAGGGCGAGATCATCCTCAACATCAGCTACGGCGCGACGTCGGGGCTGAAGATGGACAACGACGCGATCCACTTCCGTGCGCGCTTCAATGGCGTGTCGCGGGAGATCTATATCCCGGTTCATAACGTGTTGGCGATTTATGCCAATGAGAATGGACAGGGGATGGCGTTCGAGGTGGGTGCGGCGCCTGAGGCTGATGAACAGGCGTCGGGTACCTCCGTTGAGAGTGCGCCGGCTGCGCCTGCCTTGTCGGCGGTGCCGTCGAAGGGTGTGGATTCGCCGGTGGTGGCGGATGCGCCTCCCACTATTCCTGGCGGAGATGATGAGCCGCCCAAGAAGGGTGGACGTCCGACCTTGACCCGGATTAAATAGCGTATAATTGTTGTTCAACGATCATGTGCCGACTTAGCTCATCAGGTAGAGCAGTTGATTTGTAATCATCAGGTGGCGGGTTCGAGTCCTGCAGTCGGCACCAATTGAATCAAATACTTAGCCCAGCAATCGCTGGGCTTTTCTCGTTATTCCAGTAGAAAATTGCGCGTCAACGGCCGTCAGATATGTTTGATGAACTTGGCTGGAACGCCGCCGGCAAGAGAATGATCGGGAATGGGCTTCACCACGACACTTCCAGTGGCAATCACGCAGCGATTACCCACATCGTCGCCGATGACACTATTACTGCCAATCCAGACATCCGAACCGATCTTGATGACACGCCGTCCCTTACCAGGCGTGTCCCAGATCAGGCGGTCCGGATCGTGAAATCCATGCTGCTCCATTCCGGATAACAGGTTGACATTCCCACCGATAAGTACGTGGTCGCCAATATCCACTTCCCCAATTGTGTTGAAATAACCGATCAGGACGCGGTTGCCTACCCGAGCTTTGCGGTACTGAAAAAATGCGCCATATCGGAACGTCACGTCGGTACCAACGGAGATGAGCAGTCGTCGATAAAAGAGGTAACGCGCCCGCTCGCCCACATGGAAAGGAACTCTGGAGATGACCAGGGCAGCCTGCGTGATTTCGTTCTTCAATCGATGACTGATCAAGGCCAATCCAATCATTGGCCAGGCGATCAGGGGCGCAAGCAACCAATAGGTGAGCAAGCGATAGCATTTGTGTAGCTTGTACATTGAGGTCGTCGCTCCAAGTATCAGATGCAAGATTATACTTAGCAATCTTTGTAATTTTGCATTTTTTGAGATGCCCCGATGTGCCTGCCGGGGCCGGGAACGGCTTCGTGTTGATGAACGGCTGGCGCTCATCTGGCTTTCAGCAATAGCTCTGCCCCCTGCCGCAGCTTGGGATACACCACCGGAATCGTCATCATCGTGCTGCCGATCGCCATCAACAGCAGCGCCGTGAACGTCTCACTCGTGATAACCCCCTTGTCGAGCAAGATGTTCGAGAAAATGATCATGATGAGCGCCTTGGTCTGCAACAGCCACCCAATGATCGAGGCCTCTTCCCTGCTCCAGCCAAGAACGCGCCCGGCAATCCGCACTCCCATCAGCTTGCCCGACACCGATGCCGCCAGCAACACCGCCGCGGCAATGAAAACCGCTGCCCCACCCACTGCCCAATTGGTGCGCAGCCCAGTGCTCAAGAAATAAACAGGCATCAGCACCAGCAAGACGTTGTGACGCAGGAAATCGAGCTGCTTCTGATCAAACCAGTCCGCATCCATCACCGCGCCGGCCAGGAACGCCCCCACCATATAGTGCAGCCCGGCCCAATCGGCAGCAAAGCCGCAAATCACCAGCCACACCAGCATCACGAACCACCGATCCCGCTCCGGAATACTCACCATCAAGCGCCGGAACAATTTGGTCGCCACGATAAACACCAGGAAGAACCCCAGCTGCCGCCCCACCCGCTCCCAATCGAGCAGGATCAGCGCCAGCACGCCCCAGATGGCGATATCGTCCAGGCTCGCATACCGCAAAATCCTCTGTCCCAGCGGCTGTCTTAAAATCTCCAGCTTCTCCATCAGCAGGATCAGGATAGGCAGCGCGGTTACCGCACAAGCCATCCCCACCCCAAGCACGAACTGCCATCCCTGCGCCTGCGGGCCGATCCAGCCAGCAAACCCCAGCATGCCCGCCGCGACGACGCTACCGAACACCAGCGGCACGCCCAGCGCCAGCCCGGCCGTGATACTGCTCTCGCGCCGATGCTCCCACGCCTTCTTGAGATCGAGCTCGATCCCCGCCAGCATCACGAAGATCATCACCGCCCACCAGGCGATCCCGTTCAGCGATTGAATGACCTGGGGATTGAAGACGAAGCTGTAATACTCCGGATACGCCTTGCCCAGCACGCCAGGTCCCAGCAGCACACCGGTAATGATCTGCACGATGACCAGCGGCGCCCAGTAATCTGTATTGCCGAGCCGCCAGATCAGGTAGGGAACGGCGAAGATCAGCAGCATCGCGATCAGGTAAATTTCGGTGGTGGCCATTGCGCTGTGCATGGTCGGTCTCTCGGATAATTATTATGATGATGAGGTCGCCATACGACGGCATAGCGATACCTCCAGCTCCCCGGGAGTATCCTCGTAAATATGAAGCCTAAGCAACGCTCACCCTGAATCATTTCTGAAGATTCATGCCAAAATGACATATTGCAAGTTTAATTTGACCCTGAATTAACGCGATGCTATAGTCGGGCCAAGCCGATGGTAACGTTTCCAAACTTACCAAAACAATAACGGCATCAATGGAGACAAGATGGTCACACCCCGCAACCTGGCTGCAGCCCGCGCATGGCTGTGCGCCGCTGCTTTCGCGCCAGGCTTCGCACTGGCCAACGCTGCCGCGCCCAAGGCGGAAGTCATCCACTGGTGGACCTCCGGCGGCGAATCGAGCGCCGTCAAGCAGGTCGCCCAGGCCTATCGCGCTGCCGGCGGCGTGTGGATCGACAGCGCCATCGCCGGCGGCGACCAGTCGCGCGCCGTCACCATCAACCGTATCATCGGCGGCAATCCGCCGACCGCCGCCCAGTTCAACACCTCCAAGCAGTTCACCGACGTCATCGAGCAGGACATGCTCAACAACGTCGACCTGGTCGCCAAGGCCCAGGACTGGGACCGCATCCTGCCCGAGCCGCTGATCGACGTGATCAAGCACGACGGCCACTATTACGCGGTGCCGCTCAACATCCACATGCAGACCTGGATCTGGTACTCGAAGGCCGCCTTCCAGAAAGCCGGCATCGACAAGGAGCCGGCCAGCATCGACGAACTCTTCGCCGCCCTCGACAAGCTCAAAGCCGCCGGCCTGGTGCCGCTGGCCCACGGCGGCCAGTCGTGGCAAGAGACCGTGCTGTTCTCGGCCCTGCTGGCCAATATCGGCGGGCGCGAACTGTATCTGAAAGTGATCCGCGACCGCGACCAGGCCACCATCCTCTCACCGCAGTTTCGCAACGTGCTGCTCACCTTCAAGCGCATGAAGTCCTATGTCGATCCCGGTTCGCCCGGCCGCAACTGGAACGACGCCACCGCGATGCTCATCAGCGGTAAGGCCGGCTTCCAGGTGATGGGCGACTGGGCCAAGGGCGAGTTCACCAATGCCGGCCAGCTGCCCGGCCAGCACTACGGCTGCATCCCCGGCCTCAAGCCCGACACGCCCTACCTGATGCAGGGCGACGTCTTCGTCTTCCCACGCACGAACAAGGCCGACGCGATCAAGGCCCAGCAGCTGCTGGCCAACGTGGTGTCGCAGCCCGAGCTGCAAGTCTCGTTCAGCAAGCTGAAAGGCTCGATCCCGGTGCGTACCGACGTCGATGCGTCGCAGCTCGACCTGTGCGCGCAGAAGGGCATCGAGATCATCAAGGATCGCAGCCGCCAGCTGGGCGTCACCGAGGTCTATCTGACCCCGGACCAGAACGGCGCCATGCAGGACATCCTGACCGCCTACTGGAATATGGACATGAACGTCGACCGGGTCCAGCGCAGCATCGCCAACGCCCTCAAATACTGACGCCATGCTCGCCCAACGCCTCCACGTCCGCCTCGCTCCTCACTTCGCTCTGCTGCCGATGGCGCTGGTGGTGCTGGGCGCCTACATCGGCGGCGCACTATGGACCTTGCGCACCTCGTTCACCGCCTCGCGCACCTTCCCGTCCGATAACTTCATCGGCGCGGCGCAGTACGTGCGCCTGTTCGACAACGAGCGCTGGCTGCTGTCGCTGCATAATCTCGCTGTCTACGGCGTCGCCTTCATCGTTGCCTGCATGGTCATCGGCTTCCTGCTGGCCGTCTTCATCGACCAGAACGTCAAGGGCGAAGGCCTGCTGCGCACCGTCTTCCTGTACCCGTACGCGATGTCCTTCATCGCCACCGGCCTCGTATGGCAATGGTTGCTGGCGCCCGGCAGCGGCATCGAAGGCGCCGTGCGCCAGATGGGATTTCCAGGCTTCTCGTTCGACTGGATCGTGCACCAGGACCTGGTGATCTACACCGTCGTCATCGCCACCGTGTGGCAGGCCTCGGGCCTGGTGATGGCGCTGATGCTGGCCGGCCTGCGCGGCATCGATCCGGAAATTTACAAAGCCGCGCGCCTGGATGGCATCCCGGCCTGGCGGGTCTATCTGCAAATCGTGCTGCCGATGCTGGGGCCGTCGGTCGCCACCGTGTTCCTGCTGCTGGCCACCGCGGTCGTGAAACTGTTCGACGCCGTGGTCGCGATGACCCAGGGCGGTCCCGGCATCGCCAGCGAAGTGCCGGCCAAGTTCATCATGGACCACCTGTTCCTGCGCTCGAACATCGGCCTGGCCTCGGCCGGCGCGGTCACGCTGCTGCTTCCCGTGCTGGCCCTGCTCGCGCCGTATGCCTATGCCCGCAGCCGCCGCGCGCGCCTGAACGGAGGCCATGCGTGAGCCACCATTCGCTGCAGGCGGTCGCGCCCCCCATGTCCGGCCACGCTGCCCAAGCGGCGCCCCGCAAGCGCCTGTTCACGCCGGCGCGCATCGGTGTCTACGCCTTCCTGTTCAGCGCCGCCCTGTTCTTCTTGCTGCCGCTGTACGTGATGATCATCACCTCGTTCAAGCCGATGGACGAGATCCGCATGGGGAATGTGTTCGCCCTGCCCGCTGCCGCCACGCTCGAGCCATGGCGCGCGGCCTGGGGCGCGGTCAGCCACGGTTTCTGGAATTCGGTGGCGATCGCCGTGCCCAGCACCGTGATCCCGATCCTGCTCGGCGCCGTCAACGGCTACGCGCTGTCGTTCTGGCGCCCGCGCGGCGCCAACCTGCTGTTCGGCGTGCTGCTGGCCGGCGCCTTCATTCCGGTGCAGGTCATGATTTATCCGTTGGTGTGGATGATGGCGCATGCGGGCGTGTTCGGTTCGCTGCCGGCGATCGTGGTGGTCCACGTCATCTTCGGCATGCCGCTCATGACGCTCCTGTTCCGCAACTACTATGCCTCGGTGCCGCACGAGCTGTTCCAGGCCGCGCGCATCGACGGTGGCGGCTTCTGGCGCATTTTTATTCAAGTGATGCTGCCCATGTCGCTGCCGATCATCGTCGTGGCCGCGATCATGCAGGTCACCGGCGTCTGGAACGACTACATCCTGGGCCTGGTGTTCGCCGGTCGCGAGAACCTGCCGATGACGGTCCAGCTGAACAACGTGATCAACACCACCACCGGCACCCGCCTGTACAACGTCAATATGGCCGCGACCATCCTGACGGCCGCGGTACCGCTGGCGATCTACTTCATCTCCGGACGCTGGTTCGTGCGCGGCATCGCCGCCGGCGCCGTGAAAGGCTAGGGTTAAGCTCGACATGTCCAACGTCCACCTGCGCAAACTGTGCATCACCCGCGGCAGCAACGAGATCATCCGCGATCTCGATTTGCAGATCGAGCCGGGCGAATTCCTCGTGCTGCTCGGCCCTTCGGGCTGCGGCAAGTCGACCCTGTTGCACAGCATCGCCGGCCTGATCGACCTGTCCGGCGGCGCGATCGAGATCGGCGGCCGTGACATGAGCTACGCCGATCCGAGCGAGCGTGGCATCGGTATGGTGTTCCAGTCGTATGCGCTGTATCCGACCATGACGGTCGAGAAGAATATGTCGTTCGGCCTCAAAATCTCCGGCACGCCGAAGGCGGAAGTGCAGCGCCGCGTGCGCGAGACGGCCGAGATGCTGCAGCTCGACGCCCTGCTCGATCGCAAGCCATCGCAGCTCTCGGGCGGCCAGCGCCAGCGTGTGGCGATCGGTCGCGCGCTGGTGCGCGAAGCCGGCGTCTACCTGTTCGACGAGCCGCTGTCGAACCTCGACGCCAAGCTGCGCGCCGAACTGCGGCGCGAACTGAAAATGCTGCACCAGACGCTCGGCTCCACCATGATCTACGTAACCCACGACCAGGCCGAGGCGATGACGCTCGCGACCCGCATCGTGGTGATGCAGGCGGGGCGCATCCAGCAGATCGGCACGCCGGCCGAGGTGTATGACACGCCGGCCAACCGCTTCGTGGCGGGCTTTCTCGGCTCGCCGTCGATGAATTTCATCGATGGCAGCGTCGATGCGCAAGGCCGCTTCAGCGCCGGTGCAATCACCTTGCCACTTGCAGGCGGTGCGTCGGCCGGCGCGGTAACGCTGGCCGCGCGTCCGGAACACATCCACATCGACGACAACGGCCCCTTGACCGCGACGGTCACCCTGGTCGAGCCGATGGGCAATCACCAGGTGGTGTGGCTCGACTGCGGTGAGCAGGCGCTGTCGTGCATCGAGCACGATGGACGTTCGCTGGCATCCGGCCAGGCGGTGCGCTTCGCGATCGACACCGGCCGTGTTTCCTTGTTCGATCCTAAAAACGGCCACAGGCTGTGAGCTAGGGATGCGATGTGCACGCGGATGCAGTATGCTTGACGGTTGTTTTGATTAACTCATTGAACGGATAGGATCGCGGGTGGCGACAATCAAGGACGTAGCGCGGCTGGCTGGAGTAGGTCTCGGCACCGCCTCGCGCGTGGTCAGCGGCAAGGGCTCGGTATCGCCGGCCACGCTCGAACGCGTGCGCAAGGCAATCGACGAGCTGGGCTTCCGACCCTCGCACGCGGCGCGCGCCCTGCTGTCCGGCACCAGCCGGATGGTCGGCGTCTACATCCCCGTGTTGTCCGGCACCTTCTACACGCCGATCCTGCAAATCATCGACACCGAGCTGCGCGCGGCTGGCCTGCACATGGTGGTCGCCTTCGGCGTCGGCCTGGGCGACGCGCGCAACCAGGCGATCGAGGGCATCGAGTTCCTGATCGAGCGCGGTTGCGACGGCCTGATTATGATGACCAGCGCCCTGCTCGACGAAGACATCGCGGCCCTCGGCGGCAAGCGGCGCCTGATCGTCGCGCTGAACCACGATTTCAAGGACATCCCGGAGCAGTGCTTCACGGTCGACCATGCGCAAGGCGGCCGGCTGGCGGCGCAGACCCTGCTCGAGCATGGCCACCGCGACATCGCCGTCATCGCCGGCCCCAGCGCGCTGGTCGACAACGTGGCGCGTATCGACGGCTTCATGCACGAACTGAAGGCCGCTGGCGTCGACACCGACAAGGTGTGGCTGGTCGAAAGCGACTTCTCGCCGCAGGGCGGCTGGCATGCCGCCAAGGCCCTGGTCGAATCGAAGACGCCGTGCACCGCCCTGTTCTGCGCCAATGACGAGATGGCGGTCGGCGCCCTGTCGTACTTCCAGGAGGCCGGCATCAGCGTGCCGCGCGACCTGTCGGTGATCGGCTACGACGACACGCCGAGCGCGCAATTCTCGGCGCCGCGCCTGACCTCGGTGCACATGCCGTGGCGCGAAATGACGCAGAACGGCATCAACGCCCTGCTCAACCGCTGCTACGACCTGAAGCGCCCGGTGGCGCGCAGCTTCCCGGTCGACGTGACCATGCGCGCCTCGCTGGCCAGGGTTGGCGCCAAAGCCAAAAGCGACAAGAGCGGCAAGAGCAAAGGCAAAGGTAAAAGTGAGTGAGGCGTGTTTGCCTCATCCACGGCCGCATGCGGCCATTTTTTTGGCGCCGGACTGGAAAGCTTTCCAATGTCTTGTTAAGCTGTCCCAAAATTTAATTGAGTACAACACCAAAACCTGAAGCGAGACCATGACCACTGCCAACCGACCCGAGCCTTCCGCGCCGCAGCGCAGCGATTTCGCCCGCGATTTCCTGTGGGGCTGCGCCACCTCGTCGTACCAGATCGAAGGCGCCGGCCGTGAAGACGGCCGCGTGGAATCGATCTGGGACCGCTTCGCCGCCACCCCCGGCACGATCCGCGACGGCTCCGATGGCCTGGTGGCCTGCGACCACTATCACCGCTGGCCGGAAGACTTCGACATCGCGCGCGGCATGGGCCTGAACGCCTACCGCTTTTCGTTCGCCTGGCCGCGCATCTACACCGGCGTGAATGGCCAGCCGAACCAGCAAGGACTGGACTTCTATTCGCGCCTGGTCGACGGCATGCTCGAACGCGGTCTGCAGCCATGGGCCACCTTGTACCACTGGGACCTGCCGCAGGCGCTGCAAAATGCCGGCGGTTGGGAAAACCGCGCCACCATCGACGCCTTCCTCGAGTACACCGACGCCATGACGCGCACGCTGGGCGACCGGGTCAAGCACTGGATCACCCACAACGAACCGTGGTGCACGGCCATCATCGGCAACTTCGAAGGCTGGCATGCGCCGGGCAAGACCGACCTCAAGGCCGCGCTGCAGGTCGCCCACAATGTGCTGGTCTCGCATGGCAAGGCAGTGCCGCTGATCCGCGCCAACGTGCCGGATGCGAAAGTGGGCATGGCGGTCAGCCTGCACCCGCTGCGCGCCGCCAGCGACAGCGCAGAAGACAAGGCCGCGATGGAGCGCCACGACGGCCTGCGCTACCGCTGGTTCCTCGACCCGCTGTTCGGCCGCGGCTACCCGGAAGCCACGCGCGAACGGTTCGGCGCCGCGGCGCCCGACGTCGCGCCGGGCGATATGGAAGCGATCGCCGTCAAGACCGACTTCATGGGCGTGAATTACTACTTCCCCGAAGTGATCAGGCATGAAGCCGGCCACGCGCCGCTCGACGCGAAAGTGCTGCCGACCACCAGCGGCGAGATCACCGCGATGGGCTGGCCGGTGTCGCCGGAAGGCTTCACTGAACTGCTCACCCGCATCGAGAACGACTATCATCCGGGTCCGATGTACGTCACCGAGAACGGTTCGGCCTTCGAGGATGCCGTCGGCCCGGATGGCGAGATCGACGACGTCCAGCGCCGCCACTACCTGATGCGCCACCTGGCCGCCATGAAGGATGCGATCGACCAGGGCGCGCCGATCAAGGGCTACTTCGCCTGGAGCCTGCTCGACAACTTCGAATGGGCCGAAGGTTATCTGCGCCGCTTCGGCCTGGTGCACATCGATTACGCCACCCAGCAGCGCCGCCTGAAGAACAGCGGCAAATGGTATGGTTCCTTCCTGCGCCAGGAATGAGCCTCTACGAATAAGCGTTTACTTCAACGAACAATAAAGCGAGACAACCCATGACCTTCAAGCTTCGTCCTTCCACGCTGGCCCTTTCCATCGCCCTGGCCCTGCCGGCCATCTGCGGCGCTGCCGCTCCAGTCGACACCAGGCTGGCCGACTGGCCGCGCGTGACCAGCGCCATCAAGAAGGACGACGCGATCGAGAAGCGGGTCCAGGAAATCGTCAGCAAGATGACCCTGGCCCAGAAGGTCGGCCAGATGACCCAGCCCGAGATCAAGACCACCAAACCCGAGGATGTGACCAAGTACTACCTCGGTTCGGTCCTGAACGGCGGCGGCAGCTGGCCAAACAATAACAAGGCGGCCGACGCCAGGGAATGGCTGGCGCTGGCCCAGGCCTACCACGAGGCCTCGATGAAGACGGACATGGCGATCAAGGTGCCGGTGGTGTGGGGAACGGATGCGGTCCACGGCCACAACAACGTGCCGGGCGCCACCCTGTTCCCGCACAATATCGGCCTGGGTGCGGCGCGCAATCCGCAGCTGATGCGCGAGATCGGCGCCGCCACCGCCAAGGCGGTGCGCGCGACCGGCATCGCCTGGGTGTTCGGCCCGACCCTGGCCGTGGTGCGCGACGACCGCTGGGGCCGCACCTACGAAAGCTATGCCGAGCATCCGGAAGTCGTGCGCAGCTATGCCGGCGAATACGTGAAGGGCATGCAGGGCGCGTTCAAGGACGACGCCAACACCATCGCCACCGCCAAGCACTTCATCGGCGACGGCGGCACCAGGAACGGCAAGGACCGCGGCGTCACCGAGACCACCGAGCGCGACCTGATCAACATCCACGGCGCCGGCTACTTCCCGGCCCTGGAGGCGGGCGCCCAGACCGTGATGTCCTCGTTTAACAGCTGGACCGACACGGCCAGCGGCAAGGCGTACGGCAAGCTCCATGGCAGCAAGTACGCGCTGACCGACATCCTCAAGACCAAGATGGGCTTCGACGGCTTCGTCGTCACCGACTGGAACGGCATCGGCGAAGTGACGGGCTGCCGCAACGACAGCTGCGCCCAGGCGATCAACGCCGGCAACGACATGATCATGGTGCCGGACGACTGGAAGGCCTTCATCGCCAACACCATCAAGCAGGTGGAAAGCGGCGAGATCCCGATGTCGCGCATCGATGACGCCGTGTCGCGAATCATCCGCGTCAAGCTGCGCGCCGGCCTGTTCGACAAGAGCCCGGTGCAGAACGCCCATGCCGGCAAGGACGACGCGATGCAGGCGCGCGCGCTGGCGCGCCAGGCGGTGCGCGAATCGCTGGTGCTGCTCAAGAACGAAGGCCCGGCCCTGCCCTTGAAGCGCGGCCAGAAGATCCTCGTGGTCGGCAAGAGCGCCGACGAGCTGTCGAACCAGAGCGGCGGCTGGTCGATCACCTGGCAGGGCACCGCCACCACCAATGCCGACTTCAAGAATGCCGACACCATCCTGACCGGCATCCGTGAAGCGGCCGGCAAGGACAACGTCACCTTCAGCCTCGACGCGAAAGGCGTCGACGTGTCGAAGTTCGACGTCGTGGTCGCCGTCATCGGCGAGCGTCCGTATGCCGAAGGCGACGGCGACATCCACCCGTCAGGCACCTTGCGCCACAGCAGCCGCTATCCGGAAGATCTCGCCGTGCTGAAAGCCGTCGGCGGCAAGGGCAAGCCGGTGGTCACGGTGATGGTCACCGGCCGTCCGGTATTCGCCAACGACCTATTGAATCTCTCGGACACCTTCATCTCGGCCTGGCTGCCGGGCTCCGAGGGCAAGGGCGTGTCGGACCTGCTGGTCGAAGGCCAGCAGCGCCACGACTTCCGCGGCGTGCTGCCGTTCTCGTGGCCGAAGTCGGCTTGCCAGATCAAGCTGAACGTCGGCGACAAGGATTACGCGCCGCTGTTCGCCTACGGTTATGGCTTGAAGGTCGCGACCCGCTCCAAGCTGGGTAAACTCGATGAAAGCTATCCGCAAGGCGGCTGCAGCGCCGGCAACACCTTCCCGGTGTTCAGCCAGGCCGACCGCCTGAGCTATCCACTGGCCATTCGCAGCGGCCAGCAAACCACCGTGCTCGGCGCCGACCTGAACGCCAGCTTCAAGCTGCCGAACATCACCGTCACCACCGCCCAGGTCAACACCCAGCAAGACGCCAAGCTGGGCGCCTGGACCGGTCCGGCCACGCTGGAAGCACGCGGCGCACGCGCCATCACGCTGCCGGCGGCAGCGGTCAAGGATGGCGCGCTGCGCTTCGACACCATCGTCGCCAAGGCGCCGGCCGGCAAGGTGACGCTGTCGATGCGCCAGGGTTCCACCAGCGTCGACCTGGATGCGACGGCCCTGTTCAAGCGCCTGGCCGTCGGCGCCAAGAACACCGTCGCGATTCCGCTGGCCTGCTTCCAGGCCAAGGGCCTCGACCTGGCCAAGGTCGATACGCCGTTCGCCGTCACCAGCGATGCCGCATTCTCGGCGGCCTTCGCCAATATCGAGATCGCCGGCGGCGCGGCGAAGGAAGCAGGCGCCGTGCAGTGCGGTGAACTGAAATGACGCAAGAGGTGACCACTGAGCTGCGGCTGCTGGCCGACGTCGGCGGCACCAACGCGCGTTTCGCCCTGCAGTCGCTTGCGGGCGCGGGGTTCGACGACATCGAGGTGCTGGCGGCCGCCGGCTACCCGAGCCTGGGCGAGGCGATGCGCGCTTACCTGGCCAATGCCAGGGTGCGCGGATTCGCGGTCGACACCGTTCGCCATGCGGCGATCGCGATCGCCAATCCGGTCGAGGGCGACGAGATCAGGATGACCAATCATCACTGGAGCTTTTCGATCGAAGCCTTGCGCGTCGAACTGGGTTTGACCACGCTCTTGATGGTGAACGACTTCGCCGCGCTGGCGATGTCGCTGCCGCACCTGGCCCAGGACGGCCGCCGGCAGATCGGCGGCGGCATCGAGCTGCCGAACCGGACAATCGGCCTGCTCGGCCCCGGCACCGGCCTTGGCGTCTCGGGTGTGGTGCCGGCCGGCGAGCGCTGGATCCCGCTGTCCGGCGAAGGAGGGCACGTCAGTTTCGCGCCCGTCACCCGCGACGAAGTGTCGATCCTGGAAGCGCTGTGGGGAGAGTACGGCCACGTCTCGGCCGAGCGCCTGCTGTCGGGGATGGGCATGGAGCTGATCCACTGGGCCCGCACCGGCAAGCGTCTCAAGGCGGCCGACATCACGGCGGCGGCGCTGGATGGGTCATCGATCGACTGCCGCGGCTCGGTCGACGTGTTCTGCGCCATCCTGGGCAGCGTGGCCGGCAACGTCGCGCTGACCCTCGGCGCGACCGGCGGCATGTATATTGGCGGCGGCATCGTGCCACGCCTGGGCCCCATCTTCGAACAATCGGCGTTCCGCGCACGCTTCGAGGACAAGGGGCGTCTTGGTGACTATCTGTCGCGCATTCCGACATACTTAATAACCGAACAATATCCCGCGCTGCGCGGGGTTTCGGCTATGCTGTCGGGTCATATCGCTACTCTGCAATAACAACGGAGACTCCATGCAGAACCCAATCCAGAACCCCACCGTGGCCAGCGCGGCCGTGGAAGGGGAGCGCAACCAGCACACCGGTGCGCTGGTCATCGTCACCATCCTGTTCTTCATGTGGGGCCTGATCACGTCGCTGAACGACGTCCTGATCCCGCACCTGAAGTCGATCTACACCCTCACCTATATGCAGGCGATGCTGGTGCAGTTCTGCTTCTTCGGCGCCTATTTCATCGTCTCGCTGCCGGCCGGCGCACTGATCCGCCGCCTGGGCTACCAGAACGGCGCCGTCACGGGCCTCCTGATCGCGGCCGCCGGCTGCGCCCTGTTCTACCCTGCCTCGAACGGCGGCTACGGCATGTTCCTGTTCGCGCTGTTCGTGCTGGCCAGCGGCATCACCATCCTGCAGGTGGCGGCCAACCCCTACGTCACCGCCCTCGGACCGGCGCGCACCGCGGCCAGCCGCCTGACCCTGACCCAGGCCTTCAACTCGCTCGGCACCACCGTGGCGCCGGCGCTGGGCGGCATCCTGATCCTGTCGACGGTCGTGCTCTCGGCCGACCAACTGGCGTTGCTGCCGGCGGCCGAACAGGCCGCGCACCGTGCGGCCGAAGCCGCCGCCGTGCAAGGACCTTACCTGGGCCTGGCCGCCGCACTGGTGCTGCTGGCGGTGATGTTCGCCATGGCGCGCCTGCCGAAGATCGCCTTCGAAGACACCACCACCGCGGTCGATGCCAAGGGCGGCGCGATGTCGTACCGCCACCTGGTGCTGGGCGCGCTGGGCATCTTCCTGTACGTCGGCGCCGAGGTGAGCATCGGCAGCTTCCTGATCAACTTCATCGGTGAGCCGCACATCGCCGGTCTGTCGCACGCCGATGCGGCGCGCTACGTCAGCATGTACTGGGGCGGCGCCCTGGTCGGCCGCTTCATCGGCTTCGCGGTGATGCGTTATGTGAGCCCGGGTAAATCGCTGGCGGTCACCGCGCTCGGTTCGATCGCGCTGGTCCTGACCGCGACCTTCACCGAGGGCAGCCTGGCGATGTGGGCGATCGTGGCCGTGGGCCTGTGCAACTCGATCATGTTCCCGACCATCTTCAGCATGGCGCTGCATGGCCTGGGCAAGTTCACCGGCCAGGGCTCGGGCATCCTGTGCATGGCCATCGTCGGCGGCGCCGTGGTGCCGTTCGCGCAGGGCATCCTGGCCGACACCATCGGCCTGCAGATCTCCTTCCTGGTGCCGGCGGCCTGCTACCTGTTCATCATGTACTACGGCGTGAAGTACGCCAAGCTGCATAAAGAGAAGATCGCCGCCGAGTAATCGACGTCGACGCAAGAAAAAAGGCCCGCAGCATGCTGCGGGCCTTTTCTATTATCGGTTCAGGCGCTTGAGCAGCTGCGCGCGCACCATGCGCGAGGCATCGTCGTCGAGCGGCGCCAAGAGGCCGCGTGCGGCTTCCGGGATGTGGGCCGCGGTCTCGGCATCGGCCTCGAACACGTAGTGGCGGAACAGTTCGGCCCAGGCCGCGCGCTGGGCTGGCGGCAGGTCGCGCACCGTCATCAGGGCGTGCATCAGGGCGTTGTTGGGCGTGTCCATCCAGTCCGGCGACTGGCGCCACCAGTAATTCACCAGCACATTGAAGCCATCGAGCGCCTCGACGTGGTGCCACCACATGCTGGGCACGAAGATCGCGTCGCCCGGTTCCATCTCGGCCACCTGGGCCTGTTCCAGCGCCTGGGCAAAGCGCGGAAAGCGTTCGAGATCGGGATTCCTGAAATCCACCAGGCTGATGGGCTGGCCGGCTGGGGTCAGGTCGATCGGGCCGACGTAGAGATTGTGCTGCTGGCCTGGCGGGAACAGGGTGAAGCGGCGGTGGCCGGCGCCGATGCAGGCCAGGTTGTCGGGCAAATCGTAGTGGGCCGAGATGCGGGTGCGGTTGCCGATCCAGATGCTGGCCAGCGGATCGCGCGGGCCCAGGTCGACATCGTTCTCGCCCCTGAAGCCCGGCAGCGCGCCGTCGATCGTGGTGGAACCAACGTAGATCGCCGGAGGCTTGGACGTGGCCAGGTGCTTTTCCAGTTCATCGAGCACGGCATCGAGCCGCACCCGCATGGGCTGGAAATTGAAGCCGTCCAGCGCCTCGTTGTAGAAGAAGCGGCCGTCGATCTCGGGCGCGCCGAGCATGGCATTGACGGTGGCGTCGACATACCAGCGGCGCAGGTAGGCGATGGCGGCCTGCGGTGACGAGCGCGCGGCCTGTACCACCGGCCAGTCGGCCACCAGGCCGCGCAAGAGCAGCGGCTCGGTGGATGCGAGGATCTCGGGGCCGAGGTCGGCGGGACGCAGCCCGGCGACCTCGCGAACAGCTTTAACGGGCGCCGCCATCGCGCGCGTTCCTGCGGTTCTTGCGGTCGATCAGGTCGCGGAAGTGCGACAGCGAGGCCAGCGCGAAGTACATCGGCGCCAGGTAGCCGGCCGCATGCAGTTCGGCGATCGCGGCGCCGTCGAGCGCGCCCAGGCGTTCTTCATGGATGGTGAAGAAGCCGCCCACGCGGGCTTTTTCACCGTTGTCGAACTCGATGTCGAGCACGAAGGCATCGAGCAGCTCGTAACGCTTGAGGGCCTCGAGGAAGCCCGCGTTGGCCTGCACGCCGTTGTGGATGTTCGACAGCGTCTGGCTCATCTTCTCGAGCAAGTCGGTATTGCCGCCATGCGGCTTGAACACCGGTTCACCCTCGGTCGTGCTGATGCGCGGGTGATCCAGGTCGACCTGGATCATCAGTTCGTCGCCGTTGCGGCCGATGTAGAACGGCAGGCGCTCGTGCAGCCACGGCACCAGCGGCGCATCCCAGCGGCCGTCCTCGAGGAACAGGTTCTCGTCTTGCTGGAAGCCGAGCAGCGCGATCGCCTCGTAGTTGGCGCCGTCGTCCAGCTGGCGGAAGATGATCGGATAGTGCGCCTGCAGAGAGCGGAATTCGTCGGCGAAGGTCGGCACCCAGGCGACCTCGCTGCCCAGGCCAGCGCGATGGCCGTGGATGATGCGCAGGTCCTTGTGCTCGATATTGTTCAGCAGGGCGATGTTGGGCATGGATGTCTCGTTATCTTGTAATGGGTGTCAGTGAAACGACAACGGCGGGCCGGCTGTTGCCGACCCGCCGTCAATACCGTCATCCGGGAAGTCTACTCCCGAACGACGGCACAGGCAAAGCCCCGATCAGAACTTGTAGCGTGCGGCCACCATGTAGCGTGGGCCCGACTGCGTCACGAACAGCACCTGGTTCTTGGTGCGGCCGTGGGTGCGCTGGATCTCGTCGGTCAGGTTGATGCCTTCGAAGGACAGCGACAGGTTGTCGTTCACGTTGTAGCCGACGCTCACGTCCAATTGGCCGTATTTTTCGACATAGTTCGGGTTAGGGCCCTGGCCGTCGAAGGTCGACGACAGGAACTCGTCGCGCCAGTTGTAGGCCACGCGCGCATTCCACTTGTCGTTCTCGAAGATACCCACCAGGTTGGCCGAGTCGCCCAGGCCGACCAGCGCGAACTGCTCGCCGAAGCTGTTGTTGTTGTACTTCAGGCCCGAATTGACGTAGGTGTAGTTGGCCTGGACGCCGAAGCCGCTGTTGCCGAACATGTGCTGGACGTTGAATTCCAGACCGCGGATGCGCGCCTTCTTCTGGTTCGAGTACGAGGTGATGCGGAAGTCCGCGATCGGATCGGAGCCGATCGCGGTGATGGTGCCGGTGGCGTCGCCAGTCGCGTTGTCCGGTCCGCGCACCACGCCTTCCTGGCCGTTGAAGTTGCGGAAGATGTAGTTGCGGATGCAGGTGGTATCCGCGACCACGCAGCCGTTGGCCAGCGCCGCGTTCCAGTAGGCGCCGCCCACCGGGGTGCGCACGCCGAACGGCTGGGCGATGATCTGCGACTGGCCGGCGTAGTTATCCAGGTGCTTGCGGAAGTGGTTGATCGAGACGAAGCTCTGGCGGCCGTAGTACCACTCGAGCGCCAGGTCGATGTTCTTCGACTTGACCGGCTCCAGCGCCGGGTTGCCCTGCGAACCGGTGCCGCCTTCGACGCGCGCCAGCGTGTCAAGGACCTGGCCGCCGGCGATCTGGTCGTAGCGCGGACGACCGATGGTCTCGCCGTAGCTGAAGCGGCCCTTGAAGTCGGGACGGAACGCGATATCGGCATCGAAGCTTGGCAGGACGTGGTTGTAGCTGCCGTCCAGCGTGGTAAAGCCCGAGTCGCCGAACAGCACCGGCAGCTCGTTCTGCGAGACCCAGCTGATCGCGGTCGGCACCTGCACCAGCGCGCTCGACCTGACGTCGGTCTTCTCGTAGCGCACGCCGAACGCGGTATTGATCGGGTAGCGGGTATCCCACTCGGTGTTGAACTGCAGGTACAGGCTCTTCGACTTTTCCTCGGTACGACGGTCGGTGTCGTAGGTGGTCTTCGGCAGGTACAGGTGCGGCAGGCCCGAGGCTTGCGCCACGATGTCGCGGATCTGGCCGAAGTTGAAGGTGTGGAAGCGGTTGAACAGGTTCGGATTGCCGCTGCCGTCGACCTGGTCGAAGTACTTGGAGAGGCTATCCGGCGTGAACAGGCTGGCCGGGTAGTCGGACGCCTGGGTCGCGCCGCCCCAGGTGTCGCGCTGCTGTACCGAGAAAGCCGAGCGGTATTTCACCTTGGTGGCGCCGACGCCGAACTTGAATTCGGACGCTTCCAGCACCTTCCAGCTGCCGTGGGTCTGGATCTGGTCGACTTCAGTCTTCATGTAGCCGTTCTCGAACACCGAGCCGGTGACCTGCTGCGGCGAACGCAAAAAGTCCGCGCCTTCGATCGAGAGGACCGGGAAGTCCTGGGTGAAGTCGGCGGTGGTGTTGCCGCGGCTGAAGCTCGCCGTGCCGATCACATTGCTCGAACCCCATGGGCTGTCCGGCGTCGATTCGGCCGACGAGCTGTGGGCGTCGAGTTCGAGGCGCAGGGCCGAGTTCACGCGCCATGCGGTGTTGAAGCCGAGCGACTTGTTCTCGCTCTTGGTGGCGAAGTCGGAGGCGCCCATGGCGATGTCGTTGACGCCGAGCGGGATGATCTCGGTGTAGGTCAGCGGCGCGGCGAACGGACCGTCGGTCCAGCTGCTCGACGACGGGCCGAAGTTGAACCACGCCGACATGTCGTTGCGGCGGGTGTGGATCCTGTTTTCCGAGTAGGTGTAGTCGAGGGTGGTGGTCAGGTCCTTGTTCGGGGCGAACTGGAACACCACCTGGCCGTTGGTGCGCTCGCGCTGCACGCCGGAGAGGTTGTAGTTCAGGTTCTGTGGCACCTGGTACAGGTCGTTCGGACCCGGACGGTTGACGATGCCAGGGGTCGCGCCGGATGCATCCGGTTGCGGGATCGTGCCCCACTGGGTGTCGTCGCCGCGGAACGGGCCTTTCCAGCCATTCGGCACCGAGGCGCGGTTGTAGCCCAGGTTGCGCTCCTGGTAGCTGGCCGAGATGCCGATGCCGAAGCGGCCATCGGCCGAGGTATTGGAGTAGATGCCCGAGACTTCAGGGGTGACCTTGTCGCCGCTCTGCAGGCCGTCCGGCAGGTTGGTGGCCGAGGTGTCGTGCACGCCCTTGACGCCGATGCTGGCATGCATGCCCGGGCGCGACAGCGGACGCGCGGTGATCACGTTGATGGTCGCGCCGACGCCGCCGGTCGGGGTCTCGGCGCGGCTCGATTTGTAGACCTGCAGCTGCGAGATCGCTTCCGATGCGATGTTGGCGAAGTCGAAGGCGCGGCCGTTACGGTCGCCCAGGTTCGAGACCGGCATCTGGCGGCCGTTGAGCAGCACCAGGTTGAAGTCGGGGCCCACGCCGCGCACGGTGATCTTCGAGCCTTCACCGATTTCGCGGTCGATCGACACGCCCGAGATACGCTGCAGCGATTCGGCCAGGTTGGTGTCGGGGAATTTGCCGATGTCTTCGGCGACGATGCCGTCGACGAAGCCCTGCGCATTGCGCTTGAGGTTCAGCGACGATTCGAGACTGGCGCGAATGCCGGTCACGACCACGGTCTGGGCGCCCGGCTGCGCCGGGCCGGTGATCGAGCCGGTGGGGTTGCTGGCGGCGTCGGTTGCCTGGTTAGGGGCGCTGGTCGCGGTCTCGGCCGGCGTGGTCGCCTGTTCTTGCGCGAATGCCGGGATGAATGCCGAACATGCGCTGGCAACTGCCAGGCTGATCAGAGTCTTTTTCGCCTTCGGGTAGTACATGTCTTCTCCTGTTTTTTTATAAATATGACCGTCGCCTAGCTACGGTGTCTCCGCCAAATCGGACGCACTGCGGCATGCGTCGTGTTTCCGCTACTCGCTGCTACATCCTTGCCTGGTCACCTCCCGACCAGGAAAACCTGCGGCGCGCGCCAAGCGGCGCGACGAGGCCGCCGGCTGGTGCCGGTGGCCTCGTCGCGTGGATTGCCCGGTGCGCGTCGCGCTGTTTCATGTGTCCTCGGCTCCTGGGCCTGGTCGGCCATTTGGGGGAACGAAGCTGACTTGTTCGCGTCATGGAAACGTTTCCATGAATTTGACTGAATATTAGGGTTAGGAAAAAAAATTGTCAACCGAATATCCATGGTGCGTTTCCGATGTTTGACGTAGTTTTGCAACACTTTGGTGCAGCACAAGAGTGAGCGCCGATTACGGAAAAACCGTGCACCCTGTCGTTTCCCTCGTTGACACCTATTTTTCGGCGATGCTATAGTCGGTTGACGTTATGGTAACGTTTCCAAAATGGAGCATGGATGCACCACTTGATTGCCTGCGCTACTGCTCGACCTTTTGCCCGCCTCATCACCCGGATCGCCGTGCTCGTGGCCGGCGTTACCTTCGTCGTCGCTGGCCCTGCACATGCGCAGGACGCCACCTTTGCCTGGCCCGGCGGCGCGCGGGCGGCGGTCAGCCTGGCCTATGACGACGCCCTCGATTCCCAGCTCGACAACGCCATCCCGGCGCTCGACCGTCACGGCATCAAGGGCACGTTCTTCCTGCAGCTGTCCAGCGAGCCGGTGGCCGGGCGCATGGAGGACTGGCGCGCCGCGGCCAGGGGCGGCCATGAGCTGGGCAACCACAGCCTGTTCCACCAGTGTTCCGGCGCGGGGCCGGACCGTGCCTGGGTCGCTCCGCACCGCAACCTGGACACCACCACGCGCGAACAGATGCAAGACCAGGTCCTGCTCGCCAACACGATGCTCACTGCGATCGACGGCCGCCGCGAGCGCACCTATACCGCCCCCTGCTTCGACGTACAGGCCCTCGGCGGCGACTACCTGCCGGCGCTGCACGCGAGCTTCGTGGCGATCAAGGCCGGCCCCGGTCCCGGCGTGCCGGCCTCGATGGCGGCCGTCGATCCCTACCGGGTGGCCTCGGTCGCGCCGGTCGGCGCGAGCGGCGCCGAACTGATCGCGCTGGTGAAGCAGGCGGGGGAACGCGGCACCATGATCGCGTTCACCTTCCACGGTATCGGCGGCGATCATCTGAGCGTGTCATCGCAGGCGCACGAGGAGCTGGTCCGCTTCCTTGCCGCGCATCGCCGGGAGTACTGGACCGACACCTTCCTCAACATCATGAAGCACGTCAGGCAGCAGCGGGCGACGACGCCCACGGCGCGATGACTGCTCGCCAAAGGAGACATATGAAGACTTTGACCCAGCTGGCCGCGCTGCTCGCGCTGGCCGCCAGCGCAGGCTGCGCCACACAATCCGCCACCACCGCTACCGCCACCAGCAGCCTGCCCGGCTGGACCCTCGAATGGAGCGATGAATTCGACGGCGCCGCGCTGGACCGCACTAAATGGCTCCCCGAGACCGGTGGCCATGGCTGGGGCAACAACGAGATGCAGTTCTACACCGACCGGCCCGAGAACGTGCGCGTGGAAGACGGCCACCTGGTGATCGAGGCGCGCAAGGAAAGCCATGAAGGCAAGGATTACACCTCGGCGCGGCTCAAGACGGCCGGGCTGAAGGAAACGCAGTACGGCCGCTACGAGGCGCGCATCAAGGTGCCGAAGGGCCAGGGCATCTGGCCCGCGTTCTGGATGCTGGGGGCGGACATCGGCCAGGTCGGCTGGCCCAAGAGCGGCGAGATCGACATCATGGAAATCATCGGCAAGGAGCCGGCCAATGCCTACGGCACCCTGCACGGGCCGGGCTACTCGGGCGAGCACGCCAACAGCCGCGCCAGCGCACTCGAGGGCGCGGAGTACGGCGACGACTTCCACGTGTTCGCCGTCGAATGGGAGCCGCAACAGATTCGCTGGTACCGCGACGGCATCCACTACCATACCGCGACGCCCGCGACGGTCAAGGGTGAATGGGTATTCGAGCATCCCTTCTTCGTGCTCCTGAACCTGGCCGTGGGCGGTTACTGGCCGGGCTATCCGGACGCCACTACACCGTTCCCGCGCAAGATGCTGGTCGACTACGTGCGCGTGTATCGCAAGGCCGCGCCCTGACGGCCCGGGCGGGCGGCCAGCATTTATGGCCGCCTCCTGCAGACAATCCGCATCGGTGCGAGAATACGGCCAGGCACGCAACCCTGACACAGGGTGCATGCCAGGACCGATTCGACAATCCCCGATCTTCTTCCCACAGCGACCACAGACCCGGGCGGCCATTTGCCGTGCGGCGCGCCGTTGCGTGTCGAAGCATCACCTGGAAAGCACCAATGACCGCATTATTCACGCCCTTCACCCTCAAATCCGTCACCCTGCGCAACCGCATCGCGGTGCCGCCGATGTGCCAGTACAGCGCCATCGACGGCGTCACCAATGACTGGCACCTCTCCCACTACACCTCGATCGCGCGCGGCGGCGCTGGCCTGGTGATCGTCGAGGCCACGGCCGTCACGCCGGAAGGCCGCATCACCCCGGGCTGCACCGGCCTGTGGAACGACGGGCAAGTGGCCGGCATGGCCGCCATCGCCGCCGGGATCAAGGCCGCCGGCGCGGTGGCCGGCATCCAGATCGGCCACGCCGGCCGCAAGGCGAGCGCGAACCGTCCATGGGACGGCAACGCGCACATCCCGAACGACGCGCCGGACGGCTGGCAGACCATCGCCCCATCCGCCCTCGCCTTCGGCGGCGACCTGCCGAAAGTGCCGCAAGAGATGACCCTGGACGACATCGCCCGCGTGCGCCAGGGCTTCGTCGACGCCGCGCGCCGCGCCCTGGCCGCCGGCTTCGAATGGCTGGAGCTGCACTTCGCCCACGGCTACCTGGCGCAATCCTTCCTGTCGCCACATTCGAACCGTCGCGATGACCAATACGGCGGCGACCTCGATGGCCGCGGACGCTTCCTGCTCGAGACCCTGGCCGCGGTTCGCGAGGTGTGGCCAGAACACCTGCCGCTGACGGCGCGCATGGGCGTGATCGAATACGACGGCCGCGACGAAGAGACGCTGGCGGAATCGATCGAGCTCACCCGCCGCATGCGCGAAGCCGGCCTGGACATGCTGAACGTGAGCGTCAACTTCACCGTCCCCGACGTCAAGATTCCCTGGGGTCCGGGCTTCCTGGCGCCGGTCGCCAGGCGCGTGCGGGACGAGGCCGGCCTGCCGGTGGCGTCGTCCTGGTATATCGGCGACCCGCAGGTGGCCAACCAGGCGGTGGCCGGGGAGCAGATCGACCTGGTGATGATCGGCCGCGAGCACCTGGCCGATCCGCACTACGCCTTCCGCGCGGCCAAGGAGCTGGGCGTCGAGAACCCGTTCGCCATCCTGCCGCCGCAATACGGCTGGTGGCTGGAACGCTACCGGTAAGCCAGCTGCTGGTCCGCGGCCGGCGCGGGCGGGGCCAGGCGCAGGGCCGTGCCGTGGCGCGCCTGGTCGCGGCCCAGCACCAGCCGCAGGTTGACGGGCGCGCCGGGGTCGACTTCGCGCAGCTGGGTGCTGCCCAGGCGCTGCGCCAGCCTGCGCGCGGCGTCGGCATGGGACGCCTCGTATTCGATGCGGGTGTGCGACACCGCGAAGCCCGGCTCGTTCGACAGGCGCGTCACCCGGATGCCCGGTTCGTCGATGCGGTTCGACAGCGCGCGCGCCATGCCGGTCACGCCATTGCCGTTGCGGATTTCCAGGCGCGCTACCGCAGCCGGCGCCGGCGCCTCGCGTGCTTCGTGTGCCAAGCGTGCCCCTTCCACCCGCCGTAACTCCATCATGCCGTCCACGCCGACATGGATATAGGACTGGGACCAGTCAGGGTGGGCCTGCGGCTTTGGTGCGGCCAGGGCCTGGCCGAGCGGCGCCACCCCGGTCTTGCCGCCGGCGGCGGCGAAGTCCGCGCGCAGGTCGTGCTGGCGCAGCGCCGCCGCCTGCCGGTGCATCTGCGCGGCGCGCTCGGCCTGTCCCGATCCCGCCAGGGCGTCGCCCAGCAGC
The DNA here is from genome assembly GCF_034045115.1 of Massilia sp. CFBP9012. Classification (NCBI taxonomy): domain Bacteria; kingdom Pseudomonadati; phylum Pseudomonadota; class Betaproteobacteria; order Burkholderiales; family Oxalobacteraceae; genus Massilia; species Massilia sp. CFBP9012. The sequence goes on along the minus strand of NZ_JAXCWM010000003.1, from coordinate 166,727 downwards.
TGCCAGGCGCGCGGATTGAGCGGGTCGAGCAGGCAGGCCCGCTCCAGCGCGCCCCGCGCTTGCCCATGTTCGCCATTGAGCAGGTAAGCCTGCCCCAGGTTGGCGAACAGGTAAGCCTTGCCCGGTCCCGCATCCAGGCCGATCGACGCGGTCAGCTCGCGCCAGATGGCGATCGCCCGTTCCAGATAACGTGATTCGGCGTGCAGGGTCGCCAGGCCGTTGCGCGCGCCGGGATGGCCGGGTTCCAGCCGCAGCACGGCCTCGTAGGCGGCGCGGGCGGCGTCCGTCTGTTGCGCCAGATGCTGGGCGCGGCCGGTGCGATAGGTTTGCTCGGCCTGCGCGCCGCTGTCGAAGGCGGCGCGCCAGCCGAACGGCGAGCACGCCATCAGGCCCGCGCACAGCAGCGCCAGGCGGGTCATCTTGAGGGTGCGTCCCATGGGTTCACTCCTTTCAGCGCGCGAAGGGCATGGAACCCAGGGTGCGCGAGATCTGGATCGCGGCCGGTCCGAGCAGGACCATCAGCAGCGTCGGGAAAATGCAGAAGATCAGCGGGAACAGCAGCTTGAGGCCGATTTTTGCGGCGGTTTCCTCGGCCATCATGCGCCGCTTGTGGCGCAGGTTCTCGGCATGCACGCGCAGCGAGTCGCCGACGCTGGTGCCGAAGCGTTCGGACTGGATCAGCATCGCGACCAGGGTGTCGACGTCGTCCACACCCGAGCGCAGCGCGAAGTTGCGCAGCGCCTTTTCCTTGGAAAAGCCCGCGCGCATCTCCATCAGCACCAGCTGCAGCTCCTGCGACAGCACCACGCTCTTGATGTGGATTTCGGCCGCCACCTTGACCAGCGCCCGCTCCAGGCTCAGGCCGGCCTCGACGCAGACGGTCAAGAGATCGAGCGCATCGGGGATGGTCTCGAAGATCTCGCGCCGGCGGCGCTGCACCAGGCGCTCGAGCACCACGTTGGGCGCGTAGTAGCCGAAGGCGGCGCCCAGCAGCAGGATGCCCAGCACCTTGCTGCCGCTCAGGGACGAGCCATACAGCACCAGGAATGGCGCGCACACGGCCGGCACCAGCAGCGCCAGCGCGGTCTTGGACGCGAAGTACAGCGTCGGCGCCGACAAATGACGCCAGCCGGCGTTCATGAAGCGGGTGCGCAGGGTCGATTTTTCCCAGCCTTCCTCGGGGATCGACAGCCTGGTGAGGGGACGGGCGACGCTGGCGACGCGCTCGATCCAGCGCACGCCCGCTTCCGGACCAGTGCGCGGACCGAGGAAGCGGCGCAAACGCTCGCGCAGGGCCAGCGGCGCGAACAGCACCAGCGCGACCCAGGCCAACAGGCAGACGACGGCGAAGACGATCAGCAGGAAAAACAGTTGGGAAAAGTTCATGGGAGCCTCACACGCGGATGCGGATGGTCCTGCGCAGCCACAGCACGCCGAACACGATCATGCCCAGGCCGTACCACAGCAGGCGTACCCCGGATGGATCGGTCCACAGCATGCGCACGTAGTCCGGGCTGCTGACCAGCATCACCCCCATCACGCCGAACGGCAGCAGGCCCAGGATCCAGGCCGACATGCGGCCCTCGGCCGACAGCACGCGCACGTGCGCCACCAGCTTCAGGCGGGCGCGGATGATCTGGCTGATGTTACCGAGGATTTCAGCCAGGTTGCCGCCCGATTCGCGCTGGATCAGCACCGCGATGATCAGGTAGCGCAGGTCGGTCAGCGGGATGCGCTCGGCCAGGCCGTGCAGGGCCTCGTTCATCGGCACGCCGTAATTGATTTCCTCGCGCGTGATGCGGAACTCGCCGGCGAGCGGCTCGGGCAGTTCGTTGCCGACGATTTGCAGCACATTGGTGAACGAGTGGCCGGCGCGCAGCGCGCGTGCGATGAAGTCGGCCGCCTCGGGCAGCTGGTGCTCGATGCGCACCAGGCGCCGCATGCGCATGCGGTGCAGCAGCCACCACGGCAGGACCAGGCCGCCGACGCAGGCCAGCAGGCGCGCCGGCAGCGGCACGGTGAAGGAGCTGACCGCATCGGAGGTGAGCACCAGGGCCGCCACCAGGCAGGCCAGCGAGCCGGCGAGGAACTGGCCGACCGACCAGGTGGCGCCGGCCTGCACCAGCAGCGCATCGATGCGCTGCGCCGGCTTGAAGCGATGCAGCAGGCGGTCCAGCCCCGGGAAACGGCTGTAGCGGCGCTGCTTGAGGATCGAGATCCGTTCGCCGCTGCGGCCGCTCACGCCGCCGGACATGATCTGCAGGCGGCGCGCGATGCGGCGCGCCGCCGCGCCATGGGTGCTCATCCACCACAGATAGAAGCCCTCGACCGCCAGGATCACGGCCGCGAACACCAGCACCACGAAGCCATAGAACAAGCCGTCCATATGCGCCCTCAGTCGATCAGCTCAGTCACTCGGTTCATTCACCCGGTTCAGTCAAACCTGCGGTCGGGATCGAAGGAATCGTCCGACACCGGGACCCCGAACAGCTTGAGGCGGTCGGCGAAGCGCGGGCGCACGCCGGTGGCGCTGAAGTGACCCAGCACCTTGCCGTCGACGTCGACCCCGCTCTGCTCGAAGCGGAAGATCTCCTGCATCGAGATGATCTCGCCTTCCATGCCGGTGATTTCCTGCAGGCTGACCAGCTTGCGCGTGCCGTCGGTCAGGCGCGAGACCTGCACCACCACCGTCACCGCCGACACGATCTGCTGGCGGATCGCGCGCGGCGTCAGGTTCACCGCCGCCATGCTGACCATGTTCTCCAGCCGCGACAGCGCGTCACGCGGGGTGTTCGAGTGGATGGTGGCCAGCGACCCTTCGTGGCCGGTGTTCATCGCCTGCAGCATGTCGAGCGCTTCCGGGCCGCGCACCTCGCCCAGGATGATGCGGTCGGGCCGCATGCGCAACGCGTTGCGCACCAGCGCGCGCTGAGGCACCTCGCCCTTGCCCTCGATGTTCGGCGGGCGCGTCTCCAGGCGCACCACGTGCGGCTGGCGCAGCTGCAGCTCGGCCGCGTCCTCGATCGTCACCACCCGTTCGGTGGCCGGGATGAAGCCCGAGATCAGGTTGAGCAAGGTGGTCTTGCCGCTGCCGGTGCCGCCCGAGATCAGGATGTTGACCTTGGCCGTGCCCAGCCCTTCCAGCACCCGGATCATGGGCGTGGTCACGCTTTTATACTCGAGCAGGTTCTCCACCGTCAGCGGGCTGCCGCCGAAGCGGCGGATCGACAGGATCGGCCCGTCCACCGCCAGCGGCGGAATGATCGCGTTCACCCGCGAGCCGTCCGGCAGCCTGGCGTCGACCATCGGGCTCGACTCGTCCACCCGGCGGCCCACGCGCGAGACGATCTTTTCGATGATCTTCATCAGGTGGGCGTTGTCGTGGAAGGTGATCTCGGTCAGCTCCAGCCGGCCGCGGCGCTCGACATAGACCTTGTTCGCGGTATTGACCAGGATGTCCGAGATCGAAGGATCGGATAGCAGCGGCTCGAGCGGGCCGAAGCCCAGCATCTCGTGCTGGATGTCGAGCACCAGGTGGTGCCGCTCGTGCTGGTTCAGGACGATGCGCTCGTCCTCGATGATGCGCTGGACCAGCAGCGCCAGCTCGTGCTTGAACTGCTCGGCGGTCAGGCGCTTCAGGCGCTCCAGGTCGATCCGGTCGAGGATCATCTGGTGCATCAGCTTCTTGAGTTCCTGGTAGGCCTGGTTGGGCGCATCCTGCAGCTCGGCGCCGCCGCCGGTGATGCGCTCCTGGCCGGACAAGGCAAGTCGTTCGCGAAGGGACATGGGCGTCTTTCGTGGCTGGCTCGGTAATGGGTCAGTGATAGATCAGTAATCGGCGTCCTGGCGCCCGAACAGGCGGTCCAGCAGGCCGCGGCTTTCCTGGACCCGGTGCGCGGTCACCAGCTCGACCATCTCGGCCAGGCTGCGCGCGGCAAAGCTCGAGCGCGACAGCTGCAGCACCGGCACGCCCTGGTTCACCGAATCGGTCACCGCGACGTAGTCGTTGGGGAAGGTGTGCACCACCTCGCAGCCGAGCGCCGCATGCAGGTCTTGCAGGCGCAGCTTGCCGCCCTTTTCGTAGCGGTTGACGATCAGGCGGATGTTGTCCAGCACGTAGCCCAGCGAGCGGAAGATGTCAAGCAGGCGCCGCGCGTCGCGGATGTCGGGCAGCGCCAGCTGCAGCACCGGATAGATAGTGTCGGTCACGTCCAGCGCGCGCAGCGACACCGCGTCGATCTGGCGCCCGACGTCGAGCAGCACGTAGTCGTAGTTCTGGCGCGCCACGCGCAGGATGGTGTCGATGTGTTCCGGCTTGGCCTCTTTCACGTGGCCAGGATCGTCGGCCGCGGCCAGCACGCCGAAGCCGGGCGTGACGTGCACCAGGCACGATTCGAGGAAGGGCCCGTCCACGCGCGCGATCTGGGCGCACACGTCCGACATCGTCATGGCCGGCTTCTGGTCCGACACGTACAGGGCGGCGTCGCCGAACTGGCCGTGCAGGTCGATGAGCAGGACCTTCTTGCCCGCCAGCGTGGCCAGCGCGTAGCCGAAGTTGGCCGAGATGAAGGTGGCGCCGCTGCCGCCCTTGCAGGCGATGAAGGCCAGCACCTTGCCTTCGCGCAGGCTCGACACGCCGGCGGCGGTGGCGATCCGGTCCATCGCCTCGTGGAAGGCGCGGTGCACCAGCGGCAGTTGCAGCAGCTCGCGCACGCCGGCGCGCATCGCCGTGATCAACAGGTCGGGCTGGTGCTGGTTAGTCAGCAGCATCAGCTGCGAACCCGGATACTGGCGGCCCAGGCGCTCGAGCAGGCCCGATTCGGACGGTTCCAGCCCGCTGGCGTCGACGATCACCAGTTGCGGGGCGTCGGGTTCGGGGCGGTCGAGCGCCTCGCGCAGGCTGGCGCGGGTGGCGGCCAGGTGCAGCGGCGGCACCCGCGCCGCGCCCTGCGAGGCCAGCTCCGCGTACAGGTGGCTGTCACGGCTGATCAGGAGCGCTCTCATGGCAGCCCCGGACGGAGGACCTTTGCCGCGCGCGCGTCCATCACTGGTCCACCATCGCCGCCGGCTGGCCGGTTTCGGGCCGGGCGAACGAGCGCTGGTAGTTGTCGATGGCGGCGCGCGCGGCGCGGCCATCGAGGCCCAGGGCGGGATTGCCGCTGGCGGCGGCGCTCGGGTCGATCACCTGGGCCGCCAGGTTGTTGCGGGTGGCCGCGCCGAAGCGCGCATCCCAGTCCGGCGTGGTCGAGACGCATCCCGGCGCGCCGCAGGCGAGCAGCGCCAGCGCCGCCCAGCGTGTGAATGTGGTTCGCATCGCATTCCCCTATATCAGTTCGAAGCCGCCGGCGTCAGTTCGAAGCGCCCGGTATCCGCGCCTGCGGTCTGCCCCGCAGCCGGTGGTGTGGCCGGTGACGTGGCCGACGCGCCGGAAGGCGCCGCGGCGGCGGGGGACTCCCCTTCCAGCCGCCCGCCCAGCATCAGGCCGGCGCGCGACGGCACGACATGGCCGTCGGTGGGCAGCACGTGGCTGCCGCCCGGCAGCGGCTTGACCAGGCGCGCCGTGATCACGAACACCAGCTCGGTGCGGTCCTGCTGGTAGTCGGTGCTGCGAAACAGCGCGCCCAGCACAGGAATTTCGCCCAGGCCCGGCAAGCCCTTCATATTGGCGATCAGGTTGTTGCGCACCAGGCCGCCGATCGCGAAGCTCTGGCCGTCGTGCAGCTGCACCGTGGTGCTGGCGCGGCGCGTGGTCACCAGCGGCATGATGGCGGTGCCGGTGATGCCGTTGGCAGTGATGCCGATCCCTTCGCGCGACAGTTCGGACACCTCGGGCGCCACTTTCAGGTTGATGCGCCCGCCCGACAGCACGGTCGGGGTGAAGCGCACGCCGATCCCGAATTCCTTCTCTTCCAGCGTCACGCGGTCGTCGTCCTGCGACACCGGGATGTAGAACTTGCCGCCGGCCAGGAAGGAACCTTCCTGGCCGCTGATGGCCAGCACGTTCGGCTCGGCCAGGATGCGCACCAGGCCATCGAGCTTGTCGGCCTCGACGGCGAAGCGATTGCCATTGGTCTTGAGTCCCGACAGGCTGCCGCCCGCCAGGCCGCTCAGGAAATCGGTGGCCAGGGTGGTGGTCCAGCTGCCGGAGCCGAAACTGAAGCGGGTGCCGGTCTCGAGCCGTTCGAGCAGGGTGCGCGAGACCTCGGCCACCTTGACCTCGAGCTGCACCTGCTGCGGCGCGCTCACCGCCAGCAGATTGACCACCCGGGCGCCGGCGCCGCTGGCCCCACCGCCGCCCCCGCCGGTGGCGCCACTGCGACCCACCACGATCACGCCGTCGGTCTCGTTATCCTTGTCGGCCGCCGGCAGCTGGCGCAGCGGGCGCCGCACATAGGCGCCGGCCAGCTCCACCGCGCGCTGCACTGCGGTGGCGTCGCTGACGGTGCCGGTCAGGATCAGGCTGTCGTTGGCCGCCATCACGCGGATGTCCTGTTCGTCCGGCATCGCGGCCTTGAGCGTGGCTTCCAGCCCGCTCGGGTCCATCGCGATGGTGATGTCGATCACGCTGCACAAGCCGCTGCGGCCCTGCACGATCATATTGGTGCTGCCGACGTCGACCCCGGCGATGTACAGGGTGTCGGGGGCGACCAGCATGGCCTGCACCACGGCCGGGTCGCCGACGCTGCGCCGGGCTACCTTCTCGGGCAGGCGCAGCATGGTCGACTTGCCCATCTGGAGCGCCATCGCGGCCGGCCGCGCCGCCTCGCCGCGGCAGCCTTCGGTGATGTGCGCGGGCGGCTCGCTCGCGGTGCGGGCCGGCGCCGGTTTCTTCGGCGCCGGCTTCGGTTCCGCCGCCTTTTGCGCGGCGGCGGTGGCGGGCGCGGCAGTGGCCAGGGCAGGGCCTGCCAGCGCTGCAAGGACGGCGACAAGGGAAGCGCGCAATATGATCGAGGGACGTCGTTTCATGATCGATCCAGTCGGTGGTCAGAAGCATTCCTGCGAAGCGTGCAGGCCGTTGATGACGCTGATGCAGTCGCGCTTGGGTGGGGCCGGCGCGCGCACCTGTTGCACGCGCGGCCGCGGCGGGGCCCGCACCACCGGCGGCGGCGCGGCGGCGGCGATCGCGGGCAGCAGGTTTTCCTTGGTCGCGCCGAGGGTGGCGGCGGCGGCCGGATCGACCTGGTTGCGCAGCGCCAGCGACAGCGTGCCCACGCTGCGCGCCAGGTCCAGTTTTTCGGCCTCGGCCGGGGTCACCTCGAGCGTGACGGCATTGACCACCTTGGGCTTGGTCTCGTCGCGGTTGACTTCCTGCGCCACCGCCAGCACCAGGATCCGCTCCAGCACGATCTTCGAGATGCTCTGCTCGCGCGCCCGGGTCGCATTGGGGTCGGGCATGGTCTCGGTGCTGACGATGATGTCGACGTAGTTACCCGGCAGGGTGAAACCGGCCACCCCGATCACGTCGTTGACACGCACCGTGATCGCGCGCTTGCCCTCGGTGATCAGGGCCGACAGGCCGCCCAGGGTGCCGGCCGGGGCCAGCTTGGCTTCGCTGATCGGTTCTCCCGCGAGCAGGCTGCTGCGCAAGACCCGCCCGCTCAAAGGCGCGGGGTCGGTGAAGGCGCCCTTCGGCACGCTGTCGGTCGGCCAGTCGACCAGCTTGAACATCTCGGGCGTCAGGCGCTGGCCGATGTCGACGTCGGCCCTGGCGACGACGATCCGGCCGGCAGTCGCGCCCGGGGCATTGAGCAGCCAGCTTGCCGCCAGCGCCACCGCCAGCAGGCCCAGCACCACCGCCAGTGCCATCATGATCACGGCACGTTTGTTCTTCATCGCGCACCCCCTTCATTGTCTTCCCGCTTCACCGCCGCTGGGTTCGATGCACAAGGCAGCGCGGGCGGCAGGGCGCTGGCTCCGAACAGGCTGCTCCAGGCCTGGACCAGGCCGTCCACGTCGCAGCGCGGCGCGCGGCCGGCGCAGCCGGCGAAATCGGCGATCCGCCCCAGCAGCTCGTGCGGCCAGGCGGCCAGCAGCGGGCGCCGGGTACGGCGGTGCAGTTCGTCGATCAGATAGTCGAACGCCGCCTCGTCGACCTCGATGCGGCGCAGCCGCGCCTGGCGCCGCAGCAGCGCGCGGTAACTCGCTTCGGACAGCGGCCCCACGGCGATGCGGTAGCCGATGCGGCGCAGGCAGGCGTCGTCCAGCACTGATTCGGGCGCCAGGCTGGTGGCCAGCACCAGGCCGACGTCGAACGGCAGCGCGTGGCTCGGGCCGTGCGGCACCGTCACGTGGTCCTGGCCGGCCTCGAGCGCGCCCAGCCAGCGATGCAGCAGCTCGCCGGCCGGCATCCGCTGGCGGCCCAGGTCGTCCAGCACCAGCAGGCCGTTATTGGCCAGGATATGAGGCGGCGCGCGCAGCACGCCACTGGCGGCGTCCACCCGCAGTTCCAGCATGTCGCGCGTGAGCTCGGCGCCGACGTGCACCAGCGGCCGCTGCGACAACTGCCAGCGGGCGTCGCAGCTGCGGCGTTCTTCCAGGCCGCGCATCTGCAGCGGCGCCGGATGCAGGGCCGGGTCGTGCAGCTGGACGATCTCGTGGTTGACCAGCACCGCGTACGGCACCGCGATCGGATCCTGGCGCAGGCGCGCGAACTTGCGCGCCAGCGTGGTCTTGCCGCTGCCGGACGGGCCGTACAGCAGCAGCGGACGGCTGGAATACAGGGCCGCGCCGATCAGTTCGCGCGTCGCCGGTTCCAGGCCGTCGCCGTCGAGCACCGCCTCGAGTTCGGTGCGCGCCACGCGCGGCGCATCCGGCTGGCGCTGCGACTGCTGCGCCACCACCGCACGCCAGGCCGCCAGCGTCACCGGCGCCGGGCCGGCATAGCGCGACTCGGCCAGGTGCTCGCCGGCGGCGCGCGCACCGGCGACGGTGAGCTGATAGTGCACGTCGAGATCGGTATCGCCCGAATAGGCGACTTCGGCCTGCTGGCCGGCGACCAGGCCCTGCAACACTTCGCGCACCACGCTGACCGACAGCCGCAGGCGCCCTGTGAGCCTGGACAGGGGCGTCTTGCCGCCCGCATGCAGGACCTTGAGCACCAGCCCCGTCACCAGGCACGGATCGAGCCCGGTGTCGCGCACGGTGCGCGGCTGGCGCGGCAGCACGGCGGTCACGTCGCCATCGCTTGACGACGCGCTGGCCCCGGTCCCGAACGCAGACACAGAGGCAGACGCATCGAGCCCGGCGGCGGCCGTGGTGGCCGACAACATTCCAATCATGAACCCTCCTGCCCATGAAAATGTTTCGTAAGATCTTGATTTGATTCTAGCGAGCAGCCTCGACAGACACTTGATACCTGACAAATAGCCAATAAAGGCAGAGCAAGGACCGGATTTCAGAGAAGCGGACGATCGGCATAACGGCTGACCAGCAGGGCGATGGCGCCGCCGGCGATCGCCACCCCGTAGGGAATCGATCCGGCGCTGGGCGGGCCGCCGGCGCTGCCGGGCATCGGCGCGCGCGGCAGGCGCAGCAGCGTGGGCCGCACGATCCCCCACAGGTTCGACAACACCATGCGCAGGCGGCCCTTGAAGACGATCACGGCGAGCGCCATCACGCCGCCCGCGCACCAGGCCAGGATGGCGATGCGCAGCGCGTCGCCGGGGCCGGCGAAGGCGCCCACGGCCGCCATCATCTTGACGTCCCCGGCTGCCATGCCGCGGACCAGGTAAAAGGGAAGAAAGACCGCGAGTCCGGTCGCCGCCCCGCCCAGCCAGGCGAGCAGCCCATCCACCGGTTGCGGCGACAGCAAGTGCAGGACCAGGGCGCCGAACATGCCGGAGGCCAGCAGCCGGTTCGGGATGCGGCGACTTTCCAGGTCCTTGAGCGCCGCCGCGGTGACCAGCAGCAGCAACAGCGTATCGAGGTAAATTGCGACAGCCATGATCGGATTCCCCGAGATAAAAAAAAGCCCCCCAGGGCCGAACCGCGTCCCGGGGGGCAGGCAGATTACGGAGCAGTTGGAGTGTCGAACTGGTCTCGGATGTACTCGAAGGCCTGCTTGATCTCATCGCCGACTTGACCGGCGACACCGGCCATCACCACGCCGATGAGGGCGGCGATCAGGCCATACTCGATGGCCGTCACACCGTTTTCGTCAGCGAAAAATGCTTTGATGGCGGAGGTAATCGTGCTCATGACAAACTCCTTATGATGGTTGAGGAAATACTGGCTGCGACTGGGCCCCGTCGCTACTGCTGTGTTGCGATTGCCAGTGAGTTCACTGTACAGATTAGTGCCGTAAGGCAAGTTGACCATCCACAACTTTTCCACGCGGAAACGCGGGATTCTGATAAGAAACAAACTCGCAGCGCGATGTGTCACGCTGCGGGAAACCATGAATAAAAATTGTTAAGAATAGTTGCCGGTAATACAAAAAAGTATTATGCTGTTTTGCTTGACCGCTGAAAAATGCGGCACCGCCGATCATGGCGCGCTGGACGCCCATCCAGCGCAGCCCGCCCCGTGCGCCACGCCCTGCGCGGAACGGTCCCTCCCGGTACCTCTTATTGCTTGGTCTGATAACGACGACATGGATTCCCTGCTGCGACACATGGTGGACATGACCGGCCACCGCGATCACACCATGCTGGACATCTCCGTCATTTCGGCGGTCCAGGAATTGTCGGGCGCGGCCCGCACCCGGGTGCTCACCATCTCCAGCGTCGGCGAACAGTACTTCGTGCGCTCGCGCGCCTGCATCCATGCCGGCGGCGTGGCCTGCCCCGAAGAGCCGCAGGACAGCGGCCCCGGCGAACCGATCGCGCTCTATCCCGAACTCGGCGCCTGCCTGCGCCACCATGAACCGCGCGCCGAGAGCATCGGCGCCGACGGCTTGCGTCGCCTGTGGCTGCCGATCTGGTTCGGCGACAAGGCCGACACCTGTCTCGAGATCGTGCACGCCGAACCGTTCACGCCCGAGGCGCTGTACATGGTCAACGGGATTGTCAGCGTGTACCGCAACTTCCAGAACCTGCTCGACTACAGCGAGCGCGACTCGCTCACGGGCCTGCTCAACCGCAAGACCTTCGACGACCAGCTGGCGCGCATGCTGCACGCCTCCGAGACCGACGCCACCGCTCCCGGCCAGGCCGAGCGGCGCCACCACAACGGCGAAGAAAAGCAGTGGCTGGCGGTGGTCGACGTCGATCACTTCAAGGGCGTCAACGACCGCTTCGGCCACCTGTATGGCGACGAGGTGCTGATCCTGATCGCCAACCTGCTGCAGTCGTCGTTCCGCGCCCAGGACCGGGTGTTCCGCTTCGGCGGCGAGGAATTCGTGGTGCTGCTGCGCTCGACGGACCTGGAGAACGCGCACCGCATCATCGAGCGCTTCCGCGCCGACGTCGAGAGCCATGACTTCCCGCAGGTGGGCCAGGTCACCGTCAGCATCGGCTTCACCAGCGTCAGCGCCGCCGATTCACCGGTGGTCACGCTCGGCCACGCCGACCAGGCCCTGTACTACGCCAAGGCCCACGGCCGCAACCGCGTGTGCCACTACGAAGAGCTGGTCGCGGGCGGGCTGCTGCAGACCGTGGCCGCTAACGACACCGCCGAATTCTTCTGATCCGCTAGCACAGCGTCAACACCGCCAGCAAGACCAGGGCGCTTTCCGGACGCAGCATGCGCGCCAGCGCCCAGCCGAGCGCCAGCACGAACGGCAGCAGCATCAGCACGGCTTTCCAGCGTCGCATCGCGCTCACGCCGGCCGCAGCGACAGCGCGGCCGGCGCTTCGCTCAGCGGCCAGTGCAGGGCCGCCGCCACCAGCCCGATGGCGACGGTGGCGCACCACACCAGGTCGTACGAGCCGGTGGCGTCGAACACCAGCCCGCCCAGCCATACCCCGCAGAAGCTGCCCGCCTGGTGGCCCAGGAACACCAGGCCGAACATGGTCGCCAGGTAGCGCACCCCGAACACGCCGGACACGATGCCGTTGGTCAGCGGGACCGTCCCCAGCCACAGCACGCCCATCACGACCGCGAAGGCATACAGGGTGGCCGCGCCCGGCGGCGCCAGCACGAACAGGGCGATCGCCAGCGAGCGCACCAGGTAGATAACGGCCAGCACCCGCCCCTTGCGCAGGCGCGCGCCCAGCACCGAGCACAGATAGGTGCCGCCGATATTGGCCAGCGCCACCAGCGACAGTGCGATCGCCGCGTGGCGGCCGCTCATGCCGCGCTCGAGCAGCCAGGCCGGCAGATGGGTCGCGATGAAGGCCAGCTGGAAGCCGCAGGCGAAGAAACCCGCGGTGAGCATCCAGAACCCGGGCCGGCGCGCCGCCGCGCGCAATACCGGCGCCAGCGGCTGGTCGGGGACGGCGGCGGCGCGCTGCCCCGGCGCTGGGGTGGGCACGCCACGGTCGTCGAGCGCCAGCGCGCACACGCACAGCATCGCGATCCCGGCCGCCAGCAGCAGGAGCGCGCCCGATATACCGAAGGACCCCACCGCGCCCTGGGCGGCGGGAATCGATGCGAACTGGCCCACCCCGGCCGCGGCCCCGGCCAGGCCCAGGCCCCAGCCGCGCTGCTCCGGCGCCAGCATGCGGCCCAGCGCGCCGTAGATCGCGCCGAAGGCGGTGCAGGCCAGGGCGATGCCGATCACCAGGCCGGCGCCCAGGTTCGCCGCCAGCGGCACCATGAACAGGCCCTGGGCGTGGCGGATGCCGAGCGCGGCGCCCATGACCAGGCCGCCCAGCAGCACGAGCGCCAGGGGGGACGGCGGACTGAAACGGATCGATGACGGCATGGCGGCTCCTCGCGCTGGATCGAAGCCTCAGTATCGCGAGCGCGCCGGGCGGCGGCAAACGGCATTTTTTCAGCCCAGCCATGCGCAGCGCGCATGAGTCGGCTCATGACCGCAGTGTCACGCGTCCGATACGCCGTAGTCCTCGATCCGCGCGCGGCTCTGCGCCAGCTCGTGCAGCAGCCAGGCGCGAAACAGCGCCACGTCGGCACGCCCGGCGTCAGGGCCGTCCAGCAGCCAGTAGCCGCGGCCCGGCACGCGCCGCGTTTCGTCGATCTGCGCCGCCAGGCGGCCGGCGCCGAGCATCGGCTCGACCAGCGCCAGGCGCCCGAGCGCGACCCCATGGCCTTCGAGCGCCGCCTGCACCACCTGGTCGTACTGGTTGAAGTGCAAGGCGCGCGAGGGTTTGCGCCGGATGCCGCGCGCGCGCAGCCACGCATGCCAGTGCAGCCAGGTGCGCGGCGCGTCGTCCAGTTCGAGCAGCGTGTGTTCGAACAGGGCCGCCGGACTGGCGAAGGCGCGCGCCGCCAGCGCCGGGCTGGCGACCGGCACCACGATCTCGTCGAACAGGTGCAGCGCGCCGGGCGGCGCCTGCGCCGCGTCGCAGTAGCGGATCGCCAGGTCGATGCCCTCGCGCTCCAGGTCGGACAACGCATTGCCGGCCGCCAGCCGCACGTCGACGCCGGGATGCAGGGCCTGGAAAGCGCCCAGGCGCGGCAGGATCCACAGCGCCGCCACCCCGATGCCGGCCGCGATCGTGACCGGGTTCGACTGCGGCGCGGTGCGCAGCGCGGCGGCGAAGTCGGCCAGCTGGGACAGCATCGGCGCGGCGATCGCATACAGCCCTTCCCCGGCCGCGGTGAGCGCGATGCCGCGCTTGCCGCGCACGAACAGCGGCGCGCCGAGGCGCTGCTCCAGGCTCTGGATCTGGCGGCTGACGGCCGACTGGGTCAGGCACAGTTCGTCGGCCGCGGCGGTGATGCTGCCGCGCCGCGCGGTGGCCACGAAGCCCTTCAAGGCGTCGAGCGGCGGCAAGGCATTCAGGCGCATGCCGCCTCCAGCGCGTCGTCCAGCCGGTCGTCGCCCCAGAACAGTTCGCCGTCCACGATGAAGCTCGGGCCGCCGAAGATGCCGCGCCGGCGCGCATCGATGGTCTGTTCGCGCAGCGCGGCCTTGGCGGCATCAAGACCGGCGCGCGCCACCAGCGCCTGCGGATCCGGCGCCAGGCTGGCGAGCGCCTCGAGCACCGGCGCGGGGTCGTCGATCTCGCGGTCCTCGGCCCAGGCCATGCGCATGATGCGACGGCAGTACTCGCCCATCCAGGTTTCGTGGGCGGCGAGCAGCGCCACCCGCATCGGCAGCAATGCGCGGCGCGGAAACACGCTCGGGCGCCGGAACGGCAAGCCGTATTTCCCCGCGCGGCGCGCCATGTCGCGCCACACGTACTCGCCTTTCTCGCGCTGGACCAGGAACGGAGAACTCTCCCAGCCCAGTTCGCGGAACACCGGGCCGAGCAGGAACGGCCGCCAGGCCAGCGGCACGCCGGCCGCGCGCGCGGCCGCTTCGATGCGCATCGCGCTCAGGTAGCTGTAGTTGCTGCCGAACTCGAACCAGAATTCGATCGGGGATGGCATGGCGCCTCCAGTGGAATCACGTCCGCACAGTATAGGAACAACGATAGCAGGGTATGGCGCCGATTTGTCATGTCACCCATGCGTGACGCGCATGGATGGCATGCGCCGGCGGATTGCAGGCGCTCAGGCCTCGGCCAGCTGCATGAAACGCAGTGGTTCGACCTGCCACTTGGCGGCCGACTCGTGGCGCACGATCCGGTCGCCGCCGCCGAAGCCCACCGCGCGCGACAGGTCGACCGTCTCGGGGCGGATATACACCTGTCGCTTGGCATGGAAGAACACGTTCACCTTCGGCGTGAGCAGGCTCGATTCGTGCGGCTCGACCACCACGCCCAGCCGGCCCGATTCCAGCAGCACCAGGGTGCCGACCGGGTAGATGCCGACGCAGCGCATGAATTCCTGGGTCAGCGCCGGATTGAAGTGGTGCTTGCTCCATTCGTAGATCTTGCGCAGCGCCTCGGCCGGTGGGATGCCCTTGTGGTAGCAGCGGTCGGACGTGATCGCGTCGTACACGTCGACGATGGCCGCCATCTGCGCCAGCTCGCTGATGCCGTCCCCGACCTGGCGGTCCGGATAGCCGCTGCCGTCGCGCCGCTCGTGGTGATGCAGCGTGATGTCGAGCGGCACCGGGCCGATGCCCGCCGTGCGCACCAGGATGTCGTGGCCGTCGCGCGGATGGCGCTTGACGATGTCGAATTCGTCGTCGGTCAGGCGGCCCTGCTTGTTGAGGATGGCGTCCGGCACCATGGCCTTGCCGGTGTCGTGCAGCAGGCCGCCCAGGCCGGCCTGGTAGATGGTGTCCTCGTCCATGCCGCGCGAGCGGCAGAAGGCGACCAGCAGCGCGCACACGCTGACCGAGTGCAGGAAGGTGTAGTCGTCCTTGTTCTTGAGCTGCAGGAGGCTGGGCAAGGCCCCCGAGTTGCGCAGGATCGATTCGGTAATGCTCTGCACCACCGGGCTCACCTGGTCCAGCTCGACGGCCTTGCCCAGGCGCGCATCCTGCATCACGGCGCGCACCAGGCCCTCGGCCTGGCGCTGCACATGGACGGCGCGCTGCAATTCTTCGGCCAGCGGCACCCGCGTGCGTCCGGAGGCGGTGGCTACCTCCGCCAGCGCCGTCACCTCGGCCTCGGTGGCGGCCACGCTTTCGTCGACAGTCGGCGCATCGACGTCCAGGCCGCGGCGGCAATCGATCACCACGCCGCGGATGCGCGCCTCGACGATCTTGCTGATCTCGGCCTCGTTGGTGATCAGGAACTGGTTGCGTACGAACGGATGCTCCATCCAGCCGCAATCGAGGTCCTGGATGAACATGCCCACCCTGAGCTGTGAAGAATCCACTTTTTTCAGCATCTGTCGTGTCTCTTCTCGTGCATGAATTCCCGGCGCCAGGCGCCCCTTATGCTTTGAGTATAACAAGTAGCTTGCGCAATGGAACCTAATGTTGCCCCAGAGATACGCAATGTGAAATGGATCGAATGAGGCCGTATTACTTCGGCGCGAGCTTGACGTTAACGTTAACGTCATATAACTTACCAGCATCCCGTCCTCACCGATCTCAAGGACCCTCCCCTCATGAACGACATCACTCCCGTAGCGAAGCTCGACCTGCCCGAACAGCCACGCCTGGCCAACAAGGTCCGTTTCGTCACCGCCGCCTCGTTGTTCGATGGTCACGACGCCTCGATCAACATCATGCGCCGCATCCTGCAATCGAACGGCGCCGAGGTGATCCACCTCGGCCACAACCGCTCGGTCGACGAGGTGGTCACCGCGGCGCTGGCCGAGGACGCGCAGGGCATCGCCATCTCGAGCTACCAGGGCGGCCACGTCGAATACTTCAAATACATGATCGACCTGCTGCGCCAGCGCGGCGGGGCCCACATCAAAGTGTTCGGCGGCGGCGGCGGGGTGATCGTCCCGAGCGAGATCGAGGACCTGCACGCGTATGGCGTGACGCGCATCTTCAGCCCGGAAGACGGCCAGCGCATGGGCCTGGTCGGCATGATCCGCTCGATGCTCGAAGCTTGCGACGTCGACCTGTCGCCCTACGCCCCGACTTCGCTCGCGGCCCTGCGCGAAGGCGAGATCGCGGCGCGCCACCGTCCGCTGGCCCAGCTGATCACGGCGCTGGAAAACGATCGGGTCGCCCCCGGCCTGCGCAAGGAGATTCTGGACACGGCCGACACGCTGCGCGTGCCGACCCTGGGCATCACCGGCACCGGCGGCGCCGGTAAATCCTCGCTGACCGATGAACTGATCCGCCGCATCCGCCTCGACCAGGGCGACCGCCTGAACATCGCCGTGATCTCGATCGACCCGTCGCGCCGCAAATCGGGCGGCGCCCTGCTGGGCGACCGCATCCGCATGAATGCGATCAATCCGTGGAACGGGCAGCAGCGCGTGTTCATGCGCTCGCTGGCCACGCGCGAAGCGGGCTCCGAGATCTCGCAGGCCCTGCCCGACGTGATCGCGGCCTGCAAGGTGGCCGGCTTCGACCTCGTGATCGTCGAGACCTCGGGTATCGGCCAGGGCGACGCCGCCATCGTGCCGCATGTCGACACCTCGATGTATGTGATGACCCCGGAATTCGGCGCCGCCTCGCAGCTCGAGAAGATCGACATGCTCGATTTCGCCGATCTCATCGCGATCAACAAGTTCGACCGCAAGGGCGCGCTCGACGCGCTGCGCGACGTGGCCAAGCAATACCAGCGCAACCGCGAACTGTGGTCGATGAGCCCGGACCAGATGCCGGTCTACGGCACCCAGGCCTCGCGCTTCAACGACGACGGCGTGACCGCCCTCTACCACGGCCTGCTGCCGAAACTGGCGGCGCTGGGCTTGACACTCGAAAGCGGCAGCCTGCAGGCGCCGGCGCAGCGCTACTCGAGCGGCAAGAACGTGATCGTGCCGCCCGCGCGCAGCCGCTACCTGGCCGAGATCGCCGACACCGTGCGCGGCTACCACCGCCGCGTCGGCAAGCAGGTGACACTGGCGCGCGAGCGCCAGCAGTTGCAGGAAGCGCAGCGCATGCTGGCTGCGGCGGGCAAGGATGCCGACTTCGACGACGTGATCGCGCAGCGCGACAACGCCATGGACGGCGAAGCCAAGGCGCTGGTGGCCTCCTGGCCGCAGCTGCAGGCGACTTACGCCGGCGAAGAACACGTGGTGAAAATCCGCGACAAGGAAATCCGCACGCGCCTGGTCTCGACGACCTTATCCGGCAATCCGGTGCGCAAGGTGGCGTTGCCGCGCTTCGAGGACCATGGCGAAATCCTGCGCTTCCTGATGCTGGAGAACGTGCCGGGTTCCTTCCCCTACACCGCGGGAGTATTCCCCTTCAAGCGCGAGGGCGAGGATCCGACCCGGATGTTCGCTGGCGAAGGCGACGCCTTCCGCACCAACCGCCGCTTCAAGCTGGTATCGACCGGCATGGACGCCAAACGCCTGTCGACCGCCTTCGATTCGGTGACCCTGTACGGCGCCGACCCGGCACTGCGTCCCGACATCTACGGCAAGGTCGGCAACTCGGGCGTGTCGATCGCGACCCTGGACGACATGAAGGTGCTGTACGACGGCTTCGACCTGTGCAGCCCATCGACCTCGGTCTCGATGACCATCAACGGCCCGGCCCCGACCATCCTGGCGATGTTCATGAATACCGCCATCGACCAGCAGATGGACAAGTTCGTCGAGAAGAACGGGCGCCAGCCGACCGGCGCAGAGACCGAGGAAATCCGCGCCTGGGTGCTGACCGCCGTGCGCGGCACCGTGCAGGCCGACATCCTGAAGGAAGACCAGGGCCAGAACACCTGCATCTTCTCGACCGAGTTCTCGCTAAAGGTGATGGGAGACATCCAGGAATATTTCGTGACGCACGGCGTGCGCAACTTCTACTCGGTGTCGATCTCGGGCTACCACATCGCCGAAGCCGGCGCGAACCCGATCTCGCAGCTGGCCTTCACCCTGTCGAACGGCTTCACCTTCGTCGAAGCCTACCTGGCGCGCGGCATGCACATCGATGACTTCGCGCCGAACCTGTCGTTCTTTTTCTCGAACGGCATGGACCCGGAATACACGGTACTGGGCCGCGTGGCGCGCCGCCTGTGGGCGGTGGCCATGCGCGACAAGTACGGCGCCAACGACCGCAGCCAGAAGCTCAAGTACCATATCCAGACCTCGGGCCGCTCGCTGCACGCGCAAGAGATCGACTTCAACGACATCCGCACCACCCTGCAGGCGCTGATCGCGATCTACGACAACTGCAATTCGCTGCACACGAATGCCTATGACGAGGCGATCACCACGCCGACCGACGAATCGGTGCGCCGCGCCCTGGCGATCCAGCTGATCATCAACCGCGAATGGGGCCTGGCCAGGAACGAGAACCCGAACCAGGGTTCCTTCATCATGGACGAGCTGACCGACCTGGTCGAAGAGCAGGTGCTGCAGGAATTCGAGCGCATCGCCGAGCGCGGCGGCGTGCTGGGCGCGATGGAGACCGGCTACCAGCGCGGCAAGATCCAGGAAGAGTCGATGCTGTACGAACACCGCAAACACGACGGCAGCCTGCCGATCATCGGCGTCAATACCTTCCGCAACCCGAAGGGCGCGGGCGCGCCGGCCACGATCGAACTGGCGCGCTCGACCGACGACGAAAAACAATCGCAGCTGCAGCGCCTGGACGATTTCCACGGCCGCAACGCCGATACGGCGCCCGCCGCGCTGGCCGCCCTGCGCCAGGCCGCGATCGACAACGAGAACGTGTTCGCGCGCCTGATGGACGCGGTGCGCGTGTGCTCGCTGGGCCAGATCACGACTGCGCTGTTCGAGGTCGGTGGGCAATATCGGCGCAATATGTAGAATGGTTCCGTGTCCCCCACGGAGTCACCCATGTCCATCCAGCCAGACCAGCTCGCCGCCCTGATGCGCGAAGTCGAACGGGAAGACCCGATCGACTTCGCCGACCTGCCCTTCCCCGAGGACGAGATGCGCGCCATCGTCGCCAACCACCTGTGCGAGATGGCGGCGGCGATGGAGAGCTTCAGCGAGGAAGACCGCACGCTGACCTTGCTGGCCGTGTCGGCCAAGCTGGTGCTGGAAAACCTGGTGCTGCACGTGCAGCTGTTGCGGCGCCATGGCCTGCCGGTGGGCGAGAACGTGGAAGCCCTGCTGGGCCGGCTGCGCCGCGATCCGGGCCCGGCAGGCGGCGGCGAGGGATAATTTTCCCGTGTGGTAATTTTTTCAACATTCATGCAACACGCATCGGATAAGTTTTGCAATAGCTGTGTCCGTTTGTACACTGGTTGCGCGGTTCCTTCAGGTATGATTTGTTGTTGAGAATTTCGCTTACCCGGCGAAACGACCGTCTCCACTGCCTGAGGAATTCCACATGCCGCGCCATCCCACCAAGCTTAAACTCACCGCCGCCATCCTGACCGGCGCCCTCCTGACCGTCGGCCTGGCCGGCTGCAACCGGACCCAGTCGACCGAAACCCTGCTGGCGGAGGCGTCCGAGTACCAGCAAAAAGGTGATATCAAGGCTGCCCTGATCCAGCTCAAGAACGCCGTGGCGAACAGCCCGGAAGACGGCGAAGCACGCCTGGCGCTGGGCACCCTGCAGCTGTCCACCGGCGACAACGTCTCGGCCGAGAAGGAACTGGGCCGCGCGCGTTCGCTCGGCATCACCGACGAGCGGGTGCTGCCGCTGCTGGGCCAGACCCTGGCGCAGCAGGGCAAGTTCAAGGAGGTGCTGGAACTGATCACACCGGAAAAGGCCGGCAAGTCGGCCGCGCTGCTGTCGCTGCGTGGCGACGCCCTGCTGGGCAGCGGCAAGCCCGACGAGGCGAAGCAGGCCTACGAGACGGCCCTGGCCTCGAACGCCAATTCCGGCGACGCCCTGATGGGCCTGGCACGCCTGTCCGCCGTACGCGGCCAGCGCGATGCCGCCCTCCTCTACGTCGACCAGGCGGTGGCCAAGGATCCGAAAAATCCCGAAGTCTTCATCATGCAGGGCGCCATGCTGCGTTCGATGAACAAGCCGGACGAAGCCCTGGCCGCCTACGACAAGGCGCTGGCGCTCAAGCCGGATCACCGCGGCGCCCACATCGAGAAAGCCTATATCGAGATCGCGCGCGGCAAGTTCGACGCGGCGAAGAAAGAAGTCGAGGCGGCGGAAAAGAACTCGCCGGGCAGCCTGCTGGTGGTGTACACCCGCGCCCTGTATGAATTCTCGCAAGGCAAGCACTCGGCGGCGAAGGATGCGCTGGCCAAGATCCTCAAGGTCGCGCCCAACCATTATCCGAGCATCCTGCTGGCCGGCGCCTCCGAGCTGCAGCTGGGCGGCACCCAGCAAGCCGAGCAGCATCTGCGCAAATACCTGGAAGCCAATCCGAACAACGTCTATGCGCGCAAGCTGCTGGCCCAGGCCCAGCTCAAGAATTCCCAGCCGGCCGATGCCGCCGCCACCCTGGCGCCGGCCCTGAAAGCGGCGCCGCAGGATGCGCAGCTGCTGGCCCTGGCCGGCGAATCGTATATGCAGGTGCGCGACTTCGACAAGGCCAGCAACTACCTGCAGCAGGCCGCCACCCTGGCGCCGGAAGCGGCCGCCGTGCGCACCTCGCTGGGCCTGTCGCGCCTGGCCCAGGGCGACCAGGCGCGCGCGCTGAGCGACCTCGAAATGGCCGCGACGCTCGACCCCAAATCGCTCCAGGCCACCATGGCCCTGGTGCAAACCGAGATGGGCATGAAGCGCTACGACAAGGCGCTGGCCGCCGTCAATGCGCTCGAGAAGCAGCAGCCTGACAGCCCGCAAGTGCAGCAGCTCAAGGGCGCTGTCTACATGGTCCAGGGCAAGAACACGGAGGCGCGCACCGCCTTCGAGAAGGCGCTGTCGCTGCAGCCGAGCTTCCTGCCGGCGGTGACCAACCTGGCGCGCCTGGACGTGCAGGACAAGAAGCCGGACGCCGCCAAGGCCCGCTTCACCGCCTTCCTGGACAAGAACAAGGACAACGTCGAGGCCATGACGGCGCTGGCCGAGCTGGCCACGCTGCAAAAGAACCCGGCCGAGGCCACGAGCTGGTACGAGAAAGCCAGCGCGGCCCAGCCGAGCGCCACCGCGCCTGCGCTCAAGCTCGGCGCGCACTACCTGGCCACCGAACAGGCGCCCAAGGCGCTGGCGCTGGCGCGCAAGCTGCAAACCACGCATCCGACCGATGCCGGCGTGCTGGAACTGCTCGGCCAGTCGCAGGCCGCAAACAAGGACTTCAACGGCGCGCTCGACACCTACAGCAAGCTGGTCAACGTACTGCCGAAGGCGCCCGGCGCCCAGCTCCGCCTGGCCCAGGTGCAATTGGCGCTGAAGAACGAATCCGCGGCCGCCAACCACCTCAAGCGCGCGGTCGACCTCCAGCCCGACTTCGTGCCGGCGCGCCTGATGCAGGTCGAGCTGGCGCTGCGCGGCAAGCGTCCGGACGAGGCGCTGGCGGTGGCGCGCGCGCTGCAGAAGGCGGCGCCCAAGGCGCCGGTCGGCCACGTCGTCGAAGGCGACGTGTTGATGTCGCAGCAAAAATTCGCCCAGGCCGAGCAGTCCTATGAAAAAGGCCTGTCCCTGGCGCGCTCGTCGGAACTGACGGTCAAGGTGATGCAGGCCATGCAGGCCGGCGGCAAGAGCAAGGAAGCGCTGGCGCGCGGCCAGGCCTGGCTCGCCGCCCAGCCGGACGACGTGCGCGTCTCGCTGCTGGTGGCCGAACTGAACCTGTCAGCCAAGGATTACAAGGGCGCCATCGCCAAACTCGAGAACGCGCAGAAGCGCGCTCCCGAGCATCCGCTGGTGCTGAACAACCTGGCCTGGGCCTACCAGCAGGTGAAGGATCCGCGCGCGCTGGCGACCGCCGAGAAGGCCTACAAGCTGGCCGGCGACAGCCCGGGCGTGATGGACACCCTGGGCTGGGTGCTGGTGGAGCAAGGCGACACCGCGCGCGGCCTGCCACTGCTGCAGAAGGCCAGCAGCCAGGCGCCGAACTCGATGGAGATCCGCTACCACCTGGCCCAAGCCCTGCACAAGAGCGGCGACAAGGCCGGCGCACGCCGCGAGCTCGACAAGCTGCTGGCGTCGGGCACGCCGTTCGCCCACGCCGACGAGGCGCGCGCGCTGCTCAAATCGCTGTAAGCGGGGCGTTCGCCGCGGGGCCTTGCCGGGCTCCGCGGCGAACCCGCCGGCGCGTCACCGCCCCCGTCAATAAAGGCACGCTGCGGGCACGCCAGGGATGCGCAGCCTCATCCTATCGAACGCTGGATTTATTAATGTCGCGATAAGATAACGTTCTCCTAAATGAGGATGTTTATCGTGGACGACGATTCGTACGGAATCCGGCTTACCGATACTTCGGACGGTCGTAACACGGCCAGTATGCTGATCAACAGGATGTATGCCTGGCGCGGCTACACCGGAGATCACCAGCCCAGCAGCGACCCCAACCGCATCACCCTGACCGCCACCGACAAGGGCGACGTGGTCGGCACGCTCAGCATCGGCATCGACTCCGAGGTCGGCCTGATGGCCGACGAAATCTTCAAGGACGAACTCGACGCCCACCGCGGGCGCGGCGCGAAATTGTGCGAGTTCACCAAGTTCGCCTTCGACCCTTCGGTGCGCTCCAAGACGGCGCTGGCCAATGTGTTCCACCTGGCCGTGATCTACGCGCGCGACATGCATGGCTGCACCGACATCGTGATCGAGGTCAATCCGCGCCATCGGCGCTTCTACGAACGCATGCTGGGCTTTCGCAAGGAAGGTGAACTCAAGGTCAATCCGCGGGTCGATGCGCCGGCCTACCTGCTGCGCGTGAACCTGGTCTTCGTCACCGAACAGATCGCCCTGTTCGGCGGCAGCTACGCCGCCGAGGGCGAGACCGAGGAGCGCTCGTTCTATCCATATTTCTTTTCCCCACGCGAAGAGCGTGGCATTATCAATCGCCTGTTGCGCATGGATGAATCGCATCCGGCATGAGGGCCGGCGCCCTTGTTCCCCACTTCTTTCCTGAACCGTCAATGAATAAACCGTTCAACTACGAACAGGCGTTCTCGCGCAATATCGGCTGGGTCACGCCGGCCGAACAACAACAGCTGCGCGGCAAGCGCGTCGCCATTGCGGGCGGCGGCGGCGTCGGCGGCGTCCACCTGCTGACCCTGGCGCGCCTGGGCATCACGCGCTTCCACATCGCCGATTTCGACAGCTTCGACATCGCCAACTTCAACCGGCAAGTCGGCGCCATGATGTCGACTGTCGGCCAGCCCAAGGCCGAGGTGCTGGCGCGCATGGCGCGCGACATCAACCCCGAGATCGAGATCGCCATCTTCCCCGACGGCGTCCACAAGGACAACCTGGACGCCTTCCTGGACGGCGTCGACCTGTACGTCGACGCGCTCGATTTCTTCGCCTTCGATGCGCGCCAGCAGACCTTCGCCGCCTGCGCCCGGCGCGGCATCCCGGCCACCACCGGGGCGCCGCTGGGGATGGGCGCGGCCCTGCTCAACTTCATGCCGGGCAAGATGACCTTCGAAGAGTATTTCGGCTGGGGCGACCTGCCGGAGCAAGAGAAGGCGATCCGCTTCGTGGTCGGCCTGGCGCCCGCCGGCCTGCACCGGCCCTACCTGGTGGTGCCGGAATCGGTCAACCTGGCCGAGCAGCGCGGCCCATCGACCTTCATGGCTTGCCAGCTGTGCGCCGGCATCTGCGCCACCGAGGCGCTCAAGATCCTGTTGCAACGCGGCGACGTGCTGGCCGCGCCCTGGGGCATGCAGTTCGACGCCTACCGCAACAAGCTCAAGCGCACCTGGCGCCCGGGCGGCAACCGCCATCCGATCCAGCAGCTGATGCTGGCGATCGGACGGCGCCAGTTCGCGCGCATGGCGGCGGCCGGACGCTGAAGCACGCCGGCGCCGCGCCGGCCTCGTGAACGCCCGACGTCAAAAAGCCACTGCCGGATCGCTCCGGCAGTGGCTTTTTACCTTGCAGCGCTGGGCCTGCGACGCAGGCCCGTGCGTACTTAGGCGGCTTTCTTGTTGCGGCGACGGGCGGCGTACAGGCCCAGCATGCCCAGGCCCAGCAGGCCGACCGATGCAGGCTCAGGCACTTCGGCCACGTTGCTGAAGACCACGTCCAGCGAACCGTTGATTTCCTGGGTGCCGACCGGGTCGAAGTTGTTCAGCTGGCCCGACTGGAACGACAGGTCGTAGAACGGGTTTGGCGAGGTGAAGAACTGGGTACCGAAACCGGCCAGGGCGAAGCTCGAGCTGGCGCCGAAGCTGCCGCAGTTGATGCCGCTAGGACCGCAGGTCGGCAGGGTTGGGTCGAGCACGCCGAAGCCCGACAGTGGATCGCCTTCGGCCAGCAGCAGGTCGTCGTCGCTGTTGCCAACGGAGACCGGCGTGGCGCCGCTGCCTGGCATGGTGAAGGTCGAGTCCAGGTTGGCGTCCAGGTACATTCCCAGGCGGCCGCTGCCTTCGTCGAAGCGGAACACGTTCTTGCCGCCTTCGAAGGCGAAGGTGCCCGACGCGGTGTACAGGGCATACAGACCATAGTCGTTGTTCAGGCCGGTGCGGTTGACCGGGGTGGTGCCGCCGTTGGTGACGAATTGGCCGGCGTTCCACACCAGCGACACGTTGAAGGTGCCGTCGGTGTTGAAGGTGGCGATCTCGTTGTAGTTACCGGTGATCTTGTCGGCGGTGAACGAGCGGCCGTCGTATTCTACGGTGAACGGGTTGAAGTTATCAGCGTGGGCGGCGGCGCCGAACATCGAGGTAGCAGCGATTGCGCAAGCGATAATGGTCTTCGAAACTGCTTTCATCTTGGATCTCCTGGTTGTAGGGTTCGTACTAACAACCTCTATCTAGCAACCATCGTGCCAGCTAATCAGTTTCCTTTTAAATCAAACACTTAGATGGTTGTTTCGTAATAGAAATTATAACACTGTAAAAGATCCCGACACCCACATTTAAGAATTTCTCGCGCAGCTGTGGGTCTCGTCCTACAGGGGTTTCCGGAGCACCACATTCCAGGTGTTTCCGGAGGTGAATTCGCTGGCGATCTCGTAGCCCGCCGCCAGCACCTTGGCGCGCAGCTCTTCCACGTGGAAGGGGCTGTACAGGATGCCCTTGCGGATGCCCCAGTCATTGATCTTCTGCGCCGCCCAGCGCAGCGGGGCGAAGCCTGACGGATACAGCAGCACGTTGGCGGCCAGGGTCCCGCCCGGCTTGAGCACGCGCAGGATGTCGCGCAGGGCGCCATCGACGGTCGGAAAGCAGTGGATCGAGTTGGCGATATTGGCGGTGTCGAAGCGGTTGTCGGCGAACGGCAGCTGGGCCGCGTCGGCATGCTGCACCTCGACCAGTGGATTGCCGGCGAAGCGGCGCCTGGCGCCGGCCAGCATCGAGGGCGCATAGTCGATCCCGGTTACCTTGACCGGCGCGAGCTTGCGGCGGCGGCGCCAGTTCAGGACCATCTCGAGCAGGGTGCCGGTGCCGCATGCCACTTCCAGGTGATCCGGTCCGAAATTGGGCCCGAAGAAGCGCATCTGGGTGCCGATCGTGCTGTTGTAGGCGAAGGTGAGAATGAAAAAGCCGCGCAGGTCGTACCACCACGGTTCGGATGAATAGGCTTCGGCGATTTCATCCCTGGTCTTACCGGTCGTCATGGAGCGTCCTCATTGGATTGAAGTGAAGCGAGAAATATAGGGCGTTAATGACCTGCGGGCAAGCGCGGATCGATGCGGCTCAGCCCAGCTGGCGCAGGCGGTTGACGATGCCCGCCTCTTCGCGCGGCGAAAAGAACCACGGGAACAGCGAGCGCTCGCCCACCGCCTTGTCCTGCATGCCGCCCCATTTCTCCACTTGCTCGGTGCCGAAGGCGGTGTCGACGCGCAGCAGGACCGCCGGCGCCTGCACCCGCGGATTGGGGCGCGACTCGCACACGGTCTGGAAGCCGAGCATGGCTTCGTAGAAACGGCGATGGCGCGGATTGACTTCGATGAAGATGTCGCGGCAGCCGTTCAGGTCGCGCGCATAGATCAGGGCCACGTGGAATAGCGAGGCCAGCACCGCCTTGGACTTGACCGCCGGGTCGACCGCGAGCTTGGTGATCTCGCACACCCGGCCGTTGCCGCGGCGCACGTCGATGCAATCCTTGAACACCTGGTCGGCCAGCAGGCCAATGTCGGAATCCAGGCCCAGGCTCAGCGTGCCGAACACCTGGCCGTGGTCGGATGCCGTCAGCGTGATCCGGTTGGGATCGCTATGCACCTGGTGGTTGCCGCTATAGCCGCGCCAGGAATACATCTTACTGATGAGCATGCTCGCGGAATTACGCTGGGAATCGATGTCGGCTGCGCGAATGCCGAACACGCGCTCATTGATGGCGACGTCGATAATGCTGGGCATGCTGGAAGCAGCCGCATCGTCGCCGCCCGGACCGGCGCAGAAGGCCGGCGCTATTGTCTCGATCATGGTCTTTCTCCAGGCAGGACCGGCGCCTCTTGCGCCCGTAGCAATCCTGATCATCATAGCATCGGAAATTACAATTTATCAATTGTATTAACAAAAAGTATTTGCCGTTTTGACATTTATAACGCAGACCCAATACCGCGACGATAGCAGTTTACGCAGGCTCTGCGGCGCGCACGGACAAGAAGATGCGTAGATCACGGCCGCATGGCAGCCGGAATACTGGAAAACAGGAAGGGAGCGGCGACTAGCCGCGTCGGCAAGATTGCCGGCGCAAGAGACCGGCTGCAAAGCCGGTCTTGCAGGGGAAGGGCTTAGAAGAAGCTTTCCGGGATCACCAGGATATCGCCAGGACGCATCATGATGTTCGCCGAGATATCGCCGTCATTGATCAGGTCGTCAAGGCGGACATTGATTTTTTCCTGCTTGCCTTCGACGGTGCGCACGATGCTGGCCTTGTTGCCCGAGGCGAATTCAGTCACGCCGCCGACCGCGATCAACACATCCATCAGCGACATTTCGCGGCGATATGGCAATGCCTGCGGACGGGCGGCCTGGCCGATCACGCGGATCTGCTCGTTGAAGTTGCCGACAAAATTGGTCACGACCACGGTGACCACCGGCTGCTGGATGAACTGGGCGAGGGCCTGTTCGATGTCGCGCGCCAGCTGGGTCGAGGTCTTGCCGGCGGCAGGGAGGTCTTCAACCAGCGGGGTCGTGATCTTGCCGTCAGGACGGACCGGCACCGACATCGACACTTCCGGATTACGCCAGACAATGATGTTGACGGCATCGCCAGGCCCGATCAGGTAGTCCGGGTTGACCGGCGCCAGCGCGGCGGTGCTGGGTGGCACCGGGGTGGAACAGCCGCCCAGCAGGAGCATGCAAGCGGCGGCGCCGGCTGCCAACAGATTCTTCATGGTTTTCGTCATCATCGCGTTCATCCCCTCGCGCCTTACCTGTCCCATGGACTAGTGTTTGGCGTGAATCAAAAATTGTTATTTCGCCATCATGGCCCGCGCTATTGTAGCGCAGACGGCCGCGTCGGCAAGCCGTGCACAATTGAAATCTTTTATCTTGCCGCAAGTAGTTACATCGCCATCGGATGGCGCTAGCGATCCAGCAGTTCCTGCACGTGCCGCACCGGGATGGCATACGTGATCCCGCTTGGGGCCGAGATCGCGGACTCCTTCAAGCCTTTCACGAATACCATATTGATCACGCCCAGCACCATGCCGGTCTCCGGATCGTACAGTGGCGAGCCGCTGTTGCCGGGATAGGCTGTACCGTCGAGCTGGTAGATACTGAACGGGCTGCGCTGCAGCCGGGCCGCCGCGCGCGCGTCGAGCCGGCGCGCGTTGAGCGAAGGCTGCATCACCGGGGTGACCGCTGCCAGCAGCGCGCGATGGGTAGCCGGGTGCAGGCCCAGCACCATCCCGAGCGGGAAGCCGGTGAAGGCCAGTGCCTGGCCCTCTGCCGCCCCGGCCGCATTCCCCAGGCGCAGGGCCGGGAGCGGCGCGCCTTCCAGGCGCAGGTGCGCCAGGTCGTGCTCCCGGTCCAGGGCGACCAGCTGCGCCGGACGGAAACGCACGCCGGCGCCATCCGGCAAGACCACGCCAAGCTGCTCCATGCGAGCGGCATCGAGCTTGTCGGGCACGACGTGGGCATTGGTAATCACGCTCAGGCCGTCGCCGACCACGAAGCCCGTACCGCTGAACACGATCGCCGGGCTGCGCGTTTGCAGCTGGGTGCCGACGCCCACGATCGACGGCTTCACCGCCGCTACCGTCTGCGGCAGGGTCGCCGCCCGCGTCAATCCCCCCGCCAGGCACAGCAGCGCAGCGGCCACCACGTATCTTCCAAACAAACGTCGCGTCATCAAAACATCACAATCTTCAGGTAGTTGTAACAGGCGTGAGGCAATCGTACGGCCCCTTTCCTTTTTTAAACATTACAATAAGCTTCTTTGAATTTCAGCAACTATTTGAGATCACGCGGCGCGCGGCCTGGACTGGGCGGTACATCCCGAATCCTCAGATCGTTACGTGAAATACCACAAGCGCATTCCTTAAATGTTTGCGATAATGCAACAATGACGTTGCGATGCACCATTCCGCATCGTTCTGTCCGAATGAAGTAGTGTTGCAAACCGATGGCATCGGTGACCGAGAATCGCTAGATTCCCCTACCCTCAATTGCAATTGCTTAGGGTACAAGCGATCATGCTTATTGTTTTTTGTTGCCCCTGCACGCCAGGCCCTGACCAACGAGATCGACACGATGGCTGAAATTACATCCCAGATTCTTCACTTATTAAAAGCCATCGGCAAGTACCGCTGGCACGCAGTCGCGATCACATGGGTCGTCGCACTGGTTGGCTGGGGGATGGTCTACCAGCTACCCAACCAGTACGAGGCAAAGGCGCGCGTCTATGTCGACACCCAGACCATTCTCAAGCCGCTGATGTCGGGCATGACCACACTGCCGAACCTGAACCAGCAAGTCCAGTTCATGCGTCGCACGCTGCTCAGCCGCCCCAACGTGGAACGGGTGGTGCGCGACCTCGACCTCGATGTCAATTCCAGCAGCGGCAAGGAGTTCGACAAGGTGGTCGACGACCTGATCTCCAAGATCAAGATGGTCGGCACCGGTCGTGACGACATCTACACGATCAGCTATACCGGCACCAGCGCGCAGCAGGCGAAGGACGTGGTGCAGGCCTTCCTGACCATCTTTGTCGAAGGCAGCTTCGCCGGCAAGAGGCAGGATTCCGAGAAGGCTGTCCAGTTCATCGACGAGCAGATCCGCAGCTACGAAGAGCGCCTGGCCGCGGCCGAGAATTCGCTCAAGGAATTCAAGATCAAGAACATCGGCATGCTGCCGCGCGAAGGCGCCGACTACGGCGCGCGCATGATGTCGTCCAGCGAAGCCCTGAACCAGGCGCAGCTCGACCTGGCCGAGGCCGAGCAGGCACGCAACGCGATCCGCCGCAAGATTTCGGGCGACAACAGCGGTGGCGGCAGCCGCAGCGTCCCGGTCGTGCAAGACCCGGCGCTGGATGAGCGCATCGCCAGCGTGAACAAGAACCTGGACGGATTGCGCACGCAGTACACCGAACAGCATCCCGACATCGTCGCCAACCGCCGCCTGCTCGAGCAGTTGATGGAGCGCCGCGCCGAGCTGGCCAAGAACCCGGCGCCGAGCAGCGATCCGGGCGCCAACTACAGTCCGATGCTGCAGCAGCTGAACGTGCAGCTGTCCGAAGCCGAGGCGCGCGTGGCCTCGCTGCAGGCGCGCGTGGCCGAATTCAGCGCCCGCGTGACCCGCCTGCGCGGCCAGAGCGAGCAGGTGCCGGAAGTCGAAGCCCAGCTGGCCCAGCTCAACCGCGACTATGAAGTCAACCGCGCCAACTACCAGCGCCTGGTCGAGCGGCGCGAGTCGGCCAAGCTGTCGGGCGAAGTGTCGTCGGTGACCGATATGCTGACGTTCCGCGTGATCGATCCGCCGACCGCCCCCGCCATCCCTGCCGGTCCCAACCGCCTCCAGCTGTTCACCTTGGTCTTCCTCGGCGCCCTTGGCGCCGGCCTGGCCAGCGCCCTGCTGCTGAGCCAGCTGCGGCCGACCTTCCTGAGCCCGGCCGCGCTGCGCGAGACCACCGGCCTGCCGATCCTTGGTTCGGTAAGCATGAACTGGACGTCCGAACAGACCGTGCTGCGCAAGCGCCGCCTGATCATGCTTGCCGCCTCGGTGCTCGTGCTGTTCTGCGCCTATGCCGCCGGCATCGCCGCCATCCTGATCCGCCCTACGATGTAAGGCCGGCTGGCCTACAAGGAGTGAATGTGAGTATTATCGAAAAAGCGGCCAGCCGCATCGACAAGCAGCGCCAGAACGCCGCCCCCGCCGTCAACCATTTGCCGGCCGAGGCCGGCGCGGATGCCGCGCCCGCCGCCGTCCTGGTGGAAGTGCCTGCGACGGAAGCCGCGCAAGCGCTGCCGGGCGCCGCCCCTGGCGCAGCGCCTGCCCGCACGCGGCGCGTCGAACTCGACCTGAACCGGATGCGCGAACTGGGCATGGTCACCGCCGCTGGCGGCCGCACCAACCTGCTGGAAGAATTCCGCATCATCAAGCGTCCGCTGCTCAAGCGCGCCTTCGCCGAGCGCGGTCCGAAGGACAACCCGGCCAACCTGATCATGATCACCAGCTCGCTGCCCGGCGAAGGCAAGACCTACTGCGCGATCAACCTGGCGATGAGCATCGCCATGGAGCTCGACCATACCGTGCTGCTGGTCGATGCCGACGTGGCGCGCCCATCGGTGCTGCGCACCCTTGGCCTGCCAACCCAGCGCGGCCTGATGGACATCCTGGTGGACAAGGAACTCGACCTGGCGGACGTCATGCTGCGCACCAACGTCGATACGCTGGCCATCCTGCCGGCTGGCACCGCCACGCCGCGCGCCACCGAACTGCTGGCCAGCTCGACGATGACGGCCATGCTGAACGAGCTGGCGAACCGCTACCCCGACCGCATCATCATCTTCGATTCGCCGCCGCTGATGCTGACCAGCGAAGCGCGCGTGCTGGCCAGCCACATGGGCCAGATCGTGGTGGTGGTGGAAGCCCAGACCACGACCCAGCATGCGGTCAAGGAGTCGCTGCACCAGCTCGAAGGCATGAGCAACGTCAATCTCATCTATAACAAGACCAGGGACATTCCCGGCATCGAAGAAACGTATGACTATCACTACGGCTAAGCTTTCCGCCGCCAGCATCGGCGCCGGGCGCGGGACCTTGCGTCTGGCGCCGATGGCGGCCGCGCTGCTGCTGGCCTCCGTTCCCGCGCATGCCGACTGGCGCGTGACGCCGACCATGACACTGAGCGAGATCTGGACCGACAACGTCAACCTGACCGATGATTCACTCGCGCACAGCGAACTGATCACCCAAGTGTCGCCAGGCTTCGAGGTCACCCAGCGCAGCCGGCGCCTGACCGTGAACGCGGCAGCCCAGCTGCACGCCTTCCACTACCTGCACGATAGCGACGAACGTGGCCTCGACGGCAGTCCCGGCGCGGACGAGGATGGCGCCTTCCGCAGTCCGGCCACCATCCAGCGCAGCTACCGCGGCAACCTGCGCGGCGAGCTGGCCCGGGACCTGTTCTTCATCGACGCGAGCGCCTCCCGCGGCCAGCAGAACATCTCCGCCTTCGGCCCCCGGATCAACAACGATGCGTATTCGCGCAACAACCGTACCGACATCGAAACCTGGAGCATCAGCCCATACCTTGTGCACCGCTTTGGCAACACCGCTTCCGGCCAGCTGCGCTACACGCGCGACTCGGTGGGCGGCGGCGAGAACGTCGGATTCCGGCGCACCGGCGGCGACACCCTGCAAGCCATGCTGGCCAGCGGTCCGTCGTTCCGCACCATCGGCTGGGGCATCAACTACAACAAGCAGGAGCTGAAAGGCGACCGCTATGGCGACTCTTCCAGCGAGACCCTGGCGGCCAACCTGAGCTACATGGTCAGCGGCCGCCTGGCGCTGCTGGCCAACGGAGGCTACGACCGCTACGAGTTCGAGGGCCTGGGCGGCGGCGACCAGGGCGCCAACTGGTCGCTGGGCTTTCGCTGGACGCCTTCGGCGCGCACCAGCCTGCAGGCCACGGCCGGACGCCACTTCTATGGCAATACCGGCAGCCTGCTGGCCACGCACCGCACCCGCCGCACCAGCTGGAACCTCACCTACGCCGACACGATCACCACCTCGCGCCAGCAATTCCTGCTGCCGTCGACCATCGACACCGCCGGCCTGCTCGACCGCATGTTCGCGACCGCCTACCCCGATCCGATCGAGCGCGCGCGGGTCGTGCAGGCCTATCTGCAGCAGACCGGCTTGCCGCCGTCGCTGTCGGAAAGCGTCAATTACCTGAGCAACCGCTTCATGCGCCAGAAGATGCTGCGCGCATCGATGGTGTACCGCAAGGGACGCAGCAGCGCCTCGCTCTCGGCCCACGTCAGCGACCGCAACGCGATCTCCGACCAGCAGAGCGACAGCCCCTTGCTGGGCAGCCAGCAGGGCCGCTTCAGCGACAACGTGCGCCAGCATGGGCTCACCGGGTATTACACCTACCGGCTCAACTCCCAGTCCAACCTGGTCGCCGGCTACGATCTCGACGAAAGCGAATCGCGCAACACCGATTACCGCAACTACCAGCGCACGATGCGCGTGGGCCTGACGCGCCGCTTCGGCGATGCCCGGGCCTCGGTCGACGTGCGCCGCCGCAGCGGCGATCTCGGCAACCGGACCAGCGCCGGCACCTATACCGAGAATTCGGTATCGGCCAGCCTGATGATGATGTTTTAAGCGCAACGGAACCAGAACGGAACCACGATGTACGAATCCTATTATGGCCTGTCGGCCAAGCCCTTCCAGCTCCGCCCGGACCCGCACTTCTTCTTTGGCTCCAAGGGCCACAAGCGCGCCATGGCCTACCTCGAATACGGCCTGTCGCAGGGAGAGGGCTTCATCGTCATCACGGGCGAAGTGGGCGCCGGCAAGACCACGCTGGTGCGCAACCTGCTGGGCCACATCCCGCTCGACCAGATCGTGGCGGCGCACATCGTCAACACCAGCCTCGATCCGGAAGACACGCTGCGCATGGTGGTCTCCGCCTTCGGCCTGCCCTACGAGGGCGCCAGCAAGGCCGAGCTGCTCAATCGCCTGGAACAATTTTTGCGCTCGGTCGACCGCCAGGGCAAGCGCGCCCTGCTCGTAATCGACGAGGCCCAGAACCTGAACGCGCGCACGGTCGAGGAACTGCGCATGCTGTCCAACTTCCAGACCGACGACCGCTCGCTGCTGCAAACCTTCCTGCTCGGACAGCCGGAATTCCGCGCCACGCTGCACAGCCCCACCATGCAGCAGCTGCGCCAGCGCGTGATCGCCAGCTACCACCTGGGGCCGATGGATGCGCCGGAAACCCGCGCCTACGTCGAGCACCGCCTGGCCACGGTCGGCTGGAAGGGCGATCCCGCCTTCGACGACAGTGCGCACGCGGTGATCTACGCCTACAGCGGCGGCATCCCGCGCAAGACCAATACGCTGATGGACCGCGTGCTGCTGATGGGCTACCTCGAAGAGCTGCATGGATTCACCGGCGCCCATATCGAGGAAGTGGTGCGCGACATCTCGGACGAGTTCCAGGCCCCGGATGGACTGGGCGAGCCGGATCCGGCGTCCATGCGCGCTGCCTCAGGCCAGCACGACCTGCAGCACGGCGAACGGCGCACCGCCAGCGTCGAGCAGCTCGACGAACGCATGATGCGCCTCGAAAAATCGATCGTCTCGGTGCTGTCGATCCTCAAGAAGATCGCCGCCACCCCGCCCGGCTCGCAGCGCCAGCTGGACCAGGAATAACCCGGAACTAGCCCCCTTTTCAGGAATGGACTTGGCATGAAAATGACCGCTCCCGCCGCCCGCCCGCGTCCCGCGCCGGGCGAACAGATCCGCAATGCGATGACCTGCGACGTCGAGGATTACTTCCAGGTCTCGGCCTTCGCCCCCTATATCGACCGCGCCAGCTGGCCGACCCGCGAATGCCGGGTCGAGGCCAATATGGAACGCATCCTGGCGCTGTACGAGCGCCACGGCGTACGCGCTACCTTCTTCACCCTGGGCTGGATCGCCGAGCGCTATCCCGCCATGGTGCGCCGGATCGTCGATGCCGGCCACGAACTGGCCAGCCACGGCTACGGCCACCTGCGCGCCTCGGACCAGAGCCGCGCCGAATTCGACAACGACATCCGGTCGAGCAAGGCGCTACTGGAAGACATCGGCGGCCAGGCCGTGGTGGGCTACCGCGCGCCGAGCTTCTCGATCGGCCACGCCAACCTGTGGGCGCTGGACGCGCTGCACGAAGCCGGCTACCGCTACAGCTCGAGCATCTATCCGATCGCCCACGACCACTACGGCATGCCGGACGCGCCGCGCTTCGCCTTTTACCCGAACGGCCCGGACGGACTGCTGGAAGTGCCGATCACCACGGTCAAGATGGCGGGCCGCAACCTGCCGGCCGGCGGCGGCGGCTACTTCCGCCTGCTGCCCTACGCGCTGTCGCGCTGGATGATGGAAAAGGTCAACCGCGAGGACGGCGAACCGGCCCTGTTCTACTTCCACCCATGGGAAGTCGATCCCGGCCAGCCGCGTCCCGAAGGCCTGGGCGCCAAGGCGCGCTTCCGCCACTACGTCAATATCGACCGCATGGAGCGGCGCCTGGAACAGCTGGCGCGCGACTTCAAGTGGGACCGCATGGACCGCATCTTCCTGGACAAGCCATGAACTCGATCATCGAAGCGGCGCAGGCCAGGCGCGCGATGCCTTCCACCGCAGGCACCGCCAGCGCCCAGACCCTGCGCCTGATGCAGCCGCAGGATTGCGCGCGCTGGGACGCTTTCGTGCGCGCCTGCCCCAACGCCACTTTCTTCCACCTGTCGGGCTGGCAGAAAGTCATCGAGCAGTCGTTCGGCATCAAGACCTGGTTCTACTTCGTGGAACAGGACGGCCAGATCGAGGGCGTGCTGCCGCTGGCCGAGATCAAGAGCCGCCTGTTCGGCCATTCGCTGGGCGCGATGCCGTTCTGCGTCTACGGCGGCGTGGCGGCGCTGAACGACGGCGCACGCGCGCTGCTCGACGAAGCGGCCGACCTGCTGGCCAAGAAGCTCGGCGTGGGCCACCTGGAATACCGCGGCATGCACCGCGCCCATCCGGGCGACGCTTCCTGGCACACCAAGGAACTCTACGTCACCTTCCGCAAGGAGATCACGGGCGACGACGAGGCCAATATGAACGCCATCCCGCGCAAGCAGCGCGCCATGGTGCGCAAGGGGATCAAGCTCAACCTGAAAGGCGTGGTCGAGGACAACGTCGACCGCATGTTCGAGGCCTATGCCACCAGCGTGCTGCGCCTGGGCACCCCGGTGTTCCCGAAAAAATACTTCGCCCTGCTGCAGACGACCTTCGGCGACGAGTGCGAGGTGCGCACGATCCTGACCGAAGACGACCGCCTGGTCGGCTCGGTGCTGTCGTTCTACTGGCGCGACGAAGTGGTGCCCTACTACGGCGGCGGCACCGACCTGGC
This sequence comes from Massilia sp. CFBP9012, assembly GCF_034045115.1. Taxonomy (NCBI): domain Bacteria; kingdom Pseudomonadati; phylum Pseudomonadota; class Betaproteobacteria; order Burkholderiales; family Oxalobacteraceae; genus Massilia; species Massilia sp. CFBP9012. The sequence continues at coordinate 130,657 of NZ_JAXCWM010000003.1, read as the reverse complement.
GCGCAGCGTGGCCGGCAATGACTTCATGTACTGGAACCTGATGCAGGCCGCCGCCGCGCGCGGTTGCCGCATCTTCGACTTCGGCCGCAGCAAGCTGGGCACCGGCGCCTACGACTTCAAGAAGAACTGGGGCTTCGAAGCCCAGCCGCTGCCCTACGAATACAAGCTGTACGCATCGACCGCGCTGCCGGACAACAATCCGCTGAACCCGAAGTACCAGCTGTTCATCAAGATGTGGAAGAAGCTGCCCATGCCGGTGGCGAACTTCCTCGGTCCCTACATCGTGCGCAACCTGGGGTAATGCCGTGCAAGACCTGCTGCTCCTGATCCACCGCATCCCCTACCCGCCCAACAAGGGCGACAAGATCCGCTCGTACAACCTGCTCAAGCACCTGGCGCGCGACTACCGGGTGCACCTGGCCACCTTCGTGGACGACGCCGACGACTGGCAGCACGTGCCCAAGGTGGAGGCGATGTGCGCCAGCAGCCATTTCGCAGCGCTCAATCCCCTGCTGGCGCGCGTGCGCAGCCTGGGCGCGCTGGTCAAGAACCGCTCGCTGTCGCTGGACTACTACCAGGATGCCGGCATGGCGCGCTGGGTCGAGCAGACCGTGGCCGCGCATGGCATCAAGCGCGTGATGGTGTTCTCGTCGCCGATGGCGCAATACGTCGACCACCATCGCGACGCGCGCCGCGTGATCGACTTCTGCGACGTCGACTCGGACAAATGGCGCCAGTACGCCGACAAGAAGTCCTGGCCCATGAGCTGGCTGTACCGCCACGAGGCGCGCCAGCTGCTGCGCTACGAGCGCCAGGTGGCCAGCCAGTACGACGCCTCGCTGTTCGTCTCCAAGCCCGAGGCCGACCTGTTCCGCCAGCTGGCGCCCGAGAGCGTGGCGCGCATCGGCCACTTCAGCAACGGGGTCGACACCGATTACTTCTCGCCCGAGCACGAGCTGGCCAGCCCGTTCGCTCCGAATGAGCGGGCGCTGGTGTTCACCGGCGCCATGGATTACTGGCCCAATGTCGACGCCGTGCAGTGGTTCTGCGACGACGTGTTCCCGGCCCTCGCCGCGCACGACCCGGCGCTGCGCTTCTACATCGTCGGCTCGCGCCCGAACCCGCAGGTCCAGGCCCTGGGCCAGCTGCCCGGCGTGACCGTGACCGGCACCGTGCCCGACGTGCGTCCCTATATCCGCCACGCCACGCTGGCGGTGGCGCCGCTGCGCATCGCGCGCGGCATCCAGAACAAGGTACTCGAGGCGATGGCCATGGGCACGCCGACGGTGGTCTCGCCGCAGGCGCTGGAAGGCATCGACGCGGTGCCGGACCAGGAGCTGGCGGTGGCCGACGGCGCCCCGGCCTGGATCGCGGCCCTGGGGACCCTGCTGGCGCGCAGCAACCATGACATGGGCCGCGCCGCACGGGCGCGGGTAGAACATCATTACAGCTGGCCGAGCAACCTGGCCTGCATCGAGGAGCGACTGGAATGCTCGTGAACCCACCCAACGACCTGGCCGCCGCCGCACCCGGCGTCGCCGCGACTCCGCTGGCGCCCTCGAGCGCGATGCTGATCGCGCTCGCCCTGCTGGCCCCCTTCTTCCTCTACCTCGGCACCGCCCAGTCGCTGGTGACGATCTGGAACAGTTCCGAGACCTTCGCCCACGGCTACGCCATCCTGCCGATCAGCCTGTGGCTGATCTGGCGCCGGCGCGCGGTGTTCAATGCGGTGCCGGCGCGGCCCTGGGCCCCGGCCCTGCTGCTGCTGGCCATGCTGGGCGCCGGCTGGCTGCTGGCGCGCATGGGCGAGGTGCAGGTGGTGATGCAGTACGCCTTCGTCTCGATGTTCCCGGTGATCGCGCTGGCCATGCTGGGCCCGCGCCTGGCGGGGGCACTGGCTTTTCCCCTTCTTTTCCTGCTGCTGGCCGTCCCGTTTGGCGAAGTCTTCGTCGGCCCCCTGATCAACCTCACCGCCGACTTCACCGTGTGGGCGGTGCAGGCCACCGGCATCCCGGTGCTGCGCAACGGCACCCGCTTCGAGCTGCCGACCGGTTCCTGGTCGGTGGTCGAAGCCTGCAGCGGCGTGCGCTACCTGATTTCCTCGTTCACCCTGGGCTGCCTGTACGCCTACCTGACCTACCGCTCCACCAAAAAGCGCCTGCTGTTCGTGGCGGTGTCGATCGTGGTGCCGATCATTGCCAACGGCTTGCGCGCCTACATGATCGTGATGATCGGCCACCTGTCGGGCATGGAACTGGCCACCGGCGTCGACCACCTGATCTATGGCTGGGTGTTCTTCGGCCTGGTGATGCTGCTGATGTTCTGGGTCGGCAGCTTCTGGCGCGACGACGACGAGCTGCCGGTCGCTGATGCGGCCACGACGGCCGCCGCTACCGTGCCGGGCAACCCGGCGCCGGCCTCGATGGCCCGCATGGCGGCAATGTGCGCCGCCGTGGTGGCGCTCACCGCCGTGTGGCCGGGCTTCGCGCGCTACAACGACGCCGCCAACCTCAATCCGCAGCCGGTGCAGCTGTCCACGGTGGCGGTGAGCTGGCCGCAGGTGGCGCCATTCGCCAGCTGGACCCCGCGCTGGGTCAACCCGGACGCGACCTACCGCGCCACCTTCCGCAACAGCGAAAGCATGCCGCCGGTCGCGCTCGACATCATGTACTACCGCAACCAGCGCAACGGCAAGGCCCTGATCAGCTCCGTCAACACCCTGGCCACCTCGGACGATGCCTGGCATGCGGTCGGCGGCGCGCTGCGCAGCGAAACCCTGGGCGGCCAGCCGCTGACCCTGCGCGAGACGCGCCTGAACGGCCCGGGCGGCCAGATCCTGGTGTGGCAGTGGATGTCGATCGATGGCCACCTGACGGCCAACAACTACGTCGGCAAGCTGCTGCAGGCCCAGGCCAAGCTGCGCTTCCGCGGCGACGACGGCGCCGTGGTGCTGCTGTCGGCGCCGGTGCGCGACAATCCGGAAGCCGCGCGCGCCGCCCTGCGCGCCTTCCTGGCGGGCCAGGGCCAGGCGGTCGAGCGCGCGCTGGACCATGCGCGCACCCATTGACGCGCACGACCATGCATAGCGAGCTGTCCGTCCTGAATGCCCAGCGGCCCCTGGTCGTGCACCTGGTCTACTCGCTCGACGTGGGCGGGCTGGAGACGCTGCTGGTCGACTGCATCAACCGCCTGCCGTCCGAGAAATACCGGCATGCGGTGGTGTGCCTGACGCGTTATTCGGATTTTTCCCAGCGCATCACCCAGCCCGGGGTCGAGTTGTTCGCCCTGAACAAGCCGCCCGGGAACGGCGCGCAAGTGCACGTCGACTTCTGGAAGCTGATGCGGCGCCTGCGTCCGGCCATCCTGCACACCTATAACCTGGCGGCGATGGAGTTCTGCTTCACCGCGGCCCTGGCCGGGGTGCCGGTGCGGATCCATGCCGAGCATGGCCGCGATGCATCCGACCCGCATGGCCTGAACCCGAAGCACAACTTCCTGCGCCGCCGCCTGTCGCCCTTCATCGACCGCTACATTCCGGTCTCCGATGATTTACAGCGCTGGCTGGCCGACGTGGTCCGGATACCGGCCGCGAAGAACCACCCGATCAAGAACGGCGTCGACACCGAACGCTTCAAGCCGCGCGCGGATGCGCTCACCGCAGCTCCCTGGGCGCCGGACGATATCGTGATCGGCGCCGTGGCGCGGGTGCAGGACGTCAAGAACCACCGCAGCCTGGTGGCCGCCTTCGCCCTGCTGCGCGAACGCCTGCCCGCCCTGCGCGCGCGCCTGAAACTCACCATCGTCGGCGACGGCCCGCTGCTGGGCGCGATCCGCGAACAGGTGGCGCAAGCCCGCCTGCAGGACGCGGTCTGGCTGCCCGGCGCGCGCGCCGACGTGGCCGAGCTGCTGCACGGCTTCGACGTGTTCGCCCTGCCCTCGCTGGCCGAGGGCACGCCGGTCTCGCTGCTGGAGGCGATGGCTTGCGGCCTGCCGTCGGTATGCTCGAACGTCGGCGGCATCCCCGAAGTGGTCGCCGATGGCGTGCACGGCCTGCTGGTGCCGGTCGAAACAGATGCGTTGGCCGAGGCGCTGGCGCGCTACGTGCAGGACCCAGACATGATGGCGCGCCATGGCGCCGCCGCACGCGCGCGCATCGAAGAGAAATACAGCATGGACGCCATGCTGCGCGCCTATATGGCGCTGTACGACGGCCTGGTCGCGCGCAAGGCGCCGGCCCGGCTGCATCAACCCTTGAATACCTAAACAACGCAGGAAGTGAACGAGCATGTGCGGAATCGTCGGCATTTTTGATACCCAGGGAACACGCGAGATCGACCGCGGAGCGCTGGGCCGCATGAACGAGAGCCAGCACCACCGCGGCCCGGACGAAGGCGAGCTGTATCTGGAAACGGCGCTCGGCATGGGCCACCGCCGGCTGTCGGTGATCGACCTGGCCAGCGGCCAGCAGCCGATCCGCAACGCCCAGGGCGACGTGGTGATGGTGTTCAACGGCGAGATCTACAACTACCGCGAACTGCGCGACGAGCTGGTCGCGCTCGGCTTCGCCTTCCGCACCAAGTCGGACACCGAGGTGCTGCTGCACGCCTACCAGGCCTGGGGCCAGGACTGCCTGCAGCGCCTGCGCGGCATGTTCGCCTTCGCCATCTGGGACCGGAAAAAGCAGACGCTGTTCCTGGCGCGCGACCACCTGGGCGTCAAGCCGATGTTCTATGCGCTGCTGCCGAACGGCCTGTTCGTGTTCGGCTCCGAGCTGAAATCGATCATGACCCACCCCGAACTGTCGCGCAAGCTCAACCCGCGCGCGGTTGAGGATTACTTCGCCTTCGGCTACGTGCCGGAACCGCACACCATCTTCCACGGCGCCTTCAAATTGGCGCCGGGCCACCGCATCACCCTACGCGCGGGCGACACCGAGGTGAAACCGGAGCAGTACTGGGACATCCCGTTCCAGCGCGGCCAAGAGCGCCCGATGCAGGAAATCGAACAGGAACTGACGGCGCGCCTGCAGGAATGCGTGCAGAGCCAGATGGTGGCCGACGTGCCGCTGGGCGCCTTCCTGTCGGGCGGCGTCGATTCGAGCGCAGTGGTGGCGATGATGGCGCAGCAGAATCCCGACTCGGTGGTCACCTGCTCGATCGGCTTCGACGACCCTGAGTACGACGAATCGAAGTATGCCAACGAAGTCGCCACGCGCTACCGCACCACCCACCACGCCCAGATCGTGGACAAGGACGACTACGGCCTGATCGACACCCTGGGCCGCCTGTACGACGAACCCTTCGCCGACAGCTCGGCGATCCCGACCTACCGCGTGTGCCAGCTGGCACGCAAGCACGTCACGGTGTCGCTGTCGGGCGACGGCGGCGACGAGAGCTTCGCCGGCTACCGCCGCTACCGCTTCGCGATGGCCGAACAGCGCGTGCGCGACAAGGTGCCCGCCGGCCTGCGCAAACCCGTGTTCGGCACGCTGGGCCGGCTGTATCCGAAGGCCGACTGGGCGCCGCGCATGTTCCGCGCCAAGACTACCTTCGAGGCGCTGGCGCGCGACACGGTCGAGGGCTACTTCCATGGCGTGTCGAAGATGCCGGACCGGATCCGCGCCCAGCTGTTCTCGGACGCGTTCAAGCGCGAGCTGCAGGGCTACGAGGCGATCCAGGTATTCCACGAGCACGCGGCCAAGTCGCCGACCGACGATCCGCTGTCGCTGATCCAGTACCTCGACTTCAAGACCTGGCTGCCGGGCGACATCCTGACCAAGGTCGACCGCGCCAGCATGGCGCACTCGCTCGAGGTGCGGGTGCCGCTCTTGGACCATACCTTCGTCGAATGGGCCTCGACCCTGCCGCCAGACATCAAGCTGGGCGGCGGCGAAGGCAAGTACATCTTCAAGAAGTCGCTCGAGCCCTTCCTCTCGCACGACGTGCTGTACCGCGCCAAGAAGGGTTTTTCGATTCCGCTGGCGGCCTGGCTGCGCGGCCCGCTGCGCGACAAGCTGCGCGCCGCGGCGCTGTCCCCGCTGCTGCTCGACACCGGCATGTTCAACGAGCGCTTCCTGCGCGAGATGGTCGAACAACACATCGCCGGCAGCAAGGACTACAGCACCCCGCTGTGGTCGGTGCTGATGTTCGAGACCTTCCTGCGGGTCAGCGCCGAGGCCTGACAAGAAAACGGGGGCTGTCGAAGCCCCCGGTCGTTCCGCTCAGGTCTGCGCCCGGCCCGGGCGCAAGGTGCGCGTGACCCGGCCCAGATACCATTTGGCGATCGAGATATAGTGCTTGCGGGTCTGGCGTAGCCAGGCCCGGGGCGGCTTGATCGGATGCCAGAGCAGGTCCTTCTCGCGTCCGGCGCGCAGGCGGATATTCATGGTCCCGAAGCTGCCGCGTTTCTCGAAACCGTCGTTGGCCACACCCTGGTAGCGCTTGTTGCGATCTTCCTCGGCCACGAATTCGCCCGCGCCGCCGAAGTCCACCACATTCATGCCACCGTGCTTGAGGATGGTGGCCCAGGCGTTCTCGCTGTGCGCGTTCCAGCCCTCGCGGTAGTAGCGGTCGATGAGGTCGAGCGCGGCCCCGCTGATGCGGTAGAAGGTCAGGAAGACCAGCCAGCTGCTGGCCGGGGTGATGTCCGTGCCCGGTGCGCGCAGCATCGAGGAATAGGTCCAGCCGTCGTAGCCGCGCGCCAGGTGGGCGGCGAGCAGGTCGGCCTTGCGATCGGCGAGGCCGGCGAACAGCGCGTGGATGTCGCCCGAATACTCGACGTCGTCCTCGACTACCCAGTATTGCCCGAACTGCGGCTGCCCGCGCCGGAACAGCAACGGCGGCAGGTCGCAGTTGCCGGGAATGAGCTTGAATGGACGCGCCGCGCCCTTGGCGGGATAGCCGAGGGTGTCCATCGCGTCAGGTCCGTAGACGTGGTGCTCGATCTCGATCCCGTCCAGCACCACGCGGCGCACCTCGGTGCGCGCCGACGGCGCGTACGAGATCGCGGCGAACCGGCAGTGCGGTCCCAGCTTCAGGAAGGCGGCCCGGAAGCGCAGCAGGCGCTTCTTCACCATGGCCGGGTCGGTGGTCTGGAACAGCAGGATTTGCGGCTGGTCGTTCATGCGCATTCCCGTCTCAGTTGCGTCCCGGCGCCCAATCGCGGTACCAGGTCCAGAAGTTCGCCAGGCCGGTGGCCAGCGGCGTGGTCGGCGCGAAGTCGACCCACGCCTTGAGCTTGTCGATCGCGGCATGCGTGGCAGGCACGTCGCCCGGCTGCATCGGCAGGAACTCCTTGCTCGCTTCGATGCCCATCACGCTTTCCAGCGTCTGGATGAATTCCAGCACCCGCACCGGATTGTGGTTGCCGATGTTGAACACCGCGTGCGGCGCGCTCGTATCGCTGGCCGGCGTCGGCTTGAACAGCAGCCGCACCACGCCTTCGACGATGTCGTCGATATAGGTGAAGTCGCGCGTGAGCAAGCCCTCGGCGAATACGGGGATCGTGGCGCCGCGCGCCATCTTCTCGGCGAAGCTGAAGTAAGCCATGTCAGGCCGGCCCCACGGTCCGTAGACCGTGAAGAAGCGCAGGCCCGTGGCCGGCAGCTTGAACAGGTGGCTGTACGAGTGCGCCATCAGCTCGTTCGACTTCTTGGTCGCGGCGTACAGGGAGACCGGGGCATCGACCTGGTCGTCCTCGCTGAACGGCACCTTGGCGTTGGCCCCGTACACGCTGCTGCTGCTGGCGTACAGCAGGTGTTCGATCTTGCCGTGGCGGCAGGCTTCGAGGATGTTGCCGAATCCGACCAGGTTCGATTGCACGTAGGCGGCCGGGTTCTCGAGCGAGTAGCGCACCCCGGCCTGGGCCGCCAGGTGCACCACGAGCGTTGGCCGCTCGCGTTCGAACAGCGCCGCGACCTGGGCCGCATCGGCCAGCTCCACCGTGTGGCAGGCGACGCCGGCGGGCGCCAGCAGGGCCGCCACGCGGTCGTGTTTCAGGCGCGGATCGTAGTAGTCGTTGAAATTATCGCAACCGACCACCTGGTGGCCCATGGCCGCCAGGCGCGCCGCCACGAAGCTGCCGACGAAGCCGGCGGCGCCCGTGACCAGGATGCGGTGGCTGCCCCCGATCATCAGGCGGCCTTCCGGCTGACGCGGCCGATACCTTCATAGGCCAGGCCAGCCTCGGCGACTTCCGCCGGGTCATAGATGTTGCGGCCGTCGAAGATGGCCTTGCCACGCAGGGTCTGGGCCAGGTGGCGGAAGTCCGGGGCGCGGAATTCCTTCCATTCGGTCACCAGCACCAGCACGTCGGCATTGTCGACCGCGGCGGTGGCCGAGCTGGCGATGGTCAGCATTTCCTCGACGCGGGCGGCGCCGTGGTCGCGTTCCAGCACGCGCAGCGCTTCGCTGCTGGCCACCGGATCGTAGGCGCGCACGCGGCAACCGGCGGCGAACAGTTCCTTCAGCAGGATCAGGCTTGGCGCTTCGCGCATGTCGTCGGTGTTCGGCTTGAACGACAGGCCCCACAGGGCGATCGTCTTGCCGCTCAGGTTTTCCACGCCGCCGTAGAAGCGCGACAGCTTCTTGAACAGCACGTTCTTCTGGTTATCGTTGACGCGCTCGGTCGCTTCCAGGATGTGCAGGGTCTGTTCGTGGTCGGCGCCGGTCTTGACCAGGGCTTTCACGTCCTTCGGGAAGCAGGAGCCACCATAGCCCATGCCGGCGTACAGGAATTGCGAGCCGATGCGCGGGTCCAGGCCCATGCCGTGGCGCACCGCCTCGATGTCGGCGCCGAGCACTTCGGCCAGATTGGCCAGCTCGTTCATGAAGCTGATGCGGGTGGCCAGCATGGCATTGGCCGCGTACTTGGTCAGTTCGGCGCTGCGCACGTCCATCTCGACCAGTTTTTCATGGTTGCGGCTGAATGGCGCATACAGTTGGCGCATCAGGCGCGTGGCGCTGGCGTCGTCGCTGCCGACCACGATGCGGTCGGGACGCATGAAGTCCTCGATCGCCGCGCCCTCTTTCAGGAATTCTGGATTGCTGACCACCGAAAACGCGACCTTGCTGCCGCGCTTGTCGAGTTCGCCCTGGATGGCGGCGCGCACTTTGTCCGCAGTGCCGACCGGAACGGTCGACTTGTCGACCACCACCACCGGCTGCTCGATGCGCTGTCCGATCGAACGGGCTGCGGCCAGGATGTGGGTCAGGTCGGCGCTGCCGTCCTCGTCGGGCGGGGTGCCGACCGCCAGGAACACGCACTCGGCGTGGGCTATGGCTTCGTCGTAGCTGGTCGAGAACAGCAGGCGGCCGGCGGCCGCGTTGCGTTCAACCATGGTGTCCAGGCCCGGCTCATGGATAGGAATGACGCCGTTCTTGAGCATCGCGATCTTTTCGTCGTTGACGTCTAGGCAAAGGACGGTGTTGCCGACATCGGCAAAACATGCACCCGAAACCAGGCCGACATAACCGGTGCCAATGATAGTGATCTTCATAATTTATCTTGGAAAAGGAATAACTGAACGAAAAAAGACTGAGTACAACAGCAGCATAGGAGCAGCTGTGTTTCTCTTGGGTGAGTGCAAATCCGCAGGACAGTTGCCACAAGTAACAATGCCAGCTGGAACTGAATTTATAGTACCATGGTTGTCAAAAATTTATGCGTCCACCGTCAATCGTGCTGCCGTTTGGAAAAATTTTTCGCATAATAGAGTTATTGCTTTTATTGCATAACCGCCGATGTCCGGGGCCGATGCCGTACTCTCCAGCCATGACCACATCCGCCCCGACCACCTCCTACTCCGGCGCCCTGCTGCATGGCGCCACTCTCGCGAGCCTGCCGAACCGTGCGTGACCTGATATTGCTGTTCGCCTTCGTGGCGATCATTCCCTTCATCTTCAAGCGCCCGGTGGTGGGCGCGCTGGCCTATGCGCTGGTGAGCCTGATGAATCCCCACCGCATGGCCTATGGCTTCGCGCAGAACTTCCCATTTGCCATGCTGCTCTGTGTCATCACCCTGGCAGCCGTCGTGATATCGAGGGAGCCCAAGAAGCTGCCGATGTCGCCCGGGGTGCTGATGCTGCTGATATTCTTTTCCTGGACCACGATCACGACGATCTTCGCCCAGATGCCAGCTGCGGCATGGAGCGACTGGGACCGGGTCAGCAAGATCATGCTGATGATCTTTGTCACCATCATGACGGTGCGCACCCGCAAGGACGTCCAGCTGCTGGCAGCGGTAGTGGCGCTGTCGCTGGGTTTCTGGGGGATCAAGAGCGGATTGTTCGTGATCTTCAGCGGCGGTGGCGAAGGCGTGCTCGGGCCCAAGGCGAGCTTCATCAGCGACAACAACACGCTGGCGCTGGCGCTGGTGACGATCACGCCGCTGCTGGTCTACCTGCTCACGCAGACCCACACGAAATGGACCCGGCGCGCGGTGCTGGGCATGGCCGCCCTGACGGTGCTGGGGGCGATCGGCTCCTATTCGCGCGGCGCCCTGTTGGGCGCCTTCATGATGGGCTTCTTCCTGTGGCTCAAGTCCACCCACAAGCTCAAGACCGGCATCGCCTTCCTGCTGCTTGTGCCGGTCGTCGTGCTGTCGATGCCGGAAGAGTGGATGGGAAGGATGCACACCATCCAGACCTACAGCGAGGACGCATCGGCCATGGGCCGCATCAATTCCTGGCAGTTCGCCGTCAACATCGCCAACGAATTCGTGCTGGGGGGCGGGCCGAACGTCTTCTCTCCCTATATGTTCATGCTGTACGCGCCGGATCCGGAGCGCTATTACGACGCCCACAGCATCTACTTCCAGATCATCGGCGAGCAGGGCTACATCGGACTGGCGATCTTCCTGACCATGTTCGCCGTCGCCTGGCGAACGGGTTCACGCGTGATCCGCTTCTGCCGCGGCAAGGACGACCTGGCATGGGCGCTGACGCTGGCGCGCATGTGCCACGTGAGCATCATCGGCTACCTCACCGCGGGCGCCTTCCTGACCCTGGCCTACTATGACCTGATCTACTATGTGATGGCGATCCTGATCACGCTCGAGAAAGTGCTGATCCGCCTGCCGCAGAAGGACGACATCCCGCCGATGCGCATCCCGTTCCTGCAGGATCGCATCGACCGCTGGCTGGGCAAGACCCCTGCCACGAAGGCGCCGGCCGGCGCACCGGCATCGGCGCTGTACTAGACCAGCACTTCCAGCGCCGGCGGATGCCCCAGGAATTGCGCCGGGCTGGCGCTGGCGCCGTAGGCGCCGGACTGGAACACCACCACCAGGTCGCCGACTTGGGCGTGGGCCAGCGGCATGCGGTCGGCCAGGATGTCGAGCGGGGTGCATAGCGGGCCGGTGGCCGAAGCCGGGCCGCTGTCCGGCGCGTCGCCCGCGGCGTTCATGCGGTTGCCGACCGCCACCGGATAATTCTTGCGGATCACCTGGCCCAGGTTGCCCGAGGCGGCCAGGTGGTGATGCATGCCGCCGTCCAGCACCAGGAATACCTCGCCGCGCGAGACCTTGCGGTCGATCACGCGCGCCACGTACACGCCGGCCTCGCCCACCAGGTAGCGTCCCAGTTCCAGCGCCAGCCGCGCCTGCGGCAGCGCCGCGGCCAGGCGCGGCAGCCAGGCGGCCAGGTGTTCGCCCATCGGCGCCGGATCGATGCGCGCCTCGCCCGGGAAATACGGGATACCGAGGCCGCCGCCGATATTCAACTGGCGCAGCGCCAGCGGGCTGTCGCCGGCCAGCCGCATGGCCAGCTCGATGCTGCGCGACTGCGCCTCGACGATGGCGTCCAGGCGCAGGCTCTGCGAGCCGCTGAAGATGTGGAAGCCCTGGAAATCCAGGCCCAGGGCGGCCACCTGCCGCAGCACGGCGCTCGCTTGTTCCTCGTCGATGCCAAAGGGCTTGGCGCCGCCGCCCATCTTCATGCCCGACGATTTCAGTTCGAAGGCCGGGTTGATGCGCAGCGCCACGCGCGGCGTGATGCCGAGCGCGTCGCCGATGCGCGCGGCGCGCGCCAGTTCGTGTTCGGACTCGATGTTCAGGCACACGCCGGCGGCGATCGCCTGGCGCAGTTCGGCATCCGTCTTCGCCGGACCGGCGAAGCTGATGTGGGCCGGGTCCTTGCCGGTATCGAGCGCGATCTTGAGTTCGCCGCTGGAGGCGACGTCGAGGCCGTCGACCAGGCCCGCCATGTGCTGCACCAGGGCCGGCATCGGATTGGCCTTGATCGAATAGTGCAGCGCCACCTGCGGCGGCAGGATCGCGCGCAGGCCCGCGACCTTCGCGCTGCACACGGCGCGGTCGACGGCGAAGAACGGCGTGCGGCCGACGCGCTCGGCCAGCCGGGTGAGCGGGATGCCCCCCACTTGCAGGACGTCGTCGACGGTCGGAAAATGGATCTGGGGAGCGTGCTGGGGCTTGGTGCCGGTCATGGGAATGGTCTGGAATGCGGTAAGGCCCGGCCTTTACTGGCCCTGGCCGGGCTGGAAGGTCGTGCGCAGCAGGTTGCGGTCGATCTTGCCGTTCGGGTTGCGCGGCAGCGCCGCGTCGCGCACGACGATGTGGGCCGGGATCATATAGGCCGGCAGGCGGCGGCGGCATTCGGCCAGCAGGGCGGCGCGGTCGACCGCATCAAGGTCGGCCACCGCCACCGCCACGATGGCCTGGCCCAGCGTCTCGTCGGCGATGCCGAACACCGCCACCTCGCTCACCAGGCCGCTGGCATGCAGCACGCTCTCGACCTCGGTCGGGCTGATGCGGTAGCCGGAGACCTTGATCATCTCGTCGCTGCGGCCGATGAAGTACAGGTAGCCGTCGGCGTCGCGCCGCACGGTGTCGCCCGACCACACGGCCAGCTCGGGCAGCGGCAGGGCCGGATCCTGGCCCGGGGCCGGGCGGAAGCGCTGGGCGGTGCGCGCCGCGTCGTTCCAGTAGCCCAGCGCCACCAGGGCGCCGCGGTGCACCAGTTCGCCCGGCTCGTCGGCCTCGCACAGGCTGCCGTCGGGCCGCACCACCAGCACCTCGGCATTCGGGATCGCGCGTCCGATCGAATCGGGGCGACGCGCCAGTTCGGCCGGCGGCAGATAGGTCGAGCGGAAGGCTTCGGTCAGGCCATACATCAGGTACACCTCGGCGCGCGGCAGCGCCGCCCGCAGCGCCTCGACCGTCACCACCGGCATGGCGCCGCCGGAATTGGTGATGAAGCGCAGCGTGCAATCGGCCGGCCACTCCAGGCGCGACAGGGCGATCCACAGCGGCGGCACCGCGGCCAGGCCGGTGATGCGCTCGGCGCGCACGGCGTCCACGATATCCTTCGGGAACAGGTAGTTCATCAGCACCACGCAGGCCCCGCGCAGGAAGGCCGTGGTCAGCTGGCTCAGGCCATAGTCAAAGCTCAGCGGCAGCACCGCCAGCAGGCGGTCGTCGGCCCGCAGGCCGAGGTAGCCGGCCACACTGGCGGCGCCGGCCACCATATTCCGGTGCGACAGCACCACGCCCTTGGGGGCGCCGGTGCTGCCCGAGGTGTACAGGATGGCCGCCATATCGGTGTCGATGCGGCGGTGCGGGGCGGACGGTTCCGCCGTCCCAAGCTGCGACCAGCGCAGCAGCGCCTGGCCCGCGGCAGGCGGCGCCGGCTGGGGGCCATCGGTAAGCAGCAGCGCGCGCAGGTCGGGGCAGCCAGCCAGGCTGGCGGCCAATTGGGCCTGGCGTTCGGGCGTCGTCACCAGCAGGCGCACATTGCAGTCGGCCAGGATGTAGGCCACCTGCTCGGGTTTCAACAGCGGATTGACCGGCACGAACACGCAGCCGGCGGCGGCCGCGCCGAACATGGCCACCACGTTCTCGATGCGCTTTTCCATGTACACCGCGACCCGCTCGCCCGGCTGCAGTCCCTGGGCCAGGAACAGGGCGGCCGCCGCTTCCACCTGGCCGGCCAGTTCGCGGTAGGTGCAGCGCGCCGCGCCATAGGCCAGGGCCTCGGCCTCGGGGGTGCGCGTCGCGCTGTCGAAGATGCTGTCGTGGATCAGGTGGTTCATTGCATATGGGGGTCTGGTGGCTGCATGGCGTGAAATGGCGCTGCGCATTCTTCACGCATCTGCAATCTTACCAGTTCGGGCCGCGCAACAAGGGGATTGCATGCTTTTTCGACATCGCTTCATGCGCGTACGCAGCGCCGCCGGTGCGCGGAAACGGCGAGGCCGCATGTTATATTTAAATCATGCCGAGAATAAACACACCAGCAGCGCCAGCATGACTGACACCCGCACCATTCCCTCCGTTCCCGTCCTCTCGCTCGGCACCTTCGCCGGCCGCCGCGCCACCCTGCCGGCGCTGGACGACGCGCCGGCGGTGCAAGCCGTCACGAGCGGCCGGATCGCGATCGGGATGGCGTTGCGCGCGCTCGGCGTCGGGCCCGGCCACCGGGTGCTGGTCCCTGCCTACCACAGCCCCTCGATGATCCCGCCGGTGCACTGGCGCGGGGCCGAGGTCGTGTTCTACCGGGTCCATCCCGACACCACGGCCGACCTGGACGACGTGGCGAGCAAACTCGGTCCCGGCGTGAAGGCCGTCATGGCCACCCATTTCTTCGGCTTCCCGCAAGACTTGCGCGCCCTGCGCGCGCTGTGCGATGCCCACGGCGCCGGCCTGATCGAGGATTGCGCCCACTGCTTCTTCGGCGAGCGCGATGGCGTCGCGGTCGGTGCCAGCGGCGACTACGCGATCGGCAGCAGCATGAAATTCTTCCCCATTTTCGAAGGCGGCTGCCTGGTCTCGCACCGCCATCGGCTGCCGGACGCCCTGACCGGCGCCGGCGCCGGCTTCGAGGCCAAGGCCGCGCTGGCCGCGCTGGAGAACAGCTTTGACCACGGCCGCCTGCCCGCGCTGCGTGCTGCGCTGGCCTTGCCACTGCGCCTGAAGACCGCGCTTTGGAATCGGGTCAAGGCACGGGGCGCGAATCGTGGTGCAAATCCGGGCGCAAGCACGGCCCCGGCACTGGCCCCGTCCTCTTCAGACAGCAGCTTTGCCTTCGATCCGCACTGGCTCGACCGGCGCTCGTCCTGGTTCTCGCGCGCCGTGTTGCGGCGCGCCGGACGCGCGCGCCTCGTCGAGGGCCGGCGCCGCCACTACCTGGAACTGGAACGCGCGCTGGCCGGCGCGCCGGGCTGGCGGCCGCTGTTCCCCGCCCTGCCCGACGGCGCCTGCCCTTGGGTATTCCCGCTGCTGGCCGACCATCCGGAGGCCCTGTTCGCGCGCCTGCGCGCTGCCGGGGTGCCGATGGTGCGCTTCGGCAGCAGCCTGTGGCCGGGAGTCGACGACGCCGTCTGCGCCAACAGCATGGAGCTGGGCCGGCGCCTGTTCGGCCTGCCCGTGCACCAGGAACTGCGGGACGCCGAACGCAGCCGGCTGGCGGCCGCCGTGCGCCGTGCGCTGGAAGACAGCGCGGGAGTGCCGGCATGAGCTGGACCGTAGTCCCGGCGGCCGAGATGATGGCCCGTCCCGACCTGCTGGAACGCTGGCGCCGCCTGCAGCGCGATGCCGGCGGCTCGCCGCTGCTGGCGCCGGAATTCGTCACGCCGCTGCTCGCCGTGTTCGGCACGGGACGGGAGCGGCTGGCCTGGCATGAACAGGACGGATCGACCGACGTCATGGCGGTCCTGGCGCCGACGCGCCCCGGCGCCTGGGACACCTTCCAGCCGGCGCAGGCCCCGGTCGGCCTGTGGCTGCAGCGCGATGCGCGCCCGCGCCCGGAGCTGTTGCCAGGGCTGCTGCGGGCCCTTCCCGGCCCGGCCCTGATGCTGGGCCTGACCCAGTGCGACCCGATGCTGATGGAACGCCCCGCCGCCGGCGCCGGCCTGCGCACCCTGGACTATATCGAGACCGCGCGCGTGACCCTGCCGGCCAGCTTCGACGCGTACTGGAACACGCGCGGCAAGAACCTGCGCGGCAATCTGCGCAAGCAGCGCAAGCGCCTGCAGGACGACGGCGTGCTGACCCGGCTTGAGGCCTGCCGCGCAGTGCACGAGATGGCGGCCGCGGTCGAAGACTACGGCCGCCTGGAAAGCGCGGGCTGGAAGGCGAAGGACGGGACCGCCGTCAGCGCCGGCAACGAGCAGGGCCGCTTCTACCGCGCGATGCTGGAAGCCTTCGCCGCCATCGACGCGGCCTGCGTCTACCGCTACTACATCGGCGAGCGGCTGGCGGCGATGGACTTGTGCGTCGAGGGCGGCGGTTGCATCGTCGTGCTCAAGACGGCCTACGACGAAGGCATCGGCAACGGCCTGTCGCCGGCGCTGCTGATGCGCGAGGAAGCCACGCGCGACATCATCGAAGCGCGCCGCTTCGAACGCATCGAATTCTATGGAAGGGTGATGGAGTGGCACCTGCGCTGGACCGGCGAGGTGCGCACCATGTACCACCTGAACGCCTATCGCTGGCCCTGGCTGGGCCGGCTGCACGCCCGCGCTGCAGGGCGCTGAGCGCGCGCGCGGCCGACGGCAGGTGCGCGGTTCAGCGCGCCGCCTCCAGCGCGCGTGGCGTGGCCTCGGCCGCCGGCGCCAGCGCCGCCCCGACCTGCGACAGCGCCATGAACTGGCCGCCGATCTCGTCGCGGAACCAGGCGCAGTAGTCGTGGATCGTGGAGATCAGGCGTTCGCGGTCGGCCGCATCGCGCACATATGGCGTGTGGCCAGGGACCAGCGAGGGGCTGTGATAAGTGAGCGAGAACACTTCACAGCCGCCGCCACGCAGGGCGCGCGTCAGGCGCCGCATCTCGTCGCCGCTGGCTACTTCGGGACTGAGGCGGATGCGCTCGAGCGCCCGGGTGCGCGCCAGGACGCCGCCCATGCGCAGCGCGCGGCCGGCCGGGCTGCGCGCCAGGTCGAACAGCTGCGGTCCCATGCCGCGCAGCCAGCCGGCATAGCCGGTGGTCACGGGCAGCTCCAGCAGGCGCCGTCCGCCGGCCTCGAACCAGTAGGGATGCTCGTCAAAGGCGCGAAAGTCCGGAGCGCCATCGTCTTCGAAGCGGGTATGCGGCACCACGCTGGCATCGATCTCGTAGCCCAGCGCGGCCACCGCCTCGGCGCTGTGCGGCCCCAGGCCGTAGCGGCCTGACTTGAAGGCAGTCGGCGCGCGTCCGAAGGCGTCGCCGATGGCGTTGGTGAGCATGCGCAGCTTGGCCAGTTCCAGCTCGCGCGGCAGGTTGCCGGCATAGGAATTGAAGCGCGTGACCCGCTCTTCATAGGGCGGCGATACCCATGGGTGGAGCTGGGTGCCGATATCGCAGCGTCCTTCCTGCATCAGCTGGCGCAGGGTGGCGACGGCCTGCGGGGCGGTAGCCACCGGCCAGTCGACCATATACGCGGGCACGATGCCGAAACGGTCGAACACCCGCTCGTGCATCAGGGGCTGGGCCGCGACCGAGGCGGTATCGACGTTGGCGCGGTCGAACGGCCGGTCCCAGGCGAATTCTTCCTCGGTATCGACAATCACGATCAGGACCGGCGGCCGGCCCGGCGCCAGTCGCGCCTTTGCATGATTTGTTGTGCTTAGCATTGCATCATTTCCGCGAAGCCCGGGTACGTTACATGGGTGCAGCACAACGGCCGGCACTATGTGCTTGGTTACAAGTGCCGGCGATGTCACCGGTCCGTGTTGTCATCCTATCACATCGGGAGATTATTCAATGTCAACTTCACAAGTGTGCATAGCTCCCTGATACTAAAATTCAGCAAATACGATAGTGCCAATCTACTGGTTTGTGTGTTTTTCTGCTTAGTCTCTTAAAAAAGCGGTTCAAAAGTATATAAAAACCAAGATTATTGTAGCTTTTTCACCTTTTCCTTTTGAAATCTCTTGACTTTGTTGTCGAAGATTATTTCAAACTCACTATTTCCGTTGTTTTTACGCAGGAAATCAGCAAAATCTGTTCAAAATTGGCCCATGGAAAGTTTATCGGAGTAAAGTTCAGTTCCACACGGAAATTAATTTCCCTTGAGAACTGCTACCTCTACTTACATGACCATCGATCAGATCCCGAGCCGCGCGGTACGTGGCAATGTCAACGCCGCCCAGCCAACCCGTCTGCCGCTGCGCACCGCCCTCGCCGCCATCCTGAGCGCAGCCCTGCTGAGCGCCTGCGGCGGAGGCGGCGGCGATGTCACGGCCGAGACCGTGTCGTACGCCGACTCGAATACCTCGCTGGCCAAGACCACCACCGGGTTCAAGCCGACGCCGACCACGCCGACCGTGCTCACCCCGGTGCCGTCGAACAATCCTGCAACGATCGTCGTCGGCGCGACCATCACCGACGTCGAGATCCAGAACCTGGGCGCGGCCCGGACCAACGTGCCCTTCACCTTCGGCCAGGTGGTCGCGGCCGGCCAGATGGGCGCGAACGAGGGCCTCGCGGCGCGCCTGTCGAACGGCACCGTGATGCGCCTGCAGACCGACGTCAAGGCAACCCACGCTGACGGTTCGGTGCGCCACATGGTTGTCTCCGGCGTCCTCCCGACCCTGGCCGCCGGCCAGATCGAGAAGATCGAGCTGGTCAAGTCCACCGCGCAGCAGAAAAGCGCGCTGACCGTGCAAGACCTGGTCGCCAGCGGACTGACCAGCGAGGTGGTGGTCAAGCAGGACGGCCTGCAATACACCGCATCGCTGAAGGATGCGGTGGTTGCCCCGAAAACGGTGAACTGGCTCTCCGGCCCCGTCGTCAACGAATGGATCATCACCGCGCCGCTCAAGACCGCCAACGGCGTCGTGCACCCGCGCGTCGGCGTCAGCTTCGCCGTGCGCTGGTATCCGACCCTCGACAAGCAGGCCCGGGTCGACGTGATCTTCGAGAACACGATGACGTTCAAGGCTTCGCACAATATGGTCTACGACGTGAACGTCGACGTCGGCGGCCGTTCGATCTTCTCGCGCCCCGCGATGTCGCATCTGCACCATACGCGCTGGCACCAGAGCGGCTGGTGGAATGGCGCCAGCGCACCGGACATCCATGTGCGCCCGAACACCGCATACCTGATCGCGTCGAAGGCCGTGTCGAACTATAACCAGGCCAGCAAGCCGGGCGAAGCCACGCTCGCCTATATGGGCAAGCAGATCACCCCCGACAACACCGGTCCGATGAAGATCGGTCCCCTGGCCGCCGCCATGGGCGGAACCGGTGGCCGTCCGGACATCGGTCCGCTGCCGATGTGGAGCGTGTCCTATCTGCTGTCGCTCGATATGCGCGCACGCAATGCCATGATGTCGGTCGCCGACGGCTCGGGCACCTGGTCGATCCACATGCGCGACGAGAAGACCGGCTATCCGCTGCGCGTTGACAACGACGCCTACAAGAACACGTCGACCCACATGAACCTGGCGAACAAGGGTCCGCTGCCGGTGCCGCGTTGCGTCAATAACGACAAGGTCCTGTGCGGTTCGAAATACACCCACGATACGGCCCACCAGCCGTCGATGGCCTACCTGCCTTACCTGCTGACCGGCGACTACTATTATCTGGAAGAGCTGCAGTTCTGGGCCGCCAGCAATCCGCTGGAAACCGACCCGTCCAATTCCGGCTACGGCCAGGGCCTGGTGCGCTGGCAGCAGATTCGGGGCCAGGCCTGGTCGCTGCGCACGCTGGGCCACGCCGCCTACATCACGCCGGATGCGCATCCGCTCAAGGGGTATTTCGTCAAGCAGCTCGACAACAACCTGAATTTCTACCACGCGACCTATGTGGCGGGTAACCCGAACCAGCTGGGCGTGTACGACGGCTCGGGTACCGGCTCGTTCAAGGTGGTGGCCTCGGCGCCGTGGCAGGACGACTTCCTGACCTGGAGTTTCGGCTACCTGGCCGAGCTGGGCTTCGAGAAGGCGTTGCCGATCCTGCAATGGAAGGCGAAATACGCGGTCGGCCGCCTGACGACGCCAGGTTACTGCTGGATCCAGGCTTCGGCCTACCACCTGGAATTCCGCCCAAGCGCCAAGGAACCGATCTTCAGCGACCTGGCCACGATGCACGCGTCTAACTTTGGCGGCGACAAGATCCTGAACGAGAGCCGGCAGCTGAGCCATCCGAATGGCCTGAAGTACATCGACCAGCCATGCGCCAGCCAGGCCCAGAGCGATTGGCTCCGCGCCGCCACCAAGGGTCACTGGTCGCCAGGCCGGATGTCGGGGTTCTCGGATTCGAACATGGGCTATCCGTCCAATATGCAGCCGGCGCTGGCGGTGGCGACGTCTTCGGGGATCGCCAATGCGGCCCAGGCCTGGACCGTGTACAGCGGCCGCGCCGACAAGCCGGATTACAGCAAGGGCGCCCAGTGGGACATCATCCCGCGCTGATACGATAGCTGCGATATCGTCCGGCTTGCCCAGGCCGGCTGCCGAAGGCGCTGCCACCCCCGGGTGGCAGCGCCTTTGTCATGTGGGTCCGCCCGTGCGCCAGGCCCTGGCCCGGCAGCGCAGGCTGCGCCAGCCCAGCCGGGCCAGCACGACCGGCATCGGCGCGCGGCGCGCCGGAATGGTCTCGAACAGCAGGGTCGCCCAGGTTTGCGTGCAGCACTGGGCGCGTACTTCGGCGGAACGCAGGCGCGCATTCTCGACCATGGCGCGGTACAGGGCCGTATCCGCGGCCAGGCGCGCGATGGCGGCCGCGGCTTCGGCGGGCGAGGCCGCTTCGATGTAGTCGAGCGGAGAACGGCGCAGTTCCCGGTAGGCCTGCTCCGGGCCGAGGATCGCGGGCACGCCGGCCAGCCAGGCGTTGATCAATTTGCTGGCAGGTTTTTTCACGTGCAAGTGCGACAGGTCCCTGCGCATGGCCACGACCAGGTCGATGTCGCTGTAGTCGTTCCAGCTGGTCTGGTAGCTGGCGGCATTGCCGCCCCACTCCACCGCGTCACACCGCCATGCGATTGCCTGGCGCGCCAGCGCGTCCGCCCACTCGGGCGCAGCCAGTTCCGGCGCCATCTCGCCGACCGTTCCCTTGAACGCGACGGTGCGGACTTCGTCGCCGCGCGCGGCATTCCTTGGCACCAGGCCCGGTTGCGGCCAATGCTGAACGTGAAACACCGTGTCCGCATCGGCGCCCGCGGCGTTCTGCACGATTTCCCAGTCGGCGTAAGGTTGCCGCGGCCGGTCCGCGCGGGCCGCCACGATGGTCAGGGGAGCACGCCAGCGGCGCCGGCGCAGCAGCTGCGCCACGTGGTCGGCATGGGCGACCACCAGGCCGGCCTCGGGCACCGTATCGGACAGGGAAACCGGATATCCGGCCTGTTTCAGGCGCAGGTAGGTCTGTCCGATCCAGACATGCACGCCAGTATTGAACAACCGCCAGTCCCGGTCGGGATCGGCCTCGCGGAACAGGCTGACCTGCTGCCGATCGGGGATATAAAACACGACTTGTCGACTCACCTGTTCTCCAGCCTGGATAGCTTGATCCTGAAATTTTCGTATATTGATTGCAATGAAATATTCCTGTTGACAAACATGCAGCAAGGAACGCGTGCGCAGGTGGTTTCATCATATAATGACTGCGCTTCATTGCAAGGATAGCAAGAGTAACACGCCAGCTCAGCCAAATTTCAATCCGGCGCCGCGCGTCATGCGCCCGATTGCCGATACAGGAGTCAATAAGGATGTCTTTAATCACCAGGATCTTTCAGCGCCTGCGCCGCGATTATTTCCGCGCGAGGCACCAGAAAGCGATCCGGCAGATCTTGTCGACCCGTCCTGTGGAGCGCGGCAACCTGCCGTTCGTGCTGCTGTCGATGGTCCATGCCCGCGATGTCCAGGCCTACCTGGTCGCGGTCAAGTCCTTCGTGCATTTCATGAATCCGGAACGGATCGTGGTCGTATGCGACCCGTCCATCACCGAACAGGACCAGGCCGTGCTGCGCCAGCACGTGCCGCACATTGAACTGCGTCCGGCCGATGAGTTCACCCATCCCGACATCCCGCGCGGGGGCACCTGGGAACGGCTGTATGCGATCGCCGGCCTGGTGCGGGACAACTACGTGATCCAGCTCGATGCCGACACCCTGACCGTGCAGCCGATCCCGGAAGTGCTGGAATCGGTGCGCAACGGCGTCGGCTTCGTGCTGGGCGAGATCCCCGACACGCCGATCCGCCTGCTGCCGGCGGTGCGCGAGCGCGCGCTGGCCTGGCTCAAGCCGGGCGCCCACATCCAGACCATCACCGAAAGCGAGATGGTCAATGTCGGCTTGCCGCCGGACGCGCTGTATGTCCGCGGCTGCTCCGGCTTCACCGGCTTCCCGCCCTCGCAGACCATGCGCGACACGATGACCGATTTCTCGCGCCGCATGACGGCCAAGCTCGGCGACGACTGGAAACGCTGGGGCACCGAGCAGGTGACTTCGAACTACCTGGTGGCCAATGCCCATGGCACCCGCTCGCTGCCCTTCCCCAAGTATGGCACGCCCGATTGCGCAACCACCGACACGGCGTTCTACCACTTCATCGGCTCGATGCGCTTCATCAACGGCCAGTACGAGACGACCTCGCGCGAAGCGATCCGCATGATCGAGGCGGCGTCCGCCGCCGGCACGGCGCTCGGCCAGCCGGCAGCCAACCCGGTGCGTCCCTGCTAGCAGGAGGTCCGGCGCCATGCGTTTTTCCATGCCTGTCCGCCTGGCGGCGGCGATCCTGGCCGTCCTGATCGCACCTTCCGGCATGGCCGCGCCGGGCGGCGCGATCGTCGGGTTCCGTGTCCAGAACCTCGGCGCGCAACAGTCGGGCGTGCCGTTCACGTTCGGCCAGGTGTTCGCTCCCGGCGACGTCGGCAGGAAAGCGGCCCTGGCGGCGCGACGGGACGATGGCGAGCTGCTGCCATTGCAGGTCGACGTCAAGGCCACGCATGCCGACGGTTCGGTGCGCCACGCCATCCTGTCCGGTGTCCTGCCTCGGCTGGAGGCGCGCGCCAATGCCGCCTTCGACCTGGTGAAGGCCGACGGCCCGGCAGCGCCACCCGCCGCCGAACCGACCCTGGCGCGCCTGCTTGCCAAGGGGCTGGACGCCGGCGTCGAGATCACCCTGGACGGCGTCACCTACCGCGCCGTGCTGAAGGATGCCATGGCCGGGGCCGGGAACCCATGGCTGGATGGCGCCATTGCCAAGGAATGGCGCGGCGCGGCGCCCTTCAGGACGAGTGCCGGCGCGCGCCATCCGCTGCTCGACGCGCGCTTCGCCGTGCGCTGGTATCCGGGCCTCGAGAAACAGGCGCGGATCGAAGTGGTGGTCGAGAACACCAGAACCTTCCAGCCGGGCGCGCGCAATCTGCACTACGATGTGGAGGTCAAGGTAGCCGGGCGCACGGTGTACACGAAAAAGGACCTGCGCCACTACCACCACGCGCGCTGGCGCCAGCTGGCCTGGTGGGACGAGCAGCGCGCGCCTTCGCTGCACCTCCGGCCCGACAGCGCCTACCTGATCGCCACCAGGGCCGTGCCCAACTACGACCAGGGGATCAAGCCGAGCGAACGTTCGCTGGCCTTCCTGGCCAAGACCCTGCCAGACGAAAAGACCGGTCCGATGAAAATCGGGGCGGTCAATCCGCACATGCCGGCCACCGGCGGGCGCAACGATATCGGACCGCTGCCGGGCTGGGCGGTGCAATACCTGCTGTCGACCGATATGCGGGCGCGCAATACCATGATTGCGGCGGCCGAGGGTTCGGGAAGCTGGTCGATCCACCTGCGCGACGAGCGGACCGGATATCCTTTGCGCACCGACACCCCGGCCAATCGCCGCGTATCGACCCATATGAACCTGGCGAACCGGGGACCGTTGCCGGTCCCGCGCTGCGCCGGCAAGGGCCTGTGCGACACGCCCTACAACCACGATACGGCGCACCAGCCTTCCCTCGCCTACCTGCCGTACCTGTTGACCGGCGACTACTACTATCTGGAAGAATTGCAGTTCTGGGCCGCCGCCAATCCGCTGGAAACCGATCCCGCCAATTCCGGCGAGGGGCAAGGCCTGGTGCGCTGGCAGCAGGTGCGCGGCCAGGCCTGGTCATTGCGCACGCTGGGCCACGCTGCCTACATCACGCCGGATGCGCATCCGCTCAAGGGCTACTTCGGCAAGCAGCTCGACAACAACCTGGCCTTCTACGATGCCGCCTACGTCAAGGGTAATCCGAACCGCCTGGGCGTCTACGACGGCTCCGGCGCCAACGCGTTCAAGGTCAAGGCCTCGGCGCCCTGGCAGGACGACTTCCTCACATGGAGCTTCGGCCATCTGGCCGAACTCGGGTTCGAGCGGGCGCTGCCGATCCTGCGCTGGAAGGCGAAATACGTGGTCGGGCGCATGACCGCGCCCGGCTTCTGCTGGATCCAGGCGTCGGCCTACCACCTCGAATTCCGTCCCGGACCCGGGAAGCCGCTGTTCGGCGACCTGGCCGCGATGTATCAGTTTAACTTTGGTGGGGACAACATCCTGAACGAAAGCAGGAGGCTGAAGCATCCGCAAGGCCTGAAGTACATCGACCAGCCCTGCGCGAGCCGCGAACAGAGCGACTGGCTGCGCGCCGCCAGCAAGAACCACTGGGCGCCGGGACGGATGTCGGGATTCGCAGATTCGCCGCTGGGCTATCCAGCCAATATGCAGCCAGCGCTCGCAGTGGCGGCGACGTCCGGCATCCCGCATGCGCAAGAAGCGTGGGAACGCTTCGAGAAACGCGCCGACAAGCCGGATTACACCAAGATGCCGGGCTGGGCGATAATTCCGCGCACAGCCTCGCCGGAGCGTTGAAGCGATCATGTCCGTGACCTTGCGCTGCGCTTTCTGGCATGAAAGCGTATCGTGCGCATCTGTCGGATGAGCCGCCCCATATAATATTGTGCGTTACAGCAATCGTCACAGGCGCTGCCGGTATCCGGCAGCCATGGCGCTGATTGGGATTGCCCATCGAGAAAGAGATTCGCAAGCATGTCGTCACCAGATAATACGATCCAGTTCCGCCGCGACCGGCGCCTGCCCAAGCCTTGCACAGGGCAAGAGGCATGCTCCGCACGGCTGGACGCCGGCATCGTGACGGTCCAATCCTGATGGCCGCCGCAAACCTGCGCCGCGCGCTGTTCATCACCTTTTGCTCCTCGACCGGAGCAACGGTGCTCAAATTCATCGTCAGCGTCCTGCTCGCACGCATTCTCAGTCCGAGCGAGATCGGCGTATTTTCGATGACCGTGGTGTTCGTGAATTTCGCGCACGTATTCCGCGATTTCGGCGTCAGCCAGTACATCCAGCGCGAAAAAGAACTGACGCCCGACAAGCTGCGATCGGCGGGCGGCGTGCTGTTTTCCTCGTCGTGGTTGATTGCCCTGGCGCTGTACCTGGCCAGCGGTCCGATCGGCGCCACGTTCGACGAGCCGCAGATGGTCCCCGTCATGCAAGTGCTGGCCCTCGGTTTCGTGTTCATTCCTTTCGGTTCGATCACGAACGCCATGCTCTCGCGCAGCTTCCAGGCCGAGAAGCAGGCCTATGTGAACGCAGCCGGTACGCTGAGCTATTGCGCCAGCTGCCTGGTGCTTGCCAAGATGGGATTCGGCAGCCTGAGCCTGGCATGGGCGAACCTGATCAATATTCTGGTGTGCGTGCTGGCGCTTGCGCCACTTCGCCGACGCGACATGCCATGGCTGCCATCGTTTTCCCACTGGCGCGGCGTCGTCAATTTCGGCGCCGGTTCGCTCATCTCGAGCACCGCCGTGGCAATCAACAACGCCATTCCGGACATCCTGCTCGGCAAGCTCGGTTCCGCAAGCCAGGTCGGCTTGCTCAGCCGCGCCAACTCGACGGTCCAGATCTTCATCCACATCGCCGGCTCCACCATGACCTATGGGGCGATTCCCTACATGGCGCAGATCTTCCATCGCGGCGAGTCGCTGGCGCCCGTGCTGACGCGCGCGACCGTCCTGCTGACCGGCGTCGGCTGGACTGCCCTCGGCCTGACGGCCGTGCTCGGGCACGACATCGTGCAGGCGCTGTACGGTCCCACCTGGCTCGAGGCGGTGCCCGCCATCCTGCCGCTGACGCTGGCGGCGGCTTCGGTGATGACGTTCCAGTATGTCAGCTTCGCTCTGACCGCAATCGGCCGGCCTTACATGAGCGCGGTATTCACGCTGGCCGTCCTCGCTGCGCGCGTGGGATTCGGCGTGTGGATGTACGATGGCTCGCTGGTGCGCTTCGCCTGGGCGATGTGCCTGGCGACGATCCTGACCATGCCGCTGCGGGCCTATATGCAGCGCCGCTTCTTCGACCTCGGCATCTTCCGCCTGCTGCGGGCCCTGGTGCCGAGCGCCGTGGTGGCGCTGGGCACCTGCGCCACGGCCATGCTGCTGGTGCTGGCCCTGCCCTCTTCGCTGGCGTCGCTGCTGCGCCTGCTCGCGATGGCGCCGGTCCTGGCCATCGCCTGGTATCTGCTGCTGCGCCTGACGCGCCACGAACTGCTGGGCGAAGTGCACCGTCTGGCGGCACCGATCAAGTCCCGGCTGGCGCTGCTGCGCCCCAACCCGTGAATGGAATCCGCATGAACTTCGACCAAACCACGATAGACCAGATCAAGACCCTCCTCACCGACGTGCTCAGCCTGGGCGACGCCGGCCGCCAGCTGAGCGCCGACTCGCCCCTGCTGGGCGCGCTGCCGGAACTCGATTCGATGGCGGTGATCAGCCTGATCGCCGCACTGGAAGAACAGTTCGACATCGCGATCGACGACGACGACATCAGCGCCAGCACCTTCTCTACCCTGGGCAGCCTGGCCGCTTTCGTGGACGACAAGCGCGGCGCATGAAGGCCGCCGCCTGCGCGCCGGCCGAACCCTTCTTCCTGAAGGCGGATGGCGGGCAGCGCTTCTGCCTGTATCACCCGCCGGCCGGCCCGGCGCGCGGGGCGCTGCTGTACGTGCATCCCTTCGCCGAAGAGCTGAACCGCGCGCGCCGCATGGCGGCGCTGCAGGCGCGCGCCTTCGCCGCGGCCGGCCACGCCGTGCTGCAGATCGACCTGGCCGGCTGCGGCGACAGCAGCGGCGACTTCGGCGACGCCCGCTGGGAACGGTGGCAGGCCGACCTGGCGCTGGCCGCGGCCTGGCTGCAAGACAGAACCGACGCACCGCTGCGGCTGTGGGGCCTGCGCCTGGGCGCCCTGCTGGCGCTGGACTATGCGCGCGCGGCCACCCACCCGGTGGCCGGCATGCTGCTGTGGCAGCCGGTGCTCAAGGGCTCCACCTACCTGACGCAGTTCCTGCGCCTGCGCCTGGCCGGCGCGCTGCTGGCCGATGGCGACGCCGGCCCGGGCGTAAACACGTCGGCGCTGCGCACGGCGCTGCAGAACGGCGAGACGCTCGAGATCGCGGGCTACGACCTCGATCCGCGCCTGGCGGCCGCGCTCGATGCGCTCGATCCGCTGGACGCCTTCCGCCCGGCCTGCCCGGTCGACTGGATCGAGGCGGTGGCGCAGCCCGGAGCGGGCCCGGCGCCAGGCGCCGCGCGCGCCGCCAGCGCCTGGCAGGCGGCCGGGATCGACCTGCGCCTGCACCCGGTCCACAGCGCGCCGTTCTGGACCACCACCGAGATCACCGAGAGCGCAGCCTGGCTGGACGCCGGCACGGCCGCCCTGGAGGCGCGACTGCATGGTCATTGAAGACATGGAGACGAGGCAGATGCAAGCCGCTACCGGTCCGGACCCGCAGCTGGAAGAACGCGCGCTCGCCTTCGACTGCGGCGGCGAGCGGCTGGTCGGCATCCTGAGCCTGCCGGGCAATGCCGCGCCGGGCGCGCGCGGCGTGCTGGTGGTCGTCGGCGGCCCGCAATACCGGGCCGGCAGTCACCGCCAGTTCACTCTGCTGGCGCGCGACCTGGCGCAGGGCGGCGTGCCGGTGCTGCGCTTCGACTACCGCGGCATGGGCGACAGCGAAGGCGCCATCCGTCCGTTCGACGACGTCGAGGACGACCTGCGCGCCGCGCTCGACGCCTTCATGGCGGCGGTGCCCGGCCTGCGCGAAGTGGTGCTGTGGGGCTTGTGCGACGCCGCCTCGGCGATCGGCATGTATGCGGCGCGCGACCCGCGCGTGGCGGGCCTGGTGCTGCTCAATCCCTGGGTGCGCACCGAGGACGGCCTGGCGCGCGCCACCCTGCGCCATTACTACCGGGCGCGCCTGCGCGACCCGGCGTTCTGGAAGCAGCTGCTGCGCGGAGGACTCGACTGGCGGCGCTCGTTGACGTCATTGGTGGCGCTGCTGCGCAAGGCCAGGGGCGGGCCTGCCGCTGTTAGTGCAGCCACCACCACGGCCTCGCTGCCGGAACGGATGCGCGCCGGCCTGCAGGATTTTCGCGGACAGGTGCTGCTTGTAATCTCCGGCGCCGACCTGACGGCGCGCGAATTCTGCGACCTGGCCGATGCCGACCACGCCTGGAAAGGCGTGCTGGCCCCGCCGCGCGTGACGCGGCGCCAGATCGACGACGCCGACCACACCTTCTCGCGCCGCGCCTGGCGCGACCAGGTCGCGCGCTGGACGGCGCAGTGGTTGCGGTCCTGGTAGATCCTCAGCGGCGCCGGCAGGCGCCGAAATCCTCGAAGGCGCCGTAAGCCTTCGCCTGGCTGCGCGCGGCGCCGCACAAATCGACGCCATCCTGGCGTGGCGTGGAGCGCGCCGGCGCCTCGCCGTGCCAAAGGAAGTCAGCGCCCGCCGGCGCCGCAAACAGGGAACGCACCGGATGCAGTCCCGCATACGAACGCCACAAGGCCGCATCGCGGTTGTCCCCAAGGTGCAGCAGGCCGCCGTCGCGGCTGCGGATCGGGCCGTCGACCAGGTTGCCGTCGATGTGCGCACTGCTGGTGGCAAAGCGCACGTCGATGCCGGCGGTGTCGACCAGGGTGTTGTCCTCGATCCGGGTATCGGCCGCGCTGTTGAGGTAGATGCCGACATCGGAACAGCCGACGATCAGGTTGGCGCGCAACACACTGCGCTCCTGTTCCATAATGCAGCGGCCATCGCGGCAATACGGCTTGCCGGTGCCGCCGCCACCCAGCGACAGGCCGACGCGCTGGCCGGGCTGGCCGGCCAGCGCCGCCTCGCACCACACCAGATTGCGCTCGAACAGATTGCCGCTGCCGCCGCCCTTGGCGAAGGCGCCGTAGCTGATGCCGTCGCCACCGGCCTTGATGAAGTCGCGGATGATGTTGCCGCGCACCGTCCAGTCGCTGGCCGCGACCAGGTCGATCGGGGTTACCGGCTTACGCGTCGCGCGCGGCGCCGGATTGGACAGCGTGTTCGCTTCGATCAGGCCCTGGTCGGGAAAACGTCCGCCGGCGCCGTTGATCTTGAAGTGGGCGTTGAAGCCCTGCAGGGTGTTGTTGACGGCCGCGAAATGGCTGGCCGCGCCGGTCACCTGGAAGGCGTGCTCGCAGTCGTCGTGGGCGGCGCAGGCGCCGTCGATGGTCAGATTTTCGAAGCGCCAGTGCGGGGTATTGACCCGGATTGCGACCGGCACGTTCGAACGCAAGGTCACCGTGCCCGGCTGGGCGGCGCGCACCACGACCGGCGCCTGTGCGCTGCCGGGCCGGCTGGCTTCCAGCGCACGGTGTTCGATGGGGTAGCTGCCCGGCGCCAGCGTGATCGTCGTGCCCGGCGTGGCCGCGGCCATGGCGGCGCGCAGGCCCGCGACGTCGCGCACCAGGCCCGCGTCCAGCCCCGGCGCGCCGGCGGCCTGCGGCTGGGCGCCCAGCGTCAGGGCCGCCAGGTCAGGCGCAAGGTCGGGCGCGGCAACGCCGCCCGATGCGCCGCGGTCCAGCGCCAGCAGGCTGCGGCTGGCGAACTGGCCGGCGCCGACGATGACGGCATTGTGGCCGCTGCTGCGCTTTTCGATATAAGGCGCCAGGGTGCGCGGCATCACGCCCGCGCGTTCGGCCGCGAACAGCCCCGCCGCCACGCCGCAACCGGCCAGTACGGTGGCCGCCAGCGCCAGACGGGCGTTACGCCTCATGGGGAGCACATAATAGGGCGCACTTCAGGCGCTGCTCTTGATGCCGTGCCGGCTCATCAGGTCATACAGGGTCGGGCGGCTCACGCCCAGTACCTCGGACGCCTTGACGATATTGCCGTCCACCCGCGCCAGCGCGCGCACGATGGCCGCGTGTTCGGCCTCGTCGCGCACCTGACGCAAATTCAGCGGTTCTTCGACCTGCGTGCCATTGTCGGGCAGGCCCAGGTCGTCGGCCACGATGGTGGGACCGTCGGCCATGATCACGGCGCGCTTGACGCAGTTTTCCATCTCGCGCACATTGCCCGGCCACTCGTAGGCCTCGATGGCGGCGATCGCGTCGGGGGCGAAATGCAGGGTCGGGCGCGATTCCTGGGCGCAGAACTTGTTCTTGAAGTGGTGGGCCAGCAGGGCCGCATCGCCCTGGCGCGCGCGCAGCGGCGGGATCGTGACCACGATTTCCGACAAGCGGTAATACAAGTCTTCGCGGAAGCGCCCGGTGCTGCACAATTCCTTGAGCTTCTGGTGGGTGGCGCACACGATACGCACGTCGACCGGGATTTCCTCGTGGCCGCCGATGCGCTCGATCACGCGCTCCTGCAAAAAGCGCAGCAGCTTGGCCTGCAGCGCCATCGGCAGGTCGCCCACTTCATCCAGGAAGAAGGTGCCGCCGTTGGCCAGTTCGACCTTGCCCTTGGTCTGCTTGACGGCGCCGGTGAAGGCGCCCTTCTCGTAGCCGAACAATTCGCTCTCGAGCAGGTTCTCGGGAATCGCGGCGCAGTTGATCGCCACGAAGCGCTCCTTGGCGCGCGGCGACAGCGCGTGCAGCGCGCGCGCCAGCACTTCCTTGCCGGTGCCCGATTCGCCCAGCACCATCACCGAGGCCGAGGTCGGGGCCACCTTCTCGATATTGCGGCAGACCTTGAGCATGCCGGCGTCGCGGCTGATCACGCCCGCCATCGGCGAATCGGCCTGGTTCGACTGCATGCGGCGGTTTTCCATCTGCAGGTTATGCAAAAAGAACGCGCGCTGGATCACCAGGTTCAGCACCTCGGGTTCGCACGGCTTCTGGTGGAAATCGTAGGCGCCCATGGCGATCGCCTTGACCGCGTTGGCGCGCTCCTGGTTGCCGGTCAGGACGATCACGCGGGTGTCCGGCGCCAGCGCCAGGATCTGCTCGAGCGTGGCCAGGCCTTCGGTCGAGCCGTCCGGATCGGGCGGCAGCCCGAGGTCCATGGTGACCACCGCCGGCTCGTGGCGGCGGATCTGCGCCAGCGCGCTTTCGCGGTCGCCGGCGACGACCACGTCATAGGCATCGAAGCTCCAGCGCAGCTGCTTCTGCAGGCCGGGGTCGTCCTCGATGATCAACAGTTTCGGTTTGTTTTGGGTCACGGCTATTCCTCAGTTCACGCTGCGCGATCGATGGCGCCGGCGGCGATGCCCGCCCCAGCCTCATGGTACAACGGCAGCGTGACGGTAAAAGTGGTTCCGACCGAGGGCGTGCTGGTCAAGTCCAGCGCGCCGCCCAGTTCAGTGATGTATTCGCGGCTCTCGAACACGCCGATGCCCATGCCGGCCGGCTTGGTCGATTCGAACGGCTTGAACAGGCGCTCGCGAATGAATTTCTCGGTCATGCCGGCGCCGGTGTCGGCCACCGTGATCGCCACCCGGTTGCCCTGGCGGCGGATGCTCACGTTGACGCGGCCGCTCTTGGGCGTGGCCTCGATCGCGTTCTGGATCAGGTGGCCCAGCACGCGCTCGAGCCGCTCGCGGTCGGCCAGCACCTTCAGGCCCTGCTGCTCGACCTGCAGCGACGGATGCGGCTCGAGGGCGCTCTTGAGCGCGATCGCCTGGCCCACCACCGCCTCGACCGACAAGGCGCGCGGTCGCGCCGGGGCATCGTTGCGGCTCAGTTTTTGCAGCATCGACGTCATCTTCTGGATCGAATGGTCGACCGTGTCGAGCATGTCGCGCTGGAACTCTGGATTGTCGCGGTGCTTTTCGGCGTTGGCGTTCATCAGCGACAGCTGGGACACCAGGTTCTTGAGGTCGTGCACCACGAAGGTCGACATGCGATTGAACGAATCGAACTGGCGCGCCACCATCAATTCGTTGGCGGCGTCCTGCTGCGCCAGGTAGCTGGCGGCCTGGCTGCCCGCGATCTCGAGCAGGTCGAACACTTCCCAGTTCAGGGCCACGGTGCTGCGCGCGTCCTGCAGCACCACGAAGCCGAACAGTTTCGAATGCATGATCAGGGGCACCACCAGCCAGCCGCGCGGGAATTCCTTGAGCCAGGCCGGCAGTTCGAGGTCGCCGTACTTCTCGGGCAAGGCCTTGTATTCGTGCAGGTCGATCACCCACTGGGTGGTTTCCAGGAAGCGGCAGAACTTCGAATCGGCCGGCTCGACGGCGCTGCTGGCGGCCTGCCAGCCGGCCACCGGCCGATAGGTGCTGGCCCCGCCGCTGTCAGGCTCCCCGTCGCGGCGCTGCCACAGCACCCCGCCCGGGCTTTCGACCAGGGCCCCGACCGCCTCGATCGCGCGCTCGCCGATATTGGCGCTATGCTCGGACAGAGTACGCGTGAAGCGCATCCATTCCTCGCGGTAGTCGTAGCCGTAGCTGTAGAAATGCTTGCTGATGAAGACCTTGAGCCAGGCGCGGAAGGTGCCCGAGAACAGGGTCCCGGCCAGCACCAGCAGCGCGCCGCACAGGAACACGACCTGCATCACGCCGCCCCAGCTGCCGCCGAAGTAGCGCAGGTAGTAGCCGGCGAAGCCCATCGCCATCAGGTAGAGCGCGGAGCCGAACAGCGCGGTCGAATGGAACATCACGCGCCGCGACAGCGCCAGCGCATTGGCGCGCGAGGTGCCGCGCTTGACCGCGGTGCCGATCAGCGGCATGGCCAGGGCATTGACGATGCCGCGCGCGGCCCAGGTGTCCTGGTGCATTTCGTGGAACAGCATCGCCTGGCTGTACATATAGAAGTCGTAGGCGAACATGGCGCCGATGCCCAGGCAGGCAAACTTGATGGCCCAGCGCTCCTGCACCGTCTTGTTGCGGTACACCTGCTCGACCAGCAGCATGCCCAGCACCGCCTGGCACACGCGCACCGTCACGTTCGGCAGCAGGCCGTCGATGTTGAGCATCAGGTCGGTGCGCATCAGCGCCGTCGCCAGCAACAGGCCCAGGTAGACCATGCTTCCCGCGAACACCGAGGTACGCAGGCCGAATGGCCAGCGGCTGCCCGGATCGCGGTAGTTGCCCAGTAACAGAACCAGTACGACGCACCAGGCGCCGCTGCGCAGGATCTCGAGCTTGTCGGTCCAGACCGACCACAGCCCGAGGCCGGACGCGGCTTCCAGGGCCAGGGCGCCGGACCAGAGCGCGGTGAGCGCGCAGGCGATCGCGACCGGCGCGACGTGGCTGCGGCCGCGCCAGATCGTCAGCAGGAGACCGATCAGCAGGAGGAAACCGATGGCTGCGACGCTGTAGCTATAGACGGCAATGCTGGTCAACGTGCGCCATCCATGAGAACGTGCATTGAAAAAATCCGGGTAAGGAGGCCACACCGATGCCTGGCCCCGGTGCTGCCCGGGGCGTGGTCATCAGCGCCCGCTGCGGAACAGCACGACCTTGAGTGTATTGATCAGGACCAGCACGTCGAGGAACAGGCTGTTGTTCTTGACGTAGTACAGGTCGTACTGCAGCTTTTGCAGCGCATCCTCGGCCGAGGAGCCGTAGCCGTAACGGACCTGGGCCCAGCCGGTGATGCCCGGCTTGATACTATGGCGCACATTGTAATACGGCACCACCTCGATCAGCTGCTCCACGAAGTAAGCACGCTCGGGACGCGGGCCGACGAAGGACATGTCACCCTTGAGCACATTGAACACCTGGGGCAGTTCGTCGATGCGGGTCTTGCGCATGAAATTGCCGACGCGGGTGACGCGCGGATCGTTCTGGGCCGCCCACTGGGGCTTGCCGCCTTTTTCGGCATCGGTGCGCATGCTGCGGAACTTGTGCACCCGGAAGATCTTGCCGTCCTTGCCGACCCGTTCCTGCGAATAGAACACGGGGCCGCGGTCTTCCATCCAGACGGCAATCGCCGCCGCCAGCATGATCGGCAGGGTCATGACCATGATCAGGGTGCTGCACACCAGGTCGAAGCCGCGTTTCATGAAGGTGCGGATATAGCTCTGGTCAAAGCCGCCGCCGAACACCAGCCAGCTCGGCTGCAGGGAGTCGACCCGGATCTGGCAGGTTTCACGTTCGAAGAAGGTGGCGGCGTCGGTGACCTTGAGGCCTTGCAGCTTGCAGTCGAGCAGCTCCTTGATCGGGAAGCTGCCGCGGCGGTTCTGTACCGAGACCACGATTTCCTGCACGCCGTACTGCTTGGCGACCTTGACCAGCGAATCGCCGTCGCGCACCTTGAGCAGGTTGCCTGTAGGCACGCAGACCTCTTCGCTGGCGACCGGGATGAAGCCGGCGATATTGTAGCGGTGGTAGCTGGTCTTTTTCTGCGCCAGCTCGCTGCACTCCTTGGCCAGCGGACCGCTGCCGAGGAACATGATGCGCGACTGCATCAGGCGCATTTCAGAGGTCTTGAAGAAGATGATGCGCGCCGTAAAAATGCCGACCGCCGCCAAGCCGAACACCAGCAGCAGGATGCCGCGGCCGAAATACAGATCGGGGGCAATATAGAATACCAGGGTCAGGATCAGGAAGCCCATCAGGAAGGCGGGCATCAGCTTCATCAGGAAGGGATGGCGCAGGCCTTCGTCGAAATCGAGCTGGTACATGCCCATGGCGCTCATGCTGAAGCTCACCGCCACCGCGAAGGCGATCGCCGAGGCCATGAAGTGATCGAGTTGCAGGGCCGTCACCGGCGCACCAACGTCGAGAAAACGCATGGCGGCGCCGGCATAAGCGGCGCCAAGCAGGATCAACATCTCTACAAACAGAAGGACGAATACGATCTTCGACACGTAGTGGTTAGAGATCCGAAACATGTTATTCCCCAGAATTTATTATTGCTTCACTGCTTGCTGAGTTGGCAAAAAACGACCACTAGGCAACAGCTACATCGACAGCAGCGCGCGCATGGTCTCATACAATAGCTATAACGTGTCGCGCTCGCCAGGACCTGTTGTATTTACAACAAACGACGTCGTCGTCCGCCTCCAGGTTAACAAAATTTCCTGCGCAACATTATCAATATAGCAAAGATTGAGATTTGTTTCTTTATTGCTAGATCTGCCGTGCGCAGGGCTGAGCAGATTTCTTTAATGCAATAGCGTTGGCGACACACTTTCTTGGCGGCGTCAGCTGCCAGCTGGTTGCACGCCATGGTAAGTCAGCGCTGTGTAAGCTCGATGACTTGTCGCCTCCACAACTAAATCTCAACAAGAATTGTTAAATAGTGTCTTTTATACATCGTTTGCGATGCAGTTTTTTGCTATATTTTTAACAGTCAATATAGCATGGAAACATAACCGGACTCAACGACGGTTCACTGCGGCGTCAGGTCAATGCAACACGGGTACAACACCAGCGGTAACACCCACTTGCGATATGGGAAAGAAATTTTAGCATCGACTCAACAGTATGCAGCGCAACG
Organism: Massilia sp. CFBP9012; assembly: GCF_034045115.1. NCBI lineage: Bacteria > Pseudomonadati > Pseudomonadota > Betaproteobacteria > Burkholderiales > Oxalobacteraceae > Massilia > Massilia sp. CFBP9012. The sequence goes on along the minus strand of NZ_JAXCWM010000003.1, from coordinate 95,043 downwards.
ATGGATATCGTGCGCTATTGTTTTAAAGCCAATATTGATTTATAGCAAGTGTGTGTCGCAGAGTTTCGCCCCGGCGGCCTGGGGCTGATCCACCACCGGTATGGCATCAGCGGCCGGCGCCGGCTGGCGCGCACGCCGTCCTGCGCCGATGAGCAGAGGAAACAGCTGCGGCATCAGGACGGCGGCGATACGGTAGACGCCGACCAGGATGGCCGTCACCAGCACCGGCGCCATGAGCCAGTACACGGGGTATGGCAAGGCGCTGCCATAGCGGCTGTACAGAAGCCAGGTCAGCAGCAGTAGCGGGGCATGCGCCAGGAACATGAAGAAGCTGTACTTGCTCATGCCGACCAGCCAGGGGCCAAGCCGGGACGACGCCAGCCAGGCGGTGGCCGGCCAGATCAGGAATGGCGCAACCAGGCGCAGATAGGTCGTGTTCGCGACACGGAAATGCACGATGGCGGCGCAGGCGAGCAGGAATAACAGGAAGCACAGCAGTGCATGACGGTCGAGCAGGCGCAGGTTCCAGCCGCGCACCGCGGCCATGCCGCCAATATAGAACAGCACCGCCATCAGGTCGCGCAGCACCAGCGCACCGTCATAGTTATTAAAGAACACGACCGACACCAGCACCAGGCCCGGCCAGGCGTAATTGCGCAGCAGCCAGCCGAACGCGGGCGCGAGCAGGATCAGCACCAGCAGGTCGCGCAAGAAATTCAATGGGTAGTTGATGGGCGAAGCGGTCAGGCCGAAGGCCGCATTGAGCCAGGCCATCGGTTCGAACGGCCACAATTGCGCGGACATCTCGACACCAGCAAACAGTTGCGCTCCCAGTGCCAGCGGCACCAGCGGCAGGTTGAAGCACAGGAAGGGCAGCAGGATCGTGCGCGCCTTCTTGCTGAACAGGCGCGCCGGCGCACGGTCGAGGGCGGCGCCGAACAGCAGGAAGCCGGAGATGACGGTCAGCACCGGGACGGTGGCGCGAAACACGGCGAGCTGGAAAAAGGCCTTGGTGGCATCGAACCAGCCATCGCCGATCTCGGCCATCGGCACGTACTGCGGCGTATGCAGCATGATGACGCCGAAGATCATGACGAAGCGCAAAAGGGCGACACGGTGGCGAAGACCATGGTCGAGAGTCATGGAAGGTCCTCTTTCAAGAGTGCGGCGCATGCGCGGAAAGGTCGTCGCGCGTGGCACGCGGTAGTGCCGGATCAGGCCTGCCGGCAATGAAGAACCTGCCAACTACTACTTACCTTAAAGTCAACAACCAGCAATGTCAATTGTGCGCATGCACCATTACACAAAAGTGCGCAAGCCAGCATGACGGCAGAGTACGGACGCGAGGCGGCGGCATGCCGGCGCATGCGGGACGATCGGGAGGGGAAGGAAAAACGACGGCAATGATGCCGGAATGGCGCGGCTGGCTGGGATCGAACCAGCGACCCTTGGCTTCGGAGGCCAATACTCTATCCACTGAGCTACAGCCGCGCTGGAGGTGTGACGAAGGATACAGTCTTTCCGCAAGTACGTCCATGGGGAGAGGCGGAAAAACCCCTACACCAAAGCAGGATTACACTATAATAAGATGCTTGACGGCATTTGCAAAAAGCCACTAAATCGCAGTGCCCAGTGGCTGGTTTTTTTAATTGAATTAAGGAAATCATGAGCGACGCACACAACGAACATCAATCCCTCATCCGCACGCCAAAGCAGCTCGTCGTTGCCGTCACGGCATTTTTCCTGGTTATCGTTCTAGGTATTATTTTGCTGGTGGTCTTCGTGACCAGCACCGCCACCACCGGCGCCGGCACCGACAGCCAGAGCGCCGAAGCGATCTCCAACCGTATCCGCCCCGTCTCCGAAGAAGGTTTCATCCTGGTCGACGCCAATGCGCCGCGCGTGCTGCAGGCCGGCGGCGCCGTCTATGCCGCCACCTGCGCGGCCTGCCACGATAGCGGCATGGCCGGCGCGCCAAAGACCGGCGACAACGGCGCCTGGGGCGCACGCCTGGCGCAAGGCTATGACACCGTCCTCAAGCACGCCATCGAAGGCATCCGCGCGATGCCGGCCAAGGGCGGCAATCCGGACCTGGACAATCTCGAGGTCGAGCGCGCCGTCGTCTTCATGGCCAACAAGAGCGGCGCCAGCTTCAAGGAACCGGCCGAACCCGCGCCTGCCCCGGCCGCCGCCGAGGCTCCAGCCGACGCCGCCGCTACCGCCACAGCACCAGCAGCAGCAGCAAGCCCGGCCGCAACGCCCGCTCCAGCCGCGGCCACTGCCGCTGCCCCGGCAGCCGCGCCAGCCATTGCCAGCGCCGACCTCGGCAAGAAAGCCTATGACTCGGCCTGCATCGCCTGCCATGGCGCAGGCATTGCCGGCGCGCCGAAGTTTGGCGACAAGGCAGCGTGGACCGCGCGTCTCGGCCAGGGCGCCAACGTGATGTACGAGCACGCGATCAAGGGCTTCCAGGGCAAGACCGGCTTCATGCCGCCAAAAGGCGGCGCCACCATCCCCGATGCAGAGGTCAAGGCCGCGGTCGATTACATGGTGGCCGCCGTCAAATAAGACGCGCGACGGCTCCAATAAAAAAGCACCCGATTGGGTGCTTTTTTGTTTCAAAGATCATGAACGTTGTTGCAGCGCAACCCAGCAATAAGCCCGTTTCGATCACTGCGAACGGCGGCGACGCATGGTCAGCATGGCCATCAAGCCAAGCCCCATCAACAGCGCGCCAGCCGGCTCGGGGACTGCGGCCGGTTCGGTGCTCACGAAGAAATCGAAGTTAATTCCCAGCACGCCGAGACCGCCCACTCCCTCGGTACCGAAGGCGTCATTCGTCGCCGGGAAATAACCGTCCCAGGGATTATTCTGATAAACGTCACCGGCGAGATTGCCGCTATCGACCAGCACCTTATTACCGGCATCGAGGAAAGAAACGCGGGCCTCATACAGGGAAACCGCGCTGGTCAGCATCAGCGGAAAATCGAAAAGGCCGATTCCGTAGATCGCAGTTTCTCCCAAGAACGGGAATAAATCACCGACACTGCGAATCTGTATACTGATGAGCGATTGACCATTGCCAAGATCTGTTTCGGACTCGTTCACCGTGAACGCACCGGTGTTGCGAAAACCTTGTTCCGCCACGCCATCGAATGCGGCAATACCGGTATAGGCATTATCGCTTTCCTCGCCTTGCAGATAGAAGGAATAGGTGGAGCCAGCTGCGACGAGCGGTGCGGCAACCGCAGCCTGCGCTCCCAGCCCCATTGTCGCCATGACAATAAGAATCGATCCAATAAATTTACGCACGGTTTCCCCTTAGTATGAAAATGCTATGTTTGATATCAATGCAAGTTTCATGCCGGTAAGAAATTTATCGATAAAAATCAACTAATTAGCGCAAAGCACCAGTTACTGACAGGTGCTCCCTGTAAATTATTCCGACATCAGCTTTTGGTAGAGACCTCTTTCAAACTACCAGTTCGATTTTCTCTCCGAACATCATTCTGCCTTCCTTGGGCCATCCATTACCCCTGCCAGCTTGCTGGCTTCCCCCAGCGATGGTCCTTTACCCACACGTTTTCGAAACATTTACCTGTGTTAATTCAGATCTTTTAATTTCCGGGATTACATATTCAAATTCTTTTCTAAAAGAAATAGAAGAGTGTATATAAACACTACGATTCTGTTACAAAAAATTCTTGCAAGAAATAGTTTGCAGACATGCTAGTGAATGTATATTTGTTAAATATTTCCATAATGCACTGTCACAATTAGTTACAAGTAGGCCGTCGTAAATATCGTATCCTTCAAAACTTTCCAACCGGAACAAATTCCAATCGGAATTTTTTACAGGATAAATATCATGCAATTCTGCAACTCTGCTTCGACCAAACACCACGCCTTTCGCTTGAACGCCGCGCTGCTGATGTCGCTGGCAGCCGTTGGCAGCGCCTCAGCCGCCACCCTGTCCGTGGGCCCAGGCAAGACCTACGCGGCGCCCTGCGCCGCCTTTGCGAAGGCCAAGGCGGGCGATATCATCGAGATCCAGGGAGGTAAGACCTATAGTGGCGACGTGTGCGCGATCTCCGTCCATGATCTGACCATCCGCGGCGTCAATGGCCGTCCAAAGATCAATGCCGCCGGTAAGAATGCCCAAGGCAAGGCGACCTGGGTCGTCAAGGGCAACAATATCATCGTCGAGAACGTCGAGATGTACGGCGCCAGGGTGCCGGACAAGAACGGCGCCGCACTGCGCCTGGAAGGCACCAACTTCACCTTGCGCTCGTCCTTCCTGCACGATAACGAGAACGGCATCCTGTCCGGCGCCAACGCCAACAGCAATGTCGTGATCGAGTACAGCGAGTTTGGCTATAACGGCTATGGCGATGGCTATTCGCACAACCTGTACATCGGCAATATCGCCAGCCTGCTGTTCCGCTTCAATTATTCGCACGACGCCAACGTCGGCCACAACCTGAAGTCGCGCGCCAAGCTCAATACGATCACCTACAACCGCTTCTCGAGCACGCCGTCCGGCCAGACCGGTTCGACCAAGAGCGGCAAGCCGAGCTACGAGATCGACCTGCCGAACGGTGGCACATCGTATGTGATCGGCAATGTGATCCATCAACCGTCGGCTCACAACAACCCGGGCATGCTGGCCTATGGACTGGAAGGCGCGACCAACCCAGGGCAAGACCTGTACGTGGTCAACAACACCTTCCTGAACGAGGACAGCTCGCGTGGCACGTTCGTGCTGATCGGCGGCAAGGTGACGAAGGCAGCCCTGATTCAGAACAATATCTTCGGTGGTACCGGTACGGTGACCGGCCAGGCGAGCGCTGTTCAGAAAAGCAATTTCCGCTCTGTGGCGCCAGGCTTCGTCAACCGTGCGCAGTTCGACCTGCGTCCTACCGCCAATGCGCTCGTGATCGGCGCTGCTACCGCGCCGGGCAAATCGGCATCCGGCTTCAGCCTGGCGCCTACCGCACAGTACAAGCATACGGCAGCCAGCGAGACCCGTCCGGCCTCGGGCGCCATGGATATCGGCGCCTATGAGAGCGCGACCTCGACGACACAGCCGCCGGCCCCTCCACCATCGGCGCCATCGGCCCCGGTTACCTGGAGGGTCTGTGCGCCCGAAGGCGGTACTTGCTCCTTCACCGGCACCCGTGAAGTGCGCTTCGGCGCTCCCGGCTACTACAAGACCAAGGTCATCACTGCCAAGACCCCCTGCACCAGCACGGTCTTCGGCAATCCGAAGGATGGCGTCTACAAGTCCTGCAGCTACTCGAGCCTGGCAAAGTGATCGCAGCGCCTGGTAGCCTGTGCTTCAGGCAACCAGGCGCCGCTTGCCGGCAAGGACGATTCGCAACACATCGAAGGTCTTGATAAGGGACATTGCCGGTGGCCGATCCAGGATCGCTTACCAGATGATCACGCGATCCTTCGGCGCCAGGTACATCTTGTCGCCCGCCTTGACCCCGAACGCCTCATAGAAACCAGGCTGGTTCTTCAGGGTGCCGTTGGCGCGGTACTGCGCCGGCGAGTGCGGGTCGGTCTTGATCTGGGCGATCTGCGCCGGCTCGCGCATCTTGGTGCGCCACACCTGGCCCCATCCCATGTAGAAGCGCTGGTCGCCGGTGAGACCGTCGATGACGGGCGCCGGTTTGCCCTTCAGCGAGATCTTGTAGGCTTTGTAGGCGATCGCCAGGCCCGAGTTGTCGCCGATGTTCTCGCCCAGGGTCAGTTCGCCGTTGACGTGATAGCCTTCCAATGGGCTGAAGGCGGCGTACTGCGCGATCAGCGCGCGGGTCTTCTCGCCGAAACGCTTGCCGTCTTCTTCGGTCCACCAGTTGCGCATATTGCCGTCGCCGTCGTACTGCGAACCCTGGTCGTCGAAGCCGTGGCTGATCTCGTGGCCGATCACGGCGCCGATGCCGCCGTAGTTGACCGCGTCGTCGGCATTGGCGTCGAAGAACGGCGGCTGCAGGATCGCGGCCGGGAACACGATCTCGTTCAGTTCCGGGTTGTAGTAGGCGTTGACGGTCTGCGGCGTCATGCCCCATTCGTCGCGGTCGATCGGTTTGCCGAGTTTGTTCAGTTCGCGGTTGTACTCCACTTCGCGCGAACGCATCACGTTGCCGACCAGGTCATCGCGCTTGACGGTGAGCGCGGTGTATTCCTTCCACTTGTTCGGGTAGCCGATCTTCGGCGTGAACTTGGCCAGCTTGGCCTGCGCTTCCTTCTTGGTCGCGGGGCTCATCCAGTCCAGGGTGTCGATCGACTCCTTGTAGGCGGCCAGCAGGTTGTTGACCAGGACTTCCATATGCGCCTTGCGCTCGGCCGGGAAGTGCTTCGCCACATACAGCTTGCCGACCGCGTCGCCCAGGCTCGACTCCAGGGTCGAGACGCCGCGCTTCCAGCGCGGTTCCAGTTGCGGGATGCCGGCCAGGGTGGTGCCGTTGAAGGCGAAGCGCTGGTCGACGAAGGCCTTCGACAGGTAGTTGGCGTAGCCGTTCACGGTCTGGAACTGCAGATAGGCTTTCCAGGTTGCCAGCGGAACACGATCGAGGACGTCAGCAAAGCCTTTCAGGTAGGTCGGCTGGCTGACGATCAGGTAGTCGGCCTTGCCCTGCAGGCCCGAGGCCTTCAGCCACTGCTGCCAGTCGTAGCCCGGCGCCAGCGCGGCCAGCTTGTCCAGTTCAACCTTGTTATAGGTCTTGATCGGATCGCGGTTCTCGACCTTGGTCCACTGCACCTTGGCCAGCTCGGTTTCCAGCTCGACGATGGCTTTCGCATCCGCCGCGGCATTCTTGCCGCCGGCCAGCGCCAGCATCTTCTCGACGTGCTGCTGGTACTTGGCGCGGGTGTCCGCCAGCTTGGCGTCGTCCAGCTTCAGGTAGTAGTCGCGGTCGGGCATGCCCAGGCCGGCCTGGTACAGGTCGGCCACGTACTTGGTCGAATCCTTGGCGTCCTGGTGGATGAAGAACACGAAGGGCACGTTGACGCCGATGCGGCCCAGGTGGGCGAACATCGCAGGCAGTTGGTTCTTGTTCTTGATCGCGGCGATCTTGCCCAGCTCACCGGCCAGCGGCTTGGCGCCCAGCTGTTCCAGGCGCGCCTCGTCCATATAGCTGGCGTAGAAGTCGCCGATCTTGCGCGCCTCGGTGCCGTTGGCGGCGCTGCGTTCCATCGCGGCTTTCTCGATGACGGCGCGCAGCTGCGGCAGGGTATCGTCGCGCAGCTGGTGGAAGGCGCCCCAGGTCGACTTGTCGGCCGGGATCTCGACGCTCTTGAGCCACTTGCCGTTCAGGTGGGCGAAGAAGTCGTCCTGGGCACGCACGCCGGCATCGATGTACTGGGTGGCGATGCCGGACGAAGCTCCCGCCTTGGCTGCGCTGGCCGTGGCAGGGGTGGCAGGGGCGGCGGCGCCGGATCCGGCGTGCGCGAACGAAGCTACCAGCACGAGTGCGGCAGCGCTGAACAGATGACGTTTCATGTTCTCTCTCTCTCTTTATTGTGAGTGCAATGCAAAACGGGCCGGCGCTCGTGACGCCGGCCCGCTGTCGGACTAATTTACCAGATGATGACGCGTTCTTCAGGCGGCAGGTACATCTTGTCGCCCGGCTTGACGTCGAAGGCCTTGTAGAACTCGGCCATATTGCGCACGGTGCCGTTGGCGCGGAACTGGCCCGGCGAGTGCGGATCGGTCTTGACCTGGTTGATCTGCTGCGCTTCGCGCATCTTCGAGCGCCACACCTGGCCCCAGCCCATGAAGAAGCGCTGGTCGCCGGTGAGGCCGTCGATCACCGGCGCCGGCTTGCCGTGCAGCGAGATCTGGTAGGCCTTGTAGCCGATCGCCAGGCCGGCGTTGTCGCCGATGTTCTCGCCCAGGGTCAGCTCGCCGTTGACGTTATAGCCAGGCAGCGGGCTGTAGCCGTTGAACTGGTTGACCAGCTTGTCGGTGCGCGCCTTGAACGCGGTCTTGTCCTCGGCGGTCCACCAGTTGCGCAGATTGCCGTCGCCGTCCGACTGGCTGCCCTTGTCGTCGAAGCCGTGGCCGATCTCGTGGCCGATCACGGCGCCGATCGCGCCATAGTTGACGGCGTCGTCGGCGCGCATGTCGAAGAACGGCGGCTGCAGGATCGCGGCCGGGAACACGATCTCGTTCATCGTGCTGCGGTAGTACGCGTTCACGGTCTGCGGCGTCATGCCCCACTCGGTGTGATCGATTGGTTTACCCAGCTTGCCGATATTGCGCTCGTACTCGAAGGTCGAGGCGCGCATCGCGTTGCCGACCAGGTCGTCGCGCTTGATGGAGAGGCGCGCATAGTCGCGCCACTTGTCCGGATAGCCGATCTTCGGCGTGAACTTGGCCAGCTTGGCGCGCGCTTCCTTCTTGGTCGCGGGGCTCATCCACTCCAGGTTGTCGATCGACTGGCCGTAGGCGATGATCAGGTTCTTCACCAGCTCTTCCATGCGCGCTTTGCGCTCGGCCGGGAAGTGTTCTTTCACGTACAGCTTGCCGAGCGCCTCGCCCAGCGCGCCTTCGACGGTGGCCACGCCCTTCTTCCAGTCCGGACGCTGCTCGGTCACGCCGGTCAGCGCGGTGCCGTAGAAGGCGAAGTCCGCGTCCACGAAGGCCTTCGACAGGTAGGGCGCGTATTCGCGCAGCAGCTGCCATTCGAAGTACGACTTCAGCGTCGCCAGCTCGGTCTTGCCCAGCAACGCATTCAAGCCCGTGAAGTAGCTCGGCTGGTTGACGATGATGTAGTCAAGCTTGTTGCCCACGCCGGCGGCGCCCAGGGCCGCCTTCCAGTCGTAGCCCGGCGCCAGCTTGGTCAGATCAAGCACGCTCATCTTGTTGTAGCGCTTGACCGGGTCGCGGTTCTCGACCTTGGTCCACTGCACCTTGGCCAGCTCGGTCTCGAAGTCGACGATGGCCTTGGCCTGGGCCGCGGCGTTCTTCTCGCCGGCCAGCGCCAGCGTCTTTTCGACGTGCTGCTGGTACTTGGCGCGCACTTCCGCCAGCTTGGCGTCGTCGAGCTTCAGGTAGTAGTCGCGGTCGGGGAGCCCCAAGCCGCTCTGGCTGATGTAGGTGGCGTACTTGGTCGACTCGCGCATGTCCTGGCCGACGTAGATGCCGTAGGGGCTCGAGACGCCGATCTTGGCCAGGTGGGCGGCCAGGGCCGGAATGCCCTTCTTGTCCTTCAGCGCGCGGATGCGCGACAGCTCGCCGGTCAGCGGCTTGTAGCCCAGGGTTTCGCGGCGCTCGGCGTCCATGAAGCTGGCGTACAGGTCGCCGATTTTCTTGGTCTCGGTGCCGGCCTTGGCGCCCGTGTCCTTCTGCGCTGCCTCGATGATCGCCAGCAGCTGCGGCGTGGTGTCTTCGCGCAGCTTCATGAAGGTTCCCCAGCTCGAACGGTCGCTCGGGATCTCGGTCTCCTTGAGCCACTTGCCGTTCAGGTGAGTGAAGAAGTCGTCCTGCGGACGCACGCTGGTGTCGATGTACTGGGTGTCGATGCCCGAGATGACGCCGGCCGGCGCGGAGGCGGTGGCGGCGGTGGCCGGTGCAGTATCGGCGGCGGCGGCCATGGCCGGTGCGGCATTGACAACTGCGGCGGCCATCAGGGACAGGGTCAGGGTGCTCAGGAGGTGTCGCTTCACGTGATAAATCCTTACTTGCAGTGCGATTGCAGTGGGTGAATCGGTTCCGGCCGGATGGTCGGCAAAAAAATCATTCTAGCGGTTAGGCAATAAACCTCGCTGACGGCGCACGGATTTTTACTTTTCGATACACGGCACACATGTGTTTTCGCGTATGCATGTGTTGGGAGATGACAACAGGATGACAGGTGCAGCCCATGGGGGAATGTACAATCTGTGCAGAGGCAGCCGACTAGATCGCACCATGTGCGAAAACGGGACCGGAAAGAAAAAAGCCCGCGGTGGAGGCCGCGGGCAAAGACCACTTCAAGAGTGGAGAGAGAGAAAAACTGGTTCAACTATAGGCTGCCTCATCCGCACGCCCTCCTACTCTTACAATTACTTACCATCGTAAGACCGGGTGCAACAACTTCCCCGCCCCCTCCCCCACCGTATTTCCAGGTTAATAGCTTTTGCGCCGCCGCCCGCAGCCGTGCACGAACCGGTTTATACTGGCCTTGCGCTACCTCAGGCATAAGCTCGCGCCTGCCGGTTCGGTGCGCAACGCGTGCGTCAACGGATCAACACCATGGGTTCCACCTTCAAGAATTCCTGCCTCGTCGGCTTGGGCGTGATCGCCGGGGTCGGCCTGACCATGCAATTCTCCGCCCTCGCCTTCAAGCCGCCGGTCGATGCCAGCATGCCGATCGCCGAGTTGCGCCAGCTGGCCGACGTCTACGGTGTCATCAAGTCCACCTATGTCGAACCGGTAGAAGACAAGGCCCTGCTGTCCGAGGCGATCGCCGGGATGGTCGCCTCGCTCGACCCGCATTCGGCCTACCTCGATCCGCGCGCCTACCGCGAGCTGCGCGAGGGCACCGAGGGCCGCTTCGTCGGCGTCGGCATCGAGATCGCCGTGAGCGAGGACGGCTATATCGAGATCGTCACCCCGATGGAAGATTCGCCGGCCTACCATGCCGGCATCAAGGAGGGCGACCTGATCACCCGCATCGACGGCCACCCGGTCCAGGGCACGCCGATCGACGACGCCATCAAGCGCATGCGCGGCGAGCCGGGCACGCGCGTGACGCTCACGGTCGCGCGCAAGGACGCGCCCGAGCCGCTCGAATTCACCATCGAGCGGCGCGAGATCGTGCAAAAAAGCGTCAAGGCGAAGATGGTGGAGCCGGGCTACGCCTGGCTGCGCATCGCGCAATTCCAGGAACCGACCGTGGACGACATGGCCGCCAGGCTGCAGGCGCTGTACCGCGAAGACCCGGACCTGAAAGGCCTGGTGCTCGACCTGCGCAACGATCCGGGCGGCCTGCTGCAGGGCGCGATCGGCGTTGCCGCCGCGTTCCTGCCGAAGAACGCCGAGATCGTGTCGACCAACGGCCAATTGGCCGATTCGCGCCAGCGCTTCTATGCGCGGCCCGAGTTCTACATGCTGCGCAGCGGCGCCGACCCGCTGGCCACCCTGCCCCCAAGCTTCAAGAACTTGCCGATGGTCGTGCTGGTCAATACCGGCTCGGCCTCGGCCTCCGAGATCGTGGCCGGCGCCCTGCAGGACTACAAGCGCGCCGCCATCCTGGGCAGCCAGACCTTCGGCAAGGGCTCGGTGCAGACCATCCGCCCGATCGGACGCGACGCCGCAGTCAAGCTGACCACGGCGCGCTACTACACCCCGGCCGGGCGCTCGATCCAGGCGCGCGGCATCGTGCCCGACTTGCCCGTAGACGAAACGCTGGAAGGCGACGGCCTGAATGCGCTGCGCATGCGCGAAGCCGACCTGCGGCACCACCTGTCGAACGGCGCGGGCCCGGAAGTGGCCACGCGCGAGGACGACATCGAGGAGCAGACGCGCCTGCTCGCCGAGGCGCGCACCCGCAAGCCGCTCGACTACGGCAGCACGGACGACTTCCAGCTGGCCCAGGCCCTGCGCCACCTCAAGGGCCAGGAAGTGGTGCTGTCCAAGCGCGCCGAGCCCTCCACCACCTTGGCCCAGCAAGGGCACAAGGGCGAATAAGCTCCCTGCGAGCTCCCTGCGAGCTCCCTGCGGCAGCCGATTCCCAGGCATGCGCCGAGCGTGTAGAATCGGCGCATCTTGCGGACAACCCCGCTTATTTTCCCTGAAAGTTTGCTGAATATGAAACCTGTCGTCATCAGCGGCACCGGCCTGTTTACCCCGCCGCATTCCATCTCGAACGACGAGCTGGTGGCAGCCTTCAACGCCTATGTCGAACTGCACAACCAGGAACATGCCGCGCAAATCGCAGCGGGCGAGGTAACGGCGCTGGAACCGTCGAGCAGCGGCTTCATCGAAAAAGCGTCGGGCATCAAGTCGCGCTACGTGATGGAAAAGAGCGGCATCCTGGACCCGAGCCACATGACGGCGCGCATCCCGGAACGGGCCGACGACGAGATCTCGGTGCAGGCCGAGATGTGCGTGGCCGCCGCGCGCGAAGCGCTCGAACGCGCCGGCAAGGAACCGCAGGACATCGACATGGTGCTGGTCGCCTGCAGCAATATGCAGCGCGCCTATCCGGCGATGGCGGTCGAGGTGCAAGAAGCGCTGGGCATCGACGGCTTCGGCTTCGACATGAACGTGGCCTGCTCCTCGGCCACCTTCGGCATCGCCACCGCGGTCGATGCGGTGCGTAACGGCCGCGCACGCGCGGTGCTGGTGCTGAACCCTGAAATCACCAGCGGCCACCTGAACTTCCGCGACCGCGACAGCCACTTCATCTTCGGCGACGCCTGCACCGCGATCGTGATCGAGGCCGCGGAGACGGCAAGCGGCGCGCACCAGTGGGAAATCCTCGACAGCCGCCTCAAGACCAGCTTCTCGAATAATATCCGCAACAACTTCGGCTTCATGAACCGCTTCGACGAAGCCGGCATCGGCCAGCCGGATAAACTGTTCCGCCAGCAGGGCCGCAAGGTGTTCAAGGAAGTCTGCCCGATGGCGGCGGCCACCATCGCCGACACGCTCACGGCGGCCGGCCTGGAAACGAAGGACGTCGCGCGCTACTGGCTGCACCAGGCCAACCTGAACATGAACCTGCTGATCGTGCGCACCCTGCTGGGCCGCGATGCCGAGCCAGGCGAAGCGCCGGTGATCCTGGACAGCTATGCCAACACCTCGTCGGCCGGCTCGATCATCGCCTTCCACAAATACCAGGATGACCTGCCGGCGGGCGCCAATGGCGTCATCTGCTCGTTCGGCGCGGGGTATTCGATCGGTTGCGTGGTGGTGCGCAAGAAGTAAACCATGCGCTTGCGGCGCCTGGGGACGATCGGGTTTTCGGGCTGACTTGGGTCCCCGCCAAGGCGCCCGGCGAGGGCGGGGACGACCTTTCGAGGTAATTGGCTAAAGTGTTAGCCGATCATTGTCCGCCGTATTAATCAACGTCGTCCCCGCGAAGGCGGGGACCCAAGCTCGCCTGCTCACCACCCTCCCCCTCAAAGCCGAGCCGCCAGCTCTGCCCCTTCGCGGATCGCACGCTTCGCATCCAGCTCCGCCGCCAGCGCCGCGCCGCCGATCTTGTGGAAGCGCGGTCCAGCAGTGTCTCCTTCGGCCGGCATCAGTTCCACCAGGCTTTCCTGCCCGGCGCAGATCACCACATTGTCCACCTCCAGCAGGCGCGCCTCTCCCCCGACCGTGATGTGCAGGCCGGCGTCGTCGATGCGGTCATACTGCACGCCGGCCAGCATGGTCACGCCACTGCGCGCGAGCGTGGCGCGGTGCACCCAGCCCGATGTTTTCCCCAGGCCGGCGCCGGGCCGCGTGGTCTTGCGCTGCAGGAGCCAGACCTGGCGCGGCGGATGCGGTGGCACGGGCGGCGCCAGTCCGCCGGGCGTGGCCACCGCCGGGTCGACACCCCACTCCTTCATCCAGTGCCCCGCCGGCACCGGCAGCGCTACCCGAGGATCGTGCACCAGGAATTCGCCGGTGTCGAAACCGATGCCGCCGGCGCCGATGATCGCCACCCGCGCACCGATTGGACGGCCGCCCTTGAGCACGTCGATATAGCTCGCCACCATCGAATGGTCGATGCCGGGAATCGCTGGTTGTCGCATGCGGATGCCGGTCGCCACGATCACGTCGTCGAAACCCTGCGCCAGCAATTGCTCGCGCGTGACCCGACAGTTCAGGCGAGTGTCGACACCCAGCAGTTCGAGGCGGCGGCCAAAATAACGGATCGTTTCCGCGAATTCCTCCTTGCCCGGAATGCGCATTGCGATATTGAACTGGCCGCCGATGCGGTCCTGGCCATCGAACAGGGTCACCTGGTGCCCGCGCTCGGCCGCCACGGTTGCCGCCGACAGGCCGGCCGGCCCGGCGCCGACCACCGCGATGCGGCGCACCGTGGTGGCCTTGCGGAACACCAGTTCGGTTTCGTAGCAGGCGCGCGGGTTGACCAGGCAGGTCGCGCGCCGGTTGGAGAAAGTATGGTCCAGGCAAGCCTGGTTGCAGGCGATGCAGGTATTGATCTCGTCGCTGCGGCCGGCAGCGGCCTTGGCGACGAAATCGGCGTCGGCCAGGAAAGGCCGCGCCATCGACACCAGGTCGGCGTCGCCGCGCGCCAGGATGCGTTCTGCCTCGGCCGGCACATTGATCCGGTTCGAGGCTACGACGGGAATGCCGACTTCCTTGCGCAAGCGCCCCGCGATCTCGGCGAAGGCGGCGCGCGGCACCGAGGTGACGATGGTGGGAATGCGCGCCTCATGCCAGCCATAGCCGGTGTTCAGGATCGTCGCGCCGGCGCCTTCCAGCGCCTTGGCGGACAACACGATCTCGTCCCAGGTATTGCCGCCATCGACCAGGTCCAGCACCGAATGGCGGTACATCAATATGAAATCCGGCCCGACCGCGGCGCGGATGCGGCGCACCACCTCCACGGCGAGCCGCATGCGGTTCTCGATCGGCCCGCCCCAGCGATCGGTACGGCGGTTGGCGCGCGCGCACAGGAACTGGTTCAGCAGGTAGCCTTCGCTGCCCATGATCTCGACGCCGTCGTAGCCGGCCGTACGCGCCAGCGTTGCGCAGCGCACGTAGGCTCGGATCGTCGATTCGATGCCGGCCTCGGTGAGGGCCTTCGGCTTGAAGCGCGAAATCGGCGACTTGATGCTGGACGCCGACACCACGAAGGGCTGGTAGCCGTAGCGGCCGGCGTGCAGGATCTGCATCAGGATCTTGCCGCCCTCCTCGTGCACCGCGCGCGTGACGCGCCGGTGGTTGGGCACGTCGAAGAGGGAGTTCAGGGTCCCGCCGAAGGGCAGCAGCCAGCCCTGGCGATTGGGCGAGATGCCGCCGGTGACGATCAGGCCCACGCCGCCGCGCGCGCGTTCGCGGTAGAAGGCGGCCAGCTTGCCGTAGTTGTAGAAACGGTACTCGAGCCCGGTGTGCATCGAGCCCATGATCACGCGGTTCTTCAGGGTGGTGAAACCGAGATCGAGCGGCGCCAATAACTGGGGAAATGCGTTGGGATAGGCGGAAGTAGTCATCGCGGCATTACACCGCGAATTTCTGGAGTCGTGCGTCTAAACGACCCGAAGGCGCATCAAGCCAGGTGGCTTTCGCGGTCGCGCAGTTCGGCGAAGCTCTCGATGCTGCCGATGCTGACCACCACCGGATTCAGGCTGGCGCCGGGCGACATCGGGCGCCAGGCGAACTGCCATTCCTTTTCGCGCGACTGGCCCAGGCTCTTGGTGAAGGCCGCGCCCAGCGGCGAACGGGTGCCGTACTCGATGGCGCCGTCGATGCCGGCCCAGTTGGGCAGCAGGCGCTGCACGGCGCGGTGCAGGCGTTCGCCGAATTCCTCGGTATTGTGGATCACCAGGCAGGCGTCGCTCGGCGTGATGATGTCGAACAGGCGCTTGTCCCAGACGGTGGAAAACGCGACGTGCAGGAAGCCGCCATTGGGCTCGAGGCGGAACTGGCCGGTCTTGAGCGCGTTTTCGAGTTCGGTGCGCAGCGCGTAGCGGTGCAGGGTCGGAGGGCGTTGGTAGTCGTGCATGGGATTCTTTCTTGCCGCGCTCAAGGCTGCGCAGTTGGCGACGCTGGCGGCGGCGGTGGTGGCGATTGCAGCATCATGATGGCCTGGTGCTGCATGCGCATGAACTTCGATGCGATGAAGATCTCGCGCAAGAAATAGACGAAGCTGCTGATCAGGGCGATCATCGCGAACACGAAGCAGGCGGCGATGTACTGGTCGAGCGGGATGCCGGTGGTATCGCCCGCGAACAGCATCGCGATGACCACGCACACCAGCAGGCCGCAGGCGGTGCTGGAGGCGATCGCGAAGTTGATCAGGTGCGAGCGCTGGTAGAGCAGTTCGAGTTCGCTGGAAAACTCGGCATTGGGGCTGACCTTGAGCCGGTCCTCGAGCACACGCGTGCGGTCGATGATGCGCGCCAGCCGGTTGGTCAGCACGGTCAGCTTGGTGGCCACGCCGGTGAGCAGGAAAACCGGCGCGATCGCCAGCTGGATGACGTGGCCGATGTCGCTGATCTGGATATTCATAAGAACACGTTTCGAATTGTTGTAATGTGCCTGGTACCTCTAAAGCATAGTGTAACAGCCAGCAGCATCCCACCCCTTCTCATTCAAACCGGCGCAGCCGCTTGAACTGCTCGGTCGCCGCCACCAGCGCGCGCGCGATCCCCGCCTCCAGCGCGCCATGGCCGGCATCGGCGATCATCTCCAGCTTCGACCCCGGCCACGCCGTGTGCAGGCGCCAGGCCGACAGCGGCGGGCAGATCACGTCGTAGCGGCCCTGCACGATCACCGCCGGCAGATGGGCGATGCGCGCCAGGTCGCGCAGCAGCTGGTCTTCTTCCAAAAAGGCGCCGTTGAGCATGTAGTGCGATTCGAGCCGGCCGACGCCCAGGTCGAGCGTATCGTTCGCCACTTCCTCGGGCTGCGGCAGCAAAAAGACGCGCCGGCCCTCGAAGCGGCTCCAGGCGCGCGCGGCCGGCCAGTAGACATCCGGATCGTGGCACAGCAGGCGGCGCGCATAGGCTTTGAGCAGGTCGTGCCGTTCTTCTTGCGGAATCGGGGCCACGAATTGTTCGTACAGCTCGGGATAGAACCAGCGCACCTCGTTGATGAACCAGTCCACCTCGGCCTGGGTGCACAGGAAGATCCCGCGCAGCACGAAGCCCAGGCAGCGCTCGGGATGGGCCTGGCCATAGGCCAGCGCCAGGGTCGAGCCCCAGGAGCCGCCGAACACCAGCCACTGTTTGACGCCGAACAGCTCGCGCAGGCGCTCGATGTCCTCGATCAGGAGCTGGGTCGTGTTGTTGCGCCACTCGCCCAGCGGCGTCGACTTGCCGGCGCCGCGCTGGTCGAACAGGATCACGCGGTAGGCGCGCGGATCGAAGAAGCGGCGGTGCTGGGGCGACAGGCCGGCGCCGGGGCCGCCGTGCAGGAACAGCACCGGGATGCCGTCCGGATTGCCGACTTCTTCCCAGTAGATCGTGTGCGTTTCGTCGACCGCCAGCATGCCGTGGCGGATGGGCTGGATCGGCGGGAACAGCGACGGCGGCGTGACGGGCATGGCGGCTCTTGTTGGCAGTGATTCAAGAAGCCGATTGTAGCGTACCGACAGCCGCTTTTAGAAGAAGGTATTGAGCGCGTAGCGCACCGTGTAGGCGTCGTCGACCGCCAGCAGCAGCGGCCACTTGTCGAAGGTGGTGCAGGGGTGGGAGATGCCGCAGCCGACCAGGTCGCCGACCGCCAGGCTGTCGCACAGCGGGTCGCCGTCCGGCAATCTCAGGTAGGCATGCTGGTCGTTCATCTTGAAGATCGTGCAGCCGGGCGGCAGCGCGGCCGGCGTCGCATCGCCGTCGGGGCGCGCCGTGTACAGCGGGATCGGCAGATCGGCGTCATAGGAAGCGTCGCGCTTGCCCATGGTGAGGATGGCCAGGTTCGGTTCGGGGCGCGACTGGACCATGCTCCAGACTTCGAGCGCCGGCCGTAGCCCTTCTTGTAACCCTTCCTGCAAGCCGTCCTGCCCGCCTTCCCTCACATTCAGCTCGTCGATATGACGGCGGTACATGCCATGGTCGCTCGTCAGGTAGCAGCCGCTGCGCAGGATGGGGCGCAGCGGACGTGACAGGCCGTCCACGCCCTGGAAACCCCGCGCCACCAGGTCGAAATAGGAAGAGCCGCCGGCCGACACCAGGATCTCGGGCGCGGCAAACAGGCCCTCGCCATCGGCGCCGCGCACGAGGGCGACCAGTTGAGCCAGGAAATCGTCGACCTGGCGCAGGTCGGCGGCGCGGTCGTCGCTGACGAGCAGGCCTTCGTAACCCTCGAAGCCGGCAAGCGCCAGGCCATCGGCTGCCGCGACAGCGCGCGCCACCTCGATCGCTTCCTGCGACGTGCGGCAGCCGGCGCGCTTGCCGGCCAGGCCCAGCTCGACCAGCACCGACAGCGGACGCGCCAGCCTGTGCGCGGCGACCGCCTGCGCCAGGCGCGCCACGCCGGCGTGAGAATCGGCCAGCACGATGCACTCGAAATCCGGATCGCCATGCAGCAGGGCCAGCACGGCGTCGATATCGCTGCGCGCCACCAGCTGGTTGGCCAGCAGCACGCGACGCACGCCGAAGCGGTGCGCCACCTGGACCTGGATCGCGGTCGCGAGGGTGATGCCCCAGGCGCCATTGGCCAGTTGCGCGCCGAACAGCTGCGGGCTCATCGTGGTCTTGCCGTGCGGCGCCAGGGTGACGCCGTGGCGCTCGCAGAAGGCGCGCATCCAGGCCAGGTTGTGGCGCAGGCCCGATTCCCTGAGCACGGCGACCGGGTAGCTCGTATCGCCGCGCAATACGTTCCAGCCCTGCACGCCGATCGCGCCCTGGCGCAGCGGTTCACGCAGCGGCAAGCCCTTGGTGCCGGGGAGCAGCAGCTGTTCGTCGAGGCTGGACAGGGCGAGGCCGCCGTGGGGCAAGGTGTGCATGGGTTGCTCCGATAAGTGATCGATCGACCGTCATTTTATGACGTCCCGCTAGCGCAAAAAACGTCGTCCCCGCGCAGGCGGGGACCCAAGTTTTCACGCATACCACTTATGCACAACAAAGTGGCTACACAAGAGACTTGGGTCCCTGCATGCGCGGGGACGACGTGCTAAGGAACTGAAGCTACTGCCCTGACGATCAGGACATATGCTGCCCGCCATTGATGGCGATATTCGCGCCGGTAACGAATGCCGCCTCGTCCGACGACAGATACGCCACCAGGCCCGCCACCTCTTCTGGCTTGCCAAGGCGCCCCATCGGAATCTGCGGGATGATCTTGGTTTCCAGCACTTCGCTCGGGATGTCCATCACCATCTTGGTGCCGATATAGCCCGGCGAGATGGTGTTGACGGTCACGCCCTTGCGCGCCACTTCCAGCGCCAGCGCCTTGGTGAAGCCATGCATGCCGGCCTTGGCCGCCGAGTAGTTGGTCTGGCCGAAGGCGCCCTTCTGGCCATTCACCGACGAGATATTGATGATGCGGCCCCAGCCGCGCTCGACCATGCCGTCGCAGACCGGCTTGGTCATATTGAACACTGAATCGAGGTTGGTCTTGATCACGGCGTCCCAGTTGACCTTGTCCATCTTTTTGAAGGTCATGTCGCGGGTGATGCCGGCGTTATTGACCAGCACGTCGATCGGGCCGACGTCGGCGATCACCTGGCGCACGCATTCCTGGGCGGCGTCGTAGTCGGCCACATCGCAGGCATAGGCCTTGAAGTCATAGCCCTGCTCTTTCATGGCGCCGAGCCAGGAGTCGACCTTGGAATTGCCTGGCGAAAAAGTGGTGACGACCTGATATCCCAATGCGGCCAGCTTGATGCACACCGCTTCGCCCAGGCCGCCCATGCCGCCGGTTACTAATGCTACTCGAGCCATTGTCTTCTCCAGTTTTATTGTGTCATTTCACATTGCTTGAAACCGACGGCGCCGCCAGGCGGGCCGTCGCTACTCTCGTCAGGCCAGCGTCAGTCGCGCTCGACCGCCAGCGCCACGCCCATGCCGCCGCCGATGCACAGGCTCGCCAAGCCGCGCTTGGCGTCGCGGCGGATCATTTCGTGCAGCAGGGTAACCAGCACGCGGGCGCCGGAAGCGCCGATCGGGTGGCCCAGGGCGATCGCGCCGCCATTGACGTTGATCTTGGACGTGTCCCAGCCCATCTGCTTGTTGACGGCAATGGCCTGGGCGGCGAAGGCTTCGTTGATTTCCATCAGGTCGACGTCTTCGTGGGTCCAGCCGGCCTTCTTGAGGCACAGCTGCGAGGCCGACACCGGGCCCATGCCCATGATCGACGGGTCGAGGCCGGACGACGAATAGGCCTTGATGCGCGCCAGCGGGGTCAGGCCCAGCTCTTTCGCTTTCGCCGCGCTCATCATGATCACGGCAGCGGCGCCATCGTTGATGCCGGAAGCGTTACCGGCGGTGACCGAACCTTCTTTGTTGAACGCCGGACGCAGGCTGGCCAGCGCCTCGAGGGTGCTGCCCGCTTTTGGATATTCATCGGTGTCGAAGACGGTCGTGCCCTTCTTGGTCACGATCTCGACCGGGATGATCTCGTCCTTGAACTTGCCTTCTTTTTGAGCAGCTTCGGCCTTCAGCTGCGATTGCAGCGCAAATTCGTCCTGCTCGGCGCGCGAAATATCATATTTCTTGGCGACGTTCTCGGCGGTGACGCCCATGTGGTACTGGTTGTAGACGTCCCACAGGCCGTCGACGATCATGGTGTCGGTGAGCTTGGCGTCGCCCATGCGGAAGCCGTCGCGCGAGCCGGCCAGCACGTGCGGCGAGGCGCTCATGTTCTCTTGCCCGCCGGCGATGACGATCTGGGCGTCGCCGCAGCGGATCGCCTGGGTCGCCAGGTGGGTGGCCTTGAGGCCGCTGCCGCAGACCTTGTTGATGGTGTAGCCGGGCACCATGTCGGGCAGGCCGGCCTTGATGACGGCCTGGCGCGCCGGATTCTGGCCCACGCCGGCGGTGAGCACCTGGCCCATGATGACTTCGCTGACGGATTCGGGGGCGATGCCGGTCTTGGCCAGCAGGTGCTTGATCACTTGCGCGCCCAGTTCGGCGGCTGGAATCTTGGCAAGGGTGCCGCCGAATTTGCCGACGGCCGTACGACCGGCGGCGACGATGACTACGTCTTCCATGTTCAATCTCCGTTCAGCCGGCCGCGGCCGGCAACATTCAGAATTCCCTCGGACTCGGCCCGTCATTCTGTGATGGCGGACTTTGTGCATGGGATCGATAAAAACCTCAAGTTACGGAATGAGGAGCCCATGCTGCTGTTAAAGCATCAGCAATCTTAGCAGTTTATTCATCAAAAACAACAGGCCAATCGTGTGGGTTTGATCTAGCGCATGACTTAATTTTTGGTTGCTGACAAACGTTCAATTTCTGTTAGGAATGATGCGTGCGCTTCTGTCCTTTTCTACAATTTTCACAGTAGAATGCACAAGCGCAACGCCAACTACACCGCTTTATGCCTAAAACCACGCTTCCCATCGAAATCAAGATTTCCACGGTCGTTGCCATTTCCACGATCCTGCACTCGGCCGACCCGGAAGCCATCGACTCCGCGCTGGAGCAGATGACCGGCGGCGTATCGGACTTCTTCGAGGACGAGTTCGCGGTGATCGACGTGGCCGCGATCGCGCCCGAAGCGCCAGGACTCGACTGGGCGGCGCTGGTGTCGCTGCTCAAGAAATACCGCCTGAACGCGGTCGCCGTGCGCGGCGCCAGCCCGCCGATGGTGGAAGCGATCCGGGCCCAGGGCCTGGCGCTGGACGACGGCTCGAGCGGCGTACGCGCCAGCGGCCATGCAGCCCCGCCACCGGCCCCTGCCGCGCCCGAATCGGCGCCCCCCGCGGCTCCGGCAGCGGCGGCGCCCGCGCCGACGCCGGCCCCGGAAGCGGTCGCTGCCCCGGCCGTCGTGCCGATGATTATCGACACCCCGGTGCGCGCCGGCCAGCGCATCTATGCGCGCGGCACCGATTTGATCGTCACCGCCGTGGTCAACAATGGCGCAGAATTGATCGCCGATGGCAGCATCCACGTGTATGCGCCGCTCAATGGCCGCGCACTGGCGGGCGCCTCCGGCAACCCCGATGCCCGCATCTTCGCGCTGTCGATGCAGCCGGAGCTGGTCTCGATCGCCGGCGTGTACCGCACGTTCGACGAAGGTTTTCCGTCCGACCTGTCGCGTCAGCCAACGCAGATCCGGCTGGTCGGCGACCGGATCGACATCCAATCGCTGGCTCCGGCACCCCGCGCCTGATCCCCGAACTGAACAGATACTGTAAAGGACTTTTTTGTGGCAAGAATTATTGTTGTGACGTCCGGCAAGGGCGGTGTGGGCAAAACGACCTCGAGCGCCAGCTTCTCCACCGGCCTGGCGATGCGCGGCCACAAGACGGCGGTGATCGACTTCGACGTCGGCCTGCGTAACCTCGACCTGATCATGGGCTGCGAACGCCGCGTGGTCTACGACCTGATCAACGTCGTCAACGGCGAAGCGACCCTGAACCAGGCGCTGATCAAGGACAAGCACTGCGACAACCTGTTCATCCTGCCGGCTTCGCAGACGCGCGACAAGGACGCCCTGTCCGAAGAAGGCGTGGAGCGCGTGCTCAACGACCTGGTCAAGATGGACTTCGAGTTCATCATCTGCGATTCGCCGGCCGGCATCGAGCACGGCGCGCTGATGGCGCTGACCTTCGCCGACGAGGCGATCGTGGTCACCAATCCGGAAGTCTCGTCGGTGCGCGACTCGGACCGCATCCTGGGCATCCTCCAAGCCAAGTCGCGCCGCGCCCAGAGCGGCAGCGAGCCGGTCAAGGAACACCTGCTGATCACCCGCTACTCGCCGAAACGCGTGGAAGCGGATGAAATGCTGTCTTACCAGGACGTGCAGGAAATCCTGCGCATCCCGCTGATCGGCATCATTCCGGAATCGGAATCGGTGCTGCACGCCTCGAACCAGGGCAACCCGGCGATCCATTTCAAAGGCACCGACGTGGCCGATGCCTACGAGGACGTCGTGGCGCGCTTCCTGGGCGAAGAACGCCCGCTGCGCTTTACCAACTACGAAAAGCCGGGCATATTCCAGCGCATTTTCGGAGCCAAGTGATATGGCATTGCTTTCATTCCTCTTCCCCGAAAAAAAGAAGAGCGCGACAGCCGCCAAGGAACGCCTGCAGATCATCATCGCACGCGAACGGACCAACCGCGCCGGTCCGGATTTCCTTCCGGCCCTGCACCAGGAGCTGATCGCGGTGATCTCGAAGTACGTCAAGGTCAATCCCGACGACATCAAGGTCTCGCTCGACCGCCAGGGCAACCTGGAAGTGCTGGACGTAAACGTGGTGCTGCCGGATACCTGAGCGGCGCCGCCCTTGGCCCGACGATGCCCGCCCCGTGCGGGCATTTTCTTTGGCGCCGGGCATATTAGTAGTGAGACGATCGGGCAATTTTTAGTTGAATGCGAGCATTCAAAGTATCGATGGGCCTGCCTATACTGGGTTCATGGCTGCAACACATCGGACAGCCAGCCAAGCAAACCCAACGATATTTTGACAAGGAGCTTCAGCATGACCCGTCTCGCCTCCCACCCCGTCTCGGACGCCACCGGCGCCGCCGCCCAACTGTTCAGCGCCATCCAGGGCGCCGTCGGCAAGGTGCCGAACGCCTACCGCGACATCGGCAGCAACAGCCCGGTGGTCCTGGAATCGGTGCTGTCCCTGGACGCCAGCCTCAAGAAAACCACGCTGTCGGCGCGCGATATCGAAGTCATCAAGCTGGCGGTCAGCGCCGTCAACGGTTGCGACTACTGCGTGGCCGCCCACAGCCTGATGGGCAAGATGGCCGGCCTGCCCCCCGATGCGCTGGCCGCCGTGCGCCAGGGCCAGGCCACCGGCAATGCCCGCGAAGATGCGCTGGCCGACTTCGCGCGCCACCTGGTGACGACCCGCGGCACCGTGGATGCAGGCGTGATCGAGGCGGTGAAGGCGGCCGGCGTGAGCGACGCCCAGATCGTCGACCTCACCCTGGCGATCACGGCGATCACCCTGACGAATCTGTTCAACCGGATCAACGATACGGTGGTCGATTTTCCGAAGGTGGCTTGAACCTGTGGGAGGCTCGGCCTCCTACAGGTTCCGCCAACCTTACGTTACATCACCAGCACCGGCTCTTTCGCCGGCCCGCTGACCGCCCCGCCATTGACCGGCGTGGCGGTCGTGTCATCCTTCTCCTCCACCGGCTGCGGAGCCTCGCCCGCGGACTCGGCCCGCTCCAGCTCCTGCACCACCTTCACGCAGGCTTCCACGTGCTGCGCCCCCATGCGCTTGAACAGCGTATAGCCGATCGCCGCCGACGCGATCTGGCCGGCCAGCGGCACCATCTTGGCCGTGGTCTTGACCGCCATCCGGCCGGCCACGACCCGGAACAGGCGCGCCACCGCCCCGCGCGTCACCAGTTTGCCGACCAGCATGCCGCCTACCGAGGCCGCCGCCTTGTAGGCGATCACGCGCATGCGCGGATGCAGGCGCTCGATCTGCTTCTGGGTCAGGCCGAATTCGGCATTGATCTGGTCGACCAGGGCGGCGAAGCCCGTGATGTCGGCCAGCAGGTCGAGGCCGGGCACCGGCACCGCGGCCACCGCCGCCGAGATGGCGGCGCGTTTCTTGACCAGGGCCAGGCAGCGGGTGCGGGTGGTGTCGATCTCGGCGCCGCTCACGGGCACGCGATCCTCGGACACAGTGATGTTTTTGCGTGTAAACAACATAATTTCCCCCTCTACATTATCTGAATGACATATAAATTTCAGTCTACGCCTATGGGGAGATTTTCTGCGTGGTCCCTTTAACACAACAGTCTTATAGTACAAATGTCACCTTTTGGTGTCCAAGCGAAGTTTATCAGTAGCATCGTTTTGTGAAAGTCTGATATATTTGGTTTAACTTTGTAGGAATCTTCCTACATAGGCAACCACACAACATTTCGCCCGTCATGAAGATCGCCGTCCTGGAGCAAGACCGTCCCCAAGCTGACCTGATTTGCCAGGTCCTCAGCGCTGCTGGCCACAGCTGTCAATCGTATGACAGCGCCAAGGAACTATTAGGACAGTTACGCAAGGACAGTGCCGACATGCTGGTGATGGACTGGAATGTTCCCGATATGGAAGGCGCCGAAGTACTGCGCCGTGCCAAGGAAAAGCTGGCGTCCACCGCGCCGACCATGTTCCTGGTCGGGAATAACGCAGAAGACGACATCATCGCCGGCGTCACCGCCGGCGCCGACGACTATCTGGTCAAGCCGCTGCGCCGCGGCGAGCTGGTGGCGCGCGTCTCGGCCCTGCTGCGCCGCGCCTATCCGTCGCAGAACAGCGCCGAGCAGCTGCAGTTCGGCCCGTACACCTTCGAGACCCGTCCCGGACGGCTGCTCAGGGACGGTTCGGTGATCGACGTGACCCAGAAAGAATTCTCGCTGGCGCTGCTGTTCTTCAGGAATATCGGCCGCCCGCTGTCGCGCGCCTACATCCACGAATCGGTGTGGGTCCGCGAAAACGACGTGCCGTCGCGCACCATGGACACCCACGTTTCGCGCGTACGCAACAAACTCCATCTGCGGCCAGAGAACGGCTTCCGCCTTGTGCCGGTCTACAGCTATGGCTATCGGCTGGAAAAGCTCGGCGCCTAGGCGGCCCCGCCTGAAACCCTGAAGGCAAGAGGGTATAATGGCGCTAGTCCATTGACCCTCGCCCTCCCCCCGAAATGCAACTGCTTGCCGTCGGCCTGAACCACACCACAGCACCGGTCTCGCTACGCGAGCAGCTGGCGCTCGCGCCCGACCAGATCGGCACGGCGGTGCAGTCGGCGCGCGGCTGGTTCGCGCGCCAGGGTTCCACCGGCGGCGAAGAGGCGGCGATCCTCTCGACCTGCAACCGCACCGAGATGTATGCGGCGATCAAGCTGCCTGATCCGCTGGACGCTTCCGCCCAGTTCCTGGCGCATTATCACGCACTCAACTACGCCGAGCTGCGCCCCCACCTCTACCTGCTGCCGCAGGACGACGCCGTGCGCCACGCCTTCCGCGTCGCTTCGGGCCTGGATTCGATGGTGCTGGGCGAGCCGCAGATCCTGGGCCAGATGAAGGATGCGGTGCGCACCGCCGACGCCGCCGGCGGCCTGGGCACCTATCTGCACCAGATGTTCCAGCGCACCTTCGCGGTCGCGAAGGAAGTACGCACTACCACCGAGATCGGCGCCCACAGTGTGTCGATGGCCGCCGCCGCGGTACGCCTGGCGCACCGCATCTTCGACCGCATCGCCGACCAGCACGTGCTGTTCATCGGCGCCGGCGAGATGATCGAGCTGTGCGCGGCCCACTTCGCGGCCCAGAACCCGAAATCGGTCACCATCGCCAACCGCACCATGGAGCGCGGCGAGGCGCTGGCCACCCGCTACAACGGCCGCGCGATCCGCCTGGCCGACCTGCCGGACAATCTGCAGCAATTTGACATCGTCATCTCGTGCACCGCCTCGACCCTGCCGCTGATCGGCCTGGGCCTGGTCGAACGCGCCGTCAAGGCGCGCCGCCACCGCCCGATGTTCATGGTCGACCTGGCCGTGCCGCGCGATATCGAACCCGAAGTCGCGCGCCTGGACGACGTGTTCCTGTACACGGTCGACGATCTGGCCCAGGTGGTGCAGACCGGCATGGAAAGCCGCCAGGCCGCCGTGCGCCAGGCCGAAGCCATCATCGAGACCCGGGTCCAGTCCTTCATGCACTGGGTGGGCGACCGCGCCGTGGTGCCGGTGATCCGCGACCTGCACGAATCGGGCGAGGCCTTGCGCCAGGCCGAGCTGGAACGCGCGCGCAAGATGCTGGCGCGCGGCGACGATGCCGAAGCCGTGCTCGAAGCGCTGTCCAAGGGCCTCACCGCCAAGTTCCTGCACGGCCCGCAACAGGCCCTGCACCAGGCTGAGGGCGACGACCGCGCGCGCCTGGCCACTCTGCTGCCGCAGCTGTTCCGCGGCCGCCGTTAGCGCCCGATTCTCCCGGCGGCCCCGCCCGCCATGCGCGCCAGCTCGCGCAAACCCGCGCAACCCGGCCCTTCCCGCGGCCATCCGACCATCTTCATACCGAGACTGCCCATGAAACCTTCCATGCTGTTCAAGCTGGACCAACTCGCCAACCGCCTCGTCGAGCTGGATGAACTCCTGATGAGCGAAGGCGCCACCGCGAACATGGACAGCTACCGCAAGATGTCGCGCGAACGCGCCGAACTGGCGCCGCTGGTCGACGTGTACCGCCAGTACCAGGGGGCGCTCGGGGATACCGAGGCGGCCCGCGAGCTGCTGCAGGATCCCGACATGAAGGACTTCGCCCAGGAAGAAATCGAAGCCGCGAAAGAACGCATGGCGGGCCTGGAGCTCGAGCTGCAGAAAATGCTGCTGCCGAAGGACGCCAACGACGAGCGCAATATCTTCCTCGAGATCCGCGCCGGCACCGGCGGCGACGAGTCGGCCCTGTTCGCCGGCGACCTGCTGCGCATGTACACCCGTTTCGCCGAGCGCAATCGCTGGCAGGTCGAGATGGTGTCCGAGTCGCCGTCCGACCTGGGCGGCTATCGCGAAGTCATCGTGCGCCTGGTCGGCAACGGCGCCTATTCGAAGCTCAAGTTCGAGTCGGGCGGCCACCGCGTGCAACGGGTGCCGGCCACCGAAACGCAGGGCCGCATCCACACCTCGGCCTGCACGGTGGCGGTAATGCCCGAGGCGGATGAAGTCGAGGACGTCGACATCAACCCGGCCGACCTGCGCATCGACACCTACCGCGCCTCCGGCGCCGGCGGCCAGCACATCAATAAAACCGACTCCGCGGTGCGCATCACCCACTTGCCGACCGGCCTGGTGGTGGAATGCCAGGACGACCGCAGCCAGCACAAGAACAAGGCCTCGGCCATGAAGGTGCTGGCCGCGCGCCTGAAGGACGCCCAGCTGCGCGAGCAGCAGTCGAAGGAAGCGGCCACCCGCAAGAGCCTGATCGGCTCGGGCGACCGCAGCGAGCGCATCCGCACCTACAACTTCCCGCAGGGCCGCCTGACCGACCACCGCATCAACCTGACCCTGTACAAGCTCGACTTCATCATGGACGGCGACCTGAAGGAGCTGACCGAAGCGCTGGCGCAGGAACACCAGGCCGAATTGCTGGCTGCGCTCGGTGACTGATTGACGCAACTGAGTGACTTAAGTCATTGTTAAGTTGCCAGATTGAAAATGGCGAAGCGTCGCTAGCAACGTTTATGCGAAAATAAGCGCATGCCTGCCTCCCGTTGGCGCCCGCGTCATACGCTGGCCTAAGCACGTCGTTCCCGCGCAGGCGGGAACCCAAGTTGATTCGCGTCGCCATCGTCATCTACCGCAGTCGATGCGCTGGCGAACTTGGGTTCCCGCCTGCGCGGGAACGACGGGTCCGAAGATCACTGGAAGCGCATCCGCACCGGTCCACATCGAGAAAAATCCATGCCCACCAACCGCCAGATCCTGTTCGCCATCTCGTCGATCTCGTTCGCGCTGATCGCCGTCGCCCTCTATCTGCAGCACAGCATGGAAATGCGGCCCTGCCCGCTGTGCGTGATCCAGCGCTATATGTTCCTCGCCATCGGCGTGTGCGCCCTGGTCGGCGCCATCGGCGGCAAGGTGCGCGCAGCCACGATCCTGGCCCTGCTGGCAGCCTTCGGCGGCCTGGTCACGGTCGGCAAGCACCTGTATGTGATCGCCAATCCCGGCTTCTCGTGCGGCATCGATCCGATGGAGACGATGCTCAACAAGATCCCCACCGCCGAATACCTGCCGTGGCTGTTCCGCGCCGACGGCCTGTGCGAAGGCGCGACCGACACCATCCTCGGCCTGGCGATCCCGCAATGGTCGGCGGTCTGGTTCGTGGTGCTGACCGTGCTGCTCGGCTGGACGCTGCTGCGCCACTCCCGCGCCAAGCGGGCATGATCGAGGCCGGCGCCACCCTCGGGCAGGTGCGGCTGTCGCTGCCGCTCGATCCGCTCGAAAACCGCATCCTGCTATGCCATGCGCTGCGCCTGCCGCGCGTGGCCCTGATCACGCAATCGGAACGCGTGCTCACGCCTGAAGAAGCGGCGCAGTTGGAAGCGCTGGTGCGGCGCCGCCTGGACGGCGAACCGATCGCCTACATCGTCGGCGAGCGCGAGTTCTTCGGGCTGCCGTTCACGGTGACGCCGGCGGTGCTGATCCCGCGTCCGGACACCGAATTGCTCGTCGAACTCGCGCTGGAGCGCCTGGCGCCGCAACAGCGCGTGCTCGACATGGGCACCGGCAGCGGCGCGATCGCCGTCGCCATCGCCTATACGCGGCTAGATGCCGACGTCACGGCGCTCGACGTCAGCGAAGAAGCGCTGGCCGTCGCGCGCGCCAATGCCGCCGCCAACGACGCGCGCGTGCGTTTCCTGCGCAGCGACTGGTATCAAGCGCTCGGCGCCGAGCGCTTCCACCTGATCGTCTCGAACCCGCCGTATATCGTGGCCGGCGACCGCCACTTGGACGAGGGCGACCTGCGCTTCGAGCCGATCGACGCCCTCACCGACCATGCCGACGGCCTGTCCGACCTGCGCACCATCGCCGATGGCGCCGCCGCGCACCTGGAACCCGGCGGCTGGCTGCTGCTCGAGCATGGCTACGACCAGGCCGAGGCGGTGCGCGGCCTGTTGACCGCAGGCGGCTACGGCGAGGTGCAGAGCTGGCGCGACCTGGCCGGCATCGAGCGGGTCAGCGGAGGCCGCCGCAGTGCCTAGGGCGCGCACCCCTCGGGATGGGCTTGTTAAAATGACCAGTCCTGATTCCGGAGCATGCATGCGCATCCTGTTCGCCTCCCTCGTCCTGCTCGCGCCGCTGCATGGCGGCGCCGCTGCGGTGATACCGCCCGCGCCGCCTGCTGTCACCCAGGATGCGTCCGCTGAGCAGTCACCCGTGCAGCCGTCCGTGCTGGCCGCCCGGCTCTACGAGCGCGACTGGCAATGGCAGTTGCGCCATGCGCCCGAGAAGGCCACCGCCCTGGGCGAGCATCGCTACAACGCGTTCTTGAGCGACACCTCGCTGGCGGGACGCGCGGGGGCGCTCGGGCACGAACGCGCCATGCTGGCGGCGGCGCAGAAAATCGACCGCGCGCAGCTGGACGGCGAAGACCAGGTGTCGTACGACCTGTTCGTGGCCGACAAGGAGCGCCTGATCGCCGCCGGCGCGCTGCGTCCTTTCGATCCGCTCCCGATCACCGCCTACGATGGCCTGCAGGTGCGGCTGCCGCGCCTGGTCGCGCAGATGCCGTTCGCGAACGACGCCGACTACCTCACCTATCTGGCGCGCCTGCAGGCGCTGCCGGCTCATGTCGACGGCCTGATCGAACAGCTGCGCGCCGGCAAACAGGCCGGCTGGACGATCCCCAGGACCGCCATCGCGCCGGTGCCGGATGCCTTGCGCGCGCTGCGCGAAAAAATCGCCGACGGTGCGCTCGGCGCGCCGTTCCAGCGCATCCCGGCGACCATCGTCCCCGAGGTGCGCGACCAGTTGCGCGCGGCCGGCAAGGCGGCCCTGGAACAGCAGGCGGCGCCCGCCCTGCGCAAGCTCGAGGACTTCCTGCGCCAGGACTACGTTCCGACCGCGCGCGACAGCATCGGCGCCGCGGCGCTGCCGGGCGGCCCGGCGTGGTACGCCCAGCTGGTGAAGGACAGCACCACCACCGCGATGACCCCGGCCCAGGTGCATGCACTCGGCCGGCAAGAAGTGGCGCGCCTGCGCGCCGAGATCGAGGGCCTGATCCCGCGCACGGGCTTTCGCGGCGGCTTCGCCGAATTCATCGTCTTCGCGCGCAGCGACCGGCGCCTGTTCTTTGTCGACGCGGCGGCCCTGCTCGACCGCTACCGGCGCACCCTGGCGCTGGCCCAGGGGCGGCTGGGCCGCGTCGCGACCGTGATTCCGGCGGCGGGCATCGTGGTCAAGCCGATGGGCGGCGATGGCGCTGGCCAGCCGGCCGCCTATTACGAGGCCGGCAGCGCGGCGCGCACCGCCGCGCTGGTGGTCGACACGGCGCGCCTGAACGCGCGCCCGATCTGGCAGGTCGACACCGTGGCCCTGCACGAGGGCGTGCCCGGCCACCACCTGCAGGTGGCGCGCGCCCAGGAACTCGCGCTGCCGGCGTTCCGGCGCAACGGCTGGTACGACGCCTACGGCGAAGGCTGGGCCACCTATGCCGAGAGCCTGGGCCCCGAGCTCGGCCTGTTCCAGGATCCGTTCTCGCTGTTCGGCCACCTCAACGAAGAGATGTTCCGCGCCGCGCGCCTGGTGGTCGACACCGGCATCCATTCGCTCGGCTGGACGCGCCAGCAGGCGCTCGACTACCTGAACACGCATACCGCCAATCCGCCGGGCGACAACGAGGCCGAGGTCGACCGCTACATCGCGCGCCCGGGCCAGGCGCTGGGCTACAAGATCGGCCAGCTGCGCATCCTGGCGCTGCGCACCCAGGCGCGCGCCACGCTGGGCAAGCTGTTCGACCTGCGCCGCTTCCACGACGCCCTGCTCGGCGGCGGCGCGCTGCCGCTGGCCGAACTGGAACGCCGCATGGGCCGCTGGCTCGCGGCCGAGAAGGATCCGGCGACGCGCGCCAATGCGCCGCAGGCCGCGGCCAGAGCAAACGCCGACGGCGACGGCGACGCCGCATTCAATGCCGCATCCGAACCGGTATCGACCTGGGAACCGGCCTTCGAATTCGACTTCGTGCTCGACGGCGAACTGCCGCCCGGCTACGACCCCGGTCCATCGCCCGATTTCGAGCCGCCTGCCCCACCGGCGCCGGCGCCGGCCCGCAAGTCCTTCAGCGCGCCGCCCTGGCTTGCGCCTTTGCTTGAATGAGGGGCGCCCGAACGCGCAGTCCGATTTTCGGTTAATCTCTGCACCAACCGAACTGGCAGTATAAGAAAGGAAACACTGTGTCGAACCAATTCAACCGCCGCCTGGCACTGCTCGACGACGACGACCACCGCGCCTTGCTGGGCCAGGGCTTGCGCGGCATCGAGCGCGAAACCCTGCGGGTCGACGCGGCGGGCCAGCTGGCGCGCACCCCGCACTCCCCGGCACTCGGTTCGGCCCTGACGCACCCGCACATCACGACCGACTACGCCGAGGCGCTGCTGGAATTCATCACGCCGGCCGAGCACGACATCGCGCTGGCGCTGCACCGCCTCGATGCGATTCACCGCTACGCCTATGCCAAGCTGGGCGACGAGATGTTGTGGGGCGTGTCGATGCCGGGCGAACTGCCGCCCGAGGAAGATATCGAGATCGCCTGGTACGGCAAGTCGAATATCGGCATGCTCAAGCACGTGTACCGGCGCGGCCTGGCGCTGCGCTATGGCAAGGCGATGCAATGCATCGCCGGCATCCACTATAACTATTCGCTGCCGGAACAATTGTGGCAGCTGTTCGCGCAAGAAGAAGGGATCGCCGAGGAACGCCGCCACGCGCTGCGCGACTTCCAGTCGGAAAGCTATATCGCGATGATCCGCAACTTCCGCCGCTATTCCTGGCTGCTGATGTACCTGTTCGGCGCGACGCCTGCGCTGACCACCAGCTTCCTGCGCAGCCGCGAGCACAATCTCGAGACGCTGTCCGACGACACCCTGTACCTGCCGTACGCGACCAGCCTGCGCATGAGCGACCTGGGTTACCAGAACGACGCCCAGTCCGGCCTGCGTCCGCACGAGAACAGCCTGGAGAGCTATGTCACGAGCCTGATGGATGCGGTCAACCGTCCCTACGAGCCCTACGCGAAACTGGGCACGCAGAAGGACGGCGAATGGATCCAGCTGTCGACCAATGTGCTGCAGATCGAGAACGAGTATTACTCGACCATCCGTCCCAAGCGCGTGATCCGCACCGGCGAGCGTCCGGTGCAAGCCCTGTGCAACCGCGGCGTGCAGTACATCGAGGTGCGCTGCCTCGACGTCGATCCGTTCGAGCCGGTCGGCATCGCCCTGGACACCGGCCGCTTCCTGGACGCCTTCCTGCTGTTCTGCGCGCTCGAAGAAAGCCCCCTGATCAGCGCCCACGACAGCCAGCTGCACGCGCGTAACTTCGCGCGCACGGTCAAGGAAGGGCGCCGCCCCGACCTGACCCTGACCCGCGACGGCCTCGAAGTGCCGTTGAAGGAATGGGCGCTGGAACTGATCGAGCGCATCCGCCCGGTGGCCCAGCTGCTGGACGACGGGCATAACGAAGGCGACGTGCACCAGGCTTCGCTGGCCAGGCAGAAGGCGAAGATCGAGGATCCATCGCTCACCCCGTCGGCGCGGGTGCTGGAAGAAGTGCGCGCGCTCGGCTCGGCCGCGGCCTTCGGCCTGCAGCAGAGCCGCCTGCATGCGGCCACCTTCCGCGACAGCCCCCTGATGCCGGCCGAGGAAGCGCTGTTCGACGAGATGGCGGCCGGCTCGCACGCCGAGCAGGTGAGCATCGAAGCGATGGACACCGGCAGCTTCGACGACTTTGTTGCGGCGTATAACAGCAGTAAGCTATGCTCCAACAACTGAGATAGGCGCCAATCGCGGCGCCGATCGAATCCGCAGCCGCGAGGACCACTTGCTCACGTTTTACAACGAACACCATGCCCAGCATGACGGCCGCGGCCACGTCGCGCTCGAGCGCGGCGAGCTGGCGCCTTGTTCCGAAAAACCCGAGCGCGTCGCCATCGTGCTGAAGGAATGCGAGCGGCGCGGCCTGGGCGCCATCGTCACGCCGCACGGCGTGCCGCTCATGACGCTCGAGCGGGTGCACACCCCGCGCTACCTGCATTTCCTGCGCAATGCCTGGAGCGAGTGGATCGGTCTCGATCCGCGCAATGCCGGCAAGGACGCCTTCCCGGCAGTGTGGCCGGTGCGCACGCTGCGCGCCGATGTCGAACCCGAGAATTTCAGCGCCCGCCTCGGCCTGTATTCGATGGACGCCGGCACCCCGCTCACGGGCGGCACCTGGATCGCGGCCAAGACCGGCGCCGACTGC
This sequence comes from Massilia sp. CFBP9012, assembly GCF_034045115.1. Lineage (NCBI taxonomy): Bacteria > Pseudomonadati > Pseudomonadota > Betaproteobacteria > Burkholderiales > Oxalobacteraceae > Massilia > Massilia sp. CFBP9012. The sequence goes on along the minus strand of NZ_JAXCWM010000003.1, from coordinate 61,288 downwards.
GCCGTCAACGCAGCCCACGCCCTGCAACGCGGCGAGCGCGGTACCTTCGCGCTCACGCGCCCACCCGGCCACCATGCCGGCAGCGATTTCTTCGGCGGCGCCTGCTTTTTGAACAATGCCGCGCTGGCGGCCCAGCACCTGCTGGACGACGGCCTGGAGCGGGTTGCCATCCTCGACCTCGACTACCACCACGGCAACGGCACCCAGAGCATTTTTTATCACCGCAACGACGTGCTGTTCGTCTCGATTCACGCCGACCCGCGCGTCGCCTATCCGTTCTACCTGGGTCACGCCGACGAAACCGGCAGCGGCGCCGGCGCCGGCTACACGATGAACATCCCGCTGGCGCCCGGCTGCGGCAGCGGCGCCTGGTTCGCGGCGCTGGAAAGCGCCTGTCTCAAGATTTCCATGACCCGGCCGCAGGCGCTGGTGGTCTCGCTCGGCGTCGATATGGCCGCGCAGGGACCAGATCCGCGCTTCGGCCTGCAGGGCGGCGACTTCCTGCGCATCGGCGAACGCATCGCCCACCTCGGCCTGCCGACGGCCTTCGTGTTCGAGGGCGGCAACGCCAGTCCCGAACTGGGCATCCACACGGTCAATGTGCTCGAGGGTTACGAGACCGCCGCCGAATAAGCATCCGCCACACACTTCACAACCATCGCTTCGCATCCATGACCACTCCTAGCCTGATCGACTGGCAATTCTCGCGCTTCGCCGACCTTTCTCCGTTCGACCTGCATGAAGTGCTGGCCCAGCGCCAGAACGTCTTCATCCTCGAACAGACCTGCCTGTATCCCGACATCGACGGCCAGGACCTCGATGCCCACCACCTGCTGGGCTGGCGCACCGTCGATGGCAAGCGCAGCCTGGCCGCCTACCTGCGCGTGCTGGCCCCGGGCGCCAAGTACGACGAGATGTCGATCGGCCGCGTGATCACCACCCCAGCCGCGCGCGGCATCGGCGCCGGCCGCGCCCTGATCGGCGAGGGCATCCGCCAGGCCGAGGCGCTGTATCCCGCCCACCGCATCCGCATCGGCGCCCAGCAATACCTGGAGCGCTTCTACGCCAGCTTCGGCTTCCAGACCGTCTCGGAACCGTATGACGAAGACGGCATCATGCACATCGATATGCTGCGCTAGGAATCTGATTCGTCAGTCGCAGCGGCGCGGCCGCAGGCCCGCTTCGCGCTCTTTCCTGGCCTCGCGGTCGCACTCGATCTTGCGCACCATCTCGAGGCTGTCCTTGCTGTTCTGGGTCGAGATGCGCTGGCGCTCGAGCGCATTGAGCTTTTCGTTGTCGCGCCGGGTTTGCTGCGAGAGCATGCACTCGGTGTATGCGCGCGAACCCTGGCGCGCGCCGAAATCGGCGCAGGTGCCGGTGTCCTCGGCGAGATGAATGGCTCGCCGCTGCTCGGGCGACTGGCATGCCGCCAGGCCCGCGCCCAGCATGGCCACGAGGCCCAGCGTCATGAGGGGGCGGCAAGCCGCGCCCAGATATGGTCGATTCATAGTGTTCTCCTGTCTGACATTCGGTGGCCGGCCGCGTGGCCGGAGGCGACAACGTCGCCATGCAGGACAGTAGAACAGCGCGGGATTGCGGGATCATGGAGTGCGCGGCGAAGCCGGCCGCGCCGGCGCCAGGTCGACGCGCGCAATCGTGCCGCCGCCGGGCGCGCCGAGGATGGCCACGTGGCCGCCGTGGCGCTCGACCACCTGCTGCACCAGGTGCAGGCCAAGGCCGCTGCCGGCCGATCGCGGCCGCAGGCGGTGGAACGGTTCGAACACACGCTCGCGCTCTTCCGGCGGAATACCCGGCCCGTCGTCCTCGACCTCGAACCCCGGACCCCGCACGCGCACGACCACGTGACGCCCGCCATGTTCGATCGCGTTCTGCACCAGGTTCGTCACCACCCGCTCGATCGCCCCGGAGTCACCCCGCACCGTCTGCACCGCATCGACCTCGACCTCGATCGAGCGGTCGGCGGCGATCAGGAGCGGCGCCAGGTCGGCGGCCACGCGCCGCACCAGCGCAGCCAGGTCGATCTCTTCGTCGCGCCGCGCCGTATCCAGGCGCTGCAGATCGAGCATCTGTTCGGTCAGGTTGGCGAGCCGCTCGACGTCGCTCCCGAGCCGGCGCGTGTCGGGGTCCAGGGAGGCATCGACCTTGACCCGCAGGATCGCGATCGGCGTGCGCAATTCGTGGGCGGCGGAGGCGATGAAGCGCCGCTGCCGCTCGTATCCCTCGTCGAGGCGGCCGAGCGCATCGTTCACCGCCCGCACCAGCGGCGCGATTTCGCTCGGCACCTGCGCTTGGCTGAGCCGCACGCCGCGCCGGTCGACGTCGATGCATTCCGCCTCGGCGGCGATCCTGGCGACGCCGGCCAGCGAACGCCTGACGATCCAGGGGATGGCGATCAGCGACATCAGGACCATCAGCAGAAAGATCGGCAGCGCGGCGACGTTGGACGCCGCCAGGACGGTAAAGCCCACCTGCGTCAGCTTGCCATGCCCGAGGATCGTCACCGGACCGGCGGGCGAGTCTTCTCGGCGGATCACGGCGCTCAGTGCATGCGGCGCGAAGCGGTCGCGCACATGGCCGTAGGAGAGATTGCGCAGCAGGCTGGTGGCCGCTGCATATTGCGCCGGCACCTGGCCGAAGCTGAGGCGGCGGCCATGGTCGTCCTCGGCCACGAACCACAGGTTCGGCGTCTCGGCGCGCAGCGCGGCCAGTTGCTTCGTCATGCGCAGCGCCAGGGCGCCGTCTTGCGCGCGCACGATGGCGGCGGCGATGACGGGCGTGATCCGCTCGTCGGTATACGGCCCACCGCTATCGGCGCGCAGCGCCAGCGCGACGAGGAGCGGGAAGCAGATGAACAGGATGGCGAACTGGAACAGCAGCGGCTGGACGATCAGCGGCCGCTTGAGCGAGGGCGGCCTGCGGCTCACGGCCGCGCCTGCAGCAGGTAGCCGACGCCCTTGATGGCGTGGATCTCGATGCCGGCATCGATGGCGGCCAGCTTGCGGCGCAGGCGCGAGATATGGGAGTCGAGCGTGTTCGACTGGATGGCGTCGTCGAAGCCATACACGGCCTGTTCGAGCGATTCGCGCAGCACGGTGCGCCCGCGCCGCTTGACGAGCGTCGCCAGCACGCGCAGCTCGCGCCGCGCGAGGTCCAGCCGCACGCCCGCCACGCTCGCCTCGTCGTTGGCGACATCGAACACGAGCGCGCCGACGTGGATTTCCTCGGGACCGAGTTCGGCGGGACGACGCCGCACCGCGCGGATGCGCGCAAACAGTTCTTCGAGCGCGAACGGCTTGACGAGGTAATCGTCCGCGCCCTCGTCGAGGCCGGCGACGCGGTCAGTGACTTCGCCGCGCGCGGTCAGCATGATGACGGGCAGGCCGGGATTGCCGGCGCGTAGCGACGGCAGCAGGGACAGGCCATCGCCATCGGGTAAGGTTCGGTCGAGCAGGACCAGGTCGTAGGAATTCAGGCGGCTGGCCTCGCGCGCCAGCGCCAGCCGGTCGGCATGGTCGACGACGTATTTTTCGCGCTCCAGCGCGCCGCGCACCGTGTCGGCGAATTCGGTTTCGTCCTCTACCAGCAGAATTCTCATCGGGGCATCTTCCATGGACAGGTGGCTTGGCTCGAATGAGCATACCTGCCGCGCATTGCGGCAACATGGCGTGCGCCCTCCTGTTCAGGTCCGGATAGCTGCCCTTGCTCCCTTCCAAAGATACACTACCGCCCGCCTGCCGCCGGCGGCGCGGACGCGCCCGTTCACATGACCAGTGGTCAGCAACCGCAGGGCGGCGGATCGAGCCGCACGTACAGGCAATCTTCCTGATTGCAGGCCTGCGCCAGGATCTGGCGCGCATCGCTGATGTCGGTCGCGCTGACCAGGACCCAGCCCGTGGGCAGCGCGGCCAGCTCGTTCAGGTCGCGCATCGCGCCTTTTTCGTACAGGAAGGCGTGCGACGCCGGCCCCTCGGGCGTGATCGCGGTCGAGGAACCCACCACCGAGGCGGCATTGTTCAGGCCCCAGGCAGCACCGTAGTTGCCGCCCAGGGAACCCAGGCTACTCATGACGCCGCCCGCATACAGGAAGGGCAGTTCCATGAAGTAGCTGCCGTCGACGACGATGCCGGTATCGGCGATGCCGACCACCTCGCCGGCATCGTTGATGTCGAAGGCGCTACTGTTCTTGCCGCCCAGCGTGCCCAGGCTGCGCATGATCTGGTCGCGGTAGACATAGGCGAGATAGTGCGGCGCCGGGAAGGCGTCGCCCGTGACCGATGCGGTGCCGGTCACGGCGCCGTGCCGGTTGATCGCGGCGGAGCCGCCCCAGGTGCCGCCGAACGTGGGGATGATGCGCGTGATGCCGTTGGCGACGACAAAGCCGCGGCCACGCTCGCCGACGCCGCAGGCGGCATTGCCGGACACGGCGCCGCTTTCGTTCAATCCGCTCGCCGAGTTGAAGCCGACCAGCACCCCGCGCCCGGCATTGCGCAGGCCGGCCGGAGAGAACACGTGGGCGGCATCGACATAGGCCCCGGCCAGGTGGCCATGGCCGTTGATGGCGGCCGCGCTCGAACCCGGCGCCAGGGCGGCGTAATCGCGTACGGTGGCGCCATCCCACACGGCGGCCGCGCCGTTGCTGCCGGCCACATGGCCCTTGCCGTTGATGGCCCTGGCATTGAGTTCGGCCGGAAGGAAGGTGACCCGGAACCGCCCCGGCGCGTCCTGCGCCGCTTGGGCCGGCGGTGCGGCCGCCGCCAGCGGCGCCGTCAGCGATCCCATCAGGAGCGTCGGCGCCATCCAGCGCAGGCGCGCGCGCAAGCGCCTGCGCGCATGCCAGCCCAGCAGCACCAGCCCCGTTCCCAGCATCGCCCAACTGCCCGGCTCGGGCACCGCAGTGACCAGGTCGAGCCGCACCGCACGGCAGTCGCCCAGCCCGTTGCAGGCCTGGGCCAGGATCTGGCCGGCATCGTTGACGTCGAGCGCATTCACCAGCTGCCAGTCGCCGCGTTCGCCCACCAGCGCATTCAGGTCCAGCATGCCGTCGGCCCCGCTGTCGGCCCCATACAGGAAGGCGTGGTAGCCGAAGCCGCCCACGCTGCCGATGCCGGACAGGCCCACCACCACCCCGGCATTGTTGAGCGCATTGGCGCGCCCGGACACGCCGCCCAGCGTGCCGAGATCGATCATGCGATTCTCGTCTGGCGAGAACAGGAAGGGCCGCTCGCTGAAATTGTCCTCGAGCCCGGACCAGCCGGCGACGAAGCCGGCGTCGTTGATGTCGTTCGCTTCGCTGAACCAGCCGCCCAGCGAGCCGAGGTCGTGCTGGATGCCGTCGCGATAGACCGAGGCGGTGCGGCGCGGATCGCCCCAATCGTCGCCATCGCCGGCGCGGCTGGCGAAGCCGGCGATATGGCCGCTGGCATTGATCGCGTTGGCCACGCTGATCGTGCCGCCGAAGCTGCCCAGCTGGGTCACCACGCCCGACTGGTACAGGAAGGCATAGGTCTCGGAAAAGCCCACGGCGCCGAAGCCCGCCACCTGGCCGGCGTCGTTGATGGCGGTGGCCCAGGTGCCGTAGGCCGGTGGCACGTTGAAGATCGAGAAGGCGCCGCCGGCATACACGAAAGCGTCGCTGCCCACGCGGCCGACGATGAAACCGCCATTATTGATCGCCAGGCCTTCGCTGCCGGGCAGCAGCGAATTCAGGTAGGTGGTGCCGCCCGTCGACCACACTGCCGCCCCGCCCTGCGCGGTGCCGACCACCCGCCCGGCGCCGTCGAGGCCGGCGGCGGTGAAATCCTGCGGCAGCCAGGTCATGCGGTAGAGCGGCTCTGCCATGGCCAGGCCCGGCAACACCAATATAGCCAGCAACAATTTATTTAAGAAATGTTTGCGCAGGGACATGATCGATCCTTCCGGAGGCCGGCGAATCTCAACGATGTCGCAAATAAAGCGGGGCCGTTCTGCGCCAGCGCAGGCGCGCGCCGGTCACGAGGCGGCCAGGCGGCCGGCCCCGAGCAGCAGCACCGCGGCCGCCAGCAGTAGCCAGGCGGGCGGGTCGGCGGCGAGTAGGGGATCGACGACGACGCAGGCGGGGAAGGTTGGCGCCGGCGCGGGTGCGGCGGACGCGGCGCCGGGACAGATGGGCAGCAGGCAGACGGCAAACTGGAAAGAGGAACGCATGGTCGGCTCGGCATGAAAAGCCCCGAGCATCGCCCGCCACCGCCCCGCAGGCCGTGCGCCAGGTCAGCCGTGCGCGCAAAAAAAAGACCGGGGCAACGCCCCGGTCCGGTACCTCATTGGTCAAGCCTGAATGGCTTACTCGACCTTGGTCAGGGTGATTTCGTACACCAGGCCCGAGTTTCCTGGAATCGGACCGTTGCCCGCAGGGCCGTAGGCCTGGTTGGACGGGATCAGGACCGTGCGCTTGCCGCCGACCTTCATGCCGATCACGCCCTGGTCGTAGCCGGGAATCACGCGGCCGCTACCGATAACGTAGGCTGGCAGGTCGCCTGCCTCCAGGCGCGCGCCCTTGAAGTCGGTCGCCTTGTCGTTGTACAGCCACAGGACGTACTGGGTGCTGACGCGCTTGCCGGTGATCGCCTCGGCGCCGGTGCCGACCGTGATGTCGGTCTTCGTCAGCGTCGCCGGGCTGCTGACGGCTGGCTTGTTGTCGTCGCTCCCGCCGCCGCCGCAGGCGGTCAGGGCGAGCATGGCGGCGAAGGCTGCGATCAGGGGGAACTTCAGTTTCATGGGGTGTCCTCGACTGGGAAAAGCAAATAAGGTTTGTGTAACGCAACCTCGTACCTTATCGAATCAGTCCTATGAAACTGTCTGGAATTTGTCTGATAATTGTCACGCCGGCATCTGCAATAGACGTGCCCGTTCCGCAGCGCTCAGCGACGCGATGCGATATCGAGCTGGTCGAGATAAAGTGCTAACGGACTGTACCAGTGCGTAGACGCGCTGAATGCTGAACTGAACAGGGTCCGCATGGCGCGCGGAAGGGCAAAGCGCTTGTTGATCAGTCGTGATGTGGGGCGAAGCAGCAGGCGCTTGGCTACCTGTTTGCCAAAATCTGCATGAAGCCGCATGAAGTCTGGCGAATCGGCTCGCTTACCCTTGTCTTCATAGGGAAGACCTGCATGCGCGGGATATGCGCGGCTTATTGTATCTGTATGGAAGGTATGATCGATCAGCATTTCTACAGGCAGTCCGGTAAGGAAGTCGTAGAGATCATGATCCAGGAATGGCGCATACACCGTTGGCACATCTCCCATCAGGCCATATGGCACCAAGGCAATCTCGCGCCGTGTACGGTTCCAGAAGAAGAACGATCCGACCGGATTTGGACTATCCAGATGCGTCTTTACTTCTTTCTCCAGATGGCTGATAGCGAGTTCCAGGCTTGTGTTCCGGTATAACTGCGGCGTGAGAAGATTGCTGAGTTTCCTCTCGGCTTTGCTAAGGAGCTGTGTTGCGATCTCGTTGGGAGTAGCGGTCTGGAATAATCGCAGCCGCTCCTCTGTCAGGAAAACGCTTTGAGAAAGAACATCTCCTGCAATACCGTCATAAACAACACGATCTCGCTGGCGAATATTGGATACTGTCTCCAGATACCAGGAGTGTTCATCGGTGCAATAACTAGTCAACGGATTTTTCGCCGCTTCCGCTTTGTAAAATGAGCCGGATTGCGCAATGATGTCATGCTTCAAGCCGAATTCTTGCGTAAGCATGGTAGCGATGCGCGCATCTTCGTTTCCCCGTGGTGGGAAGTGGAGTGCAGTAATGCAGCGACCAGGCTTATGTCCTTGGCGGAGCAGTTCAAACAAGATATGTCGTGAATCGCGCCCTCCGCTCAATGGCACAGCGAAATTCGCATCGGAGGGAGCCCGCCGGGTCATCGAACAGCGGAAAAGTTCGTTATAGGTGTCGAGCGCAGATGTGCGAGATTCGCCACGACTGGGGGCGCCACGGGCCCTGGTCGCGCGTTCAAGACGCAACTCGCCATCCCAACTCAGTGTTGCCGCTGGCGGCAGTGCGCGGATGTGGCGGAAAGGTGTATCTTCGCCGATAAAAAAACCGAGCCTGAAGAATACAGACAGCGCCGTTTCATCCAGTTCGGGACTGGCACCGGCATTGAGAAGCTGATCGATGGACGAGGATATCGCGAATTCCCCGTCGCGTGAGTAATAAAAAACCGGGAACATCCCGTAGCGGTCGTTGCGCGCAGTTAAGCACTTCCCATCCCAATTCCACTCGACGTAGATGCCATCGGGATTACCCGATTCTCGTGCGATCTGGTGGCCAAGAGCACAATGCGCTTTTCCCCGAGCATCAAACCCTTTAGTCAGCCGTTTGACGTGGAAAAATGATTCGTTCATTCCAATATCCAATTCATGAGTAGATTGCTGCGCAAGTTCTATATCACAATCCGTTCAACGATCCAGTCTTGCGATGCCCGGTTGAGCCCGCTAAGGCAAGCTCATTGTTTCCGCGATGCTGCGTTTTTCAGATCATGTGCCTGATGCAAGAATCCGCGCGTGTGATGGTAGTGGAAGCGCGCCTTGAACTTGGCTTCACGATCGCCACGCAAGGTTGCCAAGGCGATTTGCAGCGCATGACGCATTTTTTTCGTATATAACCAGCGGGGTACGCCAAACAATGTGGGGAAATGCGTCAGATCGCCGGTTTCCAGACATGTACCTCGTCCTCCGCGGAAAGCGCGACCCAGGCAAAACTCCTCGGTCAACTGATGTGGACGAATAAAATGGTTGACTCGCGCATTGTTGCAGAACCAGGCCTTATGGCCTGCGGCGACGACACGTTTATTGAATTCCGTCTCGCTACCCATAATATAGTTACCGCGGTTCGGTCCTACATTCGGGTTGAAGCGGTGTCCGGCGTCGAACACTTTGCGGCGCACCGCCATATTCGGCCCCCATATGGCGCCGGGCTGAATCGGGCCGTCGCTGAAGTTGGTGATTGCGAACGCTAGCCCAAGTGGAACGTGACGCAATACCCAGTCAGGAGGTGGCGCGCCCCAATCGGGCAATATTGCACCGCCAAACAAGTCATAGTCAGCGTTCTCCAGCATACAAGCCTGCATCGCAACAAGCCATCCGCGCTCAGGCGTGGCGTCATCGTCTGTCATCACGAACAACTCGGCGGCCGGCCGACGTTGGAGCGCCAGCTCGACGCCACGGTTGAGCGCGGCATTCTTGCCGCTTCGCTCCTGATGAACGTATTCGATCGGCAATAATTTTGCGTAAGATTCGACGATCGAACGGGTCGCGTCATCGCTACCGTCATCCACCACGATGGCCGACCACCCGCCTGCAGGTTGTGCAAGGTTCGCATATCCTTCCAACACTTTTGGCAACGTCTTTGCCCCGTTGCACGTTGCCATAATAATGATCATGGACAAGATTTATCTCCTATAGTCACCTGAATCTTCGTGAGTGTGGCCTGATAACTGCCAGCCGCAAGGGTAGTGAGGAGGGGCGGTTTCGGCTTCAAGTCCAGAAAGCGGCAAGTGTCTTCAGGCCAAGTAGCAGGCATCGCCGTACTTACCCGCGGCCCGTGGAACCTGGTTGGCACCTCATGCGGATACGATTCTGCTTCACTCTCACGAAATTGATGGCGTCAGGCATCTGCAGTTTTGCATGACCATACCCAAAGGTCCCCCTGGCCATCGGTAAAAAATTGTCAACAATCTTAGCATTTTTCTGCCGTGTGATCTTTCCGGGAGAAAATCATGTCAACTAGCCATTGGTCTGCCCGACATCGAGCGTCGCGGACCCTGTGATCGTGGCGCCGGCGTGGTCACGCATGCGGACTGCCGGCAGGCAGGCGGTCTACTCAGATCTCGATCTGCGTGCCCAGCTCGATCACCCGGTTGCTGCGGATCTGGTAATAGTCGGCCGCGCTGCGCGCATTGCGCGACAGCGCCACGTACAGGTGCTCGCGCCATGGCGCCATGCCGCCGCCCGGGGCCGAGATCACCGTCTGGCGCGCGATGAAGAACGAGGTTTCCATCATCTCGAACGAGAGGCCGAGCGCGCCGCAGCGGTCGAGGATGTCCGGGATATCGGCCTCGTCCTTGAAGCCATAGTGGATGTTGAGCTGGTAGCAGTTGTGGCCCAGGTCGACGATGTCGATCTGCTCCTCGAACGGTACCCACGGTTCCTCGCGCATGTGCACGGTCAGGAACACCACCCGCTCGTGCAGTACTTTGTTGTGCGACAGGTTGTGCAACATCGCATGCGGCACGCCGTCGCTCTCGCCGCGCAGGAAGATGGCGGTGCCCGGCACCCGCGTCGGCGGCGCCACGAACAGCGATTCCATGAAAGCCTCGAGCGGGATCGCGTGCTTCTGCAGGTTCTCGAACACCAGCCCACGGCCGCGCTTCCAGGTCAGCATCAGGGTCAGCAGCACGCCGCCCATCAGCAGCGGGAACCAGCCGCCGTGGAAGATCTTGGTGGTGGTGGCCGCGAACAACATGAGATCGATCGTCAGGAAGAAGCCGGTCGCGGCCAGGCAGACCCACAGCGGCAGGCGCCAGCGGAAGCGGGTCACGAAGAAGGTGAGCACGGTGGTCATCATCATGGTGGCCGTGACCGCGATGCCATAGGCGCCGGCCAGCTCGTCCGACGAGCCGAAGCCAACCACGGCGATCAGCACCACCGCCAACTGCAGCCAGTTGACGGCCGGGATATAGATCTGCCCGATCTCGCTTTCCGATGTGTGCAGGATGCGCATGCGCGGCAGCAGGCCGAGCGCGATCGCCTGCTTGGTCATCGAATACGTGCCGCTGATCGTGGCCTGCGAAGCGATCACCGCCGCCATGGTCGACAGGATCACCAGCGGGATCACGCTCCAGCTGCCGAGCTGGTGGTAGAACGGGTTTTCCACCGCGCCGGGATCGGCGATCAGCAGGCCGCCCTGGCCCAGGTAGTTCAGGGTCAGCGCCGGATAGGCGATCAGGAACCAGGCCATGCGGATCGGCTTGGCCCCGAAGTGGCCCATGTCGGCATACAGCGCCTCGGCGCCGGTGATCGCCAGCACCACCGCGCCCAGCGCGATAAAGGCCAGCAATTTATTGTCCAGCATGAAGTGGGCCGCATGCCAGGGATTGAGCGCGTTCAGGATTTCCGGCGACTGGACGATGTTGACGATGCCCATCGCGGCCAGGGCCAGGAACCAGACCAGCATCACGGGGCCGAAGAAGCGGCCGATGCCGGCCGTGCCATGGCGCTGCACGCTGTACAGGGCCACCAGCACCACCACCGCCAGCGGCACCACATAGTGCGACATGCCGGGCGCCGCCACCTCGAGACCCTCGATCGCGCCGAGCACCGAAATCGCCGGCGTGATCACGCTGTCGCCATAGAACATGGTGGCGCCGATGACGCCGATGGCCAGCAGCGGGAAGCTCCAGCGCGAGTTGCGCGCCACCGAGTTGGTCGCCAGCGCCATCAGGGCCATGATGCCGCCCTCGCCACGGTTGTGCGCGCGCAGCACCAGGGTCACGTACTTGAGCGAGACGATGACGGTCAAGGCCCAGAAGATCAGGGAAATGACGCCGAGGATATTGGGGGTGTTCAGGGGCAGGCCGTGGGTGTCGTCGAACACCGCGCGCAGCGTGTAGAGGGGGCTGGTGCCGATATCGCCGTAGACGATGCCGACCGCGGCCAGGGTGAGTGCCGCCAGGCTGCTTTTCTTGCTATCTGATGTCAAGATTACACCATCGCTTTTGTATTGGTGCGGCGCACCATAAAATAGTGGCTGGAAAAAAGCAAGAATATTTCGTGGTGCATCATACACCCGTGCAAAAAGAGGCACGCTCCAGCAGCCGTGTAAGTATTCAGGGATAATGTCATTCCTGCAATCCAGCCTCCATTCCCATGCGTTCCGGCATCATTTACGCGGCCCTGGCCTTCCTCTGCTGGGGCCTGTTCCCTATTTATTTCCACGCGCTGGATGGCGTGCCGCCGCTGCAGATCCTGGCGCACCGCATGCTGTGGTCGCTCGGTTTCCTGGTGATCATCCTGCTGTTGCGGCGCCAGTGGAAATGGCTGAACGTGGTGCGCCAGCCGCGGGTATTCTTCAGCTTCGTGCTGTCGGCCCTGCTGCTCAGCGCCAACTGGCTGGTGTATATCTGGTCGGTTACCAACCACCACGTGATCGAAGCCAGCCTCGGCTATTTCATCAATCCGCTGGTCAACATCATGCTGGGCTACCTGATCCTGAAGGAGCGCCTGCGCACCGTCCAGTGGGTGGCGATCGCGATCGCCGCGCTGGGCGTGGCCTGGCTGACCTGGCAGACCGGGACAGTGCCCTGGATCGCCCTGTTCCTGGCCTTCTCCTTCGGCAGCTACGGCCTGCTGCGCAAGACGGCGGCGCTCGGCGCGCTCGAGGGACTGTCGTTCGAGACCATCGTGCTGTTCCCGCTGGCGGCGGCCTACGTCATCTGGCTGACGATGCAGGGCCAGAACGTGTTCATCAACACCGACTCCGACACCACCCGCGTGCTGCTGGTGATGGCCGGCCCGCTCACCGCGATCCCGCTGCTGCTGTTCGCCAGCGGCGCGCGCAAGATCCCGCTGTCGATCCTGGGGTTGCTGCAATACCTGTCGCCGACCCTGCAATTCCTGCTCGGCGTGTGGCTGTTCAAGGAAGCGTTTACCGCCGACCGCCTGGTCGGCTTCGTGCTGATCTGGAGCGCGCTGATCCTGTTCGCCGGCGAAGGCCTGCTGCGCCGGCCGCCTGCGCCTGCCAAAACCTGATCGCGCGCAGCACCCGCACGGGATTTCCAGGCATCGGCCAAGAAATCCTGTGTCGGGCGCGGGTTCTGTCGTATCCTGTGCACCTTAAACAACACCAGAGTCAAAGCATGGCCAATTACGTCTATACGATGAACCGCGTGGGCAAAATCGTCCCGCCGAAACGTCAAATTCTCAAGGACATCTCTCTGTCCTTCTTCCCAGGCGCCAAGATCGGCGTGCTGGGCCTGAACGGCTCGGGCAAGTCGACCCTGTTGAAAATCATGGCCGGCATCGATACCGACATCCAGGGCGAAGCACGCCCGATGCCGGGCCTGAACATCGGCTACCTGCCGCAGGAACCGCAGCTCGACCCGGAAAAAACCGTGCGCCAGGAAGTCGAATCCGGCCTGGGCGAAGCCTTCGAGGCGCAAGCCAAACTCGAAGCCGTGTACGCCGCCTACGCCGAAGAAGATGCCGATTTCGACGCGCTGGCCAAGGAACAGGAGCGCCTGGAAGCGATCATCTCGGCCTCCGACGGCGGCAACCTGAACCTGCAGCTGGAAATGGCCGCCGACGCGCTGCGCCTGCCGCCATGGGACGCCAAGATCGGCGTGCTGTCGGGCGGCGAGAAGCGCCGCGTGGCGCTGTGCAAGCTGCTGCTGTCGAAGCCCGACATGCTGCTGCTCGATGAGCCGACCAACCACCTGGACGCCGAATCGGTCGAGTGGCTGGAGCAATTCCTGCTGCGCTTCCCGGGCACCGTGGTCGGCATCACCCACGATCGCTACTTCCTCGACAACGCCGCCGAATGGATCCTGGAACTGGACCGCGGCCATGGCATCCCATGGAAAGGCAATTATTCGTCATGGCTGGACCAGAAGCAGGCCCGCCTGAAGCAGGAAGAATCGACCGAATCGGCGCGCCAGAAGGCGCTGCAGAAAGAACTCGAATGGTCGCGCCAGAATCCGAAGGCGCGCCAGGCCAAGTCAAAAGCCCGCCTGGCCCGCTTCAATGAACTGTCCGAGTTCGAATACCAGAAACGCAACGAGACGCAAGAGATCTTCATTCCCGTGGCTGAACGCCTGGGCAATGAAGTCATCGAATTCAAGAACGTCTCGAAAGCCTTCGGCGACCGTCTGCTGATCGACAACCTGTCGTTCACCGTCCCGCCAGGCGCCATCGTCGGCATCATCGGCCCCAACGGCGCCGGTAAATCGACCCTGTTCAAGATGATCGCCGGCAAAGAACAGCCGGACAGCGGCGAAGTCGCGATCGGCAAGACCGCCCACGTGTCGCTGGTCGACCAGCACCGCGACGAGCTGGCCAACAGCAAGACCGTGTTCGAAGATGTCTCGGGCGGCGCCGACATGCTGAGCGTGGGCCGCTTCGAAATGCCGTCGCGCGCCTACCTGGGCCGCTTCAACTTCAAGGGTTCCGACCAGCAAAAAGTCGTGGGCAACCTGTCGGGCGGTGAACGCGGCCGTCTGCACCTGGCCAAGACCCTGCTGCAAGGCGGCAACGTCCTGCTGCTGGATGAACCGTCGAATGACCTGGACGTCGAAACCCTGCGCGCGCTCGAAGATGCACTGCTCGAGTTCGCCGGCAGCGTGATGGTGATCTCCCACGATCGCTGGTTCCTGGACCGCATCGCGACCCATATCCTGGCCTTCGAAGGCGACTCGCAAGTCACCTTCTTCGATGGCAACTATCAGGAATACGAAGCCGACAAGAAGAAACGCCTGGGCGAAGAGGGCGCCAAGCCGAAGCGTATCCGCTACAAGCCACTGACCACCTGATTGGTGGACAGAATCCAAGCGCTTGTTTCGTAAGGGAAAGCCCGCATCCGCGGGCTTTTTTTATTAGCGGAAACGGAACGGGGTCGGTGTGTAAGATGTGTGACACTCTTGCGGATGAGGACTCCCGGAAGCCTGTCGACCGCAGCCGCTTCGTGCGCGCGGTGGCGGCCAGACCATGCTTAGCTACCCCAATAGTTACCGCGATAACCGCGTCCCTGGCGGGACCTTCTTTTTCACGGTGCGCCTGCTCGACCGCGGCAGTCACCTGTTGACCGAACATATCTCCGCATTCGGCGAAGCCATGCGGCTGGCGCGTGCGCGCCGTCCTTTCCACGTCGACGCCTGGGCAGTTCTGCCCGATCATGCTCATGCGATCTGGACCCTGCCACCGGGCGACCACGACTGTTCAAGCCGCTGGCGCACCGTCAAGATCGCGTTTTCGAAGGCACTGCGCAAGACTGGCCAGTCCGGGATGGACGATGGCGCGCTCTGGGAACGCCACTACCGCCACTACCGGGTCGGCCTGGACGACGACTACGCGGCACTGGTCGACTACGTCCACACCGACGCCGTGCGCCATGGCCATTGCCGCGAGCCGCGCGACTGGCCGTGGTCGTCGCTGCACCGTTTCATCTCGGCCGGACATGCGGCGCCCGAACCGGCGATCATCGTGCCGCCCTGGGTGCAGCGGCCACAGAGCCTGGCGCTGGCACGGCTATGAAGCGCCTCCCGCGTTCGTAGCGTGGAAGGCTCGGCCTTCCACGCATTCAATCACCGGATGCGTTACGTACATTTCGCACGTTTTGTACAGACAACAAAAAAGGCCCCGCAGGGCCTTTTTCGTTCACTACACACTCGGCTTAGAACGAGTATTTCGCGCCGATGGTCAGTGCGTTTGGACGCACGCCGAAGTCGCGCGAGCCGCCGAAACGTTCGTATTCGGCGATCACTGCCACGTCCTGGTTGATGTTGTACTGCACACCCAGGGCGCCGTAGGCGTTGTTGTCGCTGTCGCGACGGTTCAGGACCGTATTGGCGGCAGTCAGTTCGTTCACGTCATGCGACACGCCCAGCTTGGCGTAGCCGACCAGCTTCTCGGTCAGCGGCGAGCTGAACTTGGCGGCGACATAGGTCGAACGGCCATCGACGACACCGCTGGCGTTCGTGGAACCCAGGCTGTAGTAGATGTCGGCGCTACGGTAGTCGGTGTGGCCGACTTCGACTGCCCAGTTCGGGGTGAATTCGTAGCCGCCAAACAGCTTGGCCGATGCCTTGATGGTATCGATGTCGGCGGTAGTTGCACCTGGGACGCGCTTTTCATAATCGGTAGCCACCACACCGGCGCCAACATAGGCGCGTGGGGTGAATTCTTGTGCCTGGACAGCCGAGACAGCGGCGGTGGTAGCGAGCAGTGCAACGATCAGCTTTTTCATCTCAATTCCTCTTCTTGTTCATCTGGCTCGTGATTCCCAACGAATCGCGATGTGATCAAGATAGCACTGGCGCCAGAGCAAGTCCGTGCCGATTCCGTAAGAACTGTAAGAAAGTGTAACTTAATGACCGGCCGGTTATTAATATTTCCGCGTGGATCGCTGAGGTTGCACGCAGTTTAAACGATTTTCCTGAAAGTTAGATTGACCCGCGCTTGTAACGTGCGTGTCATCTTATTGATGCCATGCAACCAATATTCCTGAGTTTTACCGCGCATCAGCAACAAACTGCCGTCGGTCAATTCCAGCCGGACAGTCTTTTTGTCGTATTTATGCTTCAGGATAAAGGTGCGGGCAGCGCCAAGGCTGAGCGAGGCGATGACCGGTTGCGGTCCCAGTTCCGGCTCATCGTCGCTATGCATACCCATGCTGTCGCGCTCGTTACGGTAGAGATTCAGCAGGACGCTGTTGAAGCTGTGGCCGCTCGCCGCTTCGACCGCCTTGCGCAGGGTATCGAGCAGGGGCGTGAACGGCGCCGGCTGCAGGCGCAGGCCGGAATAAGTATACGCCGCATCGCCATACCAGGCGCTCAGGCGCGGCTGCAGGTGGTGCTTGCCGTATACCACCACCGTTTCTTCGCGCCAGTCGGTCTCATGCAACAGGCGGGCCATGACCTCGGCATTGGTCCCGGGCAGTGGTAGCTGTGGCATCCAGGCGAGCTCGCCGTCTTCGAGGGGGATCGAACTGAGCACGGAGTCGTCGGCAAATAAGTCCATGGTCAAACCATACGCAAAATTGACGGCTATGATGGAGAACTTTCCATCACACCGCATTCTCGCATGGACAAACGCCATTTCCTCGGCGCCGCCGCGCTGGCCGGCACAGCACCCGCCTTCGCCAGCCGCAGCACGGTCCCGGGTCCGGCCACAGGGCCGACACTGCTGACCATCACCGGCGCCATCACGCGCAGCAACCGCGGCGCCCTCGATCCGGCGCTCGACCAGATGATGGCCAAGCAAAAGCTGGCGTTCGACCGCGCCTATGGCCTCGATTTCGCGGCCCTGACCGCCTTGCCGGCGCGCACCATCCGTCCGACGCTGGAATACGACGGCAAACCGCACACCTTGCGCGGACCGCTGCTGGCCGATGTGCTGGCCCAGGCCGGCGCGAAGCCGCGCGATGCCGCCAAGGTGCTGATGCGGGCGGTCGACGGCTATGCTGCGGTACTTGAAATGCGACAGTTGCGGGCGTGCAATTACATCGTCGCCACCCATCTGGATGGCAAGGCTATGCCGCTGGGTGGACTGGGGCCGCTATGGGCCGTGTACGATGCCGACCGGGTTCCGGAAATGGCGGCGCTCCCGGTGGCGCAACGTTTCGGCGCCTGCCCATGGGCCCTGTATCACCTCGAAGTGATGGCCTAGATCAGGCGTACGCTTCCGCCAGGCTCATCACGCGCGGCGCCACCTTGATGCCGACGTTGCCAAACAAGGCGTCGATGGCGGCCAGGTTGACGCTGCATTCGTCCGCCTTCCAGCCCTTGAACATATCGGTGCCGTCCTTCTGGAAATGCAGGTCGAGCACCTTGCCCTTGTCGCGGTGCACATAGTTTTGCTGGTGGACGTTCTGGAAACCCAGTTCGGCCAGGCCGGCAAGCACGGTGTGCGGCGGATTTTCCGGGTCGGTGGCCAGGAAGACGCCAAAAGTCTTGCCTGGCGGCTTGGCTGCGACGTCGACCTCATAGATCCCTGGCGCCTTGGTTACACTCGTGCTCTTCAGAAACAACATATTGTTCTCCTGGCGCGCCAGTGACCATCAGGACAGGACGCGCAATGCTAATTAGTAGTCAGTCCTCAAGCATATTTCCATAAGGGAACTTTGTCGATCTTTGTATTCGCTTTTTTCGCTTTAACGCATTAATAAGCCGAAAACTGTGGCGCCGATTAACGCGGCACAAGCCAGCATGCCCAAAATGAAGCCAGCTTCGCGCTTTGCCGGGTCGCGGTAATAGCCGACCGCATACAGGATGCGGCCCAGGCACCACAGCAGGCCGCCAGCCGCCGCCCACAGGTCGCCCAGGAAGGTGGCGCACAGCCACAAGGGCACCAGCACCAGCGGCAGCATCTCCAGGGTGTTCATCTGGACCCGGTGGGCGCGCTGGAAGGCCTCGGGACCGTCCATCGATGGCGCCGGCATCTTGTAGCGCACGCGGGCATAGCCGGCAACGCCCCAGGTCCAGAAATAGACTCCCAGTACGGCCAGGGTGGCCCAGGCAGTGAAGAACATCGTGTTTTCCTTATTGTCTTGAAGTCATGAAGCGGCGTGCTTGCGCCGCGCCAGGTCGGCCGTCAACGGCACCAGCGCCTCGTACAGCTTGCCGGTCGCCTCGTCCCAGTCGAGCAAGGCCTGCTGCTGGCGCGCCACGGTCGCGTGGTCGCCGCGCGCCACCGGCCCGCTCAGGGCCGCCGCCGAGCCGAGGCGGAACACGTTGGCCATGGTCTCGCTGGCGAGCGGCCGCGCCAGTTCGCGCGCGATCGGCTCCGGCACGCCGGCCGCCTGGTATGCGCGCAGGGCGGCGTCGAGCACCGTGGTCAGGTAATTCGACGCGAACACCGCCGCCGCGTGATAGACCGTCTTGGCCGCGGCATCGATGGTCACAAGGCGCGCGCCGATCGTCTCGAATGCCGGCGCCAGCCGCGCTAGCGCTTCCGCCTCGCCCTCGATGCCGCAGAAGGTGCCGGCGAACTCGCGCGCCACGGCGTCGGGATCGGCGAAGCTGCGGATCGGATGCACGCTGGCGACCAGCGCCCCCTGGTCCGACAGCGCCTGCAATTGACTCGACGCCTTGGCGCCGCTGCAGTGGAACACGACCGCACCCTTGACCTCATGCGCCTGCGCCAGTGCGGCAGCCATGGGCGCGATCTGGTCGTCATTCACGGCCAGCAGCCAGATGTCGGCCGGACGCAGTTGCGCGAGGTCGGCGCAGGCGCGGCCGGCGTCGATGAAATCGACCGCCGCCCGGGCGCTGGCGGGTGAGCGGGTCAGCACGTCCTGCACCACGCAGCAGCCGCTGGCCGACAGCAGGCGCCCCAGCACCTTGCCGACGTGGCCGGCGCCGACCAGGTTCAGGCTGGCAACCACCTTAGAAACCCGAACCCGGCGTGGCCAGGTAGTCGAGTTCTTCGGGCGTCGAGGCGCGGCCCAGGATCGTATTCCGGTGCGGGAAGCGGCCGAAGCGCGCGATCACGCCGCGGTGGCGGTGCGCGTAGTCGAGCTGCTCGTTGAAGCCTTCGTGGCTTGCGGCCAGGTCGGTGAACAGCTCGACCGATTGCTCCTGGGTGCGCGCGTCTTCCGCGTGCTCGAACGGCATATAGACGAAGACCCGCTCGAGCGGCGACAAGGCCAGGTGCCCGCCAGACGCCACCAGCTGGCGCGCGGCGTTCAGCGCCAGCGCGTCGCCGGCGAAGGATTCCGGCGTGCCGCGGTAGGCATTGCGGGTGAACTGGTCGAGCACCAGGATACGCGCCAGCACGCCGCGCGGGCCCTCTTCGTCCCACTCGCGCAGGCCGCCGGCAATGGCGTGGTTGATGGCGGCGCCGAAGCGTTCGCGGATAGCGGCATCGAACGCGTCGTCCTTGCGGAACCATTCGGCGCGCTGCTTGCCATGGCCAGGATCGGAAGGCGGCAGGAACCAGAAATCGAGAACTTCTTGTGCGTCCATTGGAAAACCCCGTTTGGCATTGTTATTGGTGTTGCGAGATTGAAGCGCGGCTTCGTTTCAGTGGCGCGTCACGCGGTGCATCAATTACGCGCATGCGACAGCTGGAACGAGTCGACGCCGTCGAAGGCGGCCAGTTCGCGCGCCAGTTCCGACAGCGGCGCGCCGGTCTTGCGCGACAGCGCCAGCGCCACGAAGCGCCATTCCTGGCGGCCTTCGTCGCTGCTGATGGTCAGCGAGCTGCCGGCGATCTCGTAGCCGCGCTCGAGCGCCACCTTGCGGATCGCGTCTTCGCGCGGCATGAATTCGGGCCTGAAGCGCATCCGCACCGCCACCGCGTGGCGCGACGGCAGGAAGGTTTCCAGGCGGTTCAGGTAGATCATGATCATCGCCGACAGGAAGGCCAGGCCCATCGCGGCGAGATAAAAGCCGATGCCGATCAGGATGCCGATCGCCGACGAGGCCCAGATCGAGGCCGCCGTGGTCAGGCCGCTGATATTGAAGCCGTCGCGCATGATGACGCCGGCGCCGAGAAAGCCAATGCCGGTGACCACGCCCTGGATGATGCGGGTCGGATCGATCGGCGCCAGCAGGCCCGCATGGCCGCCGTACCACAGGTCCGGATAGCCGGCCAGGATGGTCAGCGCCGCCGAGGCCATGCACACCAGGCCATAGGTGCGCATGCCGGCGGCGCGCCCGTGATAGGCGCGCTCGTAGCCGACCAACAGGCCGAGCAGCAGGGCTCCGACCAGGTGCAACAGGATCAGGCCATTGGTGAACAGCTCGTGCTTCGACCAATAGGCCGCGAACAGGTTGGTTTCCGTCATGCGTGAATCGTGTTCATGGTCGGCGGGCGGTCAGGGCTTTTTCTTGACCAGCTGCTTCTCGAAGGCCAGGTCGTTCTTGCTGATGCGCGGCTGCTCCTGCGGACCCAGGCCCTTGACGAAGACGACGAAGTCGTCGAGCTCCATCGGCGCGCACAGCGGCGGGCTGCCGGGCGCTTCGGACAGGTAGAAGTGGCCGTCGCCGGTGCGCGCCATCGAGTACAGATTGTTCCCGGTACGCTGCTTCAGGCGCTCGACGGCGGTGCTGGCGCGGGTGGAACGTGAGCTGGCCATATCAGATCGCCTCCGTGCGCTGCATCAGCCACTCGAATGCCCGGCCTTCGACGTGTGGCGTCAGGCGTGCGCGCACGGTCGCGTGGTAGTCGTTCAGCCACGCGATTTCGTCAGGCCGCAGCAGGCTGCGATCGATCGGGCGCGTATCGATCGGGCACAGGGTCAGGGTTTCGAAGCCGAGATACTCGCCGAACTCGGACGTCTCGACGTGCTGGTTCAGCACCAGGTTCTCGATGCGGATGCCCCAGCGTCCCGGACGATAGATGCCCGGCTCGATCGAAGTGATCATGCCCGTCTCCATCGCGGTATGCGGCTCCGGCGGCACCGCCGGCGAAATCGTCTGCGGGCCTTCGTGCACATTGAGGAAGTAGCCGACGCCGTGGCCGGTCCCGTGGCCGTAGTCGATGCCGGCGGCCCAGATCGGGGCGCGCGCGATCGCGTCCAGCATCGGCGCGCGGGTGCCGCGCGGGAAGCGCGCGGCCGACAGGTTGATCAGGCCTTTCAGCACCAGCGTGTAGTCGCGCATCTGCGCCGCGCTTGCCGTGCCGACCGGGATCACGCGCGTGATGTCGGTGGTGCCGCCCAGGTACTGGCCGCCCGAATCGATCAGCAGCAGGCCGTCGCCTTCGATGACGGCGCAGGTGGCGCTCTCGGCGCGGTAGTGCATGATCGCGCCATTGCTGTTGAAGCCGGCGATGGTCGAGAAGCTGGCGCTGACGAAATTCGGACGCCGCGCACGGCTTGCCGTGATGCGGGTGTCGATGTCGACTTCATTCAGAGGCGCGCGGTTCGGGTCCGCCAGCAACGGCTCGAGCGCGGCGAAGAATTCGCACAGCGCCGCGCCATCCTGCTCCATCGCGGCGCGCACATTGACCGCCTCGCTTTCCAGCTTGCGCGACTTGGCGAAGGTGGTCGGGTTGATCGCCTCGACCACGTTCACGCCCTGCGCCACGGCGGCGCGCATGCCGGCGGTGACGCGGCGCGGATCGAGCAGCAGGGTCGCGCCTTCCGGCAGCGATTCGAGCGCGTGCACGGCATTGGCGTACGGCGCCAGGTGCACGTCGTCGGCTTCCAGGCGGGCGCGCACGTCTTCAGGCACCTTGCCTTCGAGGACGAACAGGGTCGCGTCGCCGCGGCCGATCAACGCATGCGCCAGGAACACCGGATTGAAGCTGACGTCGGCGCCGCGCAGGTTGAACAGGTAGGCGATGTCGTCCAGCGTCGAGATGAAATGAAAGCCCGCGCCGTGTGCCTCCATCGCGGCGCGCGTGGCATGCAGCTTGTCGGCGCGGGTGGCGGTGGCGTAAGGGGGCAGGTGTTCGAACACCGGTTCAAGCGGCAGCGACGGACGCTCGCTCCACACTTCGTCGAGCAGGTCGATGTCGGTACGCAGGGTCACGCCCTTGGCGGCCAGCGCATCTTTCAACAGGCGGGCGCCGGCCAGGCCCAGAACGCGCGCATCGACGGCGGCGGTCTGGCTAGAGGCCAGGTTGGCGGCCAGCCAGTCGACGTGCAGCAAGCTTGCGGCGCCCGGGATCTTCATCAGCGCGATTTCGGAGCCGGCCAGCTCGGTCTCGGCCTGGGTGAAGTAGCGGCCATCGGTCCAGACGCCGGCGAAACCGGCGGTGGCGATGAAGGTGCCGACCGAGCCGGTGAAGCCGGACAGCCATTCGCGGCCCTTCCAGTGGCCGGGCAGGTATTCCGACAGATGCGGATCGCTCGACGGGACGATATAGGCGTCGATGCCGTGGCGCGCCATGGCGGCGCGCAGTTGCGCGAGGCGGCCTGCACGTGCGGCCTGGAATTCGTTATGGGACATGGCTGAATGCGTCGGTTTGGTTTTCCAAGCCACGTATCATACGCCGCAATCCTCTCGAATGGCCAACCGGAACGCATGGCTGGCGACGGATGACGCATAATGGTCCCGCACTCAACTGAACTGAAGACCATGCACGATTTCCACCATGAGCGCGCGCGAGCGCTACTGGCGAATGCCACCCAGATTGTCGAACCCGTCGAAGTCAATGCCGCCGTGCGGCGTGTCGCCGACGAACTCAATGCCCGCTTCGGCGCCGAAGGCGCGGCCGAATTCCCGCTGGTGCTGGGCGTGATGGGCGGCGCGGTGGTATTTACCGGCCACCTGCTGCCACAACTGAGCTTCCCGCTCGACTTCGACTACATCCACGTGAGCCGCTATGGCGACGAAGACCGCGGCGGCGAGATCGTGTGGAAGGTGATCCCGCGCCAGAACGTCGTCGGCCGCAAGATCGTGGTGGTGGACGATATCCTGGACGAAGGCGAGACCCTGGCCCACGTCAAGCAGCGCCTGCTCGACATGGGCGCCAACGAAGTCATCGTCGTGGTGTTCGCCGACAAGGACCTGGGCCGCGCCAAGCCGATCCAGGCCGACCTGGTGGGCCTGACCTTGCCGAATAAATTCGTGGTCGGCTTCGGCATGGACGTGTATGGCTACTGGCGCAACCTGCCGGGCCTGTGGACCATTCGTCCGGAAGACCTGAAGCCGGCGGATTGAGCGTTACAGCGCCAGCCGCGCCCGCGCGGCGTCGTACTCGCGCTTGAGCCGCTCGACCATCTCGGCCACCGTCGGCACGTCGTCCATCAGGCCCACGCCCTGGCCCGCGCCCCAGATGTCGCGCCAGGCCTTGGCCGCGCCCGAGCCGAAGCTCATCTTGCTCTTGTCCGATTCCGGCAGATTGTCCGGATCCAGCCCGGCCGCCACGATCGATTTTTTCAGGTAGTTGCCGTGCACGCCGGTGAACAGGTTCGTGTACACCACGTCCGCCGCGCGCGATTCGACGATCGCGTCGCGGTAGTCGTCGCTGACGTTCGATTCCTTCGTGGCCAGCCAGCGCGAACCGATATAGGCGAAATCGGCGCCCATCGCCTGCGTCGCCAGGATCGCGTCGCCGGTCGCGATCGATCCGGACAGGGCGATCGGCCCCTTGAAGAACTTGCGCACCTCGCCCACCAGCGCGAACGGCGACAGCGCGCCGGCATGGCCGCCGGCGCCGGCCGCCACCAGGATCAGGCCATCGACGCCCGCCTCCAGCGCCTTCTCGGCGTGGCGGATCGAGACCACGTCGTGCAGCACGATGCCGCCATACGAATGCACGGCATCCATCATCTCGCGCGGCGGCGCGCGCAGCGACGAGATGATGATCGGCACCTGGTGCTTCACACACACCTCGACGTCGTGCGCCAGGCGGTCGTTCGATTGATGGACGATCTGGTTGACCGCGATCGGACCGACTTTCGCGCCCGGATTGGCGGCCGCGTACCCGGCCAGCTCGCGCTGCAGATCGGTCAGCCAGGTGTCGAGCAGCTCGGCCGGACGGGCATTGAGCGCCGGGAAGGAACCGACGATGCCGGCCTTGCACTGGGCCGCTACCAGGGCGGGACCGCTGGCGATGAACATCGGCGAAGCGATGACGGGAAGGGACAGGTCTTGCAGCACGGCGGGCATCGTCATGGGCAGCTCTCGGTGGTTAGTTGACGAGGCATTATAGCCTCGAAAAAAGAACGATCGTGCTAGATTTCTCCCTCTAAAGATCTACCTGCCTCAGTTACCGAACAGCGTGGCTTCGCGGCGCCGGATCTCGGCCCAGATCGCGCGCTTCTCGTCCTCGCTGGCATTGCGCCAGGCGCGGATCTCGTCGATGGTGCGCATGCAGCCCTGGCACAGACCGGTTTCCGGGACCATCTTGCAGATATTGATGCAGGGCGAAGGGACGGGGGTTTGCAGTTCTGGATCCATTGCCTGAAGCCTAAGCGTATATGTCGGAGGCGGCATTATCGCGCGTCCGGCAGGCCAGCGCCGTTTTTGCATGTGAGTCACTATACTCGTCAATACGCACTATCCCTAGAACAGTGCCGCATCGATCAACTTGCTGCATGAGGAAGCCCATGAAAATTCGTTTCATCGTCATGACCGCCCTGCTGGGCGTATCCGCCACGGCCTCGAGCCAGGTGCTGTCGCCCGATGGCTACGGCAAGATCCAGTTCGGCCAGCGCCTCGACCAGGTCGAGCGCAAGCTGGGCCAGCGCGCCACGCCGCGGCCGCTCGATCCATCCTGCCCCATCGTCCGCTTCAAACGTTATCCACAGGTGAGCTTCATGGTCGAGAACGGCGTGATCGTGCGCGCCGACGCCAGGACCGTGGTGCGCAACAGCGCCGGCATCACGGCGCGCATGTCGGCCAAGGAGGCCCTGCGCCACGTACCCGGGCTGCGCAGCGAACTCCACAAATACGACGAGCAAGGCCAGGTCCTGGTCTTGCCAAAAGGCGAAAACAAGGCGCTGATCGTCGAAGCCAGCAAAGGAAAACTGACGACCATGCGCGCCGGCATCAAGCCGGCCGTCGACTACGTGGAAGGGTGTGGGTAATCCGTCGCATAAATACTGCAGCAACAGCCAATCGGCAACGATTGACAGGTTAGTGTAAGCTCGTGGCGTGAAATTGTGCAGCGCACAAAAGGAATGCCATGAAACTCAATCGACTACTGCTGGCCCAGATGCGCGCCGCCACCCGATCGCTGTGGCGTGTTGGGCCAGCCGCGCCCGGCGCCGCGGTACAGCAGGCCCTCAAGAATGCGGCGGCCATGCAGCGCGTGGCCCAGCGCCAGATGCGCGACTTCGCTCCGCCTGCCACACCAATACCAACGCCAGCGCAGGCGCAGCCGCCGCGCGAAGCCCGACCCGGAACCTTCGTCGACGGTCACCACGCCAACGCCGCCGGCCGCCGCGACTACAAGCTCTACGTGCCCGGCAGCGTGGCGAGCGCGGAGGCCGGCACGCCGGCGCCGCTGCTGGTGATGCTGCACGGCTGCACCCAGGATCCGGACGATTTCGCCACCGGCACCCGGATGAACGTGCTGGCCGAAGAGATCGGCTGCCTGGTGCTGTATCCGGCGCAGAGCAAGGGCGCCAATCCTTCGCGCTGCTGGAACTGGTTCAATGCGGTCGACCAGCGCCGCGACGAAGGCGAACCCTCGATCATCGCCGGCATGACGCGCGCGATCATGGACACCCATGCGGTCGACCCGGAACAGGTGTATGTTGCCGGCCTGTCCGCCGGCGGCGCGATGGCGACCATCATGGGCACGCTGTATCCGGACCTGTATGCGGCGGTAGGCGTGCATTCCGGCCTTCCCTTTGCCTCGGCCAACGACCTGTCGTCGGCGCTGGCGGCGATGAAGGGTGATTTCCGCCGCAGCACGACGAGCGGGCAGCCCTTGCCGATCATCGTCTTCCACGGCGACCGCGACACCACCGTGCATCCGGCCAACGGCGAGGAACTGGTCGCGCAAGGCGCACGCCACCTGGCCAGTCCCGGCATGGCCGAACCCGGCCACGTGCCGGACGGCCATGCCTACACGCGCACCCTGTATCCGGACGACGACGGCACGGTGCGGGCGGAACACTGGGTGGTGCATGGCGCCGGCCACGCCTGGTTCGGTGGCAATGCGCGCGGCAGCTATACGGACGGCAAGGGTCCGGATGCCAGCCGCGAGATGATGCGCTTCTTTCGCACGCGGCGCTGAGGTGTCAGCCCACCTTAGCTGCTGGCATGGGATGCGCGGCAATATGGGCGCGCAGGCAGTCCGGACACCAGCAGCCGAGCGCCTCTTGCGGCACGGCGACCGCCGGCGGCAGGGCCGTGCACCAGCACGGCTCTCGTGCGCCATCCGTCATCGCGCATCCAAATTCGGCGCCGCAGCGCGTACAAATACTCATACCTGATAAAGTAACGATTGCTGCCATAAAATACAACAGGACGCCGCCCTTTCCCCGCAAGGTTTACGCTGCCTTTACGACATTGGCTGTAAAATCTCGCGACATTTATTTCGGACCCTCCATGAACGCTCAAGTGACCAGCCTGAACACCGACGACCAACCTGACGACTTGACCGCCGTTTCGACGGCGCTGAAAGCACAGATCCTGGCCGAAGCGCTTCCCTACATCCGCAACTTCCACGGCAAGACCATCGTCATCAAATACGGCGGCAATGCCATGACCGACGAACGCCTGAAACACGGCTTCGCGCGCGACGTCATCCTGCTCAAGCTGGTGGGCATGAACCCGGTCGTGGTCCACGGCGGCGGCCCGCAGATCGACAATGCGCTGAAGAAAATCGGCAAGCAGGGCACCTTCGTGCAAGGCATGCGCATCACCGACGAAGAAACCATGGAAGTGGTGGAGTGGGTGCTGGGCGGCGAAGTTCAGCAAGACATCGTGATGCTGATTAACCACTACGGTGGCCAGGCAGTCGGCCTGACCGGCAAGGACGGCGGCCTGATCCGCGCACGCCGCATGGCGATGCCCGACAAGGAAAAGCCGGGCGAGTTCCTCGACATCGGTTTCGTCGGCGAGATCGAAGCCATCAACCCTGCTGTCGTAAAAGCGCTGCAGGACGACGCCTTCATCCCGATCATCTCGCCGATCGGTTTTGGCCAGGACGGCCAGGCCTACAACATCAATGCCGACGTCGTCGCAGGCAAGATCGCGGAAATCCTGAAAGCCGAAAAGCTGATCATGATGACCAACATCGCCGGCGTGCAAGATAAAGCGGGCAATCTGGTGACCGACCTGTCGGCGCGCGAGATCGACGAGATGTTCGCGGACGGCACGATTTCGGGCGGCATGCTGCCGAAAATCTCGTCGGCGCTGGACGCCGCGAAGTCGGGCGTGAACACCGTGCACATCATCGATGGCCGCATCGAGCACTCTTTACTGCTGGAAGTCTTGACCGAACAGGCTTTTGGCACTATGATCCGGTCTCACTAAATTTTTTGTGGCGGCAACTGTCGCCACGGAAAACCAAGTTGCCCTTGTAGCTCAGTGGTAGAGCACTCCCTTGGTAAGGGAGAGGCCACGTGTTCAATCCACGTCAAGGGCACCATTTCTTCCTGCAGTACCCCTCCCCTCTGTTTTCACCCCGCTCCATGACGTTGTCATGCGCCGCTGGCATAATCGCGTGTTGCCATCACTGCGATTCGATTTTCCGTGTCCACCTCATCCCTCCAAGCACCGGTCTGGCTGTTCGACCTCGATAACACCCTGCACGACGCTTCGCACGCGATCTTCCCGGCGATCAGCGCCAATATGAACACGTATATCGCGCGCGTGCTGAGCATCGATGGCGTGGCGGCCACGCAAGAGATGGTCGACGCCGCGCGCCTGGGCTACTGGAAGCGCTACGGCGCCACCCTGCTCGGCATGATGCGCCACCACCAGGTATGCGCAAAAGATTTCCTGCACCAGACCCACGACATCGGCCCGCTCGACGCCCTGCTGCGCGCCGAGCGCGGCCTGGCGCGCCTGCTGCGTCGCCTGCCGGGTCGCAAGATCTTGCTGACCAATGCGCCGAACAGCTATTCGACCGAGATCGTGCGCCGCCTGAAGCTGCACAACCATTTTTCGAATCACGTGGCGATCGAGCACATGCACGTGCACGGGCAGTTGCGGCCGAAACCGTCGAAGCTGATGCTGCGCCGCCTGTTGCGCAAACACGGCATCGCGGCCCAGCGCTGCATCCTGGTCGAAGACACGCTGGCCAACCTGCGCACCGCGCGCCAGCTGGGCTTGCGTACCGTCTGGGTCACACAATACCTCCGGATGAGCGATCCAATTGGAAAAGCACCACTGCCAAGGACCCTGAAATGCCCCGGTTACGTCAATGTCAAAGTAAAATCCGTGCGGCAACTTCCGACGCGGCTCTCCGGGCTGCGCCGCTCCAATAACAACTCCTAGGGATCCCATGGCAAGCACGAAGCCAGGCCAGCGCAAGCTGCAAATCCTCCAGGCCCTGGCCTCGATGCTCGAGCAGCCCAAGGGCGAGAAAATCACGACCGCCGCGCTCGCGGCGCGCCTGTCGGTGTCCGAAGCGGCGCTGTACCGCCACTTCGCCAGCAAGGCGCAGATGTACGAGGGACTGATCGAGTTCATCGAATCGTCGGTGTTCGGCGTGATCAACCAGATCACCGAGAAAGAAGAAGGCGGCATCGAGCAGGCACACGCGATGCTGCAGATGCTGCTCGGCTTCGCGGCCAACAACCCGGGCATGACGCGGGTGCTGATCGGCGACGCGCTGGTCAATGAAGACGAGCGCCTTCAGCTCCGCATGAATCAGTTCTACGACAAGGTCGAACTGGCGTTCAAGGGCGCGCTGCGCCTGGCCGTCACGCAGGGACACGGCCAGGAAGCCGACGTCGCCGCGCGCGCCAGCCTGCTGGTGAACTACGTCACCGGCCGCTGGCACCGCTTCGCAAAGACCGGGTTCAAGCTCAATCCGATGGAGGGCACGTCGCTGCAGCTGTCCCTGCTGCTGGCGGCGTAAAATCCGCAGGATGGATACCGGCGAAGTCTTCGCGCTGCTGGACGATGCCCGCGCCACGCAGGAGGCCCGCTCGCGTCTGTACAGCGGGCATGCGGGCACGCTGAGGTGCGAGGACGCGGCCGGCTGGCCGCAACTGGTGGCGGCGCTGTCGCAGGCGCTGCAGGGCGGCCTGTACGCCGTGCCGCTGCTGAGCTATGAACTGGGGGCGCACCTGGAAGGCTTGCCGGCCCGGCCACTCGCCGGCCCGCTGGCGCAGGTGCTGCTGTTTACCCACTGCGAGTCCATGACGGGCGAGCAGGTGGCATCGTGGCTGGCAACGCGCAGCATGGACCTTGAGCCGGCCGGCGTCGCCGGCATGTCCGCGAATGTCGATCAAGCGCAGTTCACCGAGGCGATCGGCCGCATCCGCGACTACATCGCGGCCGGCGACACCTACCAGGTCAACTATACCTGGCGGCTGCGCTTCGACGCCTTCGGTCCGCTGCTCGCCTTGTACACGCGCCTGCGCGCGCGCCAGCCGGTGCCGTATGGCGCGCTGGTGACGCTGCCGGACGGCGGCGCCGTGCTGTCGTTCTCGCCCGAGCTGTTCGTGCGCCACGAAGCGGGCATGCTGGTGGCGCGGCCGATGAAGGGCACGGCGCCGGCCAGCGGAGACATCGAGGTCGACGCCGCGCGCGCGCAGGCGCTGGCGCAAGACACCAAGAACCGCGCCGAAAA
The DNA here is from genome assembly GCF_034045115.1 of Massilia sp. CFBP9012. Classification (NCBI taxonomy): domain Bacteria; kingdom Pseudomonadati; phylum Pseudomonadota; class Betaproteobacteria; order Burkholderiales; family Oxalobacteraceae; genus Massilia; species Massilia sp. CFBP9012. The sequence goes on along the minus strand of NZ_JAXCWM010000003.1, from coordinate 31,364 downwards.
CCTGATGATCGTCGACCTGCTGCGCAACGACCTGGGTCGCGTGGCACAGACCGGCAGCGTCGAGGTGCCGGCCCTGTTCGAGGTACAGCGCTATGGCGCCGTGCTGCAGATGACGTCGACCGTGCAGGCACGCCTGCGCTTTGACGCGGGCCTGGAAGAGATCTTCAAGGCCTTGTACCCCTGCGGCTCGATCACCGGCGCCCCGAAGCGGCGCACGATGGAGATCATCCACGAACTCGAACCCGATGCGCGCGGCATCTATACCGGCGCGATCGGCTGGTTCGATCCGGCGGCGCCTGGCCGCGCCTACGGCGATTTCTGCCTGTCGGTGCCGATCCGGACGCTGGCGCTCGGCGCACCCAGGGAGGGTATCCGGCGCGGCGAACTGGGCGTGGGCGCCGGCATCGTCTACGACAGCGATGCGCAATCCGAATACGCCGAGTGCCAGCTGAAGGCGCGTTTTCTCACGGGCCTGCACAACGAGTTCACCATCTTCGAGACCATCCGCGCCTCGCGCGAGCATGGCTGCCGGCACCTGGAACAGCATCTCGACCGCATGGAAGCATCGTGCGCCTACTTCGGCTTTACTTTCGACCGCGGCGCGGCGCATGTGGCGCTGCTGGAAGCCAGCCAGGCCCTGCCCTCCGATGCGCTGCACCGCCTGCGCCTGGCGGTGGACCATGCCGGCGCGCTGACGCTCACGTCGGGCGAGCTGGCTCCCTTGCACGAACCCGTGACCTTGCTGCTGGCCCAGGAGCCGACGCACAGCGGCGACGTCTTCCTGCGCCACAAGACGAGCATCCGCGGCCGCTACGACGCGGCGTGGAAGGCGGCCGAGGCGCAAGGCGCCTTCGATATGCTGTTCTTCAACGAGCGTGACGAGTTGACGGAAGGAGGACGCAGCAGCGTGTTCCTGCGCTTCGGCGAGGAATGGCTCACGCCGCCGCTGTTGGCCGGCGTGCTGCCGGGTGTGATGCGCGGCGTGATGCTGGCCGCGCCCGCGTGGCATGCGCGCGAAGCCGTGATCTCGCGCGCGATGCTGGCGCAGGCCGACGACATCGTCGTCTGCAATGCCCTGCGCGGACCGCTGCGCGCGGTGCTCGCAGCGTAACGCAGCAGATTCGCCGCGCTGAATATAAGGCGTGGGTCGCGCCCCGCCCGTTCCCATATTCGATACTTTTGCTGGAAGCTCGCCCATGGAAGACGGGCAGGACGCGATCACGCGCAAGAGGTGGAGAGGCTCATACTGCTTGACGGCATATGCATGGTCCTCTGTCGCGCCGGCCCGCGAGTCGCGAACCGGCGTGAGCTTAAAACTTAGAAACGGTAGCCGACACCCAGGCCGAACAGCACCGGATCGACCTTCAGGTGGCTGGCCTTGGCGCCGCCGACGTACACGTCGCTGCGCAGGTTGACCTTCTTGACGTCGGCATTGATCGACCAGTGTTCGTTCAGGCGGAAGTCGACGCCGGCCTGCAGCGACAGGCCCCAGCTATCGTTTTCCAGGTCGCCGGCGCCGTCGAGCAGCTTGACGCTCGACATGCGGGTGTAGTTCACGCCGGCGCCGATATAAGGGCTGATAGCCGCGCCGGGGGTGAAGTGGTATTGCAGGTTCAGGGTCGGCGGCAGATGCTTGAAGGTGCCGATCTCGGCGCCGTCCAGGCGGGCCTTGTGCTTCTGTGGATAAGTCAGGATCAGTTCGGCCGCGATGTGCGGGGTGAAGAAATAGCTGATGTCCAGTTCGGGAATGGTCTTGCTGCTCACCTCGAGGCGGTCCGCCGCGCCGACGCCGCCGACGGGCGTCGATTTGTTGTCCGGGTCGACGTGCACGGCGCGGGCGCGCACCAGCCATGGGGATTCCTGGGCCATCGCTTGCGAAGCGGTCACGGCAATCAGGGCCACCAGCACGGTTTTCATCGTCGTTTTCATCTTTTTCTTACCTTTCTTCGTTTTATGTCATCTGCGACGAAGGTAAGCTTATTGATGTGTGGAAAAACAAACTATGATGTACATCAAAATGACCATGCTATTAGTGTGGTTTATAAAACACCTATCTCCTAGGGTATATCTCTGAGACGAAAGAATCATTCGGAAGGAAAGCCATGCAAAGCATCACCATCGCCGCCAACGACGACCTCCCGCGCCTGTTCGACATCTGGGAAGCGTCCGTGAAGGCGACCCACGACTTCCTGCATCCGGACGATTTCCTGCTACTGGTGCCGATCGTGGAGCGCACCTTGCGCGAGTTCACGCCGCTGCACTGCGTGCGCGACGAGGCCGGCCAGCCTTGCGCCTTCATCGGCGTAAGCGAAGGAATGATCGAGATGCTGTTCGTGGATCCGCGCCACCGCGGCCAGGGCGCCGGACGGGCCCTGGTGGAATTCGCGATCGCGCAGCTAGGCGCCACGCAGGTGGACGTCAATGAGCAGAACCTGCAAGCGCTCGGCTTCTACGAGCGTATGGGCTTCGCAGTAGCAGGAAGATCCGAGCAGGACCCGTTCGGCAAGCCCTACCCGATCCTGCACCTCGCACTGCGTTAGACGATTACAGTGCCGCTTCGATCTTCCCGGTTAGCTGCGGATCTTCCGGCGTGACCTTGCTCGGGAAGTAGTCAAGCACCTTGCCGTCACGGCCGATCAGGTATTTGGTAAAGTTCCACTTCGGTTCCTGGCCGGTGGCCTTGATCAGCTGCGCATGCAGCGGATTGGCTTGCGGGCCCTTCACCGAGCTCTTGGCAAACATCGGGAACTTGACGCCATAGGTGTTGAAGCACAGGTCGGCGATTTCCTTGGCGCTGCCCGGTTCCTGCTGGCCGAAGTCGTTCGACGGGAAGCCCAGGATCACCAGGCCGCGGCCGCCGTACTTGGCGTAGATTTTTTCCAGGCCTTCGTACTGCTTGGTGAAGCCGCAGTAGCTGGCCGTGTTCACCACCAGCACCACCTTGCCGGCGTACTGGCAAAGGTCTTGCGGCGCTTCGTCCTGCAGGCGCTTGAAGCTGTGCTTGAGCACGGCCGGGCAGGCGGCCGGACTCTTGGTCAGGGCGGCGACCGGCGCGGCCTGGGCGCGTGCCGGTTGGGTGACACTGACAGCGGCCGTGGCGGCGAGCAGCAGGGCGATGGTCTTGATCATGGCGTGGTATTGACGACGGTTAAGGTGCGTCGATTGTAGCGCAAGCCAAGCCGCCGTAGACCGCGCCGATTACCCTGCCAGGCCGCGGTGCTCGATCTTGATGCAGTGGTTCATGACCACGTCGAGCCCGGCGGCGCGCGCCAGGTCGGCGGCGGCCTGGTTCTCGATGTCGAGCTGCATCCACAGGCAGCCGGCGCGCACGGCGATCGCGTCGCGCGCGATCGGCCCGATGTCCTCGGATTTGCGGAAGCAGTCGACGATGTCGATGCGCTGGCCGCTGCTGGCCAGGGCGTCGGCGGCCTCTTGCAAGGTCGCGTACACGGTCTCGCCGTGGATGGTCTGGCCGGCATAGCTGGGGTTGACCGGCAAGATGCGGTAACCGTTGTGCTGCAAGTAGGCGCCCACTTCGTTGCTGGCGCGGTCTTCTTTATTCGACATGCCGACGATGGCGATGGTCTTGCTGTCGCGGAGGATTTGGGCAATGGTTCTCATGCTGTCTCAGGACGTTGTTATCGTTGGAGCCAGCTTATCAGGTTTGCATGCTCTGGCGTTGCACGGTCAAACGTGGAAAGATGGCGGCTCATCCATCCTGAATATGTGCCCATGAACCTAGCACCTGTTTCTCGTCTCGGCGCCTTGCTTGCACTGGCCCTCTCGATAGGCAGCGCACACGGCGCCGAATCCCTGCCTGACGTCGAACGCGCCATCGTACCGGTCGCCGCCTGGGGCGGCACGCCGTCCATTGATGCGAAGGCGCGCCGCCACCGCATCACCCACATCACGCTGCACCACCAGGGCGAGCCGTTCAAGCCGGGGACCGATCCGCAAGCCTACCTGCGCCGCCTGCAGACCTGGTCGCGCGCCGAGAAGGGCTGGCTCGACATCCCCTACCACTACGTGATCGACCTTGACGGCCGCATCTACGGCGCGCGCGACATCGCCTATGCCGGCGACACCAATACCGAATACGATCCGAAGGGACATGCGCTGATCGAAGTGGTCGGCAATTTCGAGGAGGTCGAGCCGAACCAGCAGCAGCTCGATGCGGTGGTGAGCCTGATGGCCATGCTGGCCGCGAAGCACCAGGTCTCGCTCGACGACATCCAGAGCCACCGCGATTATTCGGACAAGACCGTGTGCCCGGGCGAGAACCTGTACCGCTACGTGAAAGACGATTATTTCAGGCACAAGGTGGCCTTGCGCCTGGCGCAGGAGCAGGCCGCGAAGTGAATCGCGGCCTGCTCATTGAGTACTCTCAGTTAGCGCTTACTGCAGCCGCGTGCCCCGCGTGGCCTGGCCGTTCTGGTGCAACACGGCCACCGGTGCGCCATCGGCGGCTTGCTCGAATCGAAGTTCGGCATTCACGTCGCGCGAGAAGAACACGTCCTGGCTGGCCGGGAAGATCTCGATCTTCCGCTGTCCGGTCGCCTGCGCATAATAACGTTCACCCTCGCGGCTCACCGTGATCGTGAACTGCGGCGCAAGCTGGTAGGCGCCGGCGCGCGCATCGAAGCCGGCGTTGTCGATCTTGACCGCCTCGCGTTCTGCCGGCGCATCGCCAACGCGTTCGTTGCGTGTCCGCTCGCCCGCGTTGTCGACCGTGACGTGGGTGACCTTGCCTTGCGCATCCCGTTCGAACTCGAAGCGCGCCAGCGTACCCGGGAAGAAGAAGCCGTACTTCGAATAAGGCGTCAGCGCGGCCGGGGACCGGTCGCCGCGCGCCATCATGAGCTTGCCGTCGCGGCTGGTGAAGGTGCGCTTTTCCTTGCCGTCACGCTGTTCATTGCCGATATCGTAGACGCCCGTGAATGCATCGAGGGCCCTGGCATCGAGCTTGAATTCCTTCGGCTCCATGAACGGCTTGCCGATCGCCAGCGCCGCCGCCTTCTTGGCCAGCACCTCGGGATTGGCATTGCCGCTGTCGGCATTGCTCAGCACCGCCACGAACACCTTCTGCTCCGGCAGCCGCAGCGCATGGGTGCGGAAACCATTGATGCCACCGCCATGATCGACCATCGGCGTGCCTTGCAGCGTGCCGACGCCCCAGCCGTAACCATAATCGGTCGACTTCTCGGGACTCAGCTTGTACGAGGTGAAGGCCATCTTCCAGCTCGCGGGCTTGAGCAGCTTGCCGGAGGCGATGGCGGCATCCCATTTCGCCAGGTCGTCCACGGTCGACACCAGCGCGCCGGCCGCGTACGGCTGGCTCATGGACAAGGGCTGCGCCGGTGCGAACCCCTTCTCTTGCGCGCTGTAGCCAACCGCGCGCGGCGCGCTCGAACGCTCGACGCCTTCATACGCGGTGTCCTTCATGCCCAGCGGCGTAAAGATGCGCTGCTCGAGGAAGCTGGCGTAGCTCGTGCCCGACACCCGCTCGATGATCGCGCCAAGCAGGAAGTAGCCGCTATTGTTGTAGCGGAACTGGGTGCCAGGTTCGAACTCGAGCGGGTCGTTCCTGAAGCCGTCGATCATCTGGGCGACGGTCAGGTCTTTCGCCATCGTCGACACATAGCCCGACTTGCCGGTATAGCTGACAATGCCCGAGGTATGGGTCAGCAGGTGCTCGACGGTGATGACCTTGCCCTGGGTCGGGTAGTCGGGAAAAAACCGCGTGATGGGATCGTTCAGGGCCAGCTTGCCCTCCTCGGCCAGCATCAGGATCGCCACCGCCGTGAACTGCTTGGTGATCGAACCGAGGCGCAGCACGGTGCCGGGTGTCAGCGGCGTCTTCGCCGCCACGTCGGCAGCGCCATAGGCCTTCCTGAACACCGTCTTGCCGTTTTTGACCACGATGACCGTAGCGCCCGGGTCGTCCGCCTTGTACTGGGGCTTGAACAGCGCGTCGAGCCTGGCGGCCAGCGGCTGCGCTGCAGCAGCCTTGGTGGCCGGCTGCTGCGCTTGCGCGAGCACGGGATTCGACAGCAGGATGACGGCAACAGCGACGGCGGAGAGTTTCAGCATGACGGCTACCCTTCTTGACGAGTTGTGATTCTGCTACTGTAACCTCACTGGACCGACTGCGGCCGGCTTAGGTGAAAAATTCAGCCGACGTACGGCGTGTAGGCGATGCCGTGTCCGATGGTGACGATCAGCGCGTCCTGGTTCTCCGGCGATTCGCTGAAGCTCTCCAGCACCTGGGCGCGCGATAATCCGTCCTTCTCCATCGCCGCGATCCAGTAGTCGCGCCCGGCGGCATCGGATGCGCGGTGCAGCACATGCTGGTACATCTTGTCGACCAGCTGGGCGTTATCCGGGTTCGCGCCGAACACGGTCTTGAATTCCAGCGAGTCGACGAAGTGCCGCGCCACCTGGTCCAGCGCCATCCCGGCCGACATGCGAGAGATCCAGTAGCCCAGGCCTTCCAGGTCGGGCTTGCGGTCGAAGGCCGCCTGGTAGATGCGGTAGGCGCGCGCCGCGATGCCGTCGGTGTCGAAGGTGACGTCGGCATCGGCGAATTGCAGGTGTTCGATGTCGTGCAGGTAGCTGACGCTTCCGTCCTTGGCCTTGACCTCGTGGCGCCAGGTGGCCTTGTTGAGGGTGTAGTCCTTCACCGAGCCGGCGAAGCGGCCGATGTCGAAGCCGGCGTCGCCGTACAGTGTGTCGCCGCCGCCGGCGCCATCGAGGATGTCGTTGCCATCGCCGCCGCGCAGGACATTGCTCCCCGCCGTGCCGCGGATCAGGTTATCCAGCGCGTTGCCGGTGGCGTTGCGCGCCAGGCCGGTCAGCTGCAGGTTTTCCACGTGATCGGGAAGCGTGTAGTTGTCGAGCGACGTGATGACCGTATCGGTTCCCTGCCCTGCATATTCGACGACGATATCGCCGCGATGGTTCACCTCATAGGTGTCGTTGCCCAGGGCGCCGGTCAGCGTGTCGGCGCCGCTGCTGCCGACGTGGCGTCCGTCGATGGCAACGGTGGTGAACTCGGGACGCGGCGCCACGAAGGTGTGGAATACGGGGTGCAGCGTCGGCAGGTCTTCCATCTTCGCACCCATATAGGCCACCATGGAGCCATCGGCCGAGATGTCGGCCGATGAGTAGCCGATGAGGTCGACCTCCGGCGCGCGGGTGACCAGGCCTACGCCGCCGGTCTGCACGTCTTTCACGTAGAGGTTGGCCATATAGGGCTGAACACCGTCGAGGTCCATGTCGGCACTGGTCTCCAGCGTCACGTAGCGGCCATCGGCCGAGATGCTGTACATCGTGGCGTAGTTGAGCGGCCGGCCGGCGGCATCCTCGGATACGCGCACGATCGCGCCCGTGACCAGGTCCTTGACGTAGACGGCGGAAATAGTGGTGGCGCCATCGGGCACCAGGTTGGTCGCGTTCGATTCAAAGGCCACGTAGCGACCGTTGGCCGACAGCGCCGACCTGAAGATATAGCCATCGCCGATGACACCGGCGGTATTCGATTGCACGGCCACGGTCTTGCCGGTCAGCATATCGTGGACGAAGTGGTCGGTCCGCTCGTTGGTATCGTTGGGAATGACGTTCGACGCATAGCTCTCGAACATGACCATGCGGCCATCGTTCGACACGCTCCAGGCATGAGGCTTGCCCTCGTTCAGGGTCTTGTTCAACGCATCGATGGTGCGCGTTTCGCCGGTTAGCCGGTCGCGCAATTGCAGGGTGCCGAAATACGCCCCTGGAAGCGCTTCGGTATCGGCCAGAATATAGCGGCCATTGCTGGAAACGGCCCCAACGTACGGAGTCGGGTCTCCCGCCGCGCCCGTGCCCAGCGGCGGCGCGAGCGAGGTCTGGCCGGTCACGAGATTCGTCGCGTACGCGGTATAGACGGCAGCCTCGTCCCTGGCCTCGAAGAACACCTGGCCCGTTTCCCAGTTGGCGCCGAGGAAGTGCGGATATTCATTGCCGCCGCCCGCGGGTGGGCGCATCGGCACCACGCTGCCATCGGCGAGGTCGAGCACGACCATGCCCTTGGTGTAGTCGCTGCCGCCGATAAATTCCGTGGCGCCCTCGACCCAGACCACCAGCCAGCGGCCATCGGGCGACAGGTAGGGCCGCGTGGCGTATTGGGGAACGGTCAGGACATGGGTGAGCGAGGTGATCGCCATAGGAAAAAGCTCGGCTGAATGAAAGGACGTAAATATACCAAACAGACAAGCTTAATTTTCATTTACCAATAAAAAAGGCGCTGTACCCATTAGCTGTTGATGGCCCCGAATGCGATGCGAAGCAATTGCTCGACGGATGTAACCCTCCCGCCATCGAGCGCCCAATGCCAGCCCAGATAGTTGGGCAGGCGGCGCGATGCCACACCATGGAAGCGCGCCAGCCAGTCCTTGAAGCGGCGGTGGTAGGCGTTCACGTTTTGCACATGGATGGCCCCTTCGGCGCCGTTGCGGACGCGTTCGCCGGCGCTGAGGTTGACGGCCTGGTGCGCGACGCCATGGGCACGGGCGAAGGCGGGATAGGCGGCGTTGGCGTCGGTGACCAGCAGCGCCTGGGGATCGAGTTTCGGCAGCAGGTGCCTGACCAGTTGGGTCACTTTCAAGGCGCCGCGGCCGGTCACGGCGTCGATGGTCTGGCCACTGCGGTCGCGCGCCACCAGGATGCAGTCTAAATGGTGCGAAATCCCGCGCAGCGCGGCCCTGCCACCGCGCTTGCGCGGCTTGCGATCGAGCTTGCGTGCCCCTTTCTGTGATTCGAGCAGGAACATCTCGTCGGCCTCGACGATGCCGACCAGGCGCTCGGGCCGGTCGTTCTTGACCCGGTCGAGAAAGCGGTGACGCCAGCGAAACGTGGTGTTGGGATGCACCCCGACACGCTTGGCCGCAGCGCGGACAGTGCGGGAATCGAGCACCGTGTCCAGGTAATCGAGCCACTTGCCCTTGTGCCTCAATCGCGCCAGCGGTGTGCCGGTCAGATCATTGAAGGTGCGGCCGCACGTGCAACAGCGAAAGCGTTGCAAGTCGTTAGCGTGACCGTGCCGGTGGCAACGCTCGCAGCCGCAATCGGGGCAGCAGCGCCCCTTTGACCGGATATCGCCGATGAGGGCGACCACCCGGTCGAGCCCGGCTGCCGGATGCAGGGCGGCGAGCACCCGCTGACGCTGCGGCTGGTTCAGCAGCGATAGCTGGGCGAACAGCTTCTCGAACTTCGGCGCTTTCATTGAGCGCTCCCGATCGATGGCGGCAGGGATTGGACCGCGGGTCAGCTCAGCAGTTCAATGCTCATCCATATTTAACGAGTACAGCGCCAAGTCTTTAGTCACTAAGCGTTATCGAACCGACCACGTTCCGGGTCCTTCACGTTTTCAACCTCCCTCAACCGTTCCTGCCGGGTTAGAATTGGTCAATTCTCTGATTCAATTGCCTCACCAGGCCACCCGTAGCGCGTGAAGTCTTTCCTCCAAAACCGTCCCCTGATGATCGCCCTGGCCGTATCGGTGGCAGCCCACGCGGGCCTGCTGGCGCTGCGGTTCGCCGCGCCGGAGGCTTTCCGCCACCAGCCGGCCGATCCCGGACTGGAAGTGGTGCTGGTCAATGCCAAGCACGACCGGGCGCCAGCCAAGGCCGACGCGCTGGCCCAGGCCAACCTGGATGGCGGCGGCACGGCCGAGGCCGGCCGGGCCAAGTCGCCGCTGCCCGACCTGCGCAAGGTCGAGGATGGCGACAGCATCAAGGCCCTGCAGCGCCGCATCGCCGAACTCGAGCGGCTGCAGCAGAACGTGCTGACGCGGGCTCGCGGCGGCGGCAATTTCACCGCGCCGCCGGTCACCGAGCGCGAAAAGCCCGATCCGACCCACACCGGCAACGACAATATCGACACCACGCGCGCCATCTCGCGCACCAGCGCCGAGATCTTCGAGCGCATCGAGGAAGAAAACCGCCGCCCCAAGCGCACGCAGATCACGCCCAGCACGCGCCAGGTCGGCTACGCGCTGTACTACAAGACGATGCAAAAGCGCATCGAGGAAGTCGGCACGCTGAATTTCCCGCAGCAGGCGGGTCGCAAGCTGTATGGCGACCTGGTGGTCTATATCCCCGTGTTCCAGGACGGCACCCTGTACCTGGGCGATGGCGGCCCGCGCATCGAGCGCAGCTCGGGCAACCCGGCCCTCGACAAGGCCGCGCTCGAGATCGTGCGCCGCTCGGCCCCGTTCGGCGCCTTCCCGGCCAATATGCGTACCGAAGGCAAGGACGACCTGTGGGAAGTGTTCACCCGTTTCCGTTTCACCCGTGAGGACAAGATGCAGGCAACCCTTGGAGAAGCCGCCAAATGAGCGACCGCTATTGCGTCATCGGCAATCCGATCGCCCACAGCAAATCCCCGCAGATCCACGCCGCCTACGCGCTGCAGACCGGCCAGGACCTGACATATGAACGCTGCCTGGCGCCGCCCGACGGCTTCGAGGCCACCGTGCGGCGCCTGGTCGCCGAAGGTTATCGGGGCGCCAACGTCACGCTGCCGTTCAAGCTCGACGCGGCGCGGCTGGCGACCCGGCTGGCGCCGCGCGCCCAGGCCGCCGGCGCCGTCAACACCCTGATTTTCGACCAGGGCGAGATCGTCGGCGACAACACCGATGGCCCCGGCCTGGTGGCCGACATCGTGCGCAATGCCGGCGTGCCGCTGGCCGATAAACGCATTCTGATGCTGGGCGCCGGCGGCGCCGCGCGCGGTGCGCTGCTGCCGCTGCTGATGGAGAACCCGCGCCAGATCGTCATCGCCAACCGCACCTTGGCGACCGCCGAACGGCTGGCGGCCGATTTCGCGGCGCATGCGGACCGGCTGGCGGTGAGCGGTTTCGCCGACGTGGAAGGCAGCTTTGACGTCGTCATCAACGCCACCTCGGCCAGCCTGGCGGCCGACGTGCCGCCCGTGCCGGCAACGGTATTCGGCCCCGGCGTGCTGGCGCTGGACATGATGTATGCGAAGGAACCGACCGTGTTCATGGCATTCGCCGCGAGTCATGGCGCTAACGTGCGCGATGGCCTGGGCATGCTGGTCGAGCAGGCGGCCGAAGCCTTCCTGCTATGGCGCGGCGTGCGGCCGGAGACGGACGCCGTGCTGGCCGCGATGCGCCAGGCAGGCTGACCATGGCCAAGTCGCGCAAGGCCGCGCCGATCGGGCGCCGCTGGATCAAGTGGATCTTCCTGGCCCCGCTGATGCTGGTGCTGCTGGTCCAGCTGTATTTCTTTGCGATGGTGTGCTGGTATTCCCAGTTCAATCCCGGCTCGACCAGTTTCATGCGCGAGCAGCTGTCCCAGCTGCGTGAAAAGAATCCGAACGCGACCCTCAAGCACCAGTGGGTGCCGTACGAGCGCATCTCGCGCAACCTCAAGCGCGCGGTGGTGGCCTCGGAAGACGCAAACTTCAGCGTCCACGGCGGCGTCGACTGGGAAGCGATCGAACGCGCCTATGAGCGCAACAACCGGCGCAGCAAGGTGGTCGGCGGCGGCTCGACCATCACCCAGCAGCTGGCCAAGAACCTGTTCCTGTCCGGCTCGCGCAGCTATGTGCGCAAGGGGCAGGAAATGGTGATCACCTTCATGCTCGAGACAGTGATGAGCAAGGAACGCATCCTCGAGCTCTACCTGAACGTGGTCGAATTCGGCCGCGGCGTGTTCGGCGCCGAGGCGGCGGCGCGCTACTACTATAAAACGTCGGCGGCCAACCTGAACCAGGCTCAGGCGGCCCGGCTGGCGGTGATGCTGCCCAATCCGCGCTACTACGACAAGCACCGCTCGACCAATTACCTGGAGCGGCGCACCAACGCCATCCTGCGCCAGATGCGTTTCGCCGAGGTGCCCTGACGCGAAATTCTCGTTACTGAGTTGGCTCAGTGCACGGCGAACGGTTACACTTGCGCTACTTTCCGACCCGGCCAAAGATTTGCAAGAACAGCGAACGAGACCCAGCGCATGATCAACGTATTTGTCCTACAGAATGGCCGCCTGAACCAGGCAACGATCGCTTCCCGGGAAGACCTGGAGAACGTCGCGCCGGTCTGGGTCGACCTGACCGATCCGGACGAAGAAGAGCGCACCTGGGTCAAGTCCAAGTATGGCGTCACCCTGCCGGGGGAGGACGAGGTGCAGGACATCGAAGCCTCGGCGCGCTACTACGAGGCCGAAAACGGCGACCTGCACCTGCGCACCGACTTTTTGCTCGAAGAAGAAGACGGGCCGTCGCGGGTGGTGACGGTGGCCTTCATCCTGTCCGGCAAAATCCTGTTCTCGGTCCATAACGACGACTTGCCCGTGTTCCGCCTGGTGCGCATGCGCGCGCGTTCGCGGCCCGGCTCGATCGAAGACTATATGGACGTGCTGCTCGACCTGTACGCGACCGACGCCGAGTACTCGGCCGACGCGCTGGAAGGCATCTACGAAAGCCTCGAAGAAGTCTCGACCCGCGTGCTGCAGAAGGAATTCACCGACAATGACGCGGCCGCCGCGCTGAACGCCATCGCGCACGAGGAAGACTTGAACGGCCGCATCCGCCGCAATATGATGGACACGCGGCGTGCGGTCAGCTTCCTGATGCGCGGCCGGCTGCTCAACTCCGACCAGTTCGAGGAAGCGCGCCAGATCCTGCGCGACATCGAGTCGCTCGACGGCCACACGTCCTTCCTGTTCGACAAGGTGAACTTCCTGATGGACGCCACCGTCGGCTTCATCAACATCAACCAGAACAAGATCATCAAGATCTTCTCGGTGGCCTCGGTCGCCTTCCTGCCGCCGACCCTGATCGCCAGCCTGTACGGCATGAACTTCGCCCTGATGCCGGAGCTGAACTGGCGCTTCGGCTATCCGTTCGCGATCGCCCTGATGGCGGCCAGCGCGGTGGCGCCGTTGTTGTACTTCCGTCGGCGCGGGTGGTTGAAGTAACGTTCACCTGGGCTCAGGTTCGCAGACCCGCACCGGCATTATTCCTCTAACCGCTGAATCGTCATTCCCGCGCAGGCGGGAATCCAAGTCCTGTGCGCTGCCGCTACGATATGCCTAAGTGGCGGATCGAAAAAACTTAGGTTCCCGCCTGCGCGGGAACGACGTGTCCAGGCTAACAATCAAATAAACAGAACGGCATTGCGCCGTCCCCGATCTTCAGCCGATCCGCTTGAACACGCGCCGCGCCGCTTCGATCGTCTCGTCGATCACGGCGTCGTCGTGCTGGATCGACACGAACCCCGCTTCGAACATGGCCGGCGCGAAGTACACGCCTTCCTCCAGCATGCCGTGGAAGAAGCGGTTGAAGCGCTCCTTGTCGCCCGCCATCATCTCGCTATAGCTGCCGGGCACGTCCTTCGAGAAGTAGAAGCCGAACATGCCGCCCACCGAGTCGCCGCAGAAATCGATGCCGGCTTCCTGCGCAGCCGCCGTCAGGCCCGTCACCAGGCGGTCCGCCGTCGCCGTCAGCTGCTCGTAGAAGCCGTCTTCCTGGATCAGCTTCAGGGTGGTCATGCCGGCCGCCACTGCCACCGGATTGCCCGACAGCGTGCCGGCCTGGTACACCGGGCCGATCGGGGCCATCTTCTGCATCAGGTCCGCGCGCCCGCCGAAGGCCGCCACCGGCATGCCGCCGCCGATCACCTTGCCCAACGCGGTCAGGTCAGGGGTGATGCCGTACATTCCCTGGGCGCCTTCGAGGCCCACGCGGAAGCCGCACATCACCTCGTCGAAGATCAGCACCGCGCCATGTTCGGTACACAGTTCGCGCATGCGCTGCAGGAACTCCGGGGTGGCGCGGATCAGGTTCATATTGCCGGCCACCGGCTCCACGATCACGCAGGCGATGGTGTCGCCCATCGAGGCGAAGGCGTCTTCCAGCTGCGGCACGTTGTTATAGTCGAGCACCAGGGTGTGCTTCACAAAATCTTCCGGCACGCCGGCCGAGGTCGGGTTGCCGAAGGTGAGCAGGCCGCTGCCGGCTTTCACCAGCAGCGAGTCGGCGTGGCCGTGGTAGCAGCCTTCGAACTTGACGATCTTGTCGCGGCCGGTGGCGCCGCGCGCCAGGCGCAGCGCGCTCATGGTCGCCTCGGTGCCGGACGAAACCAGGCGCACCTGTTCGATCGACGGCAGCAGGCGGCAGATTTCCTCGGCGATCTCGATCTCGCCCTCGGTCGGCGCGCCGAACGAGAGACCATTCTCGGCCGCGGCCTGCACCGCCTTCACCACCTCAGGACGGGCGTGGCCGAGGATGGCCGGGCCCCAGGAACCGATGTAGTCGATGTAGCGCTTGCCGTCGGCGTCCCAGAAATGCGGGCCCTTGGCGCGCTCGATGAAGCGCGGGGTGCCGCCCACCGAGCGGAAGGCGCGCACCGGCGAATTGACGCCGCCAGGGGTCGACTGCTGGGCGCGGGCGAACAGGGTGTCGTTGCGCGAGGTGGTGTGTTCAGTGGTCATGATCGATGCTTCGTGAATGAAAAGAACCCGTCCGCGCGCTATGCGTGACTACGGACGGAAGAATTTACTGGGAATGAACTTGCCCATGCCGAAGCGCTGTGCATGCTCGAGCGCGCCGGTGGTGTATTCCTGCGCCAGGACCAGCGCCTGCGGCGCATCCATGCCGCGCGCCAGGCAGGCGGTGAAGGCAGCCGAATAGGTGTTGCCGGCGCCCAGGAAGGGGCCGGGCAGGTGCTGCCAGTCGACCCGCGCGACTTCGCCGCTGGCGTCGTACAGGCGGTTCGAGCAGGCGCCGTGTTCGTCGCGGCTGCCGGTCACCAGCACGTAATGCAGGCCGCTCGAGGTGAGCTCGGCCACGTCTTCCTCGAAGTCGCCGTCCTTGCCCTCGGCGCCATCGCGCCACAGTTCGGCCATGCGGCCCAGTTCGGACTGCGACAGGATCAGGGCGGTGGCCTGCGGCGCCAGGATCGAGCGCAGCGCGGACAGCATTTCCTCGTCGCCCAGGCCAGCGTCGGGCAGGGCCGACAGGAAGGGATCGAGGACCAGCGGCGCGTCCGGGTAGTCGGACACGATCTCGGCGATCGCGGCCAGGTGCAGGGCCGAGCCGACGGCGCCGACCTTGAAGGCGGCGATCGGCATGTCTTCCAGTAAGGTGCGCGCCTGCTCGGCCATCCAGTCGCTGTCGAGCTCGTACATATTCTCGATGCGTGCGCTGTCCGAGACCAGCAGGCCGGCGATGGCCGACAGCCCATGGCATCCAAGGGCGGCGAAGGCGGCGCAATCGGCCTGCACGCCGATGGCGCCGACGGGATCGCAGACACCGAAGCTCAGGATGAGGGGGAACGTTTGGTTTTGCACGTCGGGTAGATTAAGATGCCGGATTCCGATTCCACATTTTACTAGATACGAGGACCAATACTGTGAGTACCGAATCCACCGCGCCTTTCCAGACCTGGATGTGCCTGATTTGTGGCTGGGTCTACGACGAGGCTACCGGTTCGCCCGACGACGGCATCGCTCCCGGTACGCGCTGGGCCGACGTTCCGATGAACTGGACCTGCCCGGAGTGCGGCGCGCGCAAGGACGACTTCGAAATGACAATGATCTGAACTTCGATTCATGCAATAAAGATCACAATGTGATCAGCTTGATAATGGCATCTCGTCCACTCTCGGGATGCCATATTACGGGGTAGTTGACTCCCTGCAACACTTTGCGCACAAGAAAGATGCGCTGTGCTATCGTGGCGCTTCAAGCCGAAGTGAAACGAAAATGACGACATCGCCGCAATCCACGGCCCTGACCATCATGGTAATCGACGACAGCAGCACGATCCGCCGCTCCGCCGAGATTTTCCTGAACCAGGCCGGTTACCAGGTGGTGTTGGCCGACGACGGCTTTGACGCCCTGGCCAAGATCAACGACCATCATCCTGCGCTGGTGTTCTGCGACATCCTGATGCCGCGCCTGGATGGTTACCAGACCTGCGCCCTGATCAAGAAGAGCGCGCGTTTTCGCGCGACGCCGGTCCTGATGCTGTCGTCCAAGGATGGCCTGTTCGACCGCGCGCGTGGCGCGATGGTCGGCGCCAGCGCCTATCTCACCAAGCCATTCACCAAAGACAGCCTGCTGGCGGCCGTGCGCGAGCACGCCATGCCCCAGGCCTGACCTACCTACCGACCCGGAGCCGTAAGTGGCCATCAACAAGATCCTCATCGTCGACGACTCCCCGACCGAACGACTGTACCTGACCGACATCCTGGTGAAGAACGGCTTTGCCGTCAGCACCGCCGTGAATGGCGACGAAGCGATCGAGCGCATCCGCGCCGAACGCCCCGAACTGATCCTCATGGACGTGGTCATGCCGGGCGCCAACGGCTTCCAGGTCACGCGGGCCATCGCGCGCGACCCGGAGCTGGCGGCACTGCCGGTCATCATCTGCAGCAGCAAGAACCAGGAAACCGACCGCATCTGGGGCCTGCGCCAGGGCGCGAAGGACTACCTGGTCAAGCCGGTCGATCCCGAGCGCCTGCTGGCCAGCATCGCGGCCCTGGCGACCGCCGGCGGCGTGAGCGCATGACGGTCGCGGTGGGCGATGTCAACGAGAGTGAAGAGGGCGGCCGGCGCGATCCCGCGGCGCGCCGTACCCGCCTGCGCCTGTACCAGGAGCAGTTGCTGGAAAAGATGCAGGCGGCCAAAACCGGCGCCGGCGCCAGCGCCGGCCAATTGGGCCTGGCGATCGGCGCCACGCGCTACCTGGTCGACCTGCTCGAGGCCGGCGAGATCGTCGCACCCCCGCCCCTGACCGCCGTTCCGCTGACCCAGCCCTGGTACCTGGGCCTGGCCAATGTGCGCGGCAGCCTGCTGGGCGTTATCGACCTGGCGCGCTACCTGGGCGAGGAAGCAGCGCCCGATGGCCCCGCGACGCCGCGCCTGGTGGTGTTCGCACCGCATCTCGGCTTCAACTGCGCCTTGCTGGCCTCGAACGTCTACGGACTACGCCAGGCCAGCGTGATGGAGCGCGTGGGGGATGCCTTGCGCGACGCCGACGGCAACACCTGGACGCCGCTGTCGCTCGCGGCGCTGGTGCGGGAAGAACGCTTCCTGCAAGTCGCACGCTAGTCACAACCACAACCATATTCATCACTACAGCGGCAACAGGGAGTAGCAATGGGATTCGCTTCGAAACTGACCACGAATTTTTTCGCCAAGGACGATGCCGCCATTGATGCGGCCGCGCCAGGCGAGTCCCCGCAGGACGCCGACAGCGGCGGTTCGGCCGCCGCGGCCGCGCGCCGGCTCGGGGGCTTTCGCAGCCGCAGCGCGAGCGAGGCGCTGGCAGCGGAAAGCGCCGGCGACCTGCGCGCCGCGCCGATCGGCGTGCAGTTCCAGCCCGGCCGCCTGAACCTGCTGCTGGGCGTCTTCGTCGGCGGCGTGCTGCTGACCATGCTGGCGGCCTGGCAGAATTCGGCGCACGACGCGCGCCTGGCCGGCCAGAGCCAGGTGACCGGCGACGCCGTGATGCACTCCCAGCGTTTCGCCAAGGCGGCGCCGATCGCGCTGCGCGGCGATGCCGCCGCCTTCGACCAGCTCGAAGACAGCCGCACCCAGCTGGGCCGCGAACTGGACCTGCTGGCGCGCGGCGGCCAGTCGCCGACCGGCCGCATCCCGGCCGCCAGCGGCCAGCGCGCCGACGACCTGCAAAAGGCGATCGTGCTGTGGAACGCCTCGTCCAAGGCGGCCGCCAGCATCATCGCCAACAAGCGCAACCTGCTGGCCTTCGGCGTCAGCCTGCGCCAGTATGAAGAGGTGGGGCCAGAGTTAACCGCGATCGCCGAGCGTCTGCAAAGGGACGAGTCGAGCGACGCCCGGCGCCAGGTGGCGGCGCTGAGCATGCAGTCGCTCGCCCAGCGCCTGTCGGCCGGCACCCAGACCTTCACCACCCCGGGCTCGGCCCAGAACGCGGTGACCTACATCATGGGCGACATCGAGTCGCTGCGCGCGATCGTCGACGGCCTGCTCGACGGCGGCGGCAAGCTGGGCCTGGCGCCGCTGACCGACCTCGAACAGCGCATGCGCCTGGCGCGCACCCGCGACAGCTTCGACGAATACGTCAAGACCATCACCCCGCTGCTGGGCAATCTCACCAACTACGCCAGTGCGCGCGCCGCCGAGCGCGTGATCTCGCGCGACAGCGAACAGCTGCGCGTCATGCTGGCCAAGCTGCACGGCGACTACCAACGCGACCAGGCCGGCACCAGCGGCTGGTTCTGGCTGACGGTCGTCGCCGCCCTGTTCACCCTTGTCGCGGCGCTGGCCATCTCGCGCGCCATGCTGAACGATGCCGCCGCCCGTGCGCGCGCCGCCGAGGAACGCCGCCGCGAAGCGGAAGCGATGCGCCAGCTGGCCCAGGCCAAGGAAGAAGAAGCCAAGGCCACCAACGACCAGAACCAGGCCGCGATTTTGCGCCTGATGAACGAGCTGCAAGAGGTGGCCGACGGCGACCTGACGGTGCAGGCCACGGTGTCGGAAGACATCACCGGCGCGATCGCCGACTCGGTCAACTACACGGTCGAGGAATTGCGCGAGCTGGTGGTGCGTGTCATCAAGACTTCGGAACAGGTGGCGCGCGCTTCGAACGGCGCGCAGCAGGTCTCGACCGAGCTGCTGGGCGCGGCCGAACGGCAGTCGAGCGAGATCCAGGAAGCGTCCAGCACCACCATACGCCTGGCCGGCCTGATCACCGACGTGTCGCGCTCGGCCTTCGAGTCGGCCAATGTGGCGCGCCAGTCGGTGGCGGCGGCGGAGCAGGGCGCAACCGCGGTGCAGAACGCGATTCGCGGCATGCAGGAAATCCGCGACCAGATCCAGGAAACCTCGAAGCGCATCAAGCGCCTGGGCGAATCCTCGCAAGAGATCGGCGAGATCACCGAGCTGATCTCGGACATTACCGAGCAGACCAACGTGCTGGCGCTGAACGCCGCGATCCAGGCCGCATCGGCCGGCGAGGCCGGTCGCGGCTTTTCGGTGGTGGCCGAAGAGGTGCAGCGCCTGGCGGAACGCTCGGGCGAGGCGGCCAAGCAGATCGGCGCGCTGGTGCGCACCATCCAGACCGACACCCACGACGCGGTGGCCGCCATGGAAAAATCGACCCAGGGTGTGGTCGAGGGCGCGCGCCTGTCGGACGCCGCCGGCGCCGCGCTGTCGGACATCTCGCGCGTGTCGAACCGCCTGGGTGAACTGATCGGCGACATGTCGCACGCCACCGAGCGCCAGGCCACCAAGGCCACCGGCGTGGCCGACAAGATGCAGGAGATTCTCTCCATGACCGAACATGCCCAGCAGGGTACCCGCCAGACCGCGCAGTCGATTCATGAACTGGCCACCCTGGCCCAGGAGCTCAAGGATTCGGTGTCGCGCTTCCGCGTGGTATCCTGAGCGGCCCATGGCTACCCCGATCCCGACCTTGCAACGTTCCAGCTTCGACACCGGCCCGCTGTCCTGGGTCATCGGCGAAATCCGCGACGCCCTTGCGCGCGCGGCCACCGCCTTGCGCGAGGCCGCCGGGCGTTCGCCGGAGGCCCAGCCTACCCTGCTGCTGCACGCCAAGACCCACCTGCACCAGGCGCACGGCGCCCTGCAGCTGGTCGACGTCGAGGGTGTCGGGGTCTACACCGGCGCGGCCGAGGCGGTGCTCGATGGCTTCAAGAATGGGGAACTGCCATGCACCGTGGATAGCGTGCAGGTGGTGCTGGACGCCTTCGGGGCGCTCGGCGAATACCTCGACGAACTGCTGGCCGGCATGCCGCAACAGCCGGCGCGCCTGTTCCCGTATTACCGCGACATGGTCGAACGCCAGGGCGAGCGCAAGGTGCATCCATCCGACCTGATGCCGCTCGACCTGTCGGTGCTGCCCGGGTTGCCGGCGCCGGAGGGTGACGACCAGGTCGATATCGCGGCCTGCCGTGGCCGATTCGAAAAAGCCTTGTTGCCCTACCTGAAGGCCGAGGACGACGCCGGGCGAAAGAATCCCGCCGCCGACCTGGTGGCCGCGATCGCGCCGATCGCAGCGACGCAAGCCGAAGGGCGCGCGCGCCTGTTCTGGCAGGCGATGCATGCCTGCGCCACCGTGGTGGCCGACGGCCAGGTCGAGAGCGATCTCTACATCAAGCAGCTGTTCGGCCAGGTCAACCTGCAATTGCGGCGCCTGGTCAAGGGCGAGACGGACGCGCCGGAAGCGATGCTGCGCGACGCGCTGTTCTTCATCGCCGCCGCGCGCGAACCGGGACCGGAGGCGCGCGCGCTGCGCCAGGCCCTGGGCCTGGATGGCGCCGTGCCGCCCGACTATGCCGAGCGCCGCTACGGCAAGCTCGACCCGCAAGCCCTGCAAGAGGCGCGCGAAGCGCTGGCACGCACCAAGTCGGACTGGGACCGCATCGCCGGCGAGGGCAAGCCCGACGCCCAGGTGGAGAGCGACTTCAACGACGCGCTGGCACGCCTGGCCGGCGCCAGCGAAAAGCTGGGCGCCCCCGCGCTGGCCCAGCTGCTGCGCGAACTGGGCCGCGCAGCCAGCGACTCGGTGCAGTCGGGCCGCGACGACCAGTTCGGGCTCGAGATGGCGGCCGCCATGCTGTTCGTCGAGAACGGCCTGGACCAGCTGCGCCAGCTGCCCGACGATTTCTCCGAGAATGCCGAAGCCGTCGGCGCGCGCCTGCTGGCGCTGGCCGCCGGTGAGACGCCACCCGACGCCCCGCACTGGCAAGGCGAGCTGGCGCGCCAGATCCAGCAGGGCCAGACCGTGGCCGTGCTGGCGAACGAAGTCAAGGCAGGCCTGCGCCAGATCGAGAAGCTGCTCGACGATTACTACGACGACCCCTCGAAACGCCAGGTACTCGGGCAGGCGGCGCCTATCCTGCACCAGCTGCAGGGAGCGTTCGCCATCCTCGACCAGGACCAGGCGGTGCTGGCCGTGCGCCACGTCGAGGAAGCGGTGCGGGCCTTGGCCGCCAGTGAGGCCGACGTGACCGACCAGCACGCGTCGCTCCACAACATCGCCCAGAACATCGGCGCGCTCGGCTTCTTCGCCGACCTGCTGGCCCAGGACAGCGAGGCCGCGCGCGGCCGCTTTACCTTCGACCTCGACAAGCTGCTGCTGCGCGAGCTGCCGTTCGAGTTCGTCGAGGCTCCGGCCGAAGCTGAGCCGGTGGCTGAACCGGCGAAGGAGATCGCGTACGGTGTCGACGCCGAACTGCTCGGCATCTTCATCGCCGAAGCGCAGGAAGTGCTGGCCTTCGTGGTCGAAACGCTGCCGCGCGCGGCCGACGAGCCGTCCAACCAGGAAATCCTGACCCAGCTGCGCCGCGCCTTCCATACGCTCAAGGGCAGCAGCCGCATGGTGGACCTGGAGGCCTTCGCTGCCACCGCCGCCGCCATCG
Source organism: Massilia sp. CFBP9012 (assembly GCF_034045115.1). Lineage (NCBI taxonomy): Bacteria > Pseudomonadati > Pseudomonadota > Betaproteobacteria > Burkholderiales > Oxalobacteraceae > Massilia > Massilia sp. CFBP9012. Next base: position 9,937 of record NZ_JAXCWM010000003.1, on the reverse strand, counting down.
AACGCGTGATGAACGTGTGGCTGGCCGACGGCCGTTCGGCCACCGCCGACCTGCTGGCCCTGCTGGCCCATGCCTATGCCGAACTCGATGCCTGGGTGGCCGAGCTGGCCGCCGGCCGCACGCCCGACCGCGATGGGGCGGCGCTGATCGAGGCTGCCGGAAGGGTGCAGGAGGGCGGGCCGTTCGAGCCACTGACCGAAGAGCCATTGGTGCTGGACGACATCATCGAAGCGCCGGCGCTCGACGACATTCCGCTGCTCGACGAACCCCTGGAGATGCAGGGCGACGATGGCGTGAAGCGCGTCGGCGACCTGGCCATCCCGCAGGCGCTGCACGACGTCTACCTGGGTGAAACCGAGACGCTGTGCGCCACCCTCGAACAAGGCTTCGACGCGCTGCGCCGCGGCCTGGACAAGCAGGTGGTGCAGGACGCGGTGATGGCGGCGCATACCTTGTCCGGCACCTCGGCCACGGTCGGCTACGGTGCCCTGCGCGACCTCGCGCACGAGCTGGAGACGACGCTCGAGAAGCTGGCGGCGCCGGGCACGAAGCTCGAGGACTCCCAGTTCGAGCTGTTCGATGCGACCCTGTCGCGCATGCGCACCATGCTGCAGGTGTTCACCCTGGGCGAGCTGGCCCCCGGCCAGCCCGACCTGGTGGAACAGCTGGCGACGCTGCGCGAGCGCCTGGCCAGCCAGCAGGCGGCCGCCTTGTATGGCGAGGCCGATCCGGCCCTGGCCAGCCAGCTCGACGCGCTGTTCGCGGCCGCCTACGAGCAGTTGCTGGCCGCGCCGCCCGCATTCGAAGCGCGCCAGGCGCCAGAGGCCGCGCCGAAGACGGCCGTGACCGACGATATCGACGACCTGTTCGATTCTTTCCTCGACGATACCTTCGCCGCACCGGAACTTGATCAGGCAGCTCCGCAGGGGCAGGAAGCCGCGCCGGATGCCGCGCGGGCAGCCGATTTCGTGGCCGTCACCCCTGACGAAGCGGTGCTGGCCGAAGCGGTGCCGGAGGCCGAACCTGAACTTGAGTCGGAGCCCGAGCCCGAACTGGTCGGCGCCAGCTATGCCGACGAGATCGACCCGGATCTGCTGCCGGTATTCCTGGAAGAGGCTGCGGACCTGTTGCCGCGCATCGGCCACGACCTGCGCCAGTGGCACTCGGCGCCGACCAATACCACGATCGCGCAGGGCATGCAGCGCGACCTGCACACGGTCAAGGGCAGCGCGCGCATGGCCGGCGCGATGCGCCTGGGCCAGCACGCGCACGAGCTGGAAACCCAGATCGAGAACATGGTCCACGCCGGCACGTCCACCTTGCCGGCCACTGCCTTCGACGAGCTGCTGGCCAACTACGACGCGGCGATGCTGCTGTTCGAGGCGTTGCAGCAACCGGCCCAGGCAGAAGCCGCACCGGAGCAGGCGCAAGCGCACACACCGGCGCCGGCCGAGCCGGTCCGTTCGCCGCTGGTGCGGGTGCGCGCCGACATCCTCGACCGCGTGGTGAACCAGGCCGGCGAGGTATCGATCACGCGCTCGCGCTTGGAAAACCAGATGGGCGCGCTCAAGGGTTCGCTGGGTGACTTCTCGGACAACGTGGCGCGCCTGCGGCGCCAGCTGCGCGAGATCGAGATGCAGGCCGAATCGCAGATCGCATCAAAGCTGTCGATCTCGGGCGAGCGCGAATTCGATCCGCTCGAATTCGACCGCTTCACGCGCCTGCAGGAACTGACGCGCATGCTGGCCGAGAGCGTCGACGATGTCGCCTCGTTCCAGGAAAGTCTGGCGCGCACGGTCGACGGCGCCAACGAGGAACTGGCCAGCCAGGCGCGCATGACGCGCGACCTGCAGCGCGACCTGATGCGGGTGCGCATGGTGCCGTTCGCGAGCCTGTCGGAACGCCTGTTCCGCGTCGCGCGCCAGACCGCCAAGGAAACCGACAAGCGCGTCAACCTCGATATCCGCGGCGGCGCCGTGGAGATCGACCGCGGCGTGCTGGAACAGATGGCCGCGCCCTTCGAACACCTGCTGAGGAATGCGATCGTGCACGGCATCGAGCCGCGCGCGGCGCGCCAGGGAGCGGGCAAGGCGGAGACGGGAGAACTGCTGGTGCAGGTCAGCCAGCACGGCAACGAAGTCATGATCGTGTTCGGCGACGACGGCGCCGGTCTGGACCTGGAGCGCATCCGCGCCAAGGCGCAGGCCAACGGTCTGCTGGCCGACGGCGAAGACGCGTCCGACCAGGACGTGACGGACCTGATCTTCGAACCGGGCTTCTCGACGGCGGACACGCTGACCGAGCTGGCCGGCCGCGGCGTCGGCATGGACGTGGTGCGCTCCGAAGCCCAGGCGCTGGGCGGACGGGTGGCGGTGACGTCCGAGCCGGGGCAGGGCGCGCAATTCACGATCACGCTGCCGCTGACACTCGCTGTCGCCCAGGTCGTGCTGGTGACGGCCGGCGGGCGCACGCATGCGGTGCCGTCGACCCTGGTCGAGCGGGTGGAGCAGGTGCGCGCGCTGGATCTGGCGGCGGCGATCGAGGCCGGCCATATTTCCCTGGCCGGCGCGACGCTGGCGCTGCACGCCTTGCCCGGCCTGCTGGGCGAGGACGAGGACGAGGACGAGGACGAGCGCACCGCGAACCAGCGCTCGACACCGGTGCTGGTGCTGAACGGCGGCGCCAGCCGCATCGCGCTGCGCGTGGACGAGGTGCTGGGCAACCGCGAGGTGGTGGTCAAGCACATCGGCCCGCAGCTGTCGAGGGTGCCGGGCATCGCCGGCGCGACGGTGCTGGGGTCGGGCGAGATCGTCCTGATCCTCGATCCGCTGGCGCTGGCGCAGCAGCCGCAGGCTGCCGCGCAGGTGAAGACGGAAGTGGCGCGCCAGGTGCGGCGCCCGACCGTGATGGTGGTCGACGACTCGCTCACGGTGCGCCGCGTGACCCAGCGCCTGCTGGAGCGCGAAGGCTATCGCGTGCAGCTGGCCAAGGACGGCGTCGAGGCCCTCGAACTCATTGCGCAGGGCGCGCCCGACCTGATGCTGGTCGATATCGAGATGCCGCGCATGGACGGTTACGATCTGACGCGCAATGTGCGTGGCAACGAGGCCACCAGGGACATCCCGATCATCATGATCACCTCGCGCACGGCGGACAAGCACCGCAATGTGGCGCTGGGGCTGGGGGTGAATGCTTATTACGGCAAGCCGTATCAGGAGTCGGTGCTGTTGGCGGCGATTGAGGGGTTGTTGAATCGCGACGGGGCGTGATGTGGTGGCTGGGTGACGGACTTAGGTTCCCGCCTTCGCGGGAACGACGTGCGACGGCAGCAGGTGAAAGCACGCCGCCTGGTCGTTTGTACTGCCAACCTTAAGACCGTCGTTCCCGCGCAGGCGGGAACACTGCCACTGGCAGTGTTCCCCCCAAGTCAACACACCCAGCCACCACCATCAATCGTCACCCGCATCCCCCTCAACACCAACCGTCTTCTTCACCACCGCAAACCGCTCCAGCGTGCGCCTGCGCGCCGCGTCGTGGTCCACGACCGGCGCCGGATAATCCTGGCCCAGCACCACGCCGCGCTCGGCCAGCGCTTCCGGCTTGACCAGCCAGGGCGCGTGGATCTGCTTCGCATCCAGCTTCGCCAGTTGCGGCAGGTAGCGCCGGATGAATTCCCCGCGCGCGTCGAAGCGTGTCGATTGCGTCACCGGATTGAAGATCCTGAACCAGGGCTGGGCATCGCAGCCGGTCGACGCCGCCCATTGCCAGCCACCGTTGTTCGAGGCCAGCTCGTAGTCGTTCAGCGTCAGGGCGAAATAGGATTCTCCGCGCCGCCAATCGATGCCGAGGTCCTTGGTGAGAAAACTGGCCGTCACCATGCGCAGCCGGTTGTGCATGAAGCCGGTCGTGTTCAGCTGCACCATGGCCGCATCGACCAGCGGATAACCGGTGCGGCCCTCGCACCAGGCCGTGAACAGCGCATCGGCGTCCGGGCCAATGTCCCACTGCACCGCGTCGAAGGCCGGCTTGAAGGAGCGCTCGACCACGTGCGGGTTCTGGGACAGCACCATCGCATAGAAGTCGCGCCAGATGAGTTCTGACAGCCATACCGAGGCGCCAGTGCCGCCCGCGCCCGACAGCATCAATTGCTGGGCCGTGCGCACCAGGTGGCGGATCGAGGTGGTGCCGAAACGCAGATGGGTCGACAGCCGCGACGTGCCATCCTCGGCCGGGAAGTCGCGCGCGCGGCAGTAGTCGGCGATGTCTTCCACGAAGGCCTCGAACAAGGCTTCGGCCCCTTCCATCCCGGCCGGCAGCGGCGGTTCGCCGGCCTCGAAGCCGATGTCTTCCAGCGCAGGCAGGGCGGACGGTGCGGCGGGCGGCGCGAACGCATGCGCATAGGCATCGACCGGATATGCCGCCAGCGTCTCGGGACGCGCCGCCAGCCGCTTGAGCCAGGCGTTCTTGTAGGGCGTAAACACCGAGTACGATTGCCCCGCCAGGGTCAGCACTTCATCCTTCTCGAAGATGACCTGGTCCTTGTACGAGTGAAAGGCGCGGCCTTGCGCCGCCAGCTGCTGCGCCACTTCGGTGTCGCGCGCGATCGCTGCCGGTTCATAGTCGGTACAGGTATGCACCGCATCCACGCCGAGTTCATTCGCCAGCGCATGAACCTCATCCCGGGCGCTGCCATGGCGCACGATGAGGTAGCCTCCAAGACGTCGCAATTCCTCATCCAGGCTGGCCAGGGTGGCGTGAATGAAACGCAGGCGCCGATCGTCGCGCGACAAGCCGTCGAGGATGTCGGTGTCATACACGAAGACACAGAACACCTGTTGTGAACAGCGCAAGGCGTGGTGCAGCGCGGCGTGGTCGAATGCGCGCAGATCGCGCCGGAACCAGACTAAAGACTTGCTCAAATTCATCATTGTGTGCAGGGTCAAGGCGGGAGCAGATTTTACTGTCTAGGATCGGATCGTGGTGTGTGCGTCGTGATGGTTCCGAGGGTCCTGCGGCCAAATGGGTGTAAACTAGGGAAAAGCGTAACGTTGTGCTGCAGAACGTTGGCAGTCGATCATGTATTAACGCAAGAGTGCGCCTTTTGAGAGTATCCGTATGAAAAAAACCAAAGTTGGCAAAACTCTACCGATGCCGGGCATGCCCCGGGAGCAGGATGAATCGCTCGCCAAGGCCGGTCCGGCAGCATCTGGGCTTAATCTTGCGAATCATTTCCTGATCGCCATGCCATCGATCCAGGACCCGATCTTCGGCGGCACTGTCGTCTATGTTTGCGAGCACAACGACAAGGGCGTGCTGGGCGTGGTCATCAACAAGCCGACCGATATGACGATGGAAACGCTGTTCGACCGCGTCGACCTGAAGCTGGCCGAAGGCCTGCGCGCGACCGTGGTCGACGAGCCGATCATGTTCGGCGGGCCGGTCCAGGACGACCGCGGCTTCGTGCTGCACTCGCCGGGCGGACGCTATTCCTCGTCCCTCAACGTCACCGACGACGTCGCCTTCACGACCTCGATCGACGTGCTCGAAGCCGTCGCCAGCGGCGGCGGCCCCGCGCGCATGCTGGTCTCGATCGGCTACGCCGGCTGGAGCCCCGGCCAGCTCGAAGAAGAACTTTCGCGCAACGGCTGGCTGACGGTGGGCGCCGACGCGCGCGTGCTGTTCGACCTGCCGATCGAGGAACGCTACAACGCCGCCATCAAACTGCTGGGGATCGATCCCTTCATGCTCGCCACCGAAGCCGGCCATGCTTGACCTGACGTACCAGCATGGTTGACATCGTTCTTGGCTTCGACTTTGGCGTCAAGCGGATCGGCATCGCCATGGGCAACACCCTGACCGGGCAGGCTCAGCCGCTGCGCGTCATTGCCGCCATCGACAACGCCACCCGCTTCAAGATCATCGGCGAGCTGATCGCCGAGTGGTCGCCGGCGCGCCTGGTGGTGGGCGAGCCGCGCCATCCCGATGGCGCCGAGCACGACATGACCCTGCGCAGCCGCCGCTTCGCCAATCAATTGCATGGCCGCTTCAACCTGCCGGTCGAGCTGGTCGACGAGCGCTATTCGTCGGCCGTGATCGCGTCCAAGCGCGGCGACGTCATCGACGACAAGGCGGCCGCCATCATTCTGCAACAATACTTTGACGCATTTTCCCCACCTAATGCCAACTTCTAACCTCAACCTCGACGCCGAAGCGCTCTATCGCGAGCTGCTGGGCCAGGTCCGCGCGGGCCTGGACGGCGTGTCCGATGCCGCGGTCGTCGGCATCCATTCCGGCGGCGCCTGGCTGGCCGAACGCCTGGCGCGCGACCTCGACCTCACCGCCCGCCTGGGCTCGATCGACGTGTCGTTCTACCGCGACGACTATGCGCGCAAGGGCCTGCACCCTGACGTGAAGCCGACCCACATCCGCTTCGCCGTCGACGGCGCCACGGTGGTGCTGGTCGACGACGTGCTGCAGACCGGCCGCACCACGCGCGCCGCGATCAATGTGCTGTTCGACTACGGCCGGCCAAGCTGCATCAAACTGGCCGCGCTGGCCGACCGCGGCGGGCGCGAGCTGCCGGTGGCGGCCGATTTCGTCGGCACCCGCGTGTCGCTCGCGGCAAACCAGTCGCTGTGCCTGCAGCGCGACGAAACAGGCCAACTCTCGCTGACCATCGAAGAAGACAATGCCGACCCTGCACAATAATCCGCAACTGAACAAGAACGGCGAGCTGCAACACCTGCTCACCATCGAGGGACTCAAGAAGTCGCACATCGACCACATCCTCGACACCGCATCGAGCTTCGTCGGCATCTCCGACCGCGAAGTCAAGAAGGTCCCGCTCATGCGCGGCAAGAGCGTGTTCAACCTGTTCTTCGAAAACTCGACGCGCACCCGCACCACCTTCGAGATCGCCTCGAAGCGCCTGTCGGCCGACGTCATCAACCTGAACATCCAGGCCTCGTCGACCACCAAGGGCGAGTCGCTGCTCGACACCATCGACAACCTGGCCGCGATGCACGCCGATATGTTCGTGGTGCGCCACGCGCAATCGGGCGCGCCCTACATGATCGCCCAGCACCTGAACCGTACCCGCTCCGATGTGCACGTGGTCAACGCCGGCGACGGCCGCCACGCCCACCCGACCCAGGGCCTGCTGGACATGTACACGATCCGGCACTACAAGAAAGATTTTACGAACCTGCGCGTGGCCATCGTCGGCGACATCCTGCACAGCCGCGTGGCGCGCTCGGACATCCACGCGCTGACCACGCTGGGCGTGCCCGAAGTGCGCGCCATCGGCCCGCACACGCTGCTGCCGGGTGGTCTAGACCAGATGGGTGTTCGTACCTTCACGGACATGGATGAAGGACTAAAAGATGTCGACGTCATCATCATGCTGCGCCTGCAGAACGAGCGCATGAGCGGCGCGCTGCTACCTTCGGCACAGGAATACTTCAAGAGCTATGGCCTGACGCCGGAGCGCCTGGCGCTGGCGAAACCGGACGCGATCGTGATGCACCCGGGCCCGATGAACCGCGGCGTCGAGATCGACTCGGCGGTGGCGGACGGCGCCCAGGCGGTGATCCTGCCGCAGGTGACTTTCGGGATCGCGGTACGGATGGCGGTGATGAGCATTTTGGCAGGAACCCACGCATGAAACTTCATATCAAGAACGGGCGAGTGATCGACCCGGCGAACGGCATCGACGCAGCGCAAGACCTGTTCATCGTCGACGGCAAGATCGCGGCCCTCGGTACTGCGCCGCAAGGCTTCACCGCCGACCAGACCATCGATGCGGCGGGCCTGGTGGTCGCCCCCGGCCTGGTCGACCTGTCGGCGCGCCTGCGCGAGCCGGGCTACGAATACAAGGCCACGCTCGAGTCCGAATTGCAGGCTGCGATGCAGGGCGGCGTGACCACGCTGGTGTGCCCGCCCGACACCGATCCGGTGCTCGACGAGCCTGGCCTGGTAGAGATGCTCAAGCACCGCGCGCGCATGCTCGACCAGGCCAATGTGCACCCGCTGGGCGCGCTGACCGTGGGCCTGAAGGGCCAGGCGCTGACCGAGATGGCGGAATTGACCGAGGCCGGCTGCATCGGCTTCGCCCAGGCCGAGGAACCGGTCCTGGACACGGTCGTGCTGCTGCGCGCCATGCAGTACGCCAAGACCTTCGGCTATACCGTGTGGCTGCGTCCGCAAGACGCCCACATCGGCCGCGGCGGCGTGGCCCACAGCGGCCCGCTGGCGTCGCGCCTGGGCCTGTCGGGCGTGCCGGTGATGTCCGAGACCATCGCACTGCACACGATCTTCGAACTGATGCGCGCCACCGGCGCACGCGTGCACCTGTGCCGCATCTCGTCCGCCGCCGGCCTGGAGCTGATCCGCGCCGCCAAGAAAGAAGGCCTGGACGTCAGCGCCGACGTCGGCGTGCACCACCTGCACATGACCGACGCCGACATCGGCTTCTTCGATTCCAACGCGCGCCTGACCCCGCCGCTGCGCTCGCAGCGCGACCGCGATGCAATTCGCGCGGCGGTGCTGGACGGCACCGTGGACGCGGTCTGCTCCGACCACACCCCGGTCGACGACGACGAGAAGCTGCTGCCGTTCGGCGAAGCCTCGCCCGGCGCTACCGGCCTGGAACTGCTGCTCAGCCTCACGCTCAAGTGGGCTCAAGACCAGCAGGATGCTGACAAGGCGCTGGCCCTGGCGCTCAGCCGCATCACCAGCGACGCCGCCCGCATCGCCAGGCTGCCGGCCGGCACCCTGGGCATCGGCGCCGCGGCCGACGTGGTGCTGTTCGATCCAAACGCGCGCTGGAAGGTGGAGGGCAAGACCCTGGCCAGCCAGGGCAAGCACACGCCTTTCCTCGGCTATGAACTGGCCGGCCAGGTCAAGGCCACCATCGTGCGCGGCCGCGTGGCGTACCAGCGCTGATTCACACCGGACGGCAAGGCTCGCATGAAGCTGCCGTCCTTCGCTCCTTTCGCATCTTGAAAATTCGCCTTGCCTGGCGCCTCGCGCGCGTCGTCGTCCACCTGTGCGAGGGCCTGGCGACCTGCGCGCTGGTGTTTCCCTTCGCTTCGTCCCCGCTGCGCATGCGCCTGACGCGCGGCTGGTCGCGCCGCCTGCTGCGCCTGTGCCGGGTCGAGGTCGAGCATCGCGGCGGCGTCCCGGCGCTGGAGCACGCGCTGGTCGTCGCCAACCACGTGTCCTGGCTCGACATCTTCGTCATCAACGCCCTCGATCCCTGCCGCTTCGTGGCCAAGGCCGAGATCCGTTCGTGGCCGGTGATGGGCTGGCTGGCGGCCGGCGCCGGCACCGTGTTCATCTCGCGCGGCAACCGGCGCGAGCTGCGCCACGTGTTCAAGGGACTGGTCGAGGTGCTGCAAAAAGGGGAACGGGTCGCCCTGTTCCCGGAAGGGACCACCGGCCTGCAGGGCGGGGTGCTGCCCTTCCACGCCAACCTGTTCGAGGCCGCGATCGACGCCGGCGTGCCGGTGCAGCCGTATGCGCTGGCCTATATCGACGCCGCCGGCCGGCATCATCCGTCGATCGAGTACATCGGCGACACCAGCTTCGTCGACAGCCTGTTCAGGATCCTGCAGGGCCCGCCGGTAACGGCGCGCCTGGCCTGCCTGGCGCCGCTCGAGAGCGTCGGCGCGCACCGGCGCGAACTGGCGCTGGCGGCGCAGGAGGCGGTGGGGGCGGCAGTGGCGCGGTAAGCCCCGCTGCAGTCGCATTCCGCCGTCGTTCCCGCCCTCGCCGGGCGCCTTGGCGGGAACCCAATCCATCAGCATACCAACCACGCGAGCGATATTGGCTGCGCACGCACACTTGGGTTCCCGCCTTCGCGCACTGGTGTCCGGAATAATTTCGGGCGCTTGAATAAGCCCGCTTCATAGGAAAAACCACGTCGTTCCCGCGGAGG
>NZ_JAXCWM010000029.1:0-7795 GCF_034045115.1 Massilia sp. CFBP9012 | reverse complement strand
ACTCTTTCGAGTCACCCTGCATTGCTGCAGGGGTCGCTCACTCAAAATACTGACCGTTATCTCATTGCTGAGACAACGTATTTCTTTTTTGTGAACATTTGATAATTTAAGTAATCAAGAACCGAAGTTCTTGGCACCTTCATCAAACGCCCACACTTATCGACTGTTAATTTTTAAAGAACGCGGCTCCCGCCGAGGGTTCGGTACTGCTTTCTGCATTTTGCTTCGAAGCGTTGTGTTCGTCAGCAGCAGAGAGGCGAGATTATCAGGTGTTTCGCGATTTTCGTCAACCTCTTTTTTCTCTTCGTTTTCGCTACCATGAGGTGGCGTCTGCGTCGAGGAGCGAGACTATAACAAAGCGCCATCGCCGCCGCAAGGGTAGTTTTCAACTTTGTCGAATCGCGTCGACCGCCCAGGTATAGCCGATGCGCTCCTGTTCGAGCCGTAGTCGTTCCTCAAACACATTATCACGCAACTCAACAAATAACCGCTGCTCCTGCTCGGTCAGCCGCATCAAGTCTGCCAAGTAACGTTTATCGCCATCCTCCTGCCCCCATACATGGCGGTGAGCATGCAATGTCTCCTCATCCATCAGCAGCGATTCCACCCCGGGGATCGACGCTCGCAGGCGATCGAGGATCGCAAAGCCATGGGTATCGATATCGCCCCAGTACATGACGCGACGGCTACGTAGCCAGTCGACCTGCGCCAGGCGGTCGATGCCATAACCACCTCCGAATATCACCATGCTCGAGTCCATATCGGGAAAGGCCAGCGCATTCACCTCGTTCTCCGTGATGTAGACGCGGTCCACGCCCGTGCGCAATGCGGTGAACTGCGCCACCGGCACCATCAGGTCGGAACAGCCGCCGATATCGTGCCGCCGGTCGAGCATGCGGAAACGAATCTGCGCTGGTTTGCCCAGCAGGCCATAACGCGCCTCGAACTGCCGCGCACCGATGGCGCCGGCATCGATCGATTCGGCAGGCAGCACCTGGTCGAGCAGTTCGGCAATCAACCCCTTGCGCACTTCGATGAACTTGGTGTCGACGCCCGGGATATCGAGCTGACGCAGATAAATGCCTGGGCGCGGGTTCGCGACGAACCAGCGCAGTACGGCCAGGATCCGTTCCCATCCGTCCCTGTGCTCGAGCAGGCGTAGCGGCTGCCTGGCCAGCCATTGGCGAAGGATGGGAAACGCGTCGAGGGTCGTGGCAAGCAGTTCATCGAAGCGACGCGCATCCGCGCCTCGGCCGATCATGCGCAGCGCAGACGCCTCCGAATCCACGATGGCCGCCACCGGGATGCGGTTGCGTCCCAACTGGCGGTGGTTGATGTCGCGCCAGACCAGTTCATAGCCATCGCCCCGTTCGGGACGGCTGCTGCTGCGCAAGGCGCCGATCCAGTCGCGCACGAGGTCGAACTGCTCTCCCATGGCGGCGACCGAAGGTTGCCGCAGCCGGACTTCATGCGGAAACAGGGCGCCGCCGTCCAGGCGCGCGGCCAGGATGGCGCCGCTGTCCCACAGGCGCTGGACGCTGGCGACGATGTCGCCCGGCGACGACCATGCGCTGCGCATCGCGGTCATCCGACCCGCGCACCACGCTCGGCGCGGTACTCCTCGATGCTCAGGTAGCGCAGCATCGACTGCCGCCCTTCTTCGCTATGCACGAATCCCAGGCCCGCCACGTAAGGCTCGATGATGTGGATCTTCTGCAGCGGCGTCACGATCAGCAGCTGCAGGTTCATGCGGCGGAACAGCTCCAGGCCATAGCGGGCCGATTCGTCGGAGCCGCGCCCGAATGCCTCGTCGATAACCACGAAGCGGAACGAGCGCGAACGCACGGCGCCCCATTCGAGGCCGAACTGGTAGGCGAGACTGGCGGCCAGCACGGTGTACGCCAGCTTCTCCTTCTGGCCACCCGACTTGCCGCCGGCGTCGGTGTAGTGTTCATGCTCGCTGTCGTCCTCGCGCCAGCGCTCGGACGCCGAGAACACGAACCAGTTGCGCACGTCGGTCACCTTGCGGGTCCAGCGCCGGTCCATCTCGGCGCTGCCTTCGCGTCCCCTGAAACGCTCGATGATGCGCCGCACCTGCAAGAATTTCGCCTCGGTGTATTCCTCGTCGCTCGACCCGGTCAGCGCGCCTTCGGTGCAGCTGCGCAGGTCTTGCTGGAAGTCGCGCAGGTCGGCGTCCAGGCTCGGCTCCGCCTCCAGGGCGATGTAGCGATTCGGGTTGTAGTCGATCGCGTGCAGCGAGGTGTTGATGGTCTCGACCCGCTCGCGGATCGTTTCGCGTTCGCGCTTGAGCTGCGACTGGAACCCGGCGATCTCGCGGATCGTGTTTTCGTTGAGCAGATCCTTGAATTTGCCGGCGAAGCGCGGCAGGTCGTCGGCCTCCAGCACCTGCAGCATGCGCCGGAATTCATCGGCGGCCTCGATGTTCGCATCCACCTCGCGCGCGTCGAGCGGCCAGTCGCGCACATAATCCTGCATGGCCGAGATGATGCTGTCGCGCAGGCGCTCGATGCGCTTGCCCTCGGCATCGATGCGGGCTTGCACGAAAGTGCGCATCTCGCGCTCACGGTTGTCGCACGATTCGACCGTCAAGGTATGCTCGCCAGGCGCCTGTTCGCGCAAGGCGGATAGCAGCGGGAAGACCGTGGCGCGCATGGTCGCATCGATGACGTCCGTCAGCAGCGCGCACTCGGCCAGAAAGGCGCGCTGCTGGCGCAACTTCTCGACCCAAGTTGCCAGCGCAGCATTCGCCTCCGCATGCTGGCTCTCGAGGTCGGCCTGCACCTGGATCAGCGCCTGCAACTGCTCCTGCAAGGTGCGCAGCAGATCGGACGACGCGGCTAGCTCCTGCCGCTCGCGCTCGAGACGGTCGATCGCCGCCACCAGCGGCTTCCAGTCCAGCTCCGTGAACGATGTGTACATCTCCAGCCGCTGCCACAGGCCGTTGATCCGGTCCCACTCGGCAGCCTCAGTCTTCCACGTGCGAAGCTGCTTGCCATGCTCGGCGATGCGGGTCGAGAGGTCGCGCTCCTGCTTGGCCAGGGCCGCGATCTTGGCCTCGTTCGACCAGCCCAATACATAGCTGGTGCGGTCGCCGATCTGGCGCCGGTCGTCCTTCTCATGCCGCTCGCCGCCCGACTTGACCTGGCCGTTGCGGGTGATCGCACGCTGCTCGCGACGAAACTGGTCGATCGAGGCGCAGCAGGCGTAGTCGAATCGGCGCGCCAGCTCGGATTCGATCCAGGCATAAAACGGAGAGTTGGGCTGGACCGACAATTTGCGCACCAGCGAATCCGGATGCAGCGCCGGCGGCTCGGCCGCAACCTGCGATCGGACCCGGTAATACACCAGACGCGCGCCGAGATGGGTGCGCTCGGCCCATGCCGCGACTTGGGCATAGTGCTTCTCGGGTACCAGCAGGGACAGGCCGAAGGCATGCAGCAGGCGCTCGGCCGCACCTTCCCAGGCACGCTCGTCCTCCCGCACCTGAAGCAATTCGCCGATGAACGGGAGCGCGTCGGGAGCAAGCGACAAGGCCTCGCACAGCGACTCGCGCACCATCAGCATCTGGCGCGGGATATTCGAGCGGCGCTGGCGCAAGGACTCGAGTTCTCCGGTCAGCTCGCCGTGCAGCTTGCCCAGTTCACGCACGGTGACGCCGGCCTCGGTTACCCGGTTGCTGCGCTCGTCGCGCTGGGCGACGCATTCGGCCTGGCCGGCGGCGATCACGCGCTGGTTGGCGTCGAAGGTGTCGGCATCAAACGGCGCCGGCAGTCCAAGCGCCGATGCGATCAGCTCATATCCCTGCGCACGTGCGCCCTTCTCGATGCGCGTCGCGTCCAGACGTGCGATCTCGCCGCCGATCTGGTCGATACGGTTGCCGCCATTGGCGGAGATGGCGGCGGTCAGCTCGTCCCGCGTGCGGGCGTGAGAACGGCGTTCCTCGTCCAGCCGTGCCAGTCTGGCGGCGGCGCGCTCTTCATTCGCGGCCCAGTTGGCGATGCGCTTGTCGAGCAGGTCGGCTTTCAGCTCGGCGAACCACGGCCGCAGGGTTTCTCGGCAGGCCCGTAGTTCATCGACCTGTTGCACCAAGGTGGCGTGGCGATCGCAATCGGCGATCAGGGGTTCCAGGCGTTCGATCTGCGCCCGCGCCTTGAGCACGGATTCATGAGCACGATTGAGGTCGTCGAAGTGCTTGATGAGGTCGTCGATACGCTCCTGAACCGGGAACGGCTCGAGCATGTGCTCGCGCACGAACTCGGTCAGGTTACCGACCGATTTCATCGACACGGTCTGGTTGAACAAGTCCATCGCCTGTTCGGACGCGATGCCGAAGCGGCGCCGAAAATCGGCGCCATATCCAGGGAAGCTGTCGTGCAGGGTCACACCCGGTATCCCGCGCAGGCGTCTCTTCAATTGGGTGATGTCGTTGCCGAAGCCCGAGAACTGGTCGGCGATCGTCAGCGCGCTCTCGGCCACGACGTAGAAGCGCTCGGGCTGGCCGCGTGGGTCCTTGAACCAGAACACCTGGGCCAGCGTGACGGTTTGTTGATAGCCTTCGTTATGGAATTCGCCGAGCAACACCGAGTAGCTGTGCTGGTCACGCAGCGGCACTGCGCGCGCGCTCGACCCAGTGTCGCCGCGCTCCGATTTGTAGTGCCCCAGCACGTAGGTGCGTGTCGAGCGCTCGCGCGCATCGGCGCCGGCCGCCTTATTGTACGAGACCTTGTTGGACGGGACCAGCAAAGTGGTCAGCGCATCGACCAGGGTCGACTTGCCCGAACCGATATCGCCGGTCAGCAGCATGTTGGCGCCACCAGGATTCAGGCGCCACACGTGCTGGTGGAAGGTTCCCCAGTTGTAGACCTCGAAACGGTTCAGGCGAAAGCCGGCCTGCTGGGAGACATCCGTCAGGTCGGCATCAAGCAGCGTGCTCATTCCTTGTCCTCGGTTCCGCCGCCTGCCGCATGGTTCGCGTAGCTACCTAGCCGCTGCGCGAAGTCGTCCAGCCACTGCGCATCGACGAAGGCCTTGAGCACGCGCCGCACTTCGTATTGTCCTTCTTGTCCGCGCAGGCGGCGCAAAAATCCGAGTTCGACGACCTTGCCCAGATGGGTGTCCATGCGGTCCAGCAGGCGCGCTTCGTTGGCGGTGTCGGGAAGGAACAGGCGCATCTGGTCGACGATGTCGTCGCGAGCGACGACCAGTCGAGTATCGGCACTCACCGCGTCGAACTCGGCAAGCTTCTTGCGCAGCAGGACCAGGATCAGGCTCACCGGGAAGCTCAGTGGCCGGCGCTGGACCAGACGCGGCACATCGGAGGCGCCCTGGACTGGCACGCGCTGGCGCAGATAAGCGTAGCCCTCGGCTTCGTCCAGGATCAGTTCGAGCCCGATGACGCCGCAATAGTCACGCACCCGTGCTTGCAGGTCGAGCAGTGCCTGCCACAGTTGTTCGGCGCTCTCCCGATACAGCACGCCCTGGAACAGGCTGACCACCAATGGGCCGAGTCGATCGTCGTCGTTCATTCTTCTTTCTGCTCGCGAAGGGTAAAAATCACCATCGGCAGCGTGGCCTGGCGTTGACGGCCATCGTCGCCGGTCCAGCCGATAGATTCAGTGCGCTCGTCGTCGATCACTGCCGCCACATCCTGCGTCGCCAGCTTCAGGTACGTCGCCAGCTCAGCCAGCCCTTGCTCGATCGGATGCTCGGCGACCACCGCGGCCAGCGAGGCTTGGCTGCGAGTTTGCAACGCACGTCGAACGTTCGACATCAGGCGCACCTGGTCAACATACACCTGATCGAACAAGGCATCGGCCGAGATAGTGACGCCGGCCTCCTCGATCTCGACCGCATGCAGATCGGCCTTGAACGGCGGCGTGTAAAGCAGCCGTTCCATGGGCAGCGCAACGTCCGGCGCCGGCTCGTCGATCGCAGTGAAACCTGCGTCGGGAATCTGCCCGCGCATGGCGAGCGCCTTTTGTTCGACTTGGCGGATCAGTTCCATGATGCGACGGTTTTCCAGCCAGGCCTGGTCGTCGAGGTAACGACGCAGTTGTTCCGACAGGCGCGCGACGGTACGCTGGGTGACTTCGCCGGCCTCGAGCCAGTCGTAATGGATACGGCGCAGGCGGGCATCGGGCTCCATCTCACGGATCGGGGCGAGCGCCATCACCTGCTCAAGGAGCTTGCTCAATTCATCCTGGCGCGCCGGCGACATCAGCAAGTCCCAGAAAGCGCGGAAGCTCTTGCCTTCGTCCGATTCGGTGATCAGGTCGCGCCAGACAAAGATCTGCTGCAGCAGTTCGCCCTTGCCGCCGTCCCAGGTGGCGATCCTTTCGCGCACGCTGCGGTCGAGCGTGCGGAAGTTCTGGTCGAGTGCGCGGAAATCGGACAGCAGTTCACGCGCAGTGGCCGCCATCTGCAAGAAGCGTTCGCGCACCTGGGTCGGCTCCATCAAGGCCAGATGGCCCTCCTTGATCTGTGCGATCTCGGCGTCGATGTCCGCCTTGCGTTTCTGGAGTTCGGCGATGCGCGCACGGGGATTGAGCTCGGTGCCGTCGGCGATCTGCTTGAGCAGGTCGAACACGGTCATCAACCGCGATTCGGTTCCGATGAAAGCGCGTTGGCCCAGGCCCTGCAACCATTCCAGCGCCTGCTCGGCGGGCGAAGTCAGATCGTAATGAGGCTCGTCTTCGCCTGGTGGATAGTATTTGCGCAGCCAGCCGCGGTCGTCGGACGCCCAGTCATCGAGATAGTTGGCAGCAGGCTTGGGAAACGCCTGCTCGCCAGTCAGCTCATGGAGTTGGTACAGGTGATCGTCCAGCTGTGACACCAGCTGCTGGCGGGCGATCGTGCGTACATTCGGCGCCACGAAGCTGCGGTGCAGGAAGCTGGCGATCATCGGCGCATGGTCGGCTGCGAGGAGCCGCCAGGATGGGTGCGCACGGCGCTGGGCGAGAAGCTGCTGGTAATCCATCGCAGTCTAGGACGACACGGCCGGCGTATCCGACATCGAAGCGACCAACTCATGGTACCAACGCTCCTGGCGGGTCTTGTGCAGGCGGTACCAGGCCTTGGCGGTTTCGGGCTTCCAGACCTTGAGCATCTTCAGCACCTCGTACGAGAATTCGAGCGGCGCCAAGCCGGTCGCCGTAACCAAGTTGTCGCCGCGCACGGCGGGCTCCTTGCGGTACAGGTGTTCACCGCGGTAGTCAGGGCAGGACGCTTTCAAAAATCCGAGATCGTTGGACGTGTGGCGCCGTGTGTTCAGTGCGCCGATGCTGGCCAGGCCGATGGTCGCTCCGCAAATGGCGGCGACCTGGCGGCCCTCGTCCAGCGCCTTGCGAGCCAGCTCGAGGACTGGCCTCGCTTGCGCGCACTGCCAGATCTCTGCGCCTGGCAGCAGGAGCAGGTCGTTGTCGCCCATCTGGATGTCATCGATTGCCAGGTCTGGCGTGTGGGTCACGCCGCCCATGCTCGTTATCGGATCACGATGAATACCTGCCTTGAGCAACTGGAAGTCTCGCGACGGGTCTACGAAAAATCGGCGGCTGTGCAGTTCTGCGGTCAGGTAGCCGA
Source organism: Massilia sp. CFBP9012 (assembly GCF_034045115.1). Classification (NCBI taxonomy): domain Bacteria; kingdom Pseudomonadati; phylum Pseudomonadota; class Betaproteobacteria; order Burkholderiales; family Oxalobacteraceae; genus Massilia; species Massilia sp. CFBP9012. The sequence goes on along the minus strand of NZ_JAXCWM010000029.1, from coordinate 196 downwards.
TTTCCCAATCCGCGAGCGTATCGACCACAACCAGATAGACCTTCATCGCTATTCCTAGATAAGAAAATACTGTGACCTTGGGATTTTACGCGTGTCCAAAGCAAAAAACCCCACCAGGATCACCTGGTGGGGTTTTTCATATAACTAGCCTGACGATAACCTACTTTCACACTGGTTGCAGCACTATCATCGGCGC
>NZ_JAXCWM010000028.1:0-11794 GCF_034045115.1 Massilia sp. CFBP9012 | reverse complement strand
TCGCTTCGTCTCAGATTTCTCTGCCGATCTTGCTACCGTAACCGCTTGATTACGTTAACATTTTTCGGTCATGCCGAAGCGGAGGCGAACTATAGCAAACCTCGACTGGGTTCGGCAAGACCCCATGCGAAACATGTTTTAGCTATTTCAGTCAGCCATCATTTTGCGGGATTGTTTCCGTGCGCACGTAATACTCCGTTGCAAGGTATATTCCTTGGCTGATTGGCAAGGCCCCTACCCTCTCGCACTTGCTACGCACCATTGGAGAAAGAATGAAGCACACCGTCTTGCGCCGCACGGCGATCGCCGCCGTTTGCGCCTGCTGGCCCCTGGCAGTCCTCGCTGAAGAGATTCGCGACCCGATGAACGTGGTCGTGGTGAGCGGCACCCGCGCCGAACACACCAGTTTCGACCTGCCGGCCGCGGTCGACGTCGTCGATGCGGCGCAGATCGGTGACACCCAGCTGCGCGTCAACGCTTCCGAAGCCCTGGTCGCCGTGCCGGGCATCGTGGTGCGCAATCGCGAGAACTATGCGCAAGACTTGCAGATCTCTTCGCGCGGCTTCGGCACCCGCTCCGCCTTCGGCGTGCGCGGCGTGCGCCTGGTGGCGGACGGCATCCCGGCCACCATGCCCGATGGCCAGGGCCAGGCCGCGACCTTCAACCTGGATCTCGCCGAGCGCATCGAAGTACTGCGCGGCCCCATGTCTGCCTTATATGGCAACCATTCCGGTGGCGTGGTCCAGCTCTTTACACGCGAACCGACCGATACGCCCACGGTCGAAGCCAGCTTCACCGGCGGCAGCTATGGCCAGCGCAAGTTCGACACCAATGCATCCGGCCGCAGCGGCGGCATCGGCTACCTGCTCGATGCCTCGCGCTTCGAGACCGACGGCTACCGCGACCACAGCGCCGCGACGCGCAAGCAGGCCTACGCCAAGCTGGTCGTCGAACCCTCGTCGACCAGCCGCCTGGTGCTGACGGCGAGCGGCCTGCGCCAGGACGATACGCAAGACCCGCTCGGCGTTACCTGGGCCACTTATCAGCGCGACCCGCGCGCGGGCGAGATCGACACCACCGATACGCAGACGCCCCAACGCACGCTGGCCGATCGCTACGACACGCGCAAGAGCATCGACCACCAGCAATTTGGCGCGACGTATGAACAGAAGTTCGGCGCCGACCGCCTGCAGGTGACCGCCTACGGCGGCAACCGCCGCGTCGTCCAGTACCAGTCGTTCTCGCGCGGCTTCCAGGCGCCGAGCAGCCACTCGGGCGGCGTGATCGACTTCGACCGCGACTTTTACGGCATCGACGCCAACTGGCGCGCGGTGCGCCAGGTCGCCGGCGGCACCATGCGCGCCACGGCCGGCCTGGAACTGGCGCGCTCGAAGGATGCGCGCCAGGGCTTCGAAAACTTCGTCGGGGATACCTTCGGCGTGAAGGGCAATTTACGGCGCGACGAACAGAACGAAGTAACCAGCGTCGATCCTTATGTGCAGCTGGAGTGGGAACGCGACCGCTGGGTGCTGAGCGGCGGCGTGCGCCATAGCCGCGTGGACTTCGACGTGAAAGACCGCTACCTGTCCAATGGCGACGATAGCGGCGGCGCCGACTTCCGCCACACGACGCCGCTGGTGGGCGTGCTCTATAAAATCTCGCCGACCCTGAACGTGTATGCCAGCGCGGCACGCGGCTTCGAAACGCCGACGATGAACGAATCGTTTTATTCAGGCACGGGTGGCGGCTTCAACTTCGCGCTCGAACCGGCCATCGGCACCCATCTCGAAGCCGGCGTGAAAGCCATGGTGGCGAGCGGCGTGCGCGTCAACGCTGCCGTGTTCCAGGTGAAGACGAAGGACGAACTGGTGGTCGACGCCTCGTCGGGCGGACGCACCAGCTACCGCAACGCCAGCGCCACCCTGCGCCAGGGCGGCGAGTTGTCGGTGGACGCCGAACTCGGCGCCGGCTGGAATGCGCGCCTGGCCCTGAGCATGCTGCACGCGGTCTATGACGAAGCCTTTGGCGCGGTGCCGAAAGGCAGCCGCCTGCCCGGCCTGCCGAAGACGAGCTTCTATGGTGAGTTGGGCTGGAAGGAAGCGGCCGGCCCCTATGGCGCGGCGCTCGAGACCATCGCCAACAGCCACGTGTATGCGGAAGACACCAACAACGCCACGCCGGCGCCGGGCTATGCGATCGTCAACGCCCGCGTGCAGGCGAGCCAGCAGTTGGGCGCCTGGAAGCTGCGCCAGTTCGCGCGCCTGAACAATCTGTTCGACCGCGACTACGTCGGCTCCGTCATCGTGGGCGACACCAACCGCCGCTATTACGAAGCGGCCCCCGGCCGCAACTGGATCCTGGGCGTCAGCGCGCAGTACCAGTTCCGGTAAGAGCGTCCTTGTCCAATGTCGGCGCCGCCGGCGCTGCCTGCGCCGGCGCTCCCGGCAGCGCGGCATCGGGATACAGGCGCTCGAGCGTCGCCGTCACCGCCGGCACCAGCACCGCCTCGACCAGCCTCGTGGCGGCGCCCAGGTCCGGCGCTTCGCGCACCGCCTGCCACAGGCGATCCCCGTTGATGCCGACGCCGTTCATCGCCTGCTCGGCCTCGGCCTGCCAGAACGGCGGCGCCTCGCTCTCCACATAATTGCCCCGTCCCCGGCCGAAGTGCGCCACCGCCAGGTAGCGCAGCATGGCACTGGCCAGCAGCGTTTGCAGGAAGGGATTGGCGAACTTCACATTGGCCTGGTTGCGGTCCGTGCCCTGGTTGAAACCCCAGGCCGCGCCGGCCGCCGTGATGCCGCCGGCGATCGCGCCCAGCAGCGCGCCGGCGCCCAGGGTCAGTCCGCCCACCATCGCATCCGCCGACAAGCCGGTCGCCGCGCCCGACACCACCGCGCCGAGCAGCCCGGCCTGCGCCTTGTCCACCGGCGCACGCACCGCGAAGTTCTCGCGCACGCGCGCGTTCACGTTCACCGCTTGCCCGGGATCGATGCGGTACAGCGACAGCATGCGCGCGGTCGCATGGTTGATGCCGTCGTTCAGCCGCTGCACCAGCGCCGCCATCGCGAGATCCTGGCGGCGCTGCTCGTCCTTGCCGATGCCGACCGCCTTCAATGCGGTGCGCAGCATGCCCCCTCGTTCTTCGCCCAGCGGCTCGCTGTCGCGCGCCGCCGCCGCGATCTGCTCGGCGCTCATGTTCAGCGCGCTCGCATAGCGCACGCGGTTACGCTCGGCCCATGCGGCCAGCAGGCGTGTATAGGCGGGGCGCTTTTCCTCTGCGATCAGGCCAGCCACCGATTCATAGAACACGTGTTCATGCACCCAGCAGCGGGCGAAAGCGTCCAGCGGCAGCACTTCCTTCACCACCTGGTATTGCGCCAGGTGCTGCTTCCAGCGTTTCGGTTCGGCCTGTTCCTCGTGTGCCGGACGCGGTGGGCCGACCTGGTTGAGCAGCACGACCACCGGCTTGCCAAGCCACTCGAGGATCTTCATCTCGGACGGCAGGTAGCCGGCATCCTGCGGCGATTCGGACGAGTTGACCAGGTAGAGCACGACGTCCGCCTCTTCCCTGGCCGCGCGCAGCGCCTGCTGGCTGAGCCAGAACGGGCGGTCGCGGTAGCGGTCGAACACCTCGCGCAGGAACCAGCCGATCGGATTGCCGGCCAGCGCGAGACGCTTGTGCAGGCGCACCGAGTCGCCGAAGCCCGGGGTGTCCCACAGCACCAGCGAGTCGCCCTCCTCGGTGTTCAGGAGCGGGTAGCCCTCCGAGATCTGGGTCACGTGGGCAGCGTCGCGGATCTCGCCGACGTCCATGCCGACCAAAGTGCGCGCCAGCGTGGTCTTGCCGTTATTGGTGTGCGAGACCAGTGCGAACTGGATTTTTGCGGGCGTGATCATCGCAGCTCCGGCAAGGCGAGGCCCGCGCCCAGTTCAAGCGGGTGCTTGTCGGGCTCGAGCAGATTGACGACGTGGGCCGAGGTGCCGTGGAAGCTGCAGAACTGGCGCCACAGGGCGTGGCGTTCGGCGACGCGCTCGCTGCCCACCTGCTCACCGATGCGCTCGAGCAGCGGCGACTCGTCGAGCAGCACGGCCACGCCGCGCGGCACCCGCTTGACCAGGTAGTCGAGCAGCGCGCCATGGTTTTCCTTTTCGGGCGTGGCGGCAAGGCTGAACAGTACCGTGGTCACGGTGATGCCGGCTTCTTTCAAGGTCGCGTCGCGCAAGGCGTCCTTGAGCTCGACGCCATAGCCGATCGGCGGCAGCAACTGCACCCGCGTCTGTCCGCCCAGGGCCGCGGCGGCGATCGCCCACAGGCCGCGGTCGCGCGGTTCGTCGAGCGTGTAGCTGTAGGGGATCACGCGCAGCACGGCCGGCGTGCCGGCGCCGATGCTGTCGGCCAGCTTGCGGTAATAAGGCTGGTCGAGATCGATCGGGAAGTTGCGCTTCAGGCGACCTGCACGCACGCCCGCGACCAGTGCCAGCACCACGCGTGGCAGGATCACCAGCAGCAGCAAGGTCGCGCCGTACAGATGGACCCAGCGGTCGCCGACCGGCAAGCCGGCCGCGCCGCCGAAACGCAGCTGCTCGATCTCGGCGGGCGAGAAGCCCTGCAAGAATGGGAACACGGCCAACGCCGGCGTGAACAGCCATGACAGCAGCGTGTGCACCTGCTGCGCATCGAGGAAGGTGCTCTCCCATCCGGTGACGTACGCGGTGAGCAGGCCGCGCGCATACAGCGAGGCGACGGCGCCGAGCGCGAAGCCGGCCGCCGCCAGGTGGAAGGTGCGGGCCAGGCGGGCGCGCGTGAGCGGCTCGCTCAGCACGGCCCAATCGGCCAGGTAGTGGCCGACGCCTTCGGCCAGCGCGGTGGGCAGCTTGCGCGGCGCGACCGCCTTGCCGACGCTCAGGCGGCGCAGCAGCGGCGTGCCGCTCTTGTGCCGGCGCGCGGCCGGCACCATGGCCCAGACCAGCAGGCCGAGATAGACGAGCAGGTTCCAGCCGACGATCGCCAGCAGCGGCGCCGACAGCAGGTCGACGCGGTGCGGATCGGCGATGCGGTCGAGCGCGGCGCCAAGCAGAAACGCCAGGAATGGCAGCGCGATCCAGATGCCGCTCATGCCGGGAGCGCGCCGGGCGAAGGCGCCGAAGGCCGGCGTGCGTTCACCCAGGCGCTTGAGGATTTGCTCCGCGCGTTGCTGCAGGAAGTGATGCTGGTTGGCCGCCATATGACTGTCGGCCGCCTGCCAGGCAGCGAGCTCGCGCGCGCTGCGGGTGGCGTACATGCGATCGTCGTCGCTCAGGACCGTGTGGGCAACATCGGCGTATTCAATCGAGCGCACCAGCACGACGTTGCGTGCGACCTGTTCGTTCATGCTATTCCTATGTGTAAATGCACTGTGTGTAAATGGCAATGTAGTAAGGGCATTGTGCACCAGATTCCGGCAAGCTGGCAGTGGCCTGCCGCACCGAGTCTTCGACGCCGATAACAAAAAACCCGGGCATGGCCCGGGTCGGTGGTATTCATGGACGGTCGAGGTCCTGATGTGTCAGCCTTTTTGCTTGCTGCCGGAATCCGCAGACGGCTGGTACTGCTCCATGCCGCCGCCGGACTGCCGCGATTCGCCGAGGCGGTCCTGCTCGCCGCGCGCCTGCATGCGCTGGGCCTGCTGGCGGGCGCTCCATCCGCCGACCTGCGAACCGGCGCCGGCGCGCTGGCCGCGTCCGGTCGAATCCGATTGCATGGATCCGGTGTTCCCTCTTGGGAAAAGCGTGTCGAGCCCACCCGGCATGACATAGCCGGGCGCCCTGGACTGCAGGCTGCCCTCGGCCACCATCAAGGTTTTTGGTTTTGCGCTACCGCGTGCACGGTTGTCGACACCCTTGACCTTCTCTTTCGACTTCATCGCGATCCTCCGCTTTGCTGAACAAGAAATTTCATCATGCGCCCCGGGGGTGAGTGCCTCTATAGGAGAAGTGGTCGGCACACTGTAGGACTCTCCTGACCATTACCAGGGTCGGGATCAGTATGCGGCTTTATTGTCGAGCAAGCTTCGTGACTGGCTGCGGTCTCCAACGGTATCGATTTGAGCTCATCCATGATGTTCGGCCATTCAGGCAACACCGAGGCGAACTGGCGCGTGGCATGATCGAGCTTGCCCATCCATTCGGCATGCCCGTTCGCGTTCACCGGAAGACGGTCGGCCAGCAGATCCCCCATCTTCGGCAGGTAGATCCAGTGCTCGGGCTCCGCCCGGATCTGCCTTTCCAATTCGCTGAAAATGGCAGCCGTCAGCGTCGGGAGATCGGTCTCGAGGTCGCCGGTTGTCTCGTAGTAGATCGGTGCGCCAAGCTTCAGGGTGGAGGCCAGTCCGGGGCCCGGACAGTTATAGCCGACGATGACGTTGGCCCGGCCCTTTATTGCGAACAGGGCCGTGCCGGCCATGGCCGGGATCAGGCGACCGAAGAACGGCACATACAACACGTGCCCGGTGATGTCGAACACGTCCGGCATCATCGTCAACGCTTCGCCGCGCTTGAGTACCCGCAGCGCTTTCAGCACCGCGGTATCGTCGTTGAACAGCGCGTGATATCCGTATCCAAGTCGATGGAACAACTCTTCGAAGCCTTGCGAAGCACGGCTCTTCAACGGCGGGTTGTAAAAGGCATTGATCGTTTTACGGTGACCGATCTCCTTGATCAGCTTCAGGCATCCTGCTGCAAAATTGCCGTAATGAGGAGTCACGAAGATCACTGGCGCCTCGCTCTCCACGACGGCGTCGAGATGCTCGCGTCCCTCGACCCGGACATAACGATCGAGGAAGGTATTGAGCTCGTCGGCCTGCAGCAAGGTCAGGTACTGTTTGATAAGCGCGAATTTGCGCATCGACACCCAATGGCGCACATACAGGTCGTGCGCCGCTGCGGCGGAAATGTCGGGAAATACCGTGCGGATCGAATGGTCAATGCGTTTTTCAAGCATGGCCGCGGCCTCGCCGCTCGACAGCAGCAGGCGGGCGCGTGAGGCGGCGATCCTGCACCGCACGACCAGTTCCGGGAAATAAGCCATTTGGTCATCCCTCCACTGGGCTCATGTCGCATTGCGCAGCGCGGCCACGCGCGCGGCCGCGATGCGGGAAAGCGCCTCGGGCATGCCGCCAGGCGAACGCTTCCAGGCCATGAAGTAGGCTTCCAGCTGCTCGATCCGGTTGTGCCGTTCGATCTGGTAGCAATGCGCGCTTGCGCGATACAGGTGATGCCACGAGAGCGTGTCGTCCGGCGCGATCGAGGCCGATACCTGTAAATGTCCCAGCAGCCAACGCAACAGCGTCGTCATGGCCTGGCTGTTTCCCTCCGGGCCGGTGGCCGGCGCATCGCAGCTGACCAGTTCCGGACCGACGCCGGCGGTGGCCGGGAAGTAGCCGATCGTCAGCAGGGTCTTGATACCGTACCGGCACAACAACGGGTCGAGCACCGAAAAACGGCATGCCTTGCCGAGGAAGCTCGTGCTTGTCGTCGTCCCCGCCGACAGGGTATGCAACTCGGGGAAGCTGACGTAGACAACCGCCTGAGGTTGGCCAACCTGAATCTTGACGTGCTTGATGACTTCATGGGTCTGGCAACGTGGCAGGTCGCCGATGGTCGTGCCCATGATCTGGGACAGTTTGGCGAGCGCCGGACTCTCGATCAGGATCAGTGGCAAATCGCCTGCAGTAGCCATCTCGTGCAAGAGTTCCAGCCCCGCTCCACTGAACGGCAATGCCATCAGGCATGAGCCATTCTTGTTGAGCGCGACCTGGATGTGTTTCTTAGCTTGATCGGGTGGCACCATCGGACCATCGCTGAACGGCTGTCCGCCATGCCGGCGTTGACGCCGTTCGCATGCGGCTTGTGCGCGCAATGTCGCGTCCTCATCGGTCAAGCCGAGGTAATAAGCCATTCCAGCCGCAGTCTGCTGGATAAGTCGCTCAGTATCGGGCGGTTTATTGATTGGTAGCGACGTTCCCCGGTGCCGGGAGGCAGGCTGGACAAGCGTATTCGTACGCGAAAACATCGGAATCCCCTAGATAGAGTGACGACGGGAAGGCAGCGTGCGGGCCTCGCGAATGCTGGACACGACCACGCCCATTCCCAAACGGAGCCGTTTCAAAAAGAGCATGCTGGCTAACATGATCATGAGCGGCCATACCAATATTCCAAGACCATGACCTATCGCCGATGCGGCTTCTGCCCAGCCCACGCGATCCATGGAGATCGACATCTGCCAGTCGGCGTTGGTCATTGACGCAAGAAAGACTCCTGAGGATATAAGTTCGCGCCCTAGAAACAGGCCGATATAGAAGAAATAACACGCGCTTAACAGCAGATATGCATGCAGGATCGTCCCCTGCAATGGTGGCCTGGACGCGCTTTGTTTACGCATTGCCCGCGCGATCAACGTGAAGATCGACTGCCGCACCTGCCGGTGAAGATTGTGCAGACCACTCAGGTCCGACAGCAGCCAATACCCGTCGAACTTGAAGACGGGATTGAGCGTCAACAGCATGGCAAAGGTGACCAGCCACGCGAGCTTGAAGGCGACCGGATCGCCGCTGACGATGGCAACTACATCGACGGCAATCAGGAAGATCGCCTGGAAATACACGCCTCCGAGATCGACTATGGCACGCTGGCGCCGCTGTAATTGCCAGGCGTGCGTCACGTCAGCGTACCAGACCGGGAACACCAGGTAGAGGCCGAATCCGATACCGCCGTGGTCGCACCGAAAATAGCGGCAGGCAGCGATATGGCCGCATTCGTGAAACAAGCCGCTGGCCAGGAACAGCAGGACAAGTACGCAAGTTTGCGGAACGGTCCAGGCGCCATGCACGGTGTGTAAAGCGTCGGGTAGGACCATCGCGTGAACCAGCACGAACAGGGCAACCGTTGGCATGGCGCACTGGGGCTTGAACAAGCAGGCGAGCCAGGCAGCCATGCGCGCAGCGTGTCGAGGAGATATGAGCGTCGCATTGACGATGAACGGCTTCCTCGGCAGCGGCGGCGGCGTGTCGAGAAACAGGATCGGCGGCAAGGTTTGTTTCGCGAGCGCGATGAGTGTTGTGGCAGGAATGCGGTCGCCGGTTTCTGCAGCGAAATCGCTTTCCAGTTGTAGCTGCGTTGCTGGGTTGCGCAGCAAGGTAAGGATGAGTGCCCTAGCTTTGACCGAGATCAAAAAGTAATTGTCACCAAGGGTCAGGAGATACTGCCGTGCCGACCCGGCGTCAGCCTCCTCGTAGGCGACGATGGTGATGTTCCCTTTTAGCAAAGGGATCGAAGTGTCGTGATTCGACATGGTGAGCCTGGCCGGTTCCGCAATGTAGATACACCTGAGCTTGCATTGAAATCATGGAATGCGTGTCATGAAGCTCTCTTTACTGCCGGTTTCCAAAGAGGTCCGCATAGGTGCAGGTCGACTTCCAATCTGTCTCTGGCAGTGGCTCGACCATCGCTTCCATCTCGAAGCGACTTTCCAGGATTTCAATGGAGAATTCGTCCATGGTGAGATCGGATGCTTGCATGTTGTTCCTCCATCGATATGATGAGTTGAGTGTCACAATTGACCGTTTCGAAGCATCTCTTGGCCCTGTCAATCCTGCTAGGGACTGTTGGTTGTTGTAAATACAAATAAAGTCTACGATGGGTAGAAAATGCTGTCAAGCAGTAATATCTTATTGTTTAGCGATAACAAAAAGCTCTGGACTAGAATCAACTGTCCTTTCTCCGTTGAAAGCGAAGCAACACGAGAGAAGTTTGCTGAAGTACAATAACAATTGCCACATCAATAAAATTGTTGCGGCACCAGCTGAAAGGCGTACGCGATCCATGAATAAGGTCGAATCTCACCAGCTGCAGCTGTCTCCGCTGTTTCGTCTTTGCAGTGCTATTCGTTGGCTCCTGCTGATCTTCTTATCGATTCAAATTGTATTTTTTTTGCTTCCCTGGATAGTTCCGATGCCATTAGAACTTGGACCACTGCTTATTCAACTTGACCCTGAGGGGATGAGAGAGGGCTTGGTGAACGAGTTATCCGTCTCTCAGAAAATCATGGGCGTCCTGATCGGAGTGCCGGGACTCGGGGCGCTGACGTTCGGCTTTGTCCGGCTGGGCCAGACCTTGAGCCGCTTCCAGCAAGGTCAGATATTTGCAATCGATACCATCGCGCGCTTGCGTGCATCGGCAGGGGCAATCCTCCTGGCCATCGTGCTGTTTACGCTGGAAAAACCGGTACGGGACATTGCGTTCAACTTGCTGGGTAACGGTCAGCGCTACCCGATCTCGATCAATGTCAGTTCGAGCGAATTGTTGCTGATTCTTGTTTGTAGTCTTTTCTACTTGATCGCCGGCGTGATGCATGAGGGCCGTCGTTTGAGCGAAGAGAACGAGGGCTTTATCTGATGGCAATCATTATCAATCTCGATGTGATGCTCGCCAAACGCAAATTAAAGTCCAAAGAGCTGGCCAGTTATATCGGTATTACAGAACAGAATCTGTCGTTGCTGAAGTCGGGAAAAGTAAGAGGTATCCGGTTTTCAACCCTTGAGAAGATTTGCGAGAAGCTCGCGTGCCAACCAGGTGACATTCTTGAATGGCGGGAAGGTGGCGACTTCGCAGACGATGATGTCGACCACCTCCCCGATACCTGAGTTTTATTCTCCTGGCGCCGGCTTCGCGATGATTGACCTGATTGCGTCAACTACCTCAGCAGGATTCTGACGCTGTACCTGGTGGTCGGAATCGACAATGATTCTTTTTGCTTTCGGATACAGCCTGCTCACGAATTCCCTTGTCTTCTGATCTTTGTTGAATGCGCCGAAATCGACGCCGACCGCGGTCGCGTCCTTCGGTTTGTTGATGAGCATGACGATCGGCTTATCGTCAATGGGGGCCAGCGATAGCACCTGTTCGCTGGTCTGATGAATGGCGTCGATCTCCTTGTTGACGGTGCTCGAGAAGAACAGCCGCTTGGCGCCGCGGGCCCAGAATGGGAACTCATCGGATTTCTTGACGACGCCGGGCAGCAGCGGATCGACCAGCACCAGGCCGCTGACTTCCTGGGGATAGCGCTTGGCGAACAGCTGCATGTACAAGCCTCCGAGCGAGTGACCGACGAGGATGTACGGAGGCGCCAGGCCTTTTTGCTTCAGGGTCTGCCTGAGTTCCTCGACGATTGTTCCGCCATCGCGCGCCGTTCCCGTTTCCTGGCTGTTGCCATAGCCAGGGCGGTTATAGGCGAAGATCGACGCCTCCGGGGCCAGCGATTCGATGACCTTGTCCCATCCAGCCACCGTCGCCCGCAAGCCGTTTTCGAAGACGACGCTGACGTTCGCATCCGGGTTCCTGATCGTCAGCGATTCGATCTGTCGGCCCGCGATCGTGTCGATGCTGGCGGTGGCGGGAGCGGCAGATACCCATCCCGGCATCGACAGGCAGCCCAGCAGGAAGAAAATGGGAAGGACGTTGTTGCGACCGGCGTTCGTTTGTGGGGACATGGGATCGGAATCGCTCGAGTTTGGAGAATTCCATTCTTTCACGACACCCGATCTGTCTTGGAAGGCAAGCGCTGAACTGCATATTGGCCCGACAGATTGCAGAAAGTGCGATCTGGAGCGTAATTCAGAATGCAAAAAAGCCCGCTCAAATCATTGAGCGGGCTTTTTCTATATAACTAGCCTGACGATAACCTACTTTCACACTGGTTGCAGCACTATCATCGGCGCAAAGTCGTTTCACGGTCCTGTTCGGGATGGGAAGGGGTGGG
>NZ_JAXCWM010000027.1:0-13626 GCF_034045115.1 Massilia sp. CFBP9012 | reverse complement strand
AGCAGGCGCGAACTATCGCGAATGCTCGTACAAGTTATGCCTGATGACCATAGCAAGTCGGTCCCACCCCTTCCCATCCCGAACAGGACCGTGAAACGACTTTGCGCCGATGATAGTGCTGCAACCAGTGTGAAAGTAGGTTATCGTCAGGCTAGTTATAAGAAAAACCCCACCAGGTGATCCTGGTGGGGTTTTTTGCTTTGTAGTGCTGAAGTAACTTCGTAGGGTGGATGGCTTTGCCATCCACGCGTTCAAGCAATCGCCGCTCATCCGCGCATTGCGATCAAGCGATCCAGCAACCCTTCCACGGAATCCGCGATCCGCTCCAGACTCGCATCACGCAGTTGCGCCGTGTCGACGACATGCTCGCTGCGCGACCCAGCCCATTGCAGCAGTGCGGTACACGCCTCCGGATGATCAAACAGTCCGTGCAGATAAGTCCCCAGGATCTGGCCATCGACTGACACCGCGCCTTCACCGCGCCCGTCAATCGAAAAAGCAGGCGTCCCCATAGCGGTGCCATGCGATACCCCCATATGAATCTCATAGCCGCTGACTCGTCCGGCGACTTCGTGCGAAGCAAACGCGCACACACCGTCTACCTTGGTCAGGCGCTTTTCGCGTGTCAGTTCGGTATCGATATCAAGCAGGCCGAGTCCTGCCGATACACCAGGCGCGCCTTCGACGCCATGTGGATCATTCACCGTCCGCCCCAGCATCTGGAACCCGCCACACACGCCGATCACCTTGCCGCCATAACGCAAATGACGCGCAATCTGCTCACGCCAGCCTTGCGCTTCCAGCCAGGCCAGGTCCCCGCGCGTGTTCTTGCTCCCCGGGAGAATGATCAGGTCCGCGCCGGGAATCGCTTCGCCCTGCCGCACGAAGCGCAGGTCGACATCCGGATGCGCGCGCAGCGCATCGAAATCGGTGTGATTGCTCATGCGCGGCAAGCTGGGAACGACGACGCGAAACGCGCCCTTGTTCGCCTGCGCCGCCTGCACCGCATCCTCGGCATCGAGGAACAAGCCGTGTAGATAAGGCAGCACCGCCAGCACCGGCTTGCCGGTTTGCCGTTCGAGCCATTCGAGTCCCGGCTCGAGCAGCTTGATATCGCCGCGAAAGCGATTGATGACGAAGCCGATGACGCGATCGCGTTCCGACTGCGACAGGCAGGAGAGTGTGCCGACCAGGTGCGCGAACACGCCGCCGCGATCGATGTCCGCCACCAGGATCACCGGGCAATCGACCGCCTCGGCAAACCCCATATTGGCGATGTCGCGATCGCGCAGATTGATCTCGGCCGGGCTGCCCGCGCCTTCGACGATCACCGTCTCGTACTGCGCCAGCAGGCGTGCATGCGATTCAAGCACCGCACCCATCGCCACCGGCTTGTACTGGTGATAGTCGCGCGCATTCATGTCGGCCCGCACCTGGCCATGGATGATGACCTGGGCGCCGACGTCGCTCGACGGCTTGAGCAGCACCGGATTCATATCGGTATGCGGCTCGATGCCGGCGGCGATCGCCTGCAGCGCCTGCGCGCGGCCGATCTCGCCGCCATCGCGCGTCACCGCGCTGTTGAGCGCCATGTTCTGCGGCTTGAATGGCGCAACCCGGATGCCGCGCCGCCTGAGCAGGCGGCACAGCGCCGCAACTACCGTGCTCTTGCCGGCGTCGGACGTCGTGCCCTGCACCATCAGGGTCCGGTAGGGGAAGCCGCTCATTTCGAACGACGCTGGCGCGCCTGCTCGAGCACCTCGCACATCGCGGCCGTGCCCTGGACCATGCGCGGTCCCGCGCGATTGAGCAGATGGCCGTCCAGCGTGAACAGATTATTGCTGCGCACCGCGGCCAGGGTGCCATACGGCTTCCACAGCTCGACACCGCCATAGTTCTTCTCGGCGGTGGCGATGATCGCCTCCGGATTGGCCTGCAACACGCTCTCGATCGAGACGATCGGCGCCGTCACCGTCAGCTTGTCGAAGATGTTCTCGCCGCCGCACAGCTTCATGGCATCGGTGAGGATGTGCTTTCCGCTCAGCGTGTAGAGCGGCTTGTCCCACACCTGGTAGAAGGTGCGCACCGTGGAACGGTTTGCATACTTCGCGCGCAGGCCGGCCAGCTGCTCGCGCAGCTGCGTCGCGGTCGTCTTGGCCGCGGCGTCGGTGCCCAATAGCTGGCCCAGGCGCAGCACGGCGTCGGGAATGCCGTCCAGCGTTTGCGGGTCGCTCTGGAATACCGGGATGCCCAGTCGGCGCACCATCTCGATCTGCCGCTCCGAACTGTTGTGGCGCCAAGCCACGATCAGGTCGGGCTTCAGCGAGATCAGGAGCTCCATATCGATCTCGCGGTTCGAGCCGATGCGCGGGATACGCTTGGCCGCTTCGGGATAATCGCTGTAGTTCACCGCGCCGACGATCTGGCCGCCGCCGCCGGCCGCGAACAGCAGCTCGGTGACGCTGGGCGCCATCGACACCACCCGCAGCGCCGGCTTGGCGACGGTGACTGCCAGTCCCGCATCATCCTTGACCGTGATCGCGGCCTGTGCCGGTGCTTGGGCCGTCAGGCCAGCGGCGATCAGGCCGGCCAGCAGTATCGTTTTCTTCATTGCGTGCTCCATTGGTGAAGTGCTTGTTCGAGGCGCCGCCAGTCCCCCTCGCTGGCGGGCAGGCCGACCCGGATGCCGCGCGCCGCATCGCGGAACAGCCGGCACCAGACGCCGCGCGCGGCCATGTGTTCATGAAAGGCCTCTGGCCGCGCCTCGGGCCACCAGCGAAACAGCGGCGTGCCGGTGTTGGCGATGCCGTGCGCCTGCAGCAGCCGCGCCATCCGTTCACCGGCCTGCGCCAGGCGCTCTTGGGTTTCATGTTGCCAGAGCGTGTCGGCCAGTGCCTGCAGCGCGATCTCCTGTGCCGGACCGCTGACGGCCCATGGTCCGAGCAGGTCGGCCAGGTCCGCCAGCAAGCGCTCGTGCGCCGCGACGAAGCCCAAGCGCAGTCCCGCCAGCCCAAAGAACTTGCCGATCGAGCGCAGCACGATCAATCCCGGCTGCGCCGCATGCGGCGCCACGCTCAGCGCGGGCGCCGTATCGCCGAAGGCTTCGTCGACCACCAGCCAGCCACCGCGCGCGTGCAGCCGTGCCGCCCAGTCGAGCAGACGTTCAGGTGCGATGGCCTCGCCGGTGGGATTGTTGGGATTGACGACCACGACGACATCGCTGTCGTCGACCGCGCCTTCCAGTTCCGCGTACGGCACCAGCCGCCGCGTGTGGCCGTGCATATTCCAATGGTGCGCATGTTCGGCGTAAGAAGGGCTCGAGACCGCAACGCGCGATGGCGCGCGCAAGCGCGGCAGGGCCTGTATCGCCGCTTGGGTACCGGCCACCGGTAGCAGTTGCGGCGCGCGATAGAACGCGCAAGCGGCCGTGAGCAGGGCCGGATCCGGTTCCGGCAGGCGATGCCAGGCCGCGCTCGATGGCGCCGGCGCCGGATAACCATGCGGGTTGATCCCGGTCGACAGATCGACCCAGTCGTCGCGGCCATAGTGACGCGCCGCGTCGCGCAGGTTACCGCCGTGTTCAAGCATATGCGGCTCCAATAGCCATCAGGCAGACCACGCTGGCCCACAGCAATGTCGTGCGCAGCACCAGTCGCCAGGCGCGCAGGATGTCTCCCGCACTCGCCGCCGGCCCGGCGCCCAATGGTGGACGCTGTTCGACTTCGCCATCGTAGACAGCGGCGCCTCCCAGCGACACGCCGAGCGCGCCGGCGCCGCTGGCCATCACTGGCCCGGCGTTCGGGCTGCTCCAGGCCGGGGCCTGGGTGCGCCAGCACTGCCAGGCGCGCGCGCGGCCGCTGCCCGCCAGCAGTACGTATGACAGCGCGGTCAGGCGCGCCGGCACATAGTTCAAGGCGTCGTCAATGCGCGCCGCGCAGCGACCGAACAGGTTGAAGCGCTCGCTGCGATAACCCCACATCGCATCGAGCGTGTTCGCCAGGCGGAACAGGACCGCACCCGGCCCGCCCAGCAGGACGAACCAGAACAGCGTGCCGAATACGGCGTCGTTGCCGTTCTCGAGAAGCGATTCGGCGCTGGCCTTGGCCAGGTCGGATTCGTCGGCGTTCTCCGTGTCGCGGCTGACGATGCGCGCCGTGAGCGCGCGCGCCTGCGCCAGGTCACCGGCGCACAGCGCAGAATAGATTGGCAGCGTATGGTCGCGCAGGCTGCGCAGGCCGATGCAGAAGTAGAGCAACACCGCATGCAGCCACAGGCCGGCGAAGTCGGTCAATGCCAGGGATAGCAGGCTCAGTGGCAGGACGGCGAGCATCCAGGCCAGGCTTCCACTCGCCAGGCGCGACTGACCATGATTGAGCCGCCGCTCAATGAAACCGGCCAGCTTGCCGAAGCCGACCAGCGGATGCCAGCGCCGCGTCTCGCCCAGCAGCAGGTCGAGTACGATGCCGGCGACGAGCAGCAGCGCGATGGTGGAAAGCGGCAGTCCGGTTAGCACGGTGCACCCTTCAACACCAGCGGCAGGCCGGCCGCCACCAGCACCGCGCGGTCTGCGCGCGCCGCCACCGCCTGATTCAGGCGGCCGGCTTCGTCGGCGAAGCTGCGCGAGATCGCGCCCCAGGGCACGATGCCCATGCCCACTTCATTCGACACCAGGATCACGTCGCCTGCGGGACCTTCGTCCAGCAGGTCGAGCAGCGCCGCACGCTCCTGATGAAAGCATGGCGGCAAGTCGACCGCGCCGACCTCGGGATAGTCGCGGCCGTCGCAGAACATCAGGTTGCTGAGCCACAGCGTCAGGCAATCGACCAGCACCAGGCGCTGCGGTGCGCACCAGTCGCGCAGCGTCTGCGCCAGCGCCAGTTCTTCTTCGACCGTCCGCCACTCGGGCGGGCGCCGCTCGCGGTGATGGGCGATGCGTGTGGCCATCTCGCCGTCGCCCGCGCGCGAGGTGGCGACATAGACGATCTCTTTGCCCGATTCGCGCGCCAGGCGTTCGGCGTAGGCGCTCTTGCCCGAGCGCGCCCCGCCAAAGACCAGGGTCACGCTCACGGCTGCGCTCCGAACAGCACCGCCACCGCACGCGGATTGGAAGGAAAATACCCGTGGAAGTAGGACGCGAACAGCGAGCCGACCCGGTAGGCGGCTTCGCCTTGCGTGCCGGTCCTCTGCTTCACGGTGTAGTCTTGTGGCGTCACCGGGGAGTCCAGCAATGAATAGTGGAAGGTATGGCCGCGGATCTCGCGCTGCGGCGTCGGCATCGCGTGCATGCCGAGTCCCCCCAGGCGCTTCTGCATCCTGACCTCGCCGGCGAGCAGCCCGGCCATCTCGAAGCGGCGTCCCTCGCCATCGGTCAGGCCATCGGCAAGCGCCATCATGCCGCCGCACTCGGCGACGATCGGGACGCCACGCGCGTGCACGTCACGGATCGAGTCGCGCCAGCGCTGGGCGGCCTGCAGCTCTGCGCCATGCAGCTCGGGATAGCCGCCCGGCAGATACACGGCGTCGGCATCGTCCGGCACCGCTTCATCGGACAACGGCGCGAAGTACGTGATGCGTGCACCGAGCTGCTCGAGCAAGTCAATGTTGGCAGGATAGACAAACACGAAGGATGGGTCGCGCGCGATCGCAATCGTGCGGCCCGCAAGCAGCGGTTCTACCGGCGCCGGGAGCGCGGAAGAGGGCGACAAAGCCGGCAGCGCATCCCAGGCCGCCTCATCGAAATCGATGCTGTCGGCCAGCGCATCCAGGATGCCGTCCAGCTCCTCGACCTCGCCCGGAACGACCAGGCCCAGATGACGCTCCGGCAGTGGCTCGTCCTGGCGCGCCAGGGTGCCGATCAGCGGGATGTCGCGCAGCGACTCCTTCACCATCGCCGCATGGCCGCTGCTGGCGACGCGGTTGGCGATCACGCCGGCCATCTCGACGGGGCCATAGTCGCGCAGGCCCTGCGCCACAGCGCCGGCAGTCTGCGCCATCGCCGATGCGTCCAGCACCGCCAGCACGGGAATCCCGAACTCGCGCGACAAGTCTGCCGCCGAGGGAGATCCGTCGTACAGGCCCATCACGCCTTCGACCAGGATCGCGTCCGCCTCGCGCGCGGCGTCGGCCAGGCGCTGGCGGCAGGCGTCGACGCCCACCATCCACAGGTCGAGGTTGTGGACCGGCGCGCCGCAGGCGCGTTCGAGCAGCATCGGGTCGATGAAGTCGGGACCGCACTTGAATACACGCACGCGCTTGCCCATGCGGACCAGCCGCCGCGCCAGCGCGGCCGTCACCGTCGTCTTGCCCTGGCCGGACGACATCGCCGCCACCAGGACGATACGGGCGCCCGTCACCATTCGGTCCCCGCCTGGGCCCCAATGCCCGACTTGAACGCGTGCTTGACCACATTCATCTCGGTGACGGTATCGGCCACTGCGATCAGTTCCGGTGGCGCGCCGCGGCCGGTGATCACCACGTGCTGCATCACCGGACGGTCGAGCAGGTCAGCGATCACGGTATGTACGTCGAGGTATTTGTATTTCAGGGCGATGTTCAGTTCATCCAGCACCACCATGCCAATCGAAGGATCGGACAGGAACTGCTTTGCCAGCGCCCAGGCTTGCCCGGCCTTGGCGATGTCGCGCTCGCGGTTCTGCGTTTCCCAGGTATAGCCTTCGCCCATCGCATGGAAGCTCACTTCGTCGGGAAAGCGGCGCAGGAAGGTTTCTTCGCCGGTCGACAGGGCGCCCTTGATGAACTGGACCACGCCCACCTTCATGCCATGGCCGAGCGCGCGCGCCACCATCCCGAACGCGCTCGAGCTCTTGCCCTTGCCGTTGCCGGTATTGACGATGACGATGCCGATTTCCTTGTCGGCAGAGGCGATTTTTGCGTCGATGACGGCCTTCTTGCGCTCCATGCGGGCGCGATGGCGGTCGTTCAGTGCGGCGGTCTGTTCTGGAGTCATGTCGGTCATGCGGAGCCCTCCTTGGGGATGAAGATGCGGCGGCCTTCGTGTTCGATCATGTCGATCGGATGGCCAAGGTAGTCGCCCAGCAGCGCAGGGCGCATGATCTGGTCGTTGGCGCCGGCGGTCCAGCGGCCGTCGCCCATCAGTAGTAGTGCATGGGTAGAAATGCGACTGGCCAGGTTCAGGTCGTGGCCGATCATGACCACAGTGCGGTTCTGCTCGCGGCACAGGCGGGCCAGCAGGCCCATCACGCTCACCTGGTGCGCTAGGTCGAGCGCATTGGCAGGCTCGTCGAGCAGCAGCAGCGGCGTCTGCTGCGCCAGCAGGGCGGCGATCGCCACGCGCTGGCGCTCGCCGCCGGACAGGGTGCGCACGTCGCGCGCGGCCAGGTCGTCCACTTCCATCGACGCCAGCGCCATCAGGGCGGCTTGATGGTCGTCGCTGCCCTCCCAGTAACGGTTGGCGTGGTAAGGGTGGCGCGCCGACAGCACGCTCTCCAGCACCGTATAGGCAAACGCGTCGTGGCGTGACTGGGCCAGGAAGGCGCGCTCGCGCGCCAGTTCGGTCAGCGGCCAGTCCGCCACGGGGCGACCGTTGACGTGCACCGATCCGCCGTTCGGCTGCTGCAGCCCGGCCAGGGTGCGCAGCAAGGTGCTCTTGCCGGCGCCGTTGCGGCCGATGATGCTCCAGCATTCGCCGGCGCGCGCGGTCCAGTCCAGGCTCCGCACCAGGGTGCGCTGGCCGATGGACAGCAGCAGGTCGTGGGTGGAGATTGAGTTCATTTGCGCAGGCGGTGCAACTGGTAGAGGAAGACCGGCGCGCCGATCATCGCCGTGATGGCGCCGACCGGCAACTGCTGCGGCGCGATGATCGTGCGCGCCAGCGTATCGCACAACACCAGGAAGGCGCCGCCGGCCAGCACGACGGCCGGGATCAAGACCCGGTGGTCGGGCCCGAAGGCGAAGCGGCAGGCATGCGGCACGATCAGGCCGACGAAGCCGATCGAGCCGGCGCTGGTGACCGCGCTCGCGGTGAGCAGGGCAGAGATAAAGAACAGGCCCTTGCGCAGCGCGCCGACGCGCACGCCCAGGGTCACTGCATTCTCTGCGTGCAGCGCGACCATATTCATGGCGCGCGCATTGCGCATGGCGAACAGCAGGCAACCGGCCAGCACCATCCAGGGCAGCAGGCGCAGCGGCGCGCCGGCCAGGTCGCCGATCAGCCAGAAGATCATGCTGCGCAGGCGCCCCTCGGGCGCGATCGACAGCATCAGGGTGACCACCGAGCCGCACAGGGCCGAGACGATCACGCCGGTCAGCAGCAGCATCGAGGCGCCGCCCTCGGCCGCCTGGCCGCTGCGCAGGTCGCGCCGGGCCAGCAGGTAGAGCAGCATGGCCACGCCGATGGCGCCGGCCAGCGCGGCGGCATCGACCATCAGCGTGGAGGCCATCAGGAGCAGCGCCAGCAGGGCGCCGACCGAGGCGCCGGACGAGACGCCCAGCACATAGGGGTCGGCCAGCGGATTGCGCAGCAGCGCCTGCATCATGAGGCCGGCCAGGGCCAGCGCGCCGCCGGTCGCGAACGCCACCAGCGCGCGGCTGGCGCGCAGCTCGAGCAGGGAGGCGGAGAGCGAATCGGACTGGCCGCTGGCGAGCTGGCGCAGGGCGTCGGGAATCTCGTCGAGCGGCACCCGGATCGATCCGGTCATGCCCGCGAACAGCAGGGTGGCAATGGAAAACGCCAGCATGGCGCCAACGATGAGTGTGGCGCGCTGGCGTAGCGGCGGGACGGATGCTTGCATGCTGGCCCTGTCGATTGATCGGATGCCCGCGGCCTGGTTGCTGCGGGCAGGGGGTTATAGCTTAACGGATGCCGTAGCGCAGGGCCGCAAACCAGGTGCGGCCGCTGGTGCCGTAGTTGCGCGCGATCTCGTACTGCTTGTCGGCGACGTTATCCAGGCGCATCAGCAGTGACCAGTCGTGCGTGAACTGCCAGGTCGTGTGCAGGTTCAGCAGCCCGTAGCCGCCGAGGCGGCGATTGTTGGCGGCGTCGTCGAAACGTTCGCCCGACACGGTCAGTTCAAGACCGGTCTTGAGCGTGCCCACCGTATAGTCGGCGCCGAAGTTGGCGTGCTTCTTCGCACGCCGCGCCAGTTGCTTGCCGGTGGTCTCGTCGCGCGGATCCTGCCAATCGAGGCTGGCGCGCAGGTCGACGCCCATCAGGCGGGTGCTGCCGGCCAGCGAGAAGCCTTCGAGCAGGCCTTCGTTGACGTTGTAGGCGCAGCTGCGGTTGACGCCATCCGGGCACGGGGTGCTCGACACGATCATGTCGGTCAGGCGGTTGTGGAAGTAGGTCGCGTCCAGCTGGTAGCCGTTGCCGTCGTAGCGCAGGCCCACTTCGCGGTTGCGGCCTTTTTCGGGCTTGTTGGTTTCCAGGCCGTAGCCGGGGAAGTACAGCTCGTTGAAGGTCGGGGCGCGGAAGCTGGTGCCGACGCTGGCGGTGGCGCGCAGGCCGTTGCCGAAGTCATAGCCATAGCCGGCGGCGCCGGTGTTCTTGCTGCCGTAGACCGAACGGTCGTGGCGCGCGCTGACGTCGACCAGGTGCTGGCCGCGCTTGGCCGAGTAGGCGGCCGCGTACGAGTTGGTGATGCGCGAGCGCCCCATCGACGGCACTTCTTCCTTGCGGTGCGTGTACAGCAGTTGCAGCGTGTCGCGGCCGATGGCGATGTCATTCTGCCAGCTGAACTCGTCCTGCTGGGTATCGATCTGGCTAACTCCGGATGGCGTCGCGTTGGTGATGTTGCCCGACTTGTCTTCCGAGCGCGCATACTGCAGCGTGCTGTGCCAGTTCGGCAGGACCTGGTTGCGCATGAAAACCGCGGCGGTATTCAGGTCGTTGTCGCTGTGGACGTCGTAGTTGGCGGTGCCGCTGTCGTACTGGCTGAACAGGCGGCTGACCAGGAACTGGGCGCCGATCTCGTGGCCCGGCGCGAGCGCCATCGTCACGCGGCCGTTGGCGTTGCGGCGGCGGTAGCCGTCTTCGTCCGGGTTGTAGCCCGAGGCGCCGGGGCGGGTGGACGAGAAGCCGTCCGAATCCTCGTAGCCGGCGCCGAAGGCGTAGCTGATGGCGTTCGGGCCGCCGCTGCTGCCGTAGATGCCAGCGTCGGCCTGGCGGGTGGCGTTGCTGCCCACGCCGACCGATCCTGTGACCACTGGGGCGCCTTCGCCCTTGCGGGTGAAGATCTGGATCACGCCGCCGATAGCGTCGGCGCCGTACAGGGTGCTGAGCGGACCGTAGACGATCTCGATGCGGTCGATGGCGCCCAGCGGGATGGCGTTCCAGCTGGCGGTGCCGGTGGTGGCCGAGCCGAAGCGCACGCCGTCGACCAGGACCACGGACTGGTTGGCGTTGGCGCCGCGGATGAAGACACTTGTGGTGGTGCCGGCCGCGCCGTTGCGCGAGATTTCGATGCCGCGCTGGCGGCGCAGGATGTCGGCCACCGAACCGGCGCCCGAGCGCGCGATTTCCGCGGCATCGATGACGGTGGTGTCGGCGATGACGTCCGCGGCACGCTGCGCGCTGCGGGTCGCGGTGACGACGACGGTGTCGGCGGTGGGGATGGCGTCAGGCGCTGGAGCGTCGGCGACGGCGGCGGACGAGATGACGGCGAGGGCGAGCGAGACCGCGGCGGCTTGCCGGGTTACTGGAAAGTTCATGAACTGTTTCTTATCAAAGGCAACCAGCCGACGTCCCCGTAGGCCAGATTGAACGGCATCGCGCGAAGCGACGCCACCTTTTGGCCGGTATCCGGGCTGACAAGTATGGCCGTCCGACCTTCCCATGCATGCGCACAGTGGTATGAGGGGACGGTTTGCAGCATGGCTCGTGGAGAGCATGCGGCACTTGCTTACCGTTGCGGGGGCAGCACACGTTGGCCCTTGATGGGGCTGCGTGTTTCCCGTTTAACTGCGACTGCGAACGCAGGCGCGAGCACCAAAACGCGCTCATTATAAGGTGTTGTCAGGTTTCCAGCATCATCACTTCGCCGTAGTCAATCCGGTGTGGCGCCTGGGCGGCGCGCAGCGCGGCATCGACCAGCGTGCCGCCGAGGTGCAGCGAGTGCATGAGGCGCATGGTGCCGGCATGGCAGATGATGATGGCCTGCGCATGTCCTTCGCGCCGGATGTCGGCATCGAAACCGGCCACGCGTGCGGCCACGTCCATCACGCTTTCGCCGCCGCCGGGACGGTAGTGCAGCAGGTCGGCGCTCCAGGCGTCGATCTCGTTGCGCGGGATGTCGTCCCAGCTGCGCATTTCCCAGGCGCCGAAGTCCATCTCGGCCAGGCGCGCGTCGAAGGCTGGCGCTGGCGAGAGCCGCTGCGCCAGGACCGCGCTGCGCGCGAGTGGACTGGCGTAGACCGGCATCGCGCCGGGCAGTCCCTGGTTCGCCAATGCTGCGTGCACCCGCTCGACGTCGGCTTCGTTCGCCGCCAGGTCGCTGCGGCCGTAGCAGTGCCCGGCCGGCACCTCGGGCCGCGGGTGGCGCACCAGGTAAATACGCATCAGGCCAGCGCGCCGTGGCCGAGCGTGGCGAGCACCGCGATATAGATGGCTACTTCGGCCAGCTGCTGCACGGCGCCGAGGCAATCGCCCGTATAGCCGCCCAGCCGGCGCGTGAACTTGCGCGCCAGCCAGCGCGTGGCCAGCATGGCTGCCAGCACCGAGGCGACGATTGCGGCCAGGTCGAGCAAGCCGAAGACCAACAGACCAAGCGCGGGTAGTAGCACGGTGAGCGTGGCAATGCCGAATTCCCGGTCGCTCATGCGCACCGCCAGCGGCTTGGCCTTGCCCTCGGCGCGGGCATATTCCATCTGCCAGATCAGGGACGTGGCGGCCAGTCGCGAGAGCGGATGGGCCAGCAGCAGGGCGCCGATGGCGCTGGCTGGCGGCAGGCTGGCAAGCGCGGCCAGCTTCGCGCCGAGCATGCACACGATGCCGATCGCGCCATAGGCGCCGACGCGCGAGTCCTTCATGATCTCGAGCGCGCGTTCCTTCGTCATGCCGCCGCCCAGGCCATCGCAGGTGTCGGCGAAGCCGTCTTCATGGAACGCGCCAGTAATATAGATCGTGGCGGCGGTGGACAGCACGGCGGCCACCGCCGCCGGCAACCACTGCGCCGCCACCAGATACACGGCCGCACCGATGACGCCTACCACCACGCCCACCAGCGGGAAGTAGCGCGATGCGTGGTTCAGCCAGGCCGGTTCGAAGCCCACCCAGCGCGGAATCGGCAGCCGCGTGAAGAACTGCAGCGCGATGAAGAACAGGCGCAGCTGGTGCGTCATGCCGAGCGTTCGCTCACTTGCGCCGAGGCGAAGGTGGCCATCTCGTTCAGGAAGTTGGCGGCGGCGTGCAGCAGGGGCACGGCGAGCGCGCTGCCGGTGCCTTCGCCCAGGCGCAGGTCGAGGTCGAGCAGCGGGCGGGCGCCGAGCTCCTCGAGCAGCAGGGCGTGGCCATGCTCGCCCGAGCAGTGCGAGAACACGCAGTAGTCGAGGATGTTCGGCTGCAGGCGCGCGGCGACCAGCAGCGCGCTGGTGACGATGAAGCCGTCGATCAGCAGCACCTTGCGCAGCTCGGCCGCTTTGAGCATGGCGCCGGCCATCATCGCGATCTCGAAGCCGCCGAAGGTGGCCAGCACCTCGAGCGGCTGCACGGCGTGGGCGTGGCGGGCCACGCTGGCCGCGACGACATCGGCCTTGTGGCGGATGCCGTCCGGCGTGAGACCAGTGCCGGCGCCGACGCAGCGCGCCAGTGGCTGTCCGGTCAGCGTGTGCATGAGGGCTGCGGCGGACGTCGTATTACCGATGCCCATCTCGCCGAAGCCGACCACGGTGCCGGGCAGGTCGCGCGCCAGGGCCATGCCATGTTCGAGCGCGGTCGCGCATTCCTGCGCCGTCATGGCGGGTTCGATCGCGAAGTTGCGGGTGCCATTGGCGACCTTGCGATGCACGAGGCCCGCGCGGTTACCGAAATCGTGGTTCACGCCGGCGTCGACCACGTGCAGCGCGCAGCCGTTCTGGCGCGCGAACACATTGATGGCGGCGCCGTTGCCCAGGAAGTTCTCGACCATCTGCCAGGTGACGTCTTGCGGGAAGGCGGAGATGCCTTCGGCCACGACGCCGTGGTCGGCGGCGAATACCAGGATCGCGGGCTGGTCGATGCTGACCTTGGTCGAGCGCTGGATCAGGCCCAGCTGGGCGGCAAGCGATTCCAGTCGTCCCAGGCTGCCGAGCGGCTTGGTCTTGTTATTGATGGCGTCCGCCAGGGACTGGGAGATGGCGGCGTCGGCGATAGGGACGATCGTAGGAATCATATAGGCGTATGTAAGAGAAGGTCGCTGAATGCGGCGGCTAAGATATCACAATCGTAAACCTTGCAAGCCGGCCTCCGGCTTGCTATAGTCTCGCTCCTCGACGCAGACGCCACCTCACGGTAGCGAAAACGAAGAGAAAAAAGAGGTTGACGAAAATCGCGAAACACCTGATAATCTCGCCTCTCTGCTGCTGACGAACACAACGCTTCGAAGCAAAATGCAGAAAGCAGTACCTAACCCTCGGCGGGAGCCGCGTTCTTTAAAAATTAACAGTCGATAAGTG
>NZ_JAXCWM010000026.1:0-20870 GCF_034045115.1 Massilia sp. CFBP9012 | reverse complement strand
GGCGCTTTCATCGTGCGCTCCCGGGCGATGGCGACCAGGATTGGACCGCGGGTCAGCTCAGCAGTTCAACGCTCATCCATATTTAACGATGACAGCGCCTTGTTCTATATCTGCTCATCTATATGTGTACGCCAAGAGTCTGTTAGTTGTGTTCGGCACCGAACAGAAGCCGGGTACGCGGCATGTAAAGATGTCTCCAATGTTGACAAATGGAGAACAAAAATAATGAAGACGTCACACGCACTCCTCCTGATCGGTGCAGCTTTCGGCTGGGCTGGCCAGGCTGTCGCCCAGCAGCCGGCGCCGGAGGCGAAGACCGTCTATCAACAGACAATGGATGCCGCCGAAGCCGCCTACGACGCCGCCAAGGCGCGCTGCGACGCGATGGCCGGTGTCCCGCACGAGATCTGTGTCGCCGACGCCCGCGCCGCCCGCGTGCGCGTCGAGGAAGAAGCGGGCGCAGCTTACAAGAACACGCTGGCGGCCTACACTCAGGCGCGCATGCGCATCGCGACCGCCTACTACGAGCGCGACAAGACGCGCTGCGGCGCCGCGCTCGGCAACGACCGCGACGTGTGCCAGCGCCAGGCCAAGGCGACCCTGGTGGCCAGCCAGGCCGACGCCCGGGCCGACCGCAAGTCGATCGAGGCACGTCTGGAAGCGCAGGACGCCAGGATCGACGCCGAATACCGCGTCGCACTGCAGAAGTGCGACGCCTTCGCCGGTGACGTCAAGGAAGGGTGCGTCAGCACCACCCGGACGGCCTACGGCAAATAAAGAACCTGCGGGCCGGATTGCCGGCGCCGCCCAACCCGCCCGCAAGGGTATTGCACCACCATGATTATCAATAAGGAGCCATCATGAAAATCGCCAAGAACCTCATCTCCGCCGCTTTCGTCGCCACCGTCGCCATCACCGCTGTCGGTTGCTCGTCGACCAACCAGCAAGCCAGCACCGGCGAGTACATCGACGACGCCGTGATCACCACCAAGGTCAAGGCCGCCCTGGTCAACGACCCTAACGTGAAGGCACGCGAAGTCAACGTCGAAACCTTCAAGGGCGACGTCCAGCTGTCGGGCTTCGTGGCCGAGGCCGCCGATGCGCAGCGCGCCGTCGAGATCGCCCGTGGCGTCAAGGGCGTGACTTCGGTCAAGAACGACATCCGTGTGAAATAATATGCGCTTAGCCGGGGCGGCCCGGCATCTCGTTCAGGCATACCATGCAGCTAGCACCAACCGATCCGGCCACGCCGGCAGCATCCAACCCTTCGCCTGAACCAGCCGCCCCTCCTGGCGACGCCGCCCGCGCCGACGCGCGCGGGGCCGGCGACGACATCGCCTTGCACATCGGCGGCATGCGCGTACCGCTGCACGTCAATGCGCGCGGGCTGTCGCTCGGCATCCTTGCCACCATCGCCTTCGTGTTCGCGCTCCAGTGGGCGCAGAAATTCTTCGTCCCGCTGCTGCTCGGCATCCTGATCGCCTACACCCTCAATCCCGTCGTGCGCTGGCTCGAACGCTGGCACATCAAGCGCATCATCGGCGCCACCCTGGTCACGGCCGTGATCGTGGGCGCGATGGCGGGCACCCTGTACCGGCTGCAGGGCGAATTCTTCAATATCCTCGACGAGTTGCCGACGCTGACCCACAAGGTCACGCGCATCCTCACCAATACCAGCGGCCAGCGCTCGACCCTGCAGCAGATGCAGGCGGCGGCGGCCGAGATCGAACGCGCGGCGAGCAATGTCGGCGCCGACGCCAAGCGCCTGGCGCAGCAGCGGCGCCAGTATCCGCCGCCGGCCGCCGCGGCCAGTTCGCCGATCCGCGTGATGGACTGGGTGCTGGCCGGCTCGATGAGCCTGGCCGCCTTCATGTCGCAGGCGACCATGGTCGTATTCCTGGTGTTCTTCCTGCTGCTGGCGGGCGACACCTTCAAGCGCAAGCTGGTCAAGCTCACCGGCCCCTCGCTCACGCGCAAGAAAGTCACGGTCCACATCCTGGACGACATCAATACCTCGATCCAGAGCTATATGTTCATGCTGCTGGTGACCAATATCCTGTTGGCCCTCCTGATGTGGGGCGCGCTGCGCCTGATCGGCCTGGAGAACGCCGGCGCCTGGGCCGCCTTCGCGGGCGTGGCCCACCTGATGCCGTATTTCGGCCCCCTCGTCATCACGGTCGCGACCGGGATGGCGGCTTTCCTCCAGTACGAGACCCTGAGCATGGTAATGCTGGTGGCCGGCGCCTCGATGGCGATCGCGACCCTGGTCGGCATGGTCGTCGCCACCTGGATGACCGGCAAGATCGCGCGCATGAATCCGGCCGCGGTCTTCGTCAGCCTGCTGTTCTGGGGCTGGTTGTGGGGCGTCTGGGGCTTGCTGCTCGGTGTGCCGGTGGTGATGGTGCTGAAGGTGGTGGCCGAGCGGGTCGAGGGGATGGAAGTGGTGTCGGAGCTGCTGGGAGAGTAATCCGGGTGGGGTGGAAGGCTCAGCCTCCCACCCCACAATGCCTTACGCGGTGCTGGCCTTCGGTTCGACGCCCGTGATTTCCTTCGGCTTGTTGTGCAAGCTACCCATTTGCAGGGCGTACTGGCGCGCGAATTCGGCGCCCAGGAAGAAGATCTGCGCCGAGTAATATACCCACAGCAGCAGCGCGATCAGCGAACCGGCGGCGCCGAAGCTGTCGGTGGTGCCGCTGTTGCCGATGTATAGCCCGATCCCGAACTTACCCAGCGTGAACATCGCGGCGGTGCCGATCGCGCCGATGGTGACGTCTTTCCACGACAGCCGCACGCGCGGCAGCAGCTTGTAGATCACGCCGAACAGGGTGGCGATGACCAGGAAGCCGATGCCCGAGGCGACCCAGCCCATGACGATGGCGGCGTCCTGCCACACACCGGTGATGAACTTCTCGGCCACCGTGGTGGCGGCGCTGACGACCAGGGACACCATCAGCAGGAAACCCAGCACCAGGACCATGCCGAACGACAGCAGGCGGGTGCGGATCGTATTCCAGATGCCGGCATCCGGCGGCGCCGGCAGGCCCCAGATTTCGTCCAGGCTGTCCTTCAGCTCGGAAAACACGGTGGTGGCGCCGACGATCAGCAGCACGGTGGCGACGATCGTGGCGAAGCGGCCCGATTCCTTGTTCTGGGCGCCGGCCAGGATGGCCTGGATCGTGTCCGCCCCCTGCGCACCGAGCAGTCCGCGCAGTTCTGCCAGCAATTGGCCTTGCGCGGCTTCCTCGCCGTAGAAGAAACCGGCGACGGCGATCACCAGCACCAGGATCGGGGCCAGCGAAAACAGGGTGTAGAAGGCCAGTGCTGCGCCCTTGCTGGAGGCACGGTGGTCGAGCCATTCCGTTACCGCGCAGCGCAGGACTTTCAGAATCTGGTGCGTGTAAGGGAACCATTTCTTAACTGCCATATCCCATCCTCCAAATGAAAAGGGGGCCGAAGCCCCCTCGAACAAGCGTTGCCGCCTAAGGTATTACTGCTGCACTGGCACTTCGACCGTGATCTGGTCGACTTCGACGCGACGGTTCGGTTCCAGGCAAGCGATCAGCTGGGCACGGTTCTTCTGCTGGCACTCGACCAGCGGGTTGGCTTCGCCTTTGCCGATAGCGCGCAGGCGGTTGCCGTCGATGCCCTTGCCGACCAGGTATTCACGCACGGCGTTGGCGCGGCGCTCCGACAGCTTCTGGTTGTAGGACTCTTTACCCAGACGGTCGGTGTAACCGGTGATTTCGACGTTGGTGACCGAGGTGTCGGCTTGCAGGGCAGCAGCGATCTCGTCCAGCTTAGGCGCCGGGGTGATCACTTCAGCCTTGTCGAAGGCGAACAGCTTGGTGGCTTCCAGGGTCACTTTCTGGAAGCGCGGTGCTGGTGGTGGTGGCGGTTCGACTGGCGCCGGTGCTGGAGGCGGAGCCTCGACCACTGGGGCTGGAGCCGGTGCCGGTGGCGCTGGTGGCGGGTTGAACGCGTAGTTCAGGCCGACGGTCAGCATCTTGTTGTTGCTGCGCTTGAAGCCGAATTCTTCGTCATCACGCAGGAAGCCGCGCACGGTGCGCAGGTCGGCCTGCAGCGACCATTGCGGGGTCAGGCTGGCCTGGAAACCGATACCGACGGTGGCGTACGGCGAGTTTTTCTCGACGTTGCGCAGTGGGTTGTTGACCTTGTCACGCTCGGCGCCCAGGCCGAACAGGACGAACGGACGGAAGCGATCGCGGCTCAGCATCAGCAGGGCATCGACGCCCAGCAGGGTCTGGCGATACTCGTTCTGGCCTTGCTCGAAGCGGGTCTGGCTGGCGCCGATCTGGATATCCCAGTTCTGGTGAACCGCCTTACCGAACTTCAGGCCGCCACCGGTGTCGCGATCATCCACGCCGAAGTCGGCATCCGGCTTCACGTGGTTGACGCTTGGCTGGATGTACCACGACGGGTTGAGCTCTTGGGCGAGGGTGGCGCCGGATGCGCACAGCAGTGCAGCAGCCAGGGCGATCTTCTTGGTATTGTTCACAGGTAACTCCCGTAGGTTAAAAGTTGATGACAACGCATACGTCAGCAGCGATGTTGGATAAAGCATAACAGTGCAAGTTCCGTAAGCTCGGTGCGGTAGCGCACCCAACGTGGAATGGCAGTGCGATTTTACAACAGTGGTAAATTTTCTACATTTCCAAGATGAAACGAACTGTAACGACACTGTCATGTGCCGAGCGGGTGTGTGGAGATGGCTGGCTGTCACCCGCCTGTCATGCCGACATACTCATATTAGGAATGTGACATGACATCCTGACATTGTCATGTCGTGCGTGCACGCATGCCAACAGCGCGCGTGGTTTTTATACATCGGTGCATACTGTGGAGCGTTCGTCGAAAATGCATCCAGGAATGTTGTCGAATGTTGGATGGCGCACAGACCATGCTGTCTGATGCAGGCAATCTTGAGCCTAGTTAAGCGGAACCGAGATGTTGTCAGGGTGTCATACGACACACAGCGACCCGGACCACACAGTCTCACTCTCTATATTGGAGCTCATCGATATGCATGCAACGACTCAGCACAACGCGGTACCAGGCGAAACCGGCGCAGTGCACACTTCCAGCAATTCGGCGCTGATCGAGCGCGTCCCACCACAACCGACCGAGCGCGCCCCGATTTCTCTGGCCCCGATCGAACGTGTGCGTTCGACCTCGGCCACCCAGCGTCGCATCGAAAACATGCAAAAGCTGATCAATGAACTGTCGAGCCACGAAATGCTGGCCGACGAGATCGCCTGGTTCCTCAAATTCTCGCCATCGGGCGCCCGCAAGTACATTCGCGACCTGCGCGAAGCCGGCGTGATCGAACTGGCGCGCTATATCGAAGGCACCGCCACCTACCTGGGCAAGGCCGTGTACCAGATCTCGCCAGATCCAGAGCGCGTCAAGGCCTTCCTGGCCGCGATCTGCCAGCCGAAGCGTGAAGGCGCCGCCCCACGCAAGGAGCGTCCAGGCCTGCGCGAACAGAATATGGCCGGCAGCGGCCGCCATTTCCACATCCTGGCCGATGACACCCATTACGCCATCCGCGTGAACCGCAGCCCGGTCGCCCGCGATCCGCTGGTGGCAGCACTGTTCGGCCCGGCGCCAGGCCAGAACGCCGTTACCGCCAAGGAACGCGCCTGAGTGCGCGCCCGGGGCCGCCGCGGTAGAGACCCGCAGCGCCTCCGGTTCGACGATCGCTGTCGTCACTTTTGCCGCGCTTTATGCGCGGCTTTGTTTTTTTATGGGGACGCCGCGGAGGGATATCCCGGTGACCAACTTATTGCAACTGGCGTGTTGAAAACCGGTCAATAATCCTCACTTGTCTGCCATGCCGCCGCTCAGCCGGCAGGTTCAACCAGATAGGAGTGACGATGTTACCGAGTGCCGAATCGCTGGAAGGCAAAGCAATCCCGAACGTGGTCTTCAAGGCCAGGCCCGACGATCAATGGCGTGATCTCAGTTCCGACGAGCTGTTCAAGGGCCGCACGGTCGTCGTATTTTCCCTGCCGGGCGCCTTCACGCCCACCTGTTCCTCGACCCATTTGCCGCGCTATAACGAGCTGGCGCCGGTGCTGCGTTCGCATGGCGTGGACGACATCCTGTGCGTCTCGGTCAACGATGCCTTCGTCATGAACCAGTGGAAGGCCGGCCAGGACGCTGCCAATATCACGGTCATCCCGGATGGCAATGGCGACTTTACCGACGGCATGGGCATGCTGGTCGACAAGCGCGAGCTGGGTTTCGGCCGTCGCTCATGGCGCTATTCGATGCTGGTGCGCGACGGCGTGATCGAGAAAATCTTCATCGAACCGGAGCGCGAGGGCGATCCGTTCGAGGTGTCGGATGCCGATACCATGCTGGCCTACCTGGCGCCGGATGCCCAGGTGCCGGAACCGGTCGTCATGTTCTCGCGTCCCGGCTGTCCCCATTGCGCTCGTGCCAAGCAGGCGCTGCGCGACAATGACATTCACTACACCGAGATCTCCGAAGACCAGAAGATCAATACCATCGTCCTGCGCGGCGTGACCGGCCGCATGACCTGGCCGCAAGTCTTCGTCGGCGGCGCGCTGATCGGCGGCGCCGACGAGGTGCAAGCCTGGCTGGCCGGCAAGGCTTGACCATGGAAGGCATCGCAGTCGGGGCGCTGGGCCTGGCCGTGCTGGCGGCCTGGCTGTGGCCGAAGTGGCGCCTGCGGCAGGCGCTGGCGCGGCCCTTGCCGGCGGCGCGGGTCGCCATCCTGGCGCGCAATCTCGCCCAGTACGGGGCGATGGACGAAGGGCAGCGCCGGCGCCTGCAGCGCATGGTCCAGCAATTCCTGCACGAAAAGAAATTCGTCGGCTGCGCCGGCCTGGACGTCACCGACGAGATGCGGGTGACGATCGCGGGCCAGGCCTGCCTGCTGTTGCTCGGACGGGTCGGCGATACGGGCAAGCCCGATATCTATCCCACGCTGGACCTGATCCTGGTCTATCCCGGCGCCTTCCTGGCGCCGCGCAAGCAGGTCGACATGTCGGGCGTGGTGACCGAGGAACGCCAGGACTTGCTGGGCGAGTCCTGGGGCGATGGCCGCGTGATCCTGTCGTGGGACCATGTGCGGCGCGCCGGCCATGCCGAGTCGGCCGGCCACAATGTCGTGCTGCACGAATTCGCTCACCAGCTCGACAGCGAGTCGGGTAATACGAATGGCGCCCCCTACCTGGGCAGCAGCGAGCGCTACCGCAGCTGGTCCGAAGTGCTGTCGCGCGACTACGCCAACCTGCGCCAGGAGGCGATGTGGGGCACCCAGGGCGTACTCGACCACTATGGCGCGACCAATCCGGCCGAGTTCTTCGCGGTGGCCACCGAGAGCTTCTTCGAGCAGCCGCACCAGCTGGCGGCGCAGCATCCGGCCCTGTACGAGGAATTCCTCAAGTATTACCGGATCGATCCGCGTCAATGGCAGAGCGCTCCGCCGCCGCCGGTGGAGGAACCGCCGAGTTATGGGGTGGTCTATGGGCAGTGGCGGTAGCGGTGGCAATGAGCAGCGTGCGATCGCGTACAGATCGGCCGGTGCGGGCCGCGTACGCTTGAGCTACCGTAGACGCTACTTATTTGCCACATAATGGGGAGGAATCGCCGATGTCCACCATCATCGCAGGACGTTTCCAGCTTCAGGACGATGTCGACCGCGCGCGCGACGCGCTGATCGACGCCGGCTTCGATGCCGACCGCATCAGTGGGTTTTACCTGAGCCAGCCTGGCCAGCACGATATGACGCCCATTGGCGGCGACCACCTCCAGTCGCCCGGCGCCAAGGAAGCGCCCGAAGGCGTGGTGAAGGGCGTGGCCACCGGCGGCGCCGTCGGTGTCGCCGTGGGCGCCGCCACCTCGCCCGTGACGGGGCCGCTGGGCCCGATCGTCGGCGGGCTGGTGGGCGGCCACGTCGGCTCGCTGTTCAGCTTCAGCAAGATGAAAGACCGGGGCGAGCCCGAAGAGGGCGGCGAGAATGCCGTGCCGCCGCGTTCGGCCGGCATGCTGGTGGCAGTCGCCTTCGACGATCCCGACCTGCAGGCGCGCGCCGTCGACCTGCTGCGCCAGCTGGGCGCCCACCACATCGAACGGGCCCAGGGCAATATCGTCGGCGGCGATTGGGCAGATTTCGATCCCGCCAGCAGGCCCGACGTCATCGCCTGAACCATCCAGATGCGGCGCACCGTGTTCGCTGCGCTGCGCTGCTCGTTGCACGTTACACGTGGACTTTGCCCGGTTCACACTTGATCCTAATCAATAGCCTACTGTTGTCGTTTCCCTACACTCGGATGCTCGCAGTCGCGCCATCGGCGCCAACGAGAATAGGAGTACGACATGGCAGGAGACACGGTAGTACGGCAAGAGAAGCGGGTAGCCCTGGTGACGGGGGCGATGGGCGGGCTGGGCACGGCGCTGTGCCGGCGCCTGCATGCTGACGGGTTCCTGGTGGCAGCGACGCATTCGCCGCAGAATGCGCGCCGCAACGACTGGCTGGCTAGCCAGGAGGCGGACGGCGTCAAGGTGCGGGCCTACGAGCTCGACGTATCCAACGGCAATGCCTGCGAGAACGTCGTGCGCCGGGTGCTGGGCGACCTCGGCCGCATCGACGTCCTGGTCAATAATGCCGGCATCACGCGTGACCGCAGCATGCGAAAGATGAGCCAGGAAGACTGGCATACGGTGATGGGCACCAATCTCGACAGCGTATTCCATATGAGCCGGCCGGTGCTCGAGGCGATGATCGCGCAGCGCTGGGGACGCATCATCAATATCTCTTCGGTCAATGGCCAGCAAGGTGCTTTCGGCCAAGCCAATTACGCCGCGGCCAAGGCTGGCATGCATGGCTTCACCAAATCGCTGGCGCTCGAAGTAGCGCGCCACGGCGTCACGGTCAACACGGTGTCGCCCGGCTACCTCGACACCGCCATGGTGGAAAAAGTGCCGCAGGACGTGCTGCGCGACCGCATCCTGCCGCAAATCCCCGTCGGCAGGCTGGGCAAGCCGGCGGAAGTGGCGGGGCTGGTGGCCTATCTGGTGTCGGACCTGGCGGGCTATCTGACCGGCGCCAATATCGCGATTAATGGCGGGCAGCATATGTATTGAGGGTGGCCGCTCATGGCGGCTGCCTGGCCGGCAGTCGCGGTTCAGGCCGCGGCTGTCGGCGGCGTCGGCGTGAGTGCATCGAGGGTGGTGCTGTGCAGCTGGATTTTCTCGATGGCCAGCACGATCGGCGTCGGCTGGCCGATGGCGACGGCGCCCGCCAGGGACAGCAAGCCGCCGACGAGCCCGGTGACTTCGCCGATCACGCCGATGCGCCGGATCTTTTCGGCGGCCGCGGCGGTGAGGGCGACGAGCCGGCTTTGCGGCTGGCCCAGGCCCTGGATGACGAAGGCGGCGGCGTCGGCATATAGCGTGTTGGCGCGCTGGCGCAATACCATTTCATCGTCCAGCAGGCGGCGCATGGCGTCCTGTACCGGGACGGGGACGCCGCGGCCGTCGTAGCTGCGGATCTCGCGCAGGATGCGTTCGTGCAGGCGGTCGGCGATCGTCGACAGGCCATCGGCCAGTTCGACCACCTGCTGCATGCTGGACAGGCCGCCGCCTCCGCCGGCACTGTGGGCGGTCCTGGCGGCGTCGCCCCTGGCATTGGCGGGTGCTGCGGCCGAGGCGCTGGTGGCTGGAGCGGCCTGGGCCGGAGTAATACCGTCCTGTGCGGCGCCCGCATCCGACGGGCTGGTCTTGTCGTGTGATGACTCCTGCATGCCGTCCTCCTCAATCGCCGTTCAGCCCGTCACGGATCGCCCGCAGGTCGCGGGCATAGTTGGCGAGCATGCGCCGCGTTTCGTCGCCCGTCAGCTTGTTCATGTTCTCGCGCATCTTCTGGTGGCCGAGCGCCACCTTGGTGAGGCCCTGCAGCGCCAGTTCATAGCGGCGGTCGATCAGTTTGTACTCGGTCGACTTGTTCAGGTAGTGCACCTTGGCCAGGGTGACGAGCATGCGATCGGTATTGCGGTTCGAGAACGGGAGTTCCACATCGAAGATGCCGAGCACGGTCTTCTTCTCATTCTCGTTGGTCTTGTAATAGAGGCGGGTGAGGGAAATCATGGCATCGAGCAGCACCTGCACATCCGCATCACCGTCGCGCACCATGGTCTCGACGCTGCGGTTCTGGTACCCCGAGGCGATCACGCGCGTGAGCAGCCGTGTCATCCCTGTATACGCCGCCACATGCCGCTGCTGCAGCCCGGATTCCGCATTCGCCTTGAGCCCATTGCCCAGGTCATCGATCCGTTCCGACAAATCGTAGCGCCCTTCGCCCGCGAGCAGGCTGAGCGTTTGCATATACAGGACGAGGGTCTTCTGGATGGCAACAAAATCGTCATAGACCGCGCGCCGCCGCACATCGTTCTCGCGCGCGATGCGCTCTGCCTGCGGCGACAGATAGGGCTGCTCGCGCTCGTAGGTGTCGCGATACCGCCGCGACAGTTCGGCATACCCACCCAGCTTAGCCGAGGCATCCGCGAACTCGCGCACCTCCTGCAAGCTGACCGACCCCTGCGAAGCGCAACCGCCGAGCAGCACGCCAAGCCCCAACACCAGCCCCACCGCAAGTCGACGCAGCATCGCGACTCCTCCCCGCCCGCCAGCCCGAAAACCCCATTCTTCCAGCCCCACACCGCCCCACCTTGCCAATTATCAAATTCCCTTTCGCAATCCCACCCCACCGCCCACAATGAGGGTCAGAGTAGAATTAAATGACAACTTTTAAAGTTGTCAAAAAAATCGACTCTGACCCTCATTGTTGAGTAAATTACTAACGGAATGCCTGCCCCGACGCTTTTTTATTATTGAATTGAATCATGGCTATTGGCCAATAATTCGACTCTGACCCTAATTAATTTGGAGGTCAAAATGGTATGGGAATAAGGTTTTGATGAAAATTGGCGGAAAAATTGGCAGGATGAATTGATATCCCCAAAAAATGGGCGATTCAATAGAGCGGAGGGAATAAATAAATTAGGGTCAGAGTCGAATTAAATGACAACATTCGAAAGTTGTCACTTAATTCGACTCTGACCCTAATTATTGGGTAATAACTTCGCGGGAACAAACTGAGGGTAAAGTCGGCGAATTGGGTGGTGTGACAATCTTTCCCAATAATTCGACTCTGACCCTCAGGGGATTAGCGGTCGCGGCGGACGGCGGAGGCGGGGCGGGGGCCGCTGTGGCGCTTCGCGGCGGCGGGGGCGCCGGTGCCGGGGGGGCGCGGTTTGTTGCCGCCACCGCCACCACCACCGCCGCCGCCATTGCCACGGCCGCCGCCTGGACGGCCGCCGCGGCCCGTATGGCCCGGGGCGCCGCTACGCAACTGGATCGGTTGCGGTTTGGCGTTCAGGTCGGGCTCGAAGCCGGGGATCACGGCGCGCGGCAGGGTTTGCTTGATCAGCTTTTCGATGTCCTTGAGCATCTGGTGCTCGTCCACGCAGACCAGCGACACCGCCTCGCCCGTCGCGCCGGCACGGCCGGTACGGCCAATGCGGTGCACATAGTCTTCCGGCACGTTCGGCAGGTCATAGTTCACCACGTGCGGCAGCTGGTCGATGTCGATGCCGCGCGCCGCGATGTCGGTGGCCACCAGCACTTGCAGGCTGCCATCCTTGAACTCGGCCAGCGCCTTGGTGCGCGCCGACTGGCTCTTGTTGCCGTGGATCGCCATCGCGCCGATGCCGTCCTTGCCCAGCTGTTCCACCAGCTTGTTGGCGCCGTGCTTAGTGCGCGTAAACACCAGCACCTGGGTCCAGTTGTTGGACTTGATCAGGTGCGCCAGCATCGGGTGCTTCTTGTCGCGGTCCACCGGGTGGATTTTTTGCGCGATCACTTCCACGGTCGAGTTGCGGCGCGCCACTTCGATCGATTGCGGATTGTTCAGCAGGCGGTCGGCCAGCGCCTTGATGTCGTCCGAGAAGGTGGCCGAGAACAGCAGATTCTGGCGCTTCGGCGGCAGCAGGGCCAGCACTTTGCGGATGTCGTGGATGAAGCCCATGTCCAGCATGCGGTCGGCTTCGTCCAGGATCAGGATTTCGACCTTCGAGAGGTCGATCGTGCCCTGGCCCGCGTGGTCCAGCAGGCGGCCCGGGGTGGCGACCAGGATGTCGACGCCATGCTTGAGCAGCTTGATTTGCGGGTTGATGCCGACGCCGCCGAAGATCACGGCCGAATTCAGGTTCGTGTGCTTGCCGTACAGGCGCACGCTTTCCTCGACCTGGGCCGCGAGTTCGCGGGTCGGGGTCAGCACCAGCGCGCGGATGACGCGCGGCGCGGTCTTGTTGCGCTGGGCGGCGCCCACGGCGTCGCTCGACAGGCGGTGCAGGATCGGCAGCGTGAAGCCGGCGGTCTTGCCGGTGCCGGTCTGGGCGCCGGCCAGCAGGTCGCCGCCGTTCAGCACGGCCGGGATGGCCTGGCTCTGGATCGGGGTCGGGGCGGTATAACCTTGTTCGGTCACCGCGCGCACGATCGCGTCAGAGAGACCAAGTGAAGAGAATGACATAGATTTTTCAGTAAAAAACGGCCCGTCGCCACAGTGGCGGCAAGTCCTGGAATCGGGTTGATGCGGGCGCGCAATCAAGCGCTCGCCCGGACGCTGCCGCGCAAGGCGGTTAGCAGGAATTATAGTGAAGTTAGTTTCACCATAGAAAGTTTTTGCGCCATTACTATGTAATGCTTTGTAAGACGCCTGGTCAAAAGCAAGCGGGCTACCGGCAAGCGCAGCCTGCCAGTAGCCCGACCAGTACAAGCGGTATTTTACGCGAAAGGCGAAAGCAGCGGGACCAGTGCGCCGAAAACCTTCGGACCGGCGGCGATCACGTCGCCCTTGTTCAGGTAGTCGGACTCGCCATTGAATTCACCGACGATGCCGCCCGCCTCGGTCACCAGCAGGGCGCCGGCCGCGATATCCCAGACCTTGAGGCCTTTTTCGAAATAGCCGTCGATGCGGCCGGCCGCGACGTTCGCCAGTTCCAGCGCCGCCGAGCCGCCACTGCGTACGCCGTGGCTGCGCGAGGCGACCACTTCGTACATGCGCAGGTATTCGGCCAGCGCGCGCGGATCGGGGCCATGGCCGGCCGACAGCAGGGCGCGGCCGATGCGCTCGGTAGGGCGCACGCGGATGCGCTTGTCGTTCAGGTAGGCGCCGGCGCCCTTGGTTGCAGTGAACAGGTCGTTGCGGACCGGGTCATAGACCAGGCCGTTGGTGATCACGCCGCGCTGCTTGAGCGCGATCGAGATGCAGTAGTTGGGATAGCCGTGCAGGAAGTTGGTGGTGCCATCGATCGGGTCGATGATCCACACGTTTTCACTCTCGTCGTTCAGGTTGGCCGATGCGCCGCTTTCTTCCGCCAGGATGGCGTGGTCGGGATAGGCCTTGAGCAGGGTCTCGACGATCGCTTGCTCCGCCGCCTGGTCGACGTCGGTGACGAAATCGTTGTGTTGCTTCTCAGAGACGACGATGCGATCGATATCGAAGGACGCACGGTTGATGACGGTGGCGGCGCGGCGGGCGGCCTTGATGGCCGTGTTGAGCATTGGGTGCATGGAGGCTTATCCGTAAAAAACGCGAACGCCCACTCACGCACCTTGGGGGCGTCGTGAACGATCAGCTATTGAAGAGTGATTAAAGAGCAGGGCAGTGTCGAAACGGCTACAATCGCGGGCTTGTCCCCGCCATCTTGGAAAACCGTCCGCAATGCGCGATGGTCGCTATTGTAAATGAACCCGACCCAAACCGACACTTCTCTTTTCAAACGCCTTCGCTTCGTCCTGGTCGAGACCAGCCGCGCCGGCAACGTCGGCTCGGTGGCGCGTGCCATGAAGACGATGGGCTTTTGCGACCTGGTGCTGGTCGCTCCCAAATGCGAGAACCCGCTGTCCGACCCCGAAGCGGTGGCCTTCGCCAGCGGCGCCATCGACGTGCTCTCCAATGCGCGCATCGTCGCCGACATCAACGGGGCGCTGGATGGCTGCAACTTCGCCGCCGCCGTCTCGGCCCGCCTGCGCGAATTCTCGCCGCCGGTCTGGACTCCGCGCGCCTTCGCCGACCATGCCGGCAGCCAGCCCGACCTGCGCCCGGCCATCGTGTTCGGCAACGAGCGGGTCGGCCTGCCGAACGGGATCGTCGAAAGCTGCAACGTCCTGATCAACATCCCGGCCAATCCTGATTATTCGTCGCTCAACCTGTCGCAGGCGGCCCAGGTGCTGGCCTATGAGGCGCGCATGGCCGCGGCGGGCGACGGCATCGACGCGCGTGGCGTGGGCTTCCACGGCGAAGCGGCAAGCGTGACCCAGGTCGACGGCATGTATGCGCACCTCGAACAGGCGCTGGTCGCGATCGGCTTCCTGAACGCCGACAACCCGAAGAAGCTGATGCCGCGCCTGAAGCGCCTGTTCGCGCGCACCGGCCTCGAGACCGAAGAGGTCAACATCCTGCGCGGCATCGCGAGCGCGATCCTGAAGGACCGGCCCCCGCGCTGAGCCGTATTGCACCCTGTCCGTACGGCCGCATGGCGTACACTGAGGGCATGGCGAATTCACGCAATACACGCAACAAGTCGGGCAGCGGGGCAGGCAACACTTCGCGCCGGACCTTCCTCGCCGTCGGCGGCCTTGCCGCGCTGGCGCTGGGCGCCGGCGGCGCCTGGTACCGCGTCACGCATCGGCAAACACCGCATGGCTTCGCGCTCGACGGCGAGGCGCGCGCCGCCCTGCATGCGATCGCACCGGCCATCCTGGACGGCGCGCTGGCCCACGACCCGGGCCGCCGCCAGCGCCAGCTGGGCGCCGCCATCG
This sequence comes from Massilia sp. CFBP9012, assembly GCF_034045115.1. NCBI lineage: Bacteria > Pseudomonadati > Pseudomonadota > Betaproteobacteria > Burkholderiales > Oxalobacteraceae > Massilia > Massilia sp. CFBP9012. The sequence goes on along the minus strand of NZ_JAXCWM010000026.1, from coordinate 5,996 downwards.
ACGCCGTCGAAGCCGCCATCCGCGGCCTGCCGCAAGCCACGCAAGAAGAAGTGCAGGATCTGTTTGGCCTGCTGGCCTTGCGTCCGGCGCGGCGCCTGCTCACCGGCGTGCCGACCGGCTGGGAGAGCGCCGATATCGCCCACGTCGGCGCCTTCCTGCAGGAATGGCGCGTGCACCGCTTCGGCATGATGCGCAGTGCCTACGGCGCGCTGCACGACCTGGTGCTGGGCGCCTGGTATGCCCAGCCGGCCAGCTGGGAAGCGATCGGCTATCCCGGTCCGCCACGGGTGCCGGCATGACGGCCCGCATTCCCGATCCGATCGAGGCTGGCCTCAAGCGCGGCTGGCGCACGATCGACGCCTCGACGCTCGAGCACGACCGCACCCTGGAGGCCGACGTCGTCATCGTCGGCAGCGGCGCCGGCGGCGCCATCAGCGCCGAGATCCTGGCCCGGTCAGGCCTGTCGGTGATCGTGGTGGAAGAGGGGCCCCTTAAATCGTCGCGCGATTTTCAGATGCGCGAGGCCGAGGCCTATCCGCAGTTGTACCAGGAGTCGGCCGCGCGCAAGACGGCCGACAAGGCGATCAACATCCTGCAGGGCCGCGCCGTCGGCGGCTCGACCACGGTCAACTGGACCTCGAGCTTCCGCACGCCGCAGCCGACGCTGGACTGGTGGCGCCGCCACCACGGCCTGGCATTCGCATCGAACGACGAGCTGGCGCCATGGTTCGCCATGGCCGAGCGCCGCACCGGCGTGGTCGACTGGCTGGTGGGGCCGAACGAGAACAACGCCATCCTGCGCCGCGGCGCGGAAAAACTCGGCATCCCGAGTAGCGCCATCCGGCGCAACGTGCAGGGCTGCTGGAACCTGGGCTACTGCGGCATGGGTTGCCCCACCAACGCCAAGCAGTCGATGCTGGTCACCAGCATCCCGGCGGCGCTCGACAACGGCGCCACCCTCGTCACGCGGGCGCGCGCCGAACGCCTGCGGCTGCGCGGCCAGAAGGCCGAGGAGCTGGTCTGCAGCGCACTCGGCGCGGATGGCGTGCTGCCCAGCGGGCGCGAGCTGCGCCTGCGCGCGCGCCACTTCGTGATCGCGGGCGGCGCCATCAACACCCCGGCGCTGCTGCTGCGCTCGCAGGCGCCCGATCCCAGCGGACAGCTCGGCAAGCGCACCTTCCTGCACCCGACCGTGATCTCGGCCGCCTTCTACGAGAAGCGGGTCGAGGGCTGGGCCGGGGCGCCGCAGAGCGTGTATTCGGACCACTTCCTGTCGCGCGACCCGATCGACGGCCCGATGGGCTATATGCTCGAGACGCCGCCGGTGCATCCGCTGATGGCGGCCACCATGATGAGCGGCTTCGGCGAACAGCACGCGGCGGCGATGCGCGACTTCGCCCACCTGGGCGGCATGCTGGCGCTGCTGCGCGACGGCTTCCATGACGAGTCGCCCGGCGGCGCCGTGCGCCTGCGTAGCGACGGCAGCGGCGAGCTCGATTACGAACTGAACGACTACCTGTGGGACGGCGCGCGCCGCGCGCTGCTCTCCATGGCCGAGATCCAGTTCGCGGCCGGCGCCCGCACCGTGCAGCCGGCGCACGAAAAGGCCCAGCGCTACCGTTCCTGGGCCGAGGCGCGGCGCGAGATCGCGGCCCTGCCGCAGCGCGCCCACGTCACGCGCGTGGTCTCGGCCCATGCGATGGGCGGCTGCGCCATGAGCGGCGACGAGCGCCGCGGCGTAGTCGATCCCGCCGGCCGTTACCAGGGGCTGGCCAACGTGTCGGTGCATGACGGCTCGCTGTTCCCGACCTCGCTCGGCGCCAATCCGCAGCTGACCATCTACGCCATCACGGCGCGCCTGGCGAGCGGCCTGGCGGCCAGCCTGACGGGCCGCCCGGCGGCGGCGCTGGCATGAGCTCGCGCACCCTGTTGCGGCTGATCCTGCTGGTGCAGGCGCTGGCGGCGCTCGGCATCGGCGCGGCCGGAGTGCGCTGGCTCGGGCTGAACGGCTGGCAGGCTGCCGCGCTGGGACTGGGCAGCGTTGCGCTGGTGCGCCTGGCAATCAATGCCAACAACTTCCTGATGGCGGCGCGCGCCGCCAGCCCGACGCCGCCCGAACATCGGATCACCCCGGGCGCCGCCCTCAAAATGTACTGGGAAGAGTTCAGCACCAGCATGCTGACCACCTCCTGGCATATGCCGCGCGCGCGGGCGCGCACCCGCATGTATCCCGGCTCGACGGCGCCGCCGGTGCTGCTGGTGCATGGCTACGGCTGCAATAGCGGCTACTGGGCCCATCTGGCGCCGCGGCTGGACGCGGCGCGCATCAGTCACGCCACGCTCGACCTGGAACCGCTGACCGGCGACATCGACGGTTATGCCGCGCGCATGGAGGAAGCCGCGCAGCGGCTGTGCGCGCAGGCCGGCGCGGCGCAGCTGATCGTGGTCGCCCACAGCATGGGCGGGCTGGCGGCGCGCGCCTGGATGCGCACCCACGGCGTGGGGCGGGTGGCGCGCCTCATCACGCTCGGCACGCCGCACCACGGCACCTGCCTGGCCGCCTTCGGCCTGGGCATCAATGCCGGCCAGATGCGGCGCATGGGCGTGGCCGGACCCGAATGCGCGTGGCTCAACGCGCTCGCCGGCGGCGAAGCGCCCGAGGTGCGCGCGCGGATCGTCTCACTCTACAGCCACCACGACAACATCATCGCGCCGCAGACTTCGAGCGAACTGCCGGGCGCGCGCAACCTGGCGCTGGGCGGCGTGGGCCACGTGGCGCTCGGCCGCAACCCGCGCGTGCTGGACATGGTGATGAGCGAGATCGAGGCCGTGCGCAGCGACAGTGGGAATCCTACCGCAATGCACCATCAACATGGCGTCAATTAGCTGACTCACGACTGGCTCACGGCGACGCCGCCGCGTGGTACAGTGATGTCAACATCGCATTCCCGGAGCGCCATCGTGGCCCGTATCCTCATCATCGAAGACAACCCAGCGAACATCGAGCTGATGTCGTTCCTGCTTGGCGCCTATGGCCACACACCGCTGTCGGCCGCCGACGGACCGCGTGGCGTGGCCGCCGCGCGCAGCGAGCGCCCCGACCTGATCGCCTGCGACGTCAACCTGCCCGGCATGGATGGTTTCGCGGTGCTGGCCGCGCTCAAGACCGACCCACAGCTGGCAGGCGTGCCGATCCTGGCCGTGACCGCGCTGGCGATGGCGGGCGACCGCGAAAAAGTGCTGGCCGCCGGCTTCGATGGCTATATCAGCAAGCCGATCGAACCCGAGAGTTTCGTCGCCGAGCTCGAAGCCTTCCTGGCTGCCGCGCCCGCAGTTGCCCAGGTTGACGCGAGCGCGCCTGCTGCCCGGCCCGTGCCAGTGCAAGCGCCCAGCGCCCCGCCTGAAGAACGCACGCTGTTGCTGGTCGACGACGACCGCTTCATGCTGGGCGTGCTGAACGACATGCTGGTCGGCCAGCCCTACCGCGTCCTGAGCGCCTGCTCGGGCGAAGAAGCGCTGGAAGTGCTCGACCACGAAGCGGTCGAGGTAATCCTGTGCGACCAGGCCATGCCCGGCATGCTCGGCACCGAAGTGCTGGCGCGCGCCGCCGAGCGCTATCCCAAGACCGTGCGCCTGATGCTGTCCGGCCAGCCCGACCTCTCCGAGATCGAGGCGGCGATCGCCAGCGGCGTGGCCGACGACCACTACATCAAGCCGCTGGGCGCGCGCACCCTGCGCGAACGGATCGACGAGGCATTCCGCCTGCAGAGCCAGCGCGCCGCGGCCTGAGCGAGGTTGATGCGATAGGGCTGATCGAAAGATTCATCGAACGACCGTTCGATGTTATCCTTGCGGGAATGCACTATTAACTTCGGCCTACATGCAACAAAAAGCCCCGCGCCGCACCCGTGAACGCATCCTCGAGCTGTCGCTCAGGCTGTTCAACGAGTTCGGCGAGCCCAATATCACGACGACCGTCATTGCCGAGGAGATGAATATCTCGCCCGGCAATCTGTACTACCATTTTCGCAACAAGGACGACATCGTCAATTCGATCTTCGTCCAGTTCGAGGCGGAGATCGAACGCATCCTGACGGTGCCGGCCGGGCGCCGCTCGAACATGGAAGACGTGTGGCTGTACCTGCACCATATGTTCAAGCTGATCTGGCGCTACCGCTTCTTCTACCGCGACCTGAACGACCTGCTGTCGCGCAACCGCAAGCTCGAGCTGCACTTCAAAGCCATCCACGCCCACAAGATCAAGGTCGCGCGCCAGCTGTGCGAAGACCTGCGCAGCGAAGGCTCGCTCGAGGCTTCCGACCAGCAGATCGGCGCCATGGCGACCAATATGGTGGTGGTGGCGACCTACTGGCTGTCGTTCGAATACGTGCGCAACCCGCGCAAATACAGCGAGCAGCAGGCCATCGCCGACGCGCTGGCGCGCGGCTGCTACCAGGTGCTGTCGATGGTCGGGCCCTACCTGTGCGGCGAGACCCGGGTGCTGTTCGAGAAGCTGTCCGACGACTATCTCCAAAAACTGTCGGCCGACGCCAAGCCGGGCGCCGACTTCTTCTAAGGCTGACACGATGAAAACCCTGGCCGTCTATTGCGGCGCCGCGCACGGCGTCAATCCTGTATACGCCGACGCAGCGCGCGGCCTGGCGCGCGCCATGGTCGAGCACAATATCGCCCTGGTCTATGGCGGCGGCAAGGTCGGCCTGATGGGCGTGATCGCCGACGAAGTGCTGCGCCTGGGTGGCGAAGCCACCGGCGTGATCCCGCGCGCGCTGGTCGAGCGCGAGGTCGGCCACGCCGGCCTGACCCGCCTGTTCGTGGTCAAGGACATGCACGAACGCAAGGCGATGATGTCGGACCTGTCGGAAGGCTTCATCGCCATGCCGGGCGGGATGGGCACCCTGGAAGAGCTGTTCGAGATGGTCACCTGGTCCCAGCTGGGCATCCACGCCAAGCCGATTGGCCTCTTCAACGTAAACGGTTTCTACGACGGCCTGCGCGCCTTCGTGCGCCACCAGGTGGAAGAAGGTTTCGTGCGGCCCGAGCACGAGGGCCTGATGCTGGCCGAGAGCGACCCGCTCGAGTTGATCCGGCGCCTGCGCGCGGCGGCGCCGGCGCCCGCCGTTCAGGCGGCGGTCGAGGCCGACGCCGAAGCCAGGGGATTGCGCGGATAAGCGCCGTAGCCGGCCAGCTCGCTGAGAAAGCCGCGTTCGAGATAGCCGGGGATTTTTTCGTACTCGGCCAGCACGCGGGCGCGGAACTCGGCGTGCTCGTGCCAGCAGTGGGTCGCGATGCCAAAATAGTTGACCGGGCAGCCTGACAGCGCCAGTCCGGGCCAGTGGCGTTCGAGCGTCATCAGGTAGCGCCGCATGGCGCAGGCCTTGCCGATCGCCAGCACGCTGCCCACAGTCGACAAGTCCATCTGCCCGGCCAGCGCGGCGCGGCCGAGCACCACGTTTTCTCCGGTATTGGTGGCCGCCGTTTCCAGCACCAGGGCCGTCTGCGGCATCCCCAGCTCGACCAGGCGCGCCCCGATCACCTCGGCCTCTGGCCGCGCGTCGCCGCGCGTGACGCCGCCCGACACCAGCAGCACGCGGAACATGCCGCGTTCCCACAACTCGTGGGCGGCGAGGCAGAATTCTTCCACGCCGTGGCGGGTGCCGAACAGGAAGCCGACATCCGAGGCGCGCAGGGGCACCTCGGGCATGACGTAGGCGGCGATGGCGGACAGATCGTGGTGCATGGGCGGCGGTATGCTGGAATGGATGCCGTGATTCTAGCGTAGCCCGTCGTTATCTCCACTGGAGATAACGACGTCCCGCGGAGGCGCGAACCCAAGGTTGCCTGCGCCAACGAAGAATTTGAAGCTGACGGCAGCGCTGAGGGCTTGGGTTCCCGCCTTTGCGCACTGGTGTCCGGAATATTTATACGCAAAGTATGCATCGTCATCCCCGCGAAGGCGGGGATCCAAGTGAAATCAC
>NZ_JAXCWM010000025.1:0-21860 GCF_034045115.1 Massilia sp. CFBP9012 | reverse complement strand
CATCGCTTAAACGGCGTAAGCAGACCGTGCCCCGTTCTGATATTCGACTATGGAGAAGTATTCCAGTTCTGCAGAGACGTTCGTCCCCAAATTCGCCGATGCAATGCTCGTCCCTGAGCAGTTCGAGAGAAGCCATGGCAACCTCCACTGAGTCCACACTTCAATGATTCAGCATACGCCAAATAAATGTTGAAGATGTAGGCTCAGCGTAGCGCGAAGGCGGGGACCCGAGTACTGCCAGCGCTATCGAAACGCTGGGAAACTTGGGTCCCCGCCTGCGCGGGGACGAGGTATTTGAAGCCGGTAGCCGGGCTTGAAGCCAGCTACCAGGTCAGGGATTACTTCAGCTCGGTATGCAGCAGATTCAGGATCTTGCCCGCGGTCGGCGAGGTATCCGCCTGGCCTTCGTTGGTCTGGACCGTGACCTTGCTGACGCTGGCGCCCTGCTCGGTCTTGACCAGCACGCGGTAGCGCTGGGCTTCCTTGAGCTCGTCTTCCGACTTGCCGCCCCACGAGAACAGGCGCTTGAAGAAGCCTTCCTTCTGCTCGGCCGCGTCCGGATCGACGTAGCGTACGAAGTAGACACCCTGCACGCGGTCGCGGTCTTCGACGGTGAAGCCGACGCGGTCCAGCGCCAGGCCGACACGGCGCCAGGCGCGGTCGAAGCCTTCGTCGACCTCGACCGTGTCGCCCACCAGCTTGGCGTGCTGCGGCGCCACCGGTGCGTTGGCGACCGTCGCTTCGGCCGTCGCCACTTCCTTGGTGCCAGTCAACATCGCGACCATGCGGCCCAGGAATTGCGACTCCATGCCAGGATCGTTCGGGCGCGAAGTCCAGGTGGTGGTTTCGTTCTGCGGGCCGGTCAGGACTTCCTCGGCGCCGCGGTGGCTGACCCAGATCTCGGTCGAACCGTCCGGCAGGCGCTCGAGGCGGGTGCGGAACTTGTCGCGCTCGCCGGTCGAGTAGGCGCGGTCGAACACGCGGCCGATGGCGTTGCGGATGAAGTCTTGCGGAATCTTCGAACGGTTCTCGACCCAGGCGGTTTCCATGGTGCCGGTGGTGGCCGATTCGGTTTCGATGGCGAAGCCCTGCTCTTCCCAGAACTGGCGCAGTTGCGGCCACAGTTGTTCCGGGGTCTGCTTGACCACCAGCCAGCGCTGGTCGCCGTTGCGCTGGACGCTGATCGCGTCGCTCGAGATCGGTCCGATCTGCTGGTTGCTCGCCGCGACGCCGGGGACGAAGCCGCCGCCCGTGCCGGCGGCAGCGGCGGCCGCCTGGCCGGATGCGGTGGCGACGCCACGGCCGTCAGGGATGGCGTAGCGGTTGTCGCGCTGCAGCTTGGTCAGATCGGGCGGCACGTCCAGCGGCGCGGCTTTCTTGGCGCCCTTGTAATCGACCTTGTCGCCTTCAAAGATGGTGGTGCAGGCCGCCAGGCTGAAAGCGAGCGCGGTCAGCGTCAGCACGCGTGCGGCAGCGGGAGCGGAAGCCAGGGGCGAGAAATTGGAACGCGCGGAGTTGAATGCCGAGTACTTGCTTTTAGTCATGTCGTTCGATATCAGGTCAGGAACCCGAACCCTTGCGGGCCCGGGATTAGGAATGAACGCCGGCTTCCACCAGGGCGGCGCGCACGGTCTCGTGGTACTGGGCAGACAGCGGCGCGAGCGGCAGACGCAGGCCGGCGGGCATCTTGCCCATTTCGGCCAGCGCCCACTTCACCGGCACCGGGTTCGGTTCGACGAACAGCTTGCCGTGCAGGCCGAGCACGCGGTTGTTGATCTCGACCGCACGCGCGACGTCGCCAGCCATCGCGGCCACGCACAGCTCGTGCATCGCGCGCGGGGCGACGTTGGCCGTCACCGAGATATTGCCGGCGCCGCCACAGAACATCAGGGTCATCGCACTCGGATCGTCGCCCGAATAGACGGCGAACGATTTGTCGACCATCTTGAGCAGCTCGATGCCGCGCCCGATATTGCCGGTGGCGTCCTTGATGCCGACGATATTCTCGATCGGCGCCAGGCGCGCGACGGTCTCATTGGCCATATCGGCCACGGTACGGCCCGGCACGTTGTACAGGATGATCGGCAGGTCCACGCTTTCCGCGATGGCGCGGAAATGGCGGTACATGCCCTCTTGCGTCGGACGGTTGTAATAAGGAACAACCTGCAGCGAAGCATCGGCGCCGCATTCCTTCGCATGGCGGGTCAGCGCGATCGCTTCCGCGGTCGAGTTGCCGCCGGTACCGGCGATGACCGGAATGCGGCCGGCGACGTGATCGACGGCCAGCTTGACGAGTTCGCAATGCTCTTCCGGCGACACGGTGGCCGATTCGCCCGTCGTGCCCACGATGACGATCGCGTCGGTGCCTTCCGCGACGTGCCAGTCGATCAGCTTGCGCAAGCAATCGCGGTCAAGGCTGCCGTCTTCGAACATCGGAGTGACGAGTGCTACGATACTGCCCTTAATCATAATCTTGGCCGTGCCATTCATTAAAAAATCTGATTGTAGCGGATAGCCCGCCGCTATGGTTCATTCCTGACCACAATATGGTCGAGCCGGGCCTCGGTTTTGGCAAATCCCGCGCCGACCGCGCACAGGCGCTGCACCTGGGCCGGATTCGGTCGTTCCACATGACCGTCCTCGTAGGCCAGCACCTGCAATCCGCCGTCTTGCGCCAGCCCCAGCAGCTCGCCGGGCGCCAGCAGGAAGGCAGGATTGGATGGCTTGCCGTAGATCTGGTTCCCCTGCGCGAAGGTTTCGTAAATCAGGATGCCGTCCGGCCGCAAGCTGGCCGCAAGAAAGGCGAACAGGGGCCGGTGCAGGTAATTGGTGACCACGATCGCCGAAAACCGTCCCGCCTCGAAGGGCCAGGGCGAACCGTCGGCCTCGAGGTCGTAGGCCATCGTCGTGACGTTGTGGCCCGCGCTGGCGGCCAGCGCCTCGGGTTTGAGGTCCAGCGCCAGCACCTGCAGGCCGCGCGCTGCCAGCAGGCGCGTGTGGCGGCCATTGCCGCAAGCCAAGTCAAGCGCCTCGCCGGGCGGCGCCAGGGAAACGAAGCGTTCGACCCATGGCGACGGCGGCAGAGCCTGCATGTTCACGCGCGGCGCGTCGACTGGCATGGCGTCAGAACAGCACGAAAGTGAACGGCAGGACCATCATGTCCACGATCCAGCGGCCCAGTTGCATCACCGGCACCACCCAGTAGCCCACCAGCTGCAGGAACACCAGACCCAGCACGATGAAAAAGCCGTAGGGCTCGATGCGGGCGAATTTCCACGCCAGGTTGTTGGGCAGCATGCTGGTCAACACCCGGCCGCCGTCCAGCGGCGGAATCGGCAGCAGGTTGAAGGCCATGATCAACAGGTTCGTGAGGATGCCGGCCTCGGCCATGCGGCGCGGGAAGGTCTCGCTGACGCCGAAGAACACCAGCAACGCCGCGAACAGCAGCCACAGCGCGGCCATGATCAGGTTGGCAATGGGGCCGGCCAGCGCGACCCAGGCCATGTCGCGCTTCGGATTGCGCAGGCGGGCGAAGTCGACCGGCACCGGCTTGGCGTAGCCGAACACGAAGGGCGTAAACAGATACATCATGATCGGAATCACGATGGTGCCCCAGATGTCGACGTGCACCAGCGGATTCAGGCTCATGCGGCCCTGGGAATAGGCGGTGTTGTCACCGAAAAATTTGGCGGCGTAGGCGTGGGCGGCTTCGTGCAGGGTAATCGCAAAAAGAACGGGCAGCGCGTAGACGGCGATGTTGCGTATCGTTTCATCCATAAGAGGGATTCTATCAGAGGCCGGTACGCACTTGTCCTGTGGAATTCTTAAGCCGGGATTACAAGCCGAAGGCCGCCGGATCGCCCCTGCCCTCGCGCACCAGCTCCGGCTCGGGGCCGGTCAGGTCGATGATGGTGGTCGCCTCCAGCAAGCCGGCGCCGCCGTCGATGATCAGCTCGATCTGCTTTTCCAGGCGCTCGCGCACTTCTTCCGGGTCGGACAGCATGTGGTCGTCGCCCGGCAGTTGCAGGGTGGTGCCGATCAGCGGCTCACCCAGTTCTTCGAGCAGCGCCAGCGTGATGCGGTTCTCGGGCACGCGCAGGCCGATTGTCTTGCGCGACGGGTGCGACAGGCGGCGCGGCAGTTCGCGCGTCGCCTCCAGGATCACCGTGTACGGGCCCGGCATCGTGGCCTTGAGCAGGCGATATTGTGTGTTATCCACGCGCGCATATTGCGCCACCTCGGACAGATCGCGCACCAGCAGGGTCAGGTGGTGCTTGTCGTCGATGCCGCGGATCCGGCGCAGCTTGTCGACCGCCGCCTTGTCGTCCAGGCGGCATACCAGCGCATACGCCGAATCGGTCGGCAAGGCGACGATGCCGCCGCTGCTGACGATCTGCGCCGCCTGCTTGATCAGGCGGGCCTGGGGATTCTCGGGGTGGATCTGGAAATATTGGCCCATCTAAACGTCCTTGATTGATTAACGCAGTTGCTGGAGCGCGGCGATGCGCTGTTCCATCGGCGGGTGGGTCGAGAACAGCGCGCCCCAGCCGCCGCCGCTGCCGGAAATGCCCGAGGCGGCCATCGACTGCGGCAGCGCGCCCGGCGCCAAGCCGCCCAGGCGGGCCAGCGCATGCTGCATCGGCAACGGGCTGCCCATCAGTTTGGCGGCGCCGGCGTCGGCACGGAATTCGCGCTGGCGCGAGAACCAGGCGACGATGATCGAAGCCAGCAGGCCGAACAAAATTTCGAGCACGAACACGCTCGCGTAGTAACCGATGCCGGGGCCCTCGCCCTCTTTACGGAACAATACCTTGTCGACGAAGAAACCGACCACACGCGCCAGGAACACGACGAAGGTGTTGACCACGCCCTGGATAAGGGTCAGGGTGACCATGTCGCCGTTGGCGATGTGCGCCACCTCGTGGCCGAGCACGGCTTCGACCTCGTCCTGGTTCATGCTCTGCAGCAGGCCCGTCGAGACGGCAACCAGCGCCGAGTTCTTGAAGGCGCCCGTAGCAAATGCGTTGGGCTCGCCGTCATACACGGCCACTTCAGGCATGCCGATGCCGGCGCGCTCGGACAAGCGGCGCACAGTCTGCACCAGCCATTGCTCGGTCGAATTAGTCGGCTGCTTGATCACGCGCGCGCCGGTCGACCACTTGGCCATCGGCTTGCTCATCAGGAGGGAAATGAAGGCGCCCGTGAAGCCGATGACGATGGACATGACCGCCAGGGCAGGAATGTTGAGCCCTTGCGCGGACACGACACGCCCCAGACCGAGCAGGTTCATGACCAGCGTCAGCACCAGCACGACGGCAAGGTTGGTTGCAAGGAACAGAACAACACGCTTCATGGCAGACATCTCCTGAAAATTGATGACAGGATGCCAAGGTTGGGCTGCACCGCGCAAAATTCAAGGCCCAGCCATTAGCAGACCGGGCCGGCCGTCTTACCGCCGCAGGAAAAAGCGCAGCATCTCGCGCGAAGCGTTCGGGCCGAGTGCATCGGTATGCGAACCGGCCGCATCGCCGCCCGCCCAGGTGTGGCCCGCGCCGTGCACGATCCAGTTCTCCGCCATCGCCCGCCCTTCTTCGTCGCGCCAGGTGCGATGGGTAGCGCGGCGCCCGCCCTGGGTCGATTCGGTCTCGCTCGCATGCAGCGGCGTGGCGCGTAGGCCGGCGTGGGCGCCGACGAATTGCTTCAACACTGCTTCGCCGTTGCCCTGATTGACCACATGGTCGGCATCGCCATGGAAGACGATCACCGGCACCGCCTCGCGCAGGCTGCGCCCGCGGCCGGGCTTCTTCATGGCCTGCAGGCCCGTGATCATGTCGCGCGCACTGCCCGCCGGCAAGCCGGAATGGACGCCGATCGCAGCGAACAGTTCGGGATACTCGGCGCCGAGCACCGCCGCCATCGCGCCGCCGGCCGACATGCCGGCCACGAACACCTGCGACGGCTCGGCATCGTACTCCCGCATGACCTCGCGCGTCATGCCGGCCAGAATGCCCGGCTCGCCCGCATCGCGCGCCTGGTGGCCTGGCTCGAACCAGTTCCAGCAATGTGAATGGTTGGCGCGGCCGTCCTGCTCGGGATACAGCACCAGGACGCCAAGTTCTTCGGCCAGCGCGTTCATGCCGGTGCCGACCGCGAAATCGTCCGGGTTCTGGGTGCAGCCGTGCAGCATCACGACCAGCGGACGGCGGCCCTCGGCCGGTTTCGCGGGAATATACAGCTTGTAGCGGCGGCTGCCCGCTTCGCAGACGTGGCTACCGGCGATGAAGCGGCCGGGCAGGCGCGACTGGGGCTTCGCAGCCGGACGGGGCCGCGACTTCGGCCTGCTCCAGGCCGGCGGCGAATTGAGGTCGACGAATTCCGGCGCTTGCGGCGCTTCCGGCGATGCCTCGGTCTTTTGCTGGGGCGTGAGCAGACCGGCCTGGGCCAGCGCCTGCTGGATGATATCGGTGGCGGCCTGCGGGTCGCGCGCCTGCACGCGGCGCGCCGATTCCAGCATCTGGCCGATGAACTGTTCGAAAGGTTTCATGGGTTTATCCTTCTTCATGATTGGAGGCGGTCGGCCAATGCTTCGCGCACGGCCGTTGATGCGATGAAGGCGCCCAGCACCTGGAGCGATGCGATCGCCTCGCGCGCCAGGCTTGCGGGGACGTCGTCCTCGATCACGGCCAGGCCGAGAACGTGGATCTCAAGCTGCTGCCCGTCCGCAACGATCTGTTCCAGTTCGCGCCGGGTGTAGCGGTACAGGCCCATCACATAGCGTTTGCGCACGACTGTTTGCCGAATGACATCTGCATGCTGCTGCAACAGATTGCGGATCGCAGTACGGACCAGATCGGTGCGGTTCGAATAAAACCCTTCTTCGACCAGCAGATCGACCTGGGCCAGGTCAACCAGGCCAACGTTGACCGTGACCTTGTCGCTATCGGGGAGCTTTTTTTCAGGGGAAACCAGCTTCATATCGCATCCTATACTCTACATATACTCCATGTGGAGTATAAAACGAGAATTTCAAGGACGCATCCGGTAATTTTCTTGGGTTGTAGGGTCGCAACAGCGCGCAGCGACGAAAAAAGCCAGGCGCTGCCTGGCTTTGGGAAGATTGAAGGGCCGATCAGGCGCCAGGGCCGTGGATCTTCTTGAACTGCAGCCCCCGGGCTTCGTCGCCAATGATCTGGAAGCCGGTCACCTCCTGATTACTGCCGCGCTGGAACCTGAGCCCGCCCATGAAAGGCTTGTTGCCCGAAAACCTGTTGGCGTCGAGCGGCTTGAAGTCGACCTGGCCGACGCGCAGATTGCGTGCGCTGAGCATCCCTTTGCTGACAGTCAAGACATAGGAGGCATTGAGTTCTTCGTTATGGAAGGTGCCTGCGAACTGCTCCAGTTCCCGATCGGTGTACGACACGGGCTTATAGGACTCGAACACCACCGGGTCGCTCGTCCCCATCCTGTAGTGCATTTCCGGTCCATGCTTGCCACCGACGAACTCGACGAAATAATGGTCGTCGCCCTCGATCTTCAGCTGGAATTTCGCACCGCCCAAGGGAATCAGTTCACGCCCCGGCGCTCCGCCTGCCCTGCCGTAATACAGGACGTCGTCCTTGACGTAGATTACAGCAGGAACCGCCCGGACCGCGGTCCAGTAATTGCCCGCGTATTGCGCGAGCTGGGAAGGCGCAACCTTCACGCGCTGGATGCGCGAATAGTCGATCGTCAGAGGCTCGACAAACTGTTTTTCGAGCAGGACGGACGCCAGCCGCATGCCATAACTTCCGCTGTAGTCCAGCCCCGAGCTCAGCACGACAACCGAGACATCGTGATCGGGAAAGCTGAACACCGAACTCGCGTATCCGCCAACGCCGCCGATCTGGTATTTCTTCGAGATGCCTCTTTCCTGGCCAGCATGCTGCTGGCCGTAGGTCGAGACCCTGGCGATATCGCGGATGACCACCCCGCTATCGAGCTTGATCGGCTGGTTCAGCTTGTCGGCCAGGGCCTGATTGCCGGGTGCGGGCGATGCCAGGCTGGCGCGCCAGAGCGACAGGTCGCGTATCGAGGAATACAGATTGACCAGGCCAGGAGTATTGCGTCCGCCCACATCGTGTTTGTAGACGCCTTCTCCTGCACTCCGGTAAGGAACCGCCCTGTTGGCCATGAACTGGGCGTCGTCAACCACGAACTGCGTGTTCGCCATGCCCAGCGGCGTAAAAATATTCTTCTTGCTGAAGGCATCGAAGGACTCCCCGGAGACGACTTCGACGATCCTGGCCAACAGGATGAACCTGCTGTCACCGCCTGGCGAGAATTCTTCGCCTGGTTTGAAATTCAATGTCTTCTGGCTCTTGATCAGGTCAAGGACGGCTGCGTTCTGCCCGGACCCGCTCGCCTCCCACCCGGCCAGGGCTTGCAAGACCTTGTAGCCGGCAACCCCGTCGGTCGAGCTCAGCAGGTGATTGACGGTGATTTTTTCGCCAAGATCGGGCAACTCGGGCAGATACTTCCTGATGTCGTCGCTCAGCTTGATCTTGCCCTGGCTTTCCAGCATCAGTGCAGAATAGGCAATGAATTCCCACGCCAGCGTATCGACCTGGAAGCTGGTATCGACGGTTGCCGGAATGCCGTGTTCGAGATTGGCCTGGCCATACGCCTTCTGATACACCAGCTCCCGGTTCTTGAACATGGCCACCGCGAGCGCCGGCCGGGGAACACTGAAGTCGCTGAACACCGCATCGAATTTCTGCAGGGTAGCGGCGTCGATGCTGTTGCTGGCATGCGCCGGCAGCGACAGCGACAGCGGTGTGAGACATACCAGCACAAAACGCATTGCCATGAGACCGTGATTCTTCATATGGATCGATTCCTGTGTTTTATTGTAATGACCAGTCTGTTTCAGCTGGCTGCAAACGATGCGCGGGGATTCGCTGCTCAGGTTTTTCTCTGGATTGCCTTGATTACTTCCTGCGCGACCGACACGGTCGCCGAAGGGTCTTGTCCGGTGATGATGTTGCCGTCGACGATATAGAAATTCGCCGCCCATTTTTTTGAATACTCAAAATTCCCGCCCTTCCTGCTGACTTCCTTGTCGATCGAGAATGGGAAGGTCTTGTAGTAATCGGCCTTCGTGTTTTCGAACAAATCGGGGAAGCCGGTGATGTTTCGGCCGGCCAGCAGCGAGCTGCCATCGAGGTTTTTCAGGTTGACGATGCCCGCAGTGCCATGACAGATGGCCGACACCACGCCACCACTGCGGTAGATTGCGGTGGCTATCTCTTGAATGTCCTTGTTGTCGGCCACCCCGAACATCGCGGATCCGCCGCCGCTGTAATAAACCGCCCTGTAGTCGCCGGCCCTGACTTGCCGTGGATGACGGGTATTCTTGAGAAGGCTCATGAATTGCGCGTCATACAAATGCGCCTTTTGGATTTCATTTGCCGTGTCAATATAATTCAGTGGAATAGCCCCTCCCTCCGGGCTCACCACATCCACCACGTAGCCGCTCTTCCTGAACACATCATAGGCAATCACGATTTCTTCGAAATGATTGGCGGCGCTGATGCTGGTATTTCCATACGTATGCTGGTTTGACGTGACGATCAGAATTTTCTGTCCTTGCACGGGCATACCGTTTGCGCCGGGGGAGACCGGCGACGCGAAGGCGCAGTCAGGCTGGAATAGCAAGAGATAAAGCGCCATTAATATCTGAATAAAAAGAGGTCGACACATACATTCACCTGAAAATGTAGAAATACCTGTTACCGAAGGTAGATACGGTTACCCGGCCGCGCACCCGCCCGGATCGGTCGTCCGGGGGCGGCACACGGCGTCGGTAGCCAATATAGGGAAGCCGCCCGGCGCCGCGCTCATGAACCATGATTTCGGACTCCGGATACATGATTCCGCAGCCCTGGCACGAGCAGCGCCGCGGCTGACCTGGGGCGGGAGCAAGAAACGATCGGGGGAGAGAGGTGGCCGCAGCCCGGGGGCTGGGCGGCGTATTTACGTGGGCCGGACGTCGGCCCGGGAAGGCTACGACGCGGGCGTACCCACGGTGCGATCCGTGCAGGATGCAAGCGAATCGGACGCGCGGGCGGCGCGGTAGCTCGCCGGTGTCTGTCCGGTGGTCTTCTTGAATGCGGCGAAGAAGGTGGAGGTCGAATTAAAACCGCTGCGCTCGGCAACGAGTTCCATATTCATGCGAGATTCACTGATCAACAAGTCCTGGGCATGCCGGATGCGGAACTCATTGATATACAGGTTAAAACTTTTACCCAGATTCTCGTTGATTGCCTGGGACACCGTGGTTTGCAGATTCCCGACCTTTTTTGCCAGCAGCGCCAGGCTTAGATTAGGGTTCAGGTAAAGCTGCTGTTCACGCATCACCCGGTTCAGCGATTCGATCAACTCGCCGGCATCCTGGCCAGTCAATTTGCGATTCTGGTACTTTTCTTTCTTGGCGACCTCGGTTTTCGCTCCGTGGTGCACGATCCAGGACAAAATGGCGACGTGTACCGAGAAGGTAAATGACAAGGCGCCGACAATATACGAGGTCAGCGGCGTCGTCACATACGCGGCCAGCAGCAGGAAACTACCGGAATACACGCTCAACAACAATATATTGCTGCGATTAAGCTTGCCGTTCGCATCGCGCAACAGCGCACGCGATTGCCACAGCTTTTTTGCGGCCAATAGCAGATAGGCAAACCAATACGCATGAATGCCGCAGACATAGTAATACCATGCGTTCGGATACTGGGAATATGGGAAATTTACCGCGATCAGGATGATGCAGGACGCCGACAAGAGATGCCAGCGCCAGCGACCGTTTGCGGCGCTGAGTTTCAGATCGGCCAGATGACTATCTACGTACAGATAGGTCAATGGCCCGATCAGCAGGCAGGCCGCCAGGCCGATCTGCAGAAACTCGATGGCGAGATCGGGATTGAAGTAATAGAACGTCGACTTGACCGTGCGAAAGCCGACCGCGATCAGCAAGGCGCCCAGCATGGCATGCGTCAGGCGGTTGCTGCGGCGGGTAAAAAAATACAGCGCCAGGAAAACGCCATTGACCCCGCCAAGGACGCTGAACAGAAACAGTAGCTGGCTCGACATCGCTCAGCTCGCCCAAGCGGTTACCGGCAGCAGCGCAGGCTCAAAACCAGTCATGCCACACCGGCGTCACGCTCGATGGCAGGGGCGGCAACTGCGCGAATTCGACCCGCGCCTCGCCCGGCGCATGGAAGTCGGTACCGCGCGAGGCCAAAAAGCCGTAACGCCGCGCCAGCTCGGCATAGATCCCGTACTGGTCGGGCGTGTGGCTACCGGTGACGACCTCGATGGTCTTGCCGCCCAGTTGGCGGAACTCGTCGAACAGGACGCCTTGCGCGGTGTCGCTGAAGCGGTAGCGGCCCGGATGCGCGATCACGGGGATGCCGCCCGCACCGCGGATCCAGCCCATCGCCTCGGCCAGCGTGGCCCAGCGGTGCGGCACATAGCCGGGCCGGCCTTCGGTGAGGAAGCGGCGGAATACTTCGGAGGTGGTGTCGCACACGCCGATCTCGCACAGGAAACGCGCGAAATGGGTGCGCGACATCAGGTCGGGATTGGCGACGTAGCGCAGCGCGCCTTCGTAGGCGCCGGGAATGCCGGCCTGCTCCAGCTGGGCCGCCATTTCGCGCGCGCGCTGCTCGCGGCCGTTGCGGGTCGCGGCCAGGCCGGCGATCAGGGCCGGATTGTCTTCGTCGACCTGCAGGCCGACCACATGCACGGTCTCGTTGGCCCAGGTGACTGAGATCTCGACCCCGGCCACGAAGCGCATGCCCAGCTCGGCCGCCGCAATGCGCGCGGCCTTGATGCCGCCGACCTCATCGTGGTCAGTAAGCGCCCACACATCGACTCCGCCCTTGCGTGCGTAGGCAGCCACGTCCGAAGGAGCGAGTACGCCGTCGGAGACGGTGGAATGGCAGTGCAGGTCGACTTTCAGCATGGGGACAATGAGGTATCTGGAACGGACATTGTACGCGTATTTCAGTGCCCCTCTCACGATGCCTTACACCATCTGCAAGCGCCCGGAGAAGGCGCGAAACGCCGGGGTCGCGAAGCCGTCGCGCCAGACCAGGCAGGTCGCGAGACGCCCCAGCGGCAAGGTCCTGAGCGCGGCTGGCGCCCCGCCCAGCGCCAGCACGCTGGCCGGCAACACCGTCACGCAAGCGCCCGCGGCCACGCAGGCGATCATCGCGTGATAGGAATTCATCTCTTGCACCCGCCAGGCCGGGGCGCCGGCGATGCCCAGACGGTCTTCCGCCAGGCTGCGATAGGTGCAGCCCAGTGGGAAGGCGGCCAGCGAGCGCGCCCTCACCTGCCGCGCGTCCTCGACGTCCGATTCGCCGGGCGGCAGCAGCAACAGCAGCTCTTCGACCCAGACCGGCATCGATTGCAGCCCCATCTCGATGAGCTCCGCACCATCGTCCGGCAAGGCGGCGAAGGCGCAGTCGAGCGCACCCGTCCTCACCTGTTCGACGATCTGGCGCGACGGGCCGGTGCGCAAGACCAGCCGCGTGGCCGGATGGTCGACGTGGAAGGCGGCCAGCACGCCCGGCAAGCGGCTGGCCGCCGTACTCTCCATGCTGCCGATCCGCAGCACGCCGCCCGAGGCGCCGTTCGACACGACCTGCCGCGCCTCGTCTTCCAGCGCCAGCAGCCGTTCGGCATAGGCCAAGAACTGCCCGCCCTCCGTCGACAAGGCGATGCGTTTGGCCGTCCGCACGAACAGTCCGACGCCAAGGTCCGCCTCGAGTTGCTGGACTCGGGTCGTCACGTTCGATGGCGCCCGCCCCAGTCGCGCCGCGGCCTGCGTGATGCTCAGCTCCGCAGCCACGGCGCAAAAAATGCGCAAAGATTCAGTTTCCATATATCTTTTCTCAAAACAGAATGATACCATCACTTCATTCTCTGATTGAGAATAACAGTCAACCGAAAGGAACCGCCATGCACCCGTCCCATCCATTCTTTTCCCAGCTGTCAGTCGCACATCCGATCATCCAGGCGCCGATGGCGGGCGTCGGCACGCCGCAACTGGCGGCGGCGGTGTCCGATGCCGGCGCGCTGGGTTCGCTGGGGATCGGTGCAAGCACGGCGGCGCAGGCGCGCGCGACGATCGAAGAAACGCAGGCGCTGACGGGCAAAGCGATCAATGTGAACGTGTTCTGCCACGCGCCGGCCCAGCGCGATGCCGCGCGCGAGTCGGCCTGGCTGGCCCACCTGGCGCCGCTGTTCGCCAACGCCGGCGCAACGCCGCCCTCCACGCTCGATGAAATCTACCGCAGCTTCAACGATGACGAAGAGACCTTCCGGATGCTGCTCGACCTGCGCCCACAAGTCGTCAGCTTCCACTTCGGCCTGCCTTCGGGCGAACGGCTGGCTGCCTTGCGCGCAGCCGGGATCCGCACCATGGCCACCGCCACCAACCTGATTGAGGCGCTGCGCATAGAACAGGCGGGAATCGACGCGATCGTGGCGCAAGGCATCGAAGCCGGCGGCCACCGCGGCATGTTCGACCTCGATGCGACCGACGAACGATTGAGCATGGCGGTGCTGGTGCGCCTGCTGGTCAAGCGAACAGGGCTGCCGGTGATCGCTGCCGGCGGCATCATGGATGGCGCCGGCATCAGGGCCGCGCTGGACCTGGGCGCGGCCGGCGCCCAGCTGGGCACCGCCTTCATCCTGACGCCGGAATCGGCAGCGAACGACGCCTACCGCGCCAAGCTGCAAAGCCCACGCGCCGCCACCACCGCCCTGACTGCGGCGATCTCGGGACGGCCGGCGCGCGGCATCGTCAACCGCCTGGTCAGCCATGGCGCGTCGGGCGTGCCGGCCGCCTATCCGGTGGCGTATGACGCGGCCAAGCAGTTGCACGCGGCGGCGGCGAAATCGGGCAACCATGAATATGCGGCCCACTGGGCCGGGCAAGGCGCGCCGCTCGCGCGGGCCATGCCGGCGGCGGAACTGGTGGAGACGCTGGTGCGTGAACTCAATGCCAGCGGCGACGCCGCCTGATGCGGGCCAGCCTGCCCTCGCCCTTCACCTGATGGGCGAGCTGCAGCGCTATCGCGCGCAAGGCGGGCCGGTCGGCCCGGTGGCGCAGCGCTTCGTGCTGGCGATCGATGCGGCGAACGACGTCGGGATCGCCCCGGACGTCATGGCCCGGCTCGCCATGCTGGCGCAGGCGCCGGAAGCGCCGGACGACGCCGAGCTGCGCTGGGTGCGCAATCAGCTGCCGGAAATCGTGCGCCAGGTTGCCTTGATCAGTCCGGCACCAGCATGGAACGGATCGTCCCCTGCTTCGCCAGCACGTAGTCATGCCCCGCCAACACCAGATTCGTGGTCGGCTGGATCACCTTGACGTTGATGAAGATGGTGTCGCGCGTCTCGGCATACGAACCCACGACCACCGCCTGCGCGTTGTGCGTGCCGGCCACTTCGCCCAGCTCGCGGGTGAGCATCAGCTCGCCCTGGTTGCGCTTCAGGTAGACGCTATTGCGCAGCTTCATTTCCAGCACCGGCAGGCCGCCCTGGGCCAGGCGGGTGGCGATCTGCTCGGACACCACGCGGCCCAGCATCGAGCTATGTTCGAGGGCGTCGATGTTGACGAGGGTGGCCATGATCAGGGGCTGGTCGCCGGTCAGCTTGCCGGCCAGCTGGGCCTGCAATGCGTCGGCCGCACGGTAGTTGGCGGCGACGAAATCGTTCGCGCTCACCGAGGTGTAGTTGGGCTGCTCGATCAGCGCGCAGCCGCCCAGCAGCAAGGACAGGCCCAGTGCGGCCGCCGATAATGTCAATGTGCGCATGTTCAGCTCAATGGTCCTTGACCGCGAAGGTCTTCGATGCCGGCACTTGCGCTGCCGGCGCGGCCAGCTTCTCCGCCAGGGCGGCATCGTACAGCGACAGATCCTCGTCGTCGGTGTAGTAGACCGAGGTGTTGCGCGCGTAATAGCGTTGCTCGTCCGCGACCGAGACGGTCACGATCATTTCGGTCTTCGGCGTATCGCCCGGCGCGAACTGGGCGGTGAACCAGCGATGCGCGTCATAGCCGTAGACGCCGGCCGTGAGCAGCCACTCGGGGCTGTGCTGGATGCTGGTCAGGACCCAGGCGCCACTGGCCAGCGCGGTCGGCAGGCCGGCGTAGCGGTACTGCGGACGGTCGGCCGAGAAGGCGACCACCTGCGTGTCGAGCTCGATCTTGAGCGCACCCGGCACCGGATTCTTGACGACCACGAAACCATCGTTGACCAGGGCCGTGACCAGATGCGACTTCACGCCCGTGCTGAAGATCGACGGTTGCAGCGGCTCCACGTACAGGGAGCGGCTCGGCGCCGTCTTCAGGGTCGGGCCCAGCTCGGTCGCCATATGGCGCGCGATCACGCCCCAATGGGCTGCGGCCTGGACCTTGAGCTGGTGCGTGCTGGAGAAATTGGTGGCCACGGGGGCCGGGCTGTAGGGCATGGCGCAGCCTGCGAGCAGCAGGCCGGCGGCGAGTGCGCAGGCGCCTCGGTAAGCCATCGTGAATCCTGTCGGTCAGTGGTGCGGCCGGACTGGCGCACGCTCGGGGGCGACTGTATCACAGCAGTTTCCCACCGGCAATTTATCCCGCGAGGATGAGGTGTGATTACAACGGCAATGCGTGCATTATCGGAGACACTTATCGCCATGATCGGCGTAGAGGAATTCCTCGACCATGCTTGCCAGCAATTCCGGCTGGTCATGGTGCAGCATATGGCCGGCCTGCGGCACCATGCGCGGCGTCACGTCCTTCAGGTAGGCCATCCGCCGGTCGACCTCGGCGCGCGCCTGGTCCTTGGCGCCCATCCAGCGCCACATATCGGTGTCCTCGGCCTCGACCCACAGCACCGGGGCCGTGATGGCGCTCCAGCAGGCCATGATTTCGTCGACGTGATACAGCAGCGGTGAGCTCATCTTGTGCGCCGGATCGCCCAGGATCTTCCACAGGCCGTCGCGGTCCTGTTCCGCCCAGTGGGCGGCCAGGAAGGCGGCGCGCTCGGGCGCCAGGCGCGGATTGGTCTTGCGCAGGCGCGCCGCCACTTCGTCCAGGCTGGCATAGCCGCGCATCTCGGGCGGCTCGCGCAACTCGTCCAGCCACTTGGCCACGCGGCCCGGATACTGTTTGGGGTGCGTGGTCGGCAGGCCGAAGCCTTCGAGGTTGATCAGCTTCGCGATGCGCTGCGGCCGCACGCCGGCATAGATGCCGGCGATATTGCCGCCCATGCTGTGGCCGAGCAGGTTGACCGCCTCGCCCGGGGCGTAATGGTCGAGCAAGACGTCGAGATCGGCCACGTAGTCGGGGAACCAATAAGTATCAAAGCCCGAACGCGCGCTCTGGCCGAAGCCGCGCCAGTCGGGCGCGATCACGTGCCAGTCCCCCTGCAGGCAATCGACCATGAACTGGAAAGAGGCCGACACGTCCATCCAGCCGTGCAGCATGAACAGCTTGGGCGCGCCGGGCGAGCCCCAGTGGCGCACGTGCATGCGCAGGCCGCGCACGGTGAGGAATTCGGAACGTGAGGCTTTCATGGATTTCCCAAATTAGTACGGTCGTTCGGATGATTATACGGGCCTGCGGTTGAATTCGCGCACTGCGGCCCCATCTGCCGGACTTCGGGACAGGACGGTGGCGGTAAAATAACGCCATTTCCACCTACGCGAGCACATCCATGGCTATTTACCAGCTGGGCGAGCATGCGCCCGAGATCGATCCGTCGGCGTTCGTCGCCGACACGGCCACCCTGGTGGGCAGGGTCAGGCTCGCCGCGAATGCCTCGGTGTGGTTCGGCACCACGTTGCGCGGCGATAACGAGCCCATCACGATCGGCGAGAACAGCAATGTTCAGGAAGGCACCGTGATGCACACCGATCCGGGCTACCCGCTCGAGATCGGCAAGAACGTGACGATCGGCCACCAAGCCATGCTGCACGGCTGCACGGTGGGCGACGGCTCGCTGATCGGGATCCAGGCCGTGGTGCTCAACGGCGCGCGGATCGGCAAGGGATGCCTGGTCGGCGCGGGCGCCCTGGTCACGGAAGGCAAACAATTTCCCGACCACTCGCTGATCCTGGGTTCGCCCGCGAAGGTGGTGCGGACACTGACACAAGAAGACCTGCTGCGCCTGGAAGGCAATGCCGCGAACTATGTTGCGCGCGGCCAGCTGTTCAAGGCGCAACTCAAGAAAATCGGATAAAGAATGACGACTACGGATACTGGCACCACCAACAGGGACACCCTGCAAAAATTCATCTTCGACAATGCGGCCGTGCGCGGCGAGCTGGTCGAGATTTCGGACACCTGGCGCGAGATCCAGGCCCGTCACGCTTACCCGAAAGCCGTGCGTTCGGTGCTGGGCGAGATGGTCGCGGCCGGCGCCCTGCTGTCGGCCAACCTCAAGTTCAACGGGTCGATCGTGATGCAGATCCACGGCGACGGCCCGGTGCGCCTGCTGGTGGTCGAATGCGACGCCGACCTGCGCATGCGCGCCACGGCGAAACTGGCGCCCGACGTCGAGATCGCGGACGACGTCACCCTGAACGACATGTTCAACGCCAACGGCAAGGGCCGTTTCGTGATCACGCTCGACCCGGCCGACAAGGTCCCGGGCCAGCAGCCCTACCAGGGCGTGGTGCCGCTCGACGGCGACGATATGGCGACCGTGATCGAAAACTACATGCTGCGGTCGGAGCAGATGGACACGCGCCTGTGGCTGGCGGCCGACGACAAGGTCGCACGCGGCCTGCTGCTGCAAAAGCTGCCGCGCCACAGCGGTAAAGAAGATCAGACCAAGCAGGCCTCAGAGGCCGAAGACCTGGAAACCTGGAACCGCGCCGCCATGCTGGGCCAGACTGTCAAGCGCGAAGAGCTGCTGTCGACCGATATCTCGACCCTGCTGCACCGCCTGTTCTGGGAAGAGACCATCCGCGTGTTCGACCCGGTGCACCCGCAATTTCATTGCAGCTGCAACCGTGAGAAGGTCGGCAATATGCTCAAGATGCTGGGCCAGGACGAAGTCGAATCGGCGCTGACCGAGCTGGGCGAACTGGGCATCAACTGCGATTTCTGCGGCAAGCACTACGCCTTCGACAAGGTCGACTGCGCACAGCTGTTCGCCAGTGATAGCCCGGTGCAGACCATGATGCCGCCGAGCGGTAGTACGCACTAAGCTATCGACGTCGTTCTTCTACTGACGCCAGCACGTCGTCCCCGCGCAGGCGGGGACCCAAGGCCTTTGCGTTGCCACTTGCGTTCGAGGCAGGCGGCGTGCATGCACGCTTGGGTCCCCGCCTTCGCGCACTAGCGTCCGGAATATTTATACGCAAAGTATGCATCGTCATCCCCGCGAAGGCGGGGATCCAAGTGAAATCACAGAATGTTCATGCTCTTGCGTGACCCGAACGTTCATCGGAGGTCGATTTTTAGGCCACTGGCCGTGCACACTTGGGTTCCCGCCAAGGCGCCCGGCGAGGGCGGGAACGACGTGGTTTCTCCTATGAAGCGGACACTTTCAAGCGCCCGAAATTATTCCGGACGCTAGTGCGCCTTCGCGGGGACGACGTTTACAGGCTGACAAAGGAACGCTTCATTCAGCGCGTCAGTGCATCAGCGTTTCAACGCGTCAACGCACGCCACGAAAACCCTTGCGCAACTCGTCGGCGAACATCTCGGGCTGCTCGATCGCGGGATAGTGGCCGCCCTTCTCTACCTCGTGGTAATACATCAGCGTCTGATAACGCTCCTGCACCCAGCGCCGGCTGGCCATGTGCAGGTCGCGCGGGAACTGGCTGAAGGCTACGGGCACGGCGATCTCGCGCTCCTTGAAGGTGCGCATGCTCTCCCAGTAGATGCGGGCCGACGACCCTGCGGTGCCGGTCAGCCAGTACCAGTCGACGGTGTCGAGGATGTCGTCCATGCTCACCGCGTCGGTCGGATCGCCGTCGTGGTCCATCCAGCGCCAGTACAGGTCGAGCAGCCACGCCGCCTGGCCCACCGGCGAGTCGGTCAGCGCATAGGCGATCGTCTGCGGGGTCTGGATCTGCATCAGCTGGTAGCCGGACTGGTTGTCCTTGAAGTCGCGCACGCGCCGCAGTCCTTCTTCTTCCTGCGCGTCGCGCGCTTCCATTCCCTCGACGACCGGGAGCATATTGAAGTGCACGGCCTTGACCGCCGGCAGCCCGATGCCGCCCAGTTCATTCGTGATCGAATATCCCCAGTCGCCGCCCTGGGCCACGAACCCGTCGTAGCCGAGGCGGCGCATCAATTCGACCCATGCGTGCGCGATGCGCTCCGGCGTCCAGCCGGGTTCGCGCGGCTTGCCCGTCAGGCCGAAGCCCGGCATCGACGGCAGCACGACGTGGAAGGCGTCAGCCGGGTCGTGTCCGTGCGCGCGCGGATCGGCCAGCATCCTGGCGGCCTTCACGTTTTCCACGATTGAACCGGACCAGCCGTGCGTGATCACCAGCGGCAGCGCATCGGGCTCCGGCGAGCGGATGTGCAGGAAATGGATGTCGAGGCCGTCGATGGTCGTCGAGGATGGCTCGAGCGCGTTCAGCCGCGCCTCGGTCGCGCGCCAGTCGTGCCGGTCGCGCCAGTAGTCGGCCAGCGCCCGCAGCCTGGCCAGCGGCACGCCCTGGCTCCAGTCGTCGACGGTTTCCTTGTCGGGCCAGCGCGTGCGCGCCAGGCGCTGGCGCAAGTCGTCCAGGTCGGCCTCGGGAATGGCGAAGGGGTGCGGTCGAATGGCGTTGCTCACGGCTGGTCTCCTCGTTGGTCGTCGGTGTGGGTTTGCGCACGTTTGCGCTCTCTCTCGGCAAGCAGGTCGGCGATAGCATCGTCCCCGTAGTGCAGCGCCAGCTCGCGCGGTGTCAGGCCAGTATGTCCCCTGAGATCGTGGCGGGCGCCCGCTTCGCACAAGGCCCGTACCGCATCGACCTGCTGTTGCCACACCGCGTCGTGGAGCGCCGACAGGCCGTTGTAAGCGCCCTGCGCATTCAGCTCGGGCAAGGGCCGGGCGCCGCGCCGCGGCTCGGCCAGCAGGCGGACGATGTCGGCATGGCCGAAATAGGTGGCGTCGTGCAGGGCGGTGCCGCCCATCAGGCCGATCATGCAGGTCGGATCGGCACCCGCATCGAGCAGCAGGCGAGCGATGTCGAGATGGCCCTCGCGCGCGGCGATGCCCAGCGGCGTGTAATTGTCATCGAGGCTGCCGACCATCGGCACCTGCTCGTCGAGGTTCGCGCCGGCGGCGATCAGCCGCTCGACCTCGGCCCGGTCGCCGGCCTTGACCGCCGCGACGAGGGTCAGCGCGGCGACGCGCTCGGCATCGGCGTCGATCCTGGCCTCGATCAGGCGCGCGATGGCGTCGAGGCCGTCGCCGCGTGCGATGTCGAGCGCCGTCTGCGCCCAGTGGTTGCGGATGTTCGGCCTGGCGCCGCGCTCCAGCAGGCGCGCCACGGCGCCGGCATGCTTGTGGAGCACCGCGTCCATCAGCGCCGTATTGCCGAGTACGGGCGACTGCTGGTCGACGAAGGCGCCATGGTCGAGCAGGAAGCCGATCACGTCGGCATTGCCGGACTGCGCCGCCTTGTGCAGCGCGCTCGCTCCCATGCGGGGATCGAGCGCCAGCACGTCGGCGCCGGCGGCGAGCAGGATCGACACCATGTACGACTGTCCCAAGCCGGCCGCGATCATCAGGGGCGTGAAGCCCTCGGGGTCACGGCGATCCGGGTCGGCGCCGGTGCGGAGCAGTGCGTTCGCGGCGGGGAGGTCTCCCGCGCGAATAGCGGCATGAAGGGGCATACCATCCTCTCGTATGATTGCTATCGGAAGCCACAGTTGATAAGTTACCGATAGTAGCGTCGAACCCGACAGGTGCGCCGTTAAGCAGCTCACAGATAGCGTCCATCGCGTTTTCGCTCAAAATGGTAAGCTGATGCTGTTATGACACTGTTGCATTTTCGAACATCAGCGCCATGTACCCATTACTGAATCATCGACTTACCGATTACGGAGGAAGCACATGAATATCGATATTGGCATCAGCACCGAAGACCGCGCAAAAATCGTCGACTCGCTGTCGGGCGTCCTGGCTGACAGCTATATGCTGTACCTGAAGACCCACAACTTCCACTGGAACGTGACCGGTCCGATGTTCCAGACCCTGCACGTGATGTTCCAGGAGCAGTACACCGAGCTGTGGAACGCACTGGACGACATCGCCGAGCGCATTCGCGCCCTGGGCCACTTCGCACCGGGCACCTACCAGCGCTACGCCGAGCTGTCGACCATCAAGGAAGAAGCGAACGTGCCGGGCGCGCAAGAAATGATTCGCCAGCTGGTCGCAGGCCAGGAAGCCGTGGCGCGCACCGCCCGCGCGGCCTTCCGCATCGCCGACGCCGCCGACGACCAGCCGACCGCCGGCATGCTGGCAACCCGCATGGAAATCCATGAAAAGAATGCGTGGATGCTGCGCGCTTTCCTGGAGCAAGGCGCAGGCCATACCCAGGGTGAAGCGTCGTCGGAGTCGAAGAACTGATGATGCGACTGCGGTCCGCATGGGCCGCATGAACACAGCTGGGGTCCGATACCGTCTTGAATGGCAAGTGGTTTCGACAAATAATTTGCGTCGAACGGCTTGCCATTGCGGATGACGCCATAGATCAAGTGAGTCATCTTATGCATGATGGCGCAAATGACGGCCTTTTTTGAATGCCCAGTGGCTAGTAGGCGCTCCGCAAATTGTTTGACGATTGGATTGTAGCGACATGCCACCATGCTCGGCATAAATAGCGCA
>NZ_JAXCWM010000024.1:0-24447 GCF_034045115.1 Massilia sp. CFBP9012 | reverse complement strand
GCAAGAGCATGAACATTCTGTGATTTCACTTGGATCCCCGCCTTCGCGGGGATGACGATGCATACTTTGCGTATAAATATTCCGGACACCAGTGCGCCTGCGCGGGAACGACGTGCATGGGGAAGGTGTCACAACACGGCAACGACGGGCTAGCGCTTCTTCCCGCCATGCTCCCGATACTCGGGACAATCCACCTGCAACAGCGTGCGGTCGTCCAGGCAGACCGCCGTCAGCTTGCCGCCCCACACGCAGCCGCTATCGAGGCCGATCAGGTTCGGCCGCTGCACCAGGCCCAGCGCCGACCAGTGGCCGAACACCACCGTCACGTCCTGGGTCTGCCGCTGTGGCAGGTCGAACCAGGGTAAAAGGCCGGAGCCGGCCGGGCCGGCGTCGCTTTCCTTGTGCTTGAAGTCCATCGTGCCGTCCGGCGCGCACAGGCGCATGCGGGTGAGGGCGTTGACGATGCAGCGCAGGCGGTCCATGCCCACCAGGCCATCGTCCCAGCGGTCCGGCTGGTTGCCGTACATGGCGCCCAGAAAATCGATCCAGCCGTCGCCGCGCAGCGCGGCTTCGACTTCGCCGGCCAGCGCCATGGTCTGGCGCGCATCCCATTGCGGCGCCACGCCGGCGTGCACCAGCAGGTGGGCGTCGACGAAGATCGCCAGCGGGCGCTGGCGCAGCCAGGCGATCAAGTCGTCGCGGTCGGGCGCGGCCAGGATCTCGTCGAGGGTGTCGGAGCGGCTCAGGCGCTGGACGCCGGCCGCCACCGCGATCAGGTGCAGGTCATGGTTGCCGAGCAGGGCTTCGATGCGCCCGCCGCTCGATTCCGATAAGGCCTTCATGCGGCGCAGCGCGGTGAGCGAATCGGGGCCGCGATTGATCAGGTCTCCCACGAACAGGACGCGCGTATCGGGGCCCGCCGTTTCGAAGATTCGGTCCAGCAGCAGTTGCGCTTCGTGCGCGCAACCCTGGAGGTCGCCAATGGCATAGGTTTTCATATTTTTGAGATTGGCCCGTGAAGCTGTTGTTGTTGCTTTTGCGGATACTAAATGATTTTACTCGCCGGCGTTGTCACCGGCCCCGCGTTTGTTGATCCCCGCGCCTGTCTCGTGTCCGAAATGCGTGCGCATCGACATTTTTTGACTCAGTTCCAACACTGCAGGCGAACACTGCGGGCATGTTAAATACGTGCGCCCGGAAATACCCATCCATTCCGGTACAATGAATACGCGCCTTCGCGGCTTCACATACAGGCATCGAAAGAAAACAATAATGTTCTCGTTTTTCGTGAGCTTCCTTTCCTGCGCATTGCTGACCCTGCTGGTTATCAAGACCGCGCGAAAACATGGGCTGGGGCTCGATGGCGATTTTGGCGGCGTGCAGAAAGTGCACTCGCACGCGGTCGCGCGTATCGGCGGCATTCCAATCTTTCTCGCAGTGGTGGTGGCGTCCGGGATATCGATCCTGCGCGAGCCGCAAATGATGGCCTGGCTCGCCACCCTGATCGCCTGCGCCTCGATCGCGCTCGCCGGCGGCATCGCCGAGGATTACACCGGCCGCGTTTCCCCGCTGCGCAGGCTGACGCTGACGATGATCGCGGCGGCGCTCGGCTACTGGCTGCTCGACGCGCGCGTCGGCCGGCTCGACCTGCCGTGGGCCGTGCTGCCGATCGAGGCGCTGTGGATCGTGCTGCCGCTGACGATGCTGGCGGTGGCGGGCATCGCCAACGCCATCAACATCATCGACGGCTTCAATGGCCTGGCGGGCGTGATCAGCATCTTCATGCTGCTGTCGCTGTCCTATGTGGCGCTGCAGGTGGGCGATATGTTCGTGCTGGTGGCCGCGCTGATCGTGGCCGGCGCCACCGCCGGCTTCCTGATCTGGAACTATCCGGTGGGGCTGATCTTCCTGGGCGACGGCGGCGCCTATTTCATCGGTTTCCTGCTCGGTGAGCTGGCGCTGCTGCTGGTGATGCGCAATCCCGGCGTGTCGACCTGGTATGCGGCGCTATTGCTGATTTATCCGGCTTTCGAAACGATATTCTCCGCTTATCGGCGCATGTTTGTGCGCGGTAAGTCGCCGGCGATGCCGGATGGTATTCACCTGCACAGTTTGATATTCCGCCGTATCGTGCAATGGACAGTGGGGCCGCGCGAGGCACGCGCATTGATGAAGCGCAATGCGCGGACATCTCCTTATTTATGGCTGTTTTCACTGCTGGCGGTGATACCGGCGACGGTGTTCTGGAAAAACACGACGGCCCTGATGTTCTTCTGTTTGTTGTTCATAATCAGTTACCTCTGGTTGTATGGCCGTATTGTTCGATTCAAGTCTCCACGCTGGCTTTTTTTAAGCAAGAAGGACTAGCCACGGTTTATTGATGTATTATATTGCGACAATTAGTGAGAATTCACTAGATTCAGTAATTGCTGAATCTGCATTTAATCTTTAACGAACGAGGAACGATGATGGATCTGTCGAATATGTCCGTAGGCGATTTGCGCAACCTGCAGGAGCAAATCAAGCAGGAGATGAAAAAGCGTGAAGTCCAGGAAGTGCAAAAAGCCCGCGAGCAAATCCTGGCCATCGCCCAAAGCGTCGGCTTGCCGCTGAAAGACCTGATGGCTGCTACCGGCCGCGGTTCGAAAGGCGCCACCGTCGCCGTGCGCTATCGCCACCCAGACGATTCCAACCTGCAATGGACCGGCCGCGGCCGCCAGCCGAAGTGGGTCAAGGAATGGGTCGAAGGCGGCAAGTCGATCGACGATCTGCGCGTCTGATCGTATTCCCCCTGCGTCGTGGAACCTCACTTCCGCAGCGCAGGCGGTGGCAGCATTCCGCAAGGCACCGGGCGCATTCCACGCCGCCCGTAATCAGCCGATCCTACGCGCGCCAATCCCACGGCGCCAGCGCTTGCCGGTACAATAGCAAGCGATTTTTTATCATTCCTCCAACATCCGGCGATGACCACGGTCGATCAAATGACCGGTGCATGCCTCTCAAGAATTTCAAGGAAGAACATGGTTGCTCTCTCGAAAACGATTTTCAAGGCCTATGATATTCGCGGCATCATCGGCAAGACCCTGGATGCGGGCATCGCACGTCACATTGGCCGTGCCTTCGGCGCCGCCGCGCTGGCCAAGGGAGAGCGCAAGGTCGTGATCGGCCGCGACGGCCGCCTGTCGGGCCCGGAGCTCAGCGCCGCCCTCTCCGAAGGCCTGCGCGACGCCGGCGTCGACGTGATCGACCTGGGCATGGTCGCCACGCCGATGGTCTATTTCGGCACCAACGTCCTCGAGACCCGCTCGGGCATCATGGTCACCGGCAGCCACAACCCGCCCGACTACAACGGCTTCAAGATGGTGATGGCGGGCGAGGCGATCTATGGCGACGCCATCACCGGCCTGCACGACAGCATCGCGGCGTATGACGGCAAGATCGCCGACCAGCGCGGCGGCTACGGCACCCACGATATCCGCGCCGCCTACATCGAGCGCATCGTCGGCGACGTCAAGCTGGCGCGCCCGATCAAGATCGTGGTCGACTGCGGCAACGGCGTCGCCGGCGCCTTCGCGCCCGAGCTGTTCACCCGCATGGGCGCCGAGGTCGTCGAGCTGTTCTGCGACGTCGACGGCACCTTCCCGAACCACCACCCTGACCCGGCCCACCCGGAGAACCTGCAGGACGTGATCCGCGCGCTGCAAGAGACCGACGCCGAGATCGGCCTTGCCTTCGACGGCGACGGCGACCGCCTGGGCCTGGTCACCAAGGATGGCCAGATCATCTTCCCGGACCGCCAGATGATGCTGTTCGCGGCCGACGTCCTGTCGCGCAACCCGGGCGCCGAGATCCTGTACGACGTCAAGTGCACCCGTCACCTGGCGCCCTACATCGAGAAGAACGGCGGCAAGCCGCTGATGTGGAAGACCGGCCACTCGCTGGTCAAGGCCAAGCTGAAGGAAACCGGCGCCCCGCTGGGCGGCGAGATGAGCGGCCACATCTTCTTCAAGGACCGCTGGTACGGCTTCGACGACGGCCTGTATGCCGGCGCGCGCATGCTCGAGATCCTGACGAAAGGCCAGAACCCGTCGGCGCTGCTCAACGGCCTGCCGATCGCCAGCAGCACACCGGAACTGCACCTGCACCTGCAGGAAGGCGAGAATTTCACATTGATCGACCAGCTGCGCCGCGACGCCAAGTTCCCGACCTCGCAAAAGATCAACGACATCGACGGCCTGCGCGTCGAGTACGCGGACGGCTTCGGCCTGGCGCGTTCGTCGAACACGACCCCGGTCGTGGTGCTGCGCTTCGAGGGCGAGAATCCGGAAGCGCTGGCGCGCATCCAGTCCGAGTTCAAGAGCGTGATCCTGGCCGCCAAGCCAGATGCCGATCTGCCTTTTTGAGGTGATCGCTTGAAGATCCTGCTGGTGCGGGTGTCGTCCCTGGGCGACGTCCTGCACAACCTGCCGATGGTCGCCGACCTGCTGCGCCGCCATCCGGGCGCCACCGTCGACTGGGTGGTCGAAGAAGGCTACGTCAGCCTGGTGCGCCTGAATCCGCACGTGCGCAAGGTGATCCCCTGGGCGCTGCGGCGCTGGCGCAAGAGCTTGGGCAAGAAGGAGACGCGCGCCGAGATCCGCGGCTTCTTTCGCACCCTGCGCGAGGAAGAATACGACTATGTGTTCGATACCCAGGGCCTGCTCAAGACCGGCATCATCATGGGCGCGGCCAGGATCCGCAAGGGTGGCAAGAAGGTCGGCCTGGCCAACGGCAGCGAGGGTTCGGGCTATGAAGGCATCTCGCGCATCTTCCATACCGACAGCATTCCCCTGAGTCCGCGCACCCACGCGGTGGCGCGCGGCCGGCTGGTGGCCGGCGCGGCGCTCGACTATCCGGTCGATACGGCGCCCGACTTCGGCCTGCCGGCGCCGGATGCGTCGACGCGTCCGGCCTTCCTGCCGCAGGAAGACTACGCGGTGTTCTTCCACGGCACAGCGCGCGCCGCCAAGAAGTGGGCGGACGCCAACTGGATCGCGCTCGGCAAGGCGCTGGCGCCGATGCCGGTGCTGCTGCCCTGGGGCTCGGAAGCCGAACGCCGGGACGCCGAGGCGCTGGCCGCCGGCATCCCGAACGCGCGCGTGCTGCCCAGGCTGTCGATGATGGACGCCGTGACCCTGGCCCAGCATGCGCGGCTCGCGGTCGGTGTCGACACCGGCCTGACCCACATCGCCGCCGCCTTCGTGCGGCCGACGATCGAGATCTATTGCGATTCGCCGAAGTGGAAGACCGAGGGCAACTGGTCAGAGCGCATCGTCAACTTGGGCGAGCTGGGCACGCCACCATCGGTCGACGAGGTGGTGGCGGCCGCGCGCCGCCTGCTGGCCGCGGCATGAATCGCACGCTGTACTCCGCCCTGTGGTGGGTGGCCCTGCCGGCCGTGCTGGGCCGCCTGTGGTGGCGTGGCCGCAAGGAGCCGGGCTATCGCGCGCACTGGGGCGAACGCCTGGCCCTGGACGGTCCGGCGCCGGGCGAACGTCCCACCATCATGGTGCACGCCGTCTCGGTCGGCGAGACGCGCGCCGCCGAACCGGTGGTCGATGCGCTGCTGGCTGCCTATCCCGACTGCCGCATCCTGCTGACCCATATGACGCCCACCGGGCGCGCCACCGGCAAATCCCTGTTCGCCCACCATGGCGAACGCGTGGTGCAAGCGTGGCTGCCGTATGACACGGGCGCCATGACGCGGCGCTTCCTGCGCCGCCATCGCCCGCGCGCCTGCATCCTGATGGAGACCGAGGTCTGGCCGAACCTGATCCACGCCTGCACGCGATTGGACATTCCGGTGGTGCTGGCCAATGCCCGACTGTCCGAAAAATCCCTCAGGCGCGGCCGCAAGGCCGGCGCCGTGATGCTGGAGGCGGCGCGCGGCTTTACGCTGGTCGCGGCCCAGACCGAACTCGATGCCGAGCGCATCGGCTCGCTCGGCGCGCCGAACGTGGTGGTCACCGGCAGCGTCAAGTTCGACGTGACGCCGCCGCCGGCGGCGCTGGAGAAGGGCGACTGGCTGCGCAGCCGCATCCGTTCCGGCGGCCCCGAACGGCCGGTGTTCCTGTGCGCCAGCACGCGCGAAGGCGAAGAGGTGCTGATCCTCGACGCCTGGCAGCGGATGCCTGACAAGCCCGCCGGAGCGCTCCTGGCGCTGGTGCCGCGCCATCCGCAGCGCTTCGACGAAGTCGCTTGCTTGGCCTCGGCCCGTGGTCTTACGCTGGCGCGGCGCTCCCAGCTCGATCTCGACCATGGCGTGGACGGCGCCGACGTGCTGCTGGGCGATTCGATGGGCGAGATGTTCGCCTATTACGCGGCCTGCGATTGCGCCTATATCGGCGGCAGCCTGCTGCCGCTGGGCGGCCAGAACCTGATCGAGGCCTGCGCCCTGGGCAAGCCGGTGCTGGTGGGCGAGCATACCTTCAACTTCCTCGACGCCACCAATGAGGCGGTGGGCGACGGCGCCGCGCTGCGGGTGCCTGACGCCGACGCCCTGGTGGCGGCGGCCGTGCGCCTGCTGGGCGACGGCGCGGCGCGGGTGGCGATGGGGGAAAAGGCGCTGGCCTTCGCCCGCCGCCACCGCGGGGCGACCCTGCGCACTGTTGAACTCGTGCAACGGTATATCCGGTAGGTTTTGTTACCATTCAAAACTGCACGGTACAAAACAAAAGGGGATGCGCCATGTTGTCGTTCAATCGCCCGGTCGGTAGCGGAAAGCCCGCGGTTTTCCCAACGTCGGTCCTGGTCCAGGAACAGGCGGCAGAGGCGCTGGAGGCAATCATGACCGCAGCACCGACCGAAGTCCCGGCGCCGCCGCGCGCTGACCTTGCGCTCCCTCTGGATGCGCTGCACTTTTTCGTGCGCTATTCGCTGCGCGAGTACACCAGTTTCATGTGGCAGCATGGCGGCTTCCTGATCCGCCGCCGGCGCGTGCGCTGGCCGGCCAGCCTGCTCCTGCGCCTGAAAAGCACCTTCAGCGCGGCCCTGAACTTCGTCCTGCTCGGACGCGGGCGGCGCACCTATGAATTCACCATCGACGAACACGGCATCGTGCGCACCAGCGGCGGCGTGACCCTGATCGACTGGGACGACGTGGCCGCCGTGCGCACCTACTCGCGCGGTTTCATGATGGTGCTCAAGCGCGGCACCTTGCCGATTCCCTTCCGTTGCCTGTCCGAGGGCCAGGTTGCCACCATGCGCGAGCTGGCGGCGGCGCGGCACGAGTTGGCATTGCGCTGATTGGTGCTGGTGGTTGGCGAGCAGACTTAGGTTCCCGCCTTTGCGGGAACGACGTTTCAAGCGTGAGGGTGCTGGGGAACAGCCGTAGTCCGCTACCGCTCCACGTCGTTCCCGCCCTCGCCGGGCGCCTTGGCGGGAACCTAAGTTATGCGCGTACCACTGGCATCACCCCCGTCACTCCTCGAACAACACCGGCATCTCGTGCGAGCGGCGGCGCAGCGCCAGGCGCGCGCCGTCGTAATCCGGATACACCTCTGCCACCGTGGCCCAGAACGCCGGGCTGTGGTTCATCTCGCGCAGGTGGGCCAGTTCGTGCGCCACCACGTAGTCGATCAGCGCCAGCGGATAGTGGATCAGGCGCCAGTTGAGGCGAATGCTGCCGCCCACCGTGCACGAACCCCAGCGCGAGCCGGCCGACGACAGCGTGAAGCTGCTGTAATTCACGCCCAGCCGCGGCGCGAAATGGTCCAGGCGCTCGCGGAACAGGCGCTTGGCCTCGGCCTGGAACCAGAGCTTCACTCTTTCCTTGAGCTGCCATTCGGACAGCCCCGGCACCACGCCGATCCATAGTTCATTGCTGGCGGCGTCGAACTGGCAGTGGCTGCGCGCCGCATCTTCGAGGCGCAGCACGATGTCGCCGCCCAGGTAGGGCAGGCGCGCGCCATCCTTCCATTCGACCGGCTGGCGCAGCTGGCGCTGGTCGCGCCGTTCTCCCCGCTCGAGCAGCTTGGCGACGATCCAGCGTTGCTTGGCGCGCAGCGCGTTGTCGATCTCTTCGAGCGTTACGCGGCGCGGCGCCGTCACGCGCAGGCCGTCGTCGTCGATCGTGAAGCCGATCGAGCGCCGCGACGAACGGCGCAGGGCGTACTCGATGGTGTGGTGGCCGAGATTGATGCGTTTCAGGGGAGGGTCTTGCGGGCCGACGGGCGGCGAGGGAAGCTTGATGCGGGGCGGCGCCGGCGGCGCCTTGAACAGCGGCTGCGCGGGCGGGAGAGGCCTGTCGGAAGGCCTCAGCGCCGCGAAGAATTCTTGCGCGAACAACTCCAACTGGTGGCCGTCGACCTTCGCCGAGGCCATGGTCTGTGGCCTCGACTCACGAATCTGGGCGCTGACGTCGCTCAACCACCTTTGTAGGCGTGGGGCGAAATGACGCGCATTTCGGATTCTATCCAATTTTCTACCTCTGCCATCAGGCTGTCGGGGGTATGGCCTTCGGGCGAGATCGGCTTGCCGATCGAGACCGTGATCAATCCGGGCCGTTTGATGAATGAATTCTTGGGCCAGCACTCGCCCGAATTATGCGCGATCGGCACCACCACCGCTTGGGTTTCCACAGCCAGGCGTGTGCCGCCGCTCTTGTACTTGCCCTTCTGGCCAACCGGGATGCGGGTGCCTTCGGGGAACATGATGATCCACTGGCCGTCGGCCAGGCGGCGCTTCCCGTGGCGCACGACGGAGCCGAAGGCATTCTTGCCCTGCTTGCGGTCGATCGGGATCATGCGCAGCAAGCCCATGGCCCAGCCGAAGAAGGGGATGTACAGGATCTCCTTCTTGAAGACGTAGACCAGCGGCCGCGTGAGATTGGGCAGCAGGAAGATCGTTTCCCATGCCGACTGGTGCTTGGAGAGCACGATAGCCGGCGCGTCGGGCAGATTGTCGTAGCCCTTGAATTGGTAGCGGATGCCGCAGATGACGCGTGCGCACCAGATGATGAAGACGTTCCAGCGCGAGGTGAACCAGAAACGCTTGTTGTACGACAGCGGCGCCGCCAGGAAGCAGAGGCAGGCCCAGATGACGGTGGCGACGATCATGACGACCGTGAACAGCAGGGAACGCAGGAACAAACTGAAGTTACGCAAAGGGGCTCCGGACAAATCGATCTGGTTCTGGATAGTGCAGGACTACTTTTTTATGACGGCTTTTTTTATGATTATGCAGCTTGTGGGCCGGTTGCACCAGTAGCCCCCGGCTTGAGGAATGCAGCGACCATCGCCGCCAGGTCCGGGAACACCTGGGTGCCGGGCGGCAGGCCGCCGGTGGCCTCTGTCTTCTCGCCTTTCCCGGTCAGCACCAGGTAGGGGGTGCAGCCGCGGTTGAAGCCTGCCTGCAGGTCGCGCAGCGAGTCGCCCACGGTGGGCACGCCCTTGAGATTGACCTTGAAGCGCTTGCCGATCTCTTCGAACATGCCCGACTTGGGCTTGCGGCAATCGCAGCCGTCGATCGCCGCGTGTGGGCAGAAGAAGATGGCGTCGATGTCGGCGCCCACCAGCTGGGCCGCCGCATGCAGCTTGGCGTGGATGGCGTTCAGGGTCGCGATGTCGAACAGGCCGCGCGCGATGCCCGACTGGTTGGTCGCGATCACGACCCGGTAGCCCGCCTGGTTCAGGCGGGCGATCGCCTCGAGCGAGCCGGGGATCGGGGTCCATTCCGCCGGCGACTTGATGAAGTCCGGCGAGTCGTGGTTGATCACGCCATCGCGGTCGAGGATGATGAGCTTCATCGTCCGTTCTTCCTTGGCTCGCTCGTGGCCCATCTTACGCCGCCAGCTTGGAGATGTCGGCCACGCGGTTCATCATGCCGTGCAAGACCGCCAGCAGGGCCAGGCGGTTGTTGCGCAGCTTGACGTCGTCGGCCATCACCATCACGTCGTTGAAGAAGGCGTCGACCTGGTCGCGCAGCTGGGCCAGGGTCTTGAGCGTGCCGCTGAAGTCGCCCGCGGCGAAGGCCGCATCGACGTCGGGCTGTACGCGGGTGACGGCGGCCGCCAGGTCCTTCTCGGCCTGGTCCTGCAGCAGGCCAGGGTCGACCGCGGCATCCTTCGGCATCGCTTCCTCGTTCTTCTTGAGGATGTTGGTGATGCGCTTGTTGGCGGCGGCCAGCGAGGCTGCCTCGGGCAGCGCCGCGAAGGCCTGCACCGCTTCCAGGCGCTGCACCACGTCGTCGACGCGGTCCGGGTTCTGGGCCAGCACCGCCTCGACCTCGTTCGGCGAGAAGCCGCGCTCGCGCAGCATGCTGCGCAGGCGGTCGAGCATGAAGGCGGTCACTTCGACGCGCGGATCGCGCAGCGAGTCAAAGCGCGCCGGTTCGTCGGCGAAGGTGGTCATCGCGTCGGCCAGCATGTCGGCGATCGACAGCGGCAGGCGCTTCTCGACCAGCATGCGCATGATGCCCAGCGCGTGGCGGCGCAGCGCGAACGGGTCCTTCTCGCCGGTCGGCTGCAGGCCGATGGCCCAGATGCCGACCAGGGTCTCGAGCTTGTCGGCCAGGGCGACCGCCAGGCCGGTATTGGTGGCTGGCAGGGCGTCGCCGGCAAAGCGCGGCTGGTAGTGTTCGGACGCCGCGCGCGCGACGTCGTCATGCTCGCCGTCGTGGCGCGCGTAATACGTGCCCATGATGCCTTGCAGCTCGGGGAACTCGCCGACCATGTCGGTCAGCAGGTCGGCCTTGGACAGGCGCGCGCCGCGCTCGGCCAGCGCCGCGTCGAAGCCCAGGCGGGTGGCGATATAGGTCGCCAGCTTGGTGACGCGCTCGCTGCGCTCGGCCTGCGAACCGAGCTTGTTGTGGTAGACCACGCTGGCCAGTTGGGGCAGGCGCGACTCCAGCGTTTTCTTCTTGTCCTGCTCGAAGAAGAACTTGGCGTCCGACAGGCGCGGACGCACCACGCGCTCGTTGCCGCCGACGATGGACTCGGGCGCATCGGTCGCGATATTCGACACGATCAGGAAGCGCGAACGCAGCTTGCCTTCGCTATCGGTCAGCGCGAAGTATTTCTGGTTCGTCTGCATGGTGAGGATCAGGCATTCCTGCGGCACGGCCAGGAATTCTTCCTCGAAGCGGCATTCATAGACCACCGGCCATTCGACCAGGGCCGCCACTTCGTCCAGCAGCGATTCGGGCATCAGCACCTGGTCGGCGCCGGCTTTCTCGAGCAGCTGGGTGCGGATGCTTTCCTTGCGCGCTTCGGCCGACGACAGCACCTTGCCTTCGGATTCCAGCACTTGCGCGTAGTCGTTCGCGTGCCCGATCGTGATCGGACCGCCGTGCGACAGGAAGCGGTGGCCCATCGTGGTGCGGCCGGCGGCCAGGCCCAGCAGCGACAGCGGCAGCACCTGGTCGCCATGCAGCGCGATCAGGAGGTGCACCGGACGCACGAACTGCACGGTGTCGCCGCTCGGACGCTGGTAGCTCATGACCTTCGGGATCGGCAGCTTGGCCACCGTCTCGGCCAGCACGTCCTGCAGGGCGCCGGCGAGCAGGCTGCCGGCGGCCGTATACGTGTAGAAGAAGCTTTCGGCCTTGCCGTCCTGGGCGCGTTCGAGCTGGTCGACGGAGAGGTCGGGGAAGCCCAGCGCGGCCAGTTTCTTGGCCAGCGGTGCGCTCGGATTGCCTTCCTTGTCGAGGGCCACGGAGACAGGCAGCACCTTCTCGCGGATCGATTTGTCGGGCGAGGTGTCGCGCACGTTCGTGATCGACACGGCCAGGCGGCGCGGGGTGGCGTGGGTGGTGATGCTGCTATCGGCTTCCAGGAAGTCGCGGGCCTTCAGGCCGTTCGAGATGCCGGCGGCAAAGGCCGCGCCCAGCTTGACGAGCGCCTTCGGCGGCAGTTCTTCGGTCTGCAGTTCGACGAGGAGTGTTTGGTTCATGGTCTGTTCTGTTCTTTTCAAGCCGCAGCTGGTTCGGTCTTCGGGCGCTCGGCGGCCCCGGCCATCGGGAAGCCCAGCTTCTCGCGCGAATCGTAATAGGCTTGCGCCACCAGGCGCGACAGGGTGCGCACGCGGCCGATGTAGGCGGCGCGTTCGGTCACCGAGATCGCGCCGCGCGCGTCCAGCAGGTTGAAGCTGTGCGAGGCCTTCATGATCTGCTCGTAGGCCGGCAGGGTCAGTTGCAGCTCGACCAGGCGCTTGGCTTCGGATTCGTGGTTGTTGAAAGCCTGGAACAGGATCTCGGTGTTCGAATGCTCGAAGTTGTAGGTCGATTGTTCGACTTCGTTCTGGTGGAAGACGTCGCCGTACGACAGGGACTTCTTCACCCCATCTTCTTCCCACTCGGTCCACACCAGGTCGTACACGTTCTCGACGCCCTGCAGGTACATGGCCAGGCGTTCGATGCCATAGGTGATCTCGCCCAGCACCGGCTTGCAATCGAGGCCGCCGACTTGCTGGAAATAGGTGAACTGGGTGACTTCCATGCCGTTCAGCCAGACTTCCCAGCCGAGGCCCCAGGCGCCCAGGGTCGGGCTTTCCCAGTCGTCCTCGACGAAGCGCACGTCATTCTTCTTGAGGTCCAGGCCCAGCGCCTCGAGCGAACCGAGGTACAGGTCGAGGATGTTCTCGGGCGCGGGCTTTAAGGCCACCTGGAACTGGTAGTAGTGCTGCAGGCGATTCGGATTCTCGCCATAGCGGCCATCCTTCGGGCGGCGCGACGGCTGCACATAGGCGGCGCGCCACGGCTCCGGGCCGATCGCACGCAGGAAGGTGCCGGTGTGGAAGGTGCCCGCGCCGACTTCCATGTCGTAGGGCTGGAGCAGTGCGCAGCCCTGCTTGTCCCAGTAGGACTGCAGGGTGAGGATGATTTGTTGGAATGTGAGCATCTCGAATGGGACGGGGCTAGTGGGCCGCGAACACGGTATGTTTGCTAAATGACTAATTCTACTGAATTTTTGCGCCCCTCTGGGGGGCGATTTCAACTCAGCTATTCGATTGGCTGTTGTTAAGGCGGTAGCGGCGTCCGGCGAACCACGCGCCGAGCAGCATCACGCCTCCCAGCATCAGGAAGGCCGCGCTGCCCACGCGGATGAACGGCGTCATGCCGCTCGCGCCGCGCACGGTCGCGCTCAGGACGCCGTCGGTGTAGAACGGCAGCACTTGCGCGATATTGCCGCGGTGGTCGATCACGGCGGTGGCGCCGTCGTTGGTCGAACGCAGCATCGGACGGCCCGTCTCCAGGGTGCGCATGCGCGAGATCTGCAGGTGCTGCGGGATGGCCACCGACTGGCCGTACCACGACAGGTTCGACACGTTCAGCAGCAGGGTCGCCGGGTGCTGCGCATTGCGCAGCTGATAGGCGATCTCTTCGCCGAACACGTCTTCGTAGCAGATATTCGGCAGCACCCACTGGTCCTTGACCTGGAACGGGGCCTGCAGCGCGGCGCCGCGGGTGGCGTCGCTCAGCGGGATGTTCATCATGTCGGTGAACCAGCGGAAGCCCGGCGGGATGAATTCGCCGAACGGCACCAGGTGCGCCTTGTCGTAGCGATAGGGCCTCGGTTCGGGGCTCATCGCGATCAGGCTGTTGCCGTATTTTTCCGGACCGTCGAACAGCGGCAGGCCGATCGCCAGCGTGCTGCCGGTGCTGGTGGCGAAACGCTGCAGGCCGTCCAGGTAGCCGTCCGGCAGATTGTGCGGGAAGACGGGCAGGGCGGTTTCGGGCGTGGCGATCAGGTCGGCCGGGGCCGCCGTGATCATGGCCTGGTAGCGCGTGACGATGCTGGTCAGGAATTCCATATCGAATTTCCTGTCTTGCGGGATATTGCCTTGCAGCAGACGCACGGTGATCGGCTGGCCCGTTTCCTGGGTCCATTCGACCGTGCGCAGGCCCGCGCCCACCAACATGAGGCCCGCCAGCAGGCCAATCGCCGGCCAGCGTGCGCGCTGGGTCAGCATCGCGATGCAGCCGGCGCCGACGCCGGCCAGGATGCCGATGCCGTAGACGCCGATCAGCGGCGCGAAGCCTGCCAGCGGCGCCAGGTCGTGGGCATAGCCCGACGAAGCCCAGGGGAAGCCCGTAAACACCCAGCCGCGTAGCCATTCGGACACGCCCCACAGCGTGGGCAGCACCAGCAGCAGGAAAGCGGCCACCGGCAGCGACCAGCGCTTGCGCAGCCAGGTCGCGACGCCGGCGGTGAAGGCGGCGAACAGGCCCATGTACAGGCCGAGCAGGACGATCGCCAGCGCCGCCAGCAGCACCGGAAGGTGGGCGAAGCGGGTCATGAGGACGGACAGCCAGTGCATGCCGGCGACCGACCAGCCGAAGCCGAAGGCCCAGCCGATCAGGGTCGCGCGCTTGACCGAACTCTTCAACCCGACCTGGTAGAACAGCCAGGCCAGCGACAGCAATTGCAGCGGCCACCAGCCGAAGGGCTGGAACGACAGGATGGAAGAGCCGCCGGCCAGCGCGGCGATGAGCAGCAGCAGCGCGGATGGCTTGTCGCCGCGCAGTGCGGCGCGTTGGGCCAATTCGGGCGCCGCCGTCGTGGTCTGGGTCCGGCGGCGCAGCATCAGTCGCGGTCGTCTTCAGGCGATGGCAACTGTTCGACCAGCAGGACGTGGATCTGGCGCGCATCGGCGCGCAGCACCTCGAAGCGCAGGCCGTGCAGGTCGACCACTTCGCCCTTGTGCGGCATATGCCCCAGGTGGCTGGCGATCAGGCCGCCGATGGTGTCGACTTCGTCGTCCGGCAGTTCGGTGCCGAGTTCCTCGTTGAACTGCTCGATCTCGGTCAGCGCCTTGATGCGCCAGCGTGGGCCATGCTGGCCTTCGCGGATCGAGATGATGTTGTCTTCTTCTTCATCGAAGTCGTATTCGTCCTCGATGTCGCCGACGATCTGCTCGAGCACGTCCTCGATCGTGATCAGGCCGGCCACGCCGGAGTACTCGTCGACCACGATCGCCATGTGATTGTGGTTGGCGCGGAAGTCGCGCAGCAGCACGTTCAGGCGCTTCGATTCGGGAATGAAGACCGCCGGGCGCAGTTTGGTGCGCACGTCGAAAGATTCTTCAGCGTAATAGCGCAGTAAATCCTTGGCCAGCAGGATGCCGACCACCTTGTCGCGCTCGCCTTCGATGGCGGGGAAGCGCGAGTGGGCGGTTTCGAGCACGTTGGGCATCCATTCCTCGATCGGCTTCGTGATGTCGATCACGTCCATTTGGGAACGAGGAACCATGATGTCGCGCGCCGACAGGTCGGAAACCTGGAACACGCCCTCGATCATCGACAGCGCATCGGCGTCGAGGAGGTTGCGTTCGTGGGCATCGTGCAGCACTTCGAGGAGCTCTGCGCGATTTTCGGGCTCGGGGGAGATGAAGGCGGTCAGCCGTTCAAGCAGTGACCTGTGGGGTTTGGCGTCCGGTCGGACGTCACTGGGATACTCGGGCATAGTTGGCGGGAAGCCGTTGTTGCAATGGGGTGTAGGATACACCAAATAGGGGTGCGGCCAGTATTTACACGAGTGCGCACCCGTTTGCCTGGCTCAATCCGCGTACGGATCCGGGAAGCCCAGCACCTCCATGATGTCGCGCTCGAACTGCTCCATTTCTTCGGCGTCATCCTCGTTTTCGTGGTCCCAGCCCTGGGCGTGCAGCACGCCGTGCACGACCAGGTGGGCCGTGTGTTCCTCGACCGTCTTGCCCTGTTCCTCGGCCTCGCGCTGCAGCACGTCGGTGCACAGCACGATGTCGGCCTGGGTCGGGTCGTCCTCGCCCAGTTCCTCTTCTTCGTTATAGGCGAAGGTGAGGACGTTGGTGGCGTAGTCCTTGCCGCGGTAGGCCTTGTTCAGGGCCTGGCCTTCCTCGGCATTGACGAAGCGGATGGTCAGCTCGGCCGGCCCGAGCAGGGATTCCTCGACCCAGCGCTGCAGCTTGGCTTCGGTGATCTCGCCTTCGAGGCGGGTATCGGCGAACTGGACTTCCAGCTCAAGGGGATGTTTTTTTTCTTGCATGTTTCACCGGGGTCGGTTTGGGGAGGGCGCCCAGTTCCTGGACGGACATGTCTTTGTCATACGCGTCGATAATGCGCGCCACCAGCGGGTGACGCACCACGTCGGCGCTCGAAAACTGGGTGAATTCGATGCCGCGCACGTCCTTCAGCACGTGCATGGCGTCGACCAGGCCGCTGCGCTGGGTCTTGTGCAGGTCGACCTGGGTCACGTCGCCGGTAACGACGGCCTTGCTGCCGAAGCCGATCCGGGTCAGGAACATCTTCATCTGCTCGACGGTCGTGTTCTGGGCTTCGTCCAGGATCACGAAGGCGTGGTTCAGGGTGCGGCCGCGCATATAGGCCAGCGGCGCGATCTCGATCACCTGTTTTTCGAACAGCTTCTGGGTGCGGTCGAAGCCCAGCAGGTCGTACAGCGCGTCGTACAGCGGACGCAGGTAAGGATCGACCTTCTGCGCCAGGTCGCCCGGCAGGAAGCCCAGGCGCTCGCCGGCCTCGACGGCCGGGCGGGTCAGGATGATGCGCTTGACGGCGTCGCGCTCGAGGGCGTCGACGGCGCAGGCCACGGCCAGGTAGGTCTTGCCGGTGCCGGCCGGGCCGATGCCAAAGCTGATGTCGTGGTTCAGCACCGCGTTCAGGTACTGGATCTGGTGCGGCGTGCGGCCGCGCAGGTCGCTGCGGCGGGTCTTGAGGATCGGGCTCTCGAGGCTCTCCGGTACGGCGCCGGCGTCGGCTTGTTCAGGGGCGTCGGCCTTGCCCGCCGGGGCGGCATCGGGATCGCCGGCGCGCGGCTTCAGGCCGGCGCGCTGCTCGACCAGGGCCAGTTGCACCTCTTCGATCGGCACGATCTTGTTGGCGACCGCATAGAAGCGTTCCAGCAATTCGACGGCGCGTCCGGCATTGGCGCCGCTGACGATGAATTTTTCACCGCGGCGGAACACCGTGACGTCGAGCGCGGCCGAGATCTGGCGCAGGTTTTCGTCGAGCGGGCCGCACAGGTGGGCGAGCCGCGTATTGTCGAGCGGTTCGGGAATGAAGTAAGAGGGCAGGGTTGGCTGTGTTTTCAACTGGCTTTGGCTATCGTATCGAGGTTGGCGACGAGTTCGCCGCGCAAATAGTAATCGTGGCT
The DNA here is from genome assembly GCF_034045115.1 of Massilia sp. CFBP9012. NCBI lineage: Bacteria > Pseudomonadati > Pseudomonadota > Betaproteobacteria > Burkholderiales > Oxalobacteraceae > Massilia > Massilia sp. CFBP9012. The sequence continues at coordinate 7,322 of NZ_JAXCWM010000024.1, read as the reverse complement.
GGCGACGATGCGCACGTCGGCCAACTGGCCGATCAGCGAAGCATTGGTCTCGTCCAGCGGGAACAGGACCACGCGGTTGTTCTCGGCGCGGCCCTGCAATTGGGTGGCGTCTTTCTTGGCGGCGCCTTCGACCAGCACCCGCTGCACGCTGCCGACCATGGCGGCGCTGTGCTTGCGGGTGTTCAGGTCGATCAGGGCTTGCAGGCGCTGCAGGCGCGCCAGCTTGACCTCGTGCGGGGTGTCGTCTTCGAGGTTCGCGGCCGGCGTGCCGGGGCGCTTGCTGAAGATAAAGCTGAAGCTATTGTCGAAGTTCACGTCCTCGACCAGCTTCATCATGGCCTCGAAGTCGGCCTCGGTCTCGCCCGGGAAGCCGACGATGAAGTCGGACGAGAAGGTCATGTTCGGCCGCACCGCGCGCAGGCGGCGGATGATCGACTTGTATTCGAGGCCGGTATAGCCGCGCTTCATGGCGCCCAGCACGCGGTCGGAGCCGTGCTGCACCGGCAGGTACAGGTGGCTGACCAGTTGCGGGATGCGGGCATAGGCGTCGATCAGGCGCTGGCTGAATTCCTTCGGGTGGCTGGTGACGAAGCGCAGGCGTTCGATGCCGGGAATCTCGGCGATGTATTCGAGCAGCAGGGCGAAGTCGGCGGTCTCTCCGCTTTCCATGGCGCCGCGGAAGGCATTGACGTTCTGGCCCAGCAGCATGATTTCCTTCACACCCTGGGCAGCCAGGCCGGCGACCTCGGTCAGCACGTCCTCGAAGCGGCGCGAGACTTCCTCGCCGCGGGTATAGGGCACGACGCAGTAGCTGCAATACTTGCTGCAGCCTTCCATGATCGACACATACGCGATGGGGCCTTCGACCTTAGCCGGAGGCAAGAAGTCAAATTTCTCGATTTCGGGGAAACTGATGTCGACCTGCGCCTTGCCCGACTGGCGCCGGTCCTGGATCAGCTGGGGCAGGCGGTGCAGGGTCTGCGGGCCGAACACCACGTCGACGTAGGGTGCGCGCTTGACGATGGCGTCGCCTTCTTGCGACGCGACGCAGCCGCCTACGCCGATGACCAATTCTGGCTTCTTGCGCTTGAGTTCCTTGATGCGGCCCAAGTCGGAGAACACTTTTTCTTGCGATTTTTCGCGGATCGAACAGGTATTAAACAGGATCACATCCGCGTCTTCCGGCGTGTCGGTGCGCACCAGTCCGTCCGAGGCGCCAAGGACATCGACCATCTTGTCCGAGTCGTACTCGTTCATCTGGCAGCCGAAGGTTTTAATGAATACTTTTTTTTGCATGGAATTGCTAGTTGGGGGCGAGTGCGACATCGACAAGGTAGGGGGCGAGGCCAGTTTACCGTACTTTGGTAATGACCCCGTTTGCCCACGGAGTCGGCCATTTTAGTGCCGCGTGGAATTGTTAATTTCTTTACCTAAAGTAATTGTATTTATACTTAGATTGTTAAATGTCCGCTAGCGAACATACTTTATTATTCATGACACATGGCTTCGCTGTTATGAAGTGTTTCCCTATGTAAATCAATGACTTCTGACTGGATTCTGATTTACAAAATTTATCCAAGAAATCTCTTGCGTGCGCCACAATTGGGCCCCATGTGCTGAAATGCAAACGTGACAAGCTTTCCACACGTTAGCTTGATTTCTGACAAGGAGTCACATGCGCCGGTTCGTCATCGCACTGGCGTACAGGACAGATAATTTGTTTGAAAGACAAGTGCGTATGTGGAAAGAAACATGGAGCACTGTGGGCCGGAATTCTTAAGGGAATGTTCAGATTAGCGCTGTTTAATCCCTGTACAAGTTCCGGGAACTTATGTTGACGAAATGTAGTCTTTAACAAAAGTTCGTAAGGGAACTATTTTAACCAAACTCGTGAGGTAATTATCATGGCACAACAACATCACGCTCTATCTTCGCAGGAAAGTTACAACCCGAACCACCTGCTGGACATCCTGCTCGGCAAGATGCAACTGAAAAACGACGCCGCCCTGTCGCGCATGCTGGAAGTGGCGCCGCCCGTCATCAGCAAGATCCGCCACCACCGCCTGCCGGTCGGCGCCTCGCTGCTGATCCGCATGCACGAAGTGACCGGCATGAGCATCCGTGACCTGCGCGACCTGATGGGCGACCGCCGCACCAAATACCGCCTGTCGGATGCCCAGGGACGTCCGAAGCCAGAAGAGAAAGCTGCACAGGCCGCAGCAGCCGCTGCCGCCCAGCAGCAAGCCCAGCCGCAAGGCCAGGGCGCGCAGACCAACGAAGCGTCGAGCAAGACCTCCGGCAATTATGCGCACTAATGCCGTGGGCATGACAGCCGCATCTGTCATGCCTTCGGTATTGGCGGGCCGCGGCGCCGCCACGCTGACCTTCCAGCAGCGGCGCCGCACCAGTTTCTACTGATTCATCGTGCACCGTCCTGCGGCCTATGCCATCAGGATGGCTGTCATTTCCTCGTACTGCAGTTCCGTCTCGCGGAACACGTGCAGCCATGTTTCCTCAGGCAGACCGAGCGCCGTCCAGGCCACGCTGGATACGGCGGGCACCAGCTCGTCCGCGTCGCCAGCCAGGTCGAGCGCATGGGCCACCGCATTGGCCACGTGGACGATGGTGGCCAGGAAGCCGGCCCCCGGCGTTTCCGGCGCATGATAAAAGGCGATCGCCTGCTGCATCGTGCCCGAGAACTGCCAGTGCTCGGCCAGCGCCGCGCCGGCCAGCAGGTGGTCGACGCCCAGCATGGCCTGTTCGGTGGCGAGCAGGTCGCCATCGAGGCGCTTGCGTTCGCGCAGGACGGCATCGTACTGCTCGGGATAGCGCGTCACCAGCACCAGGCGGCCGATGCCGTGCAGCAGGCCGGCCGTGAACGCCACGTCCTGGTTGAAGCGCATATGGCGCGCCAGCACCCGCGCGCAGGCGGCGGTGGCGATCGACAGGCGCCAGAAAGCCTTGTCGTCGAAGCTGGGGCAGCGTCCGCTCGGGAAGCAGCCGGTCATCGCCGCCGCCATGATCAGGTTGCGCGTGGCCTGGAAGCCCAGATAGGTCATGGCTTGCTGGATCGTGGTGGCCTTGACTTGCAGCCCGAAGGCCGACGAGTTGGCCAGGCGCAGCGTCTTGGCCGTCAGCGCCTGGTCGGCCGACACCTTCCTGGCCAGCACCGAGATATCGACGTCTTCCTGGTCGATGCTGCCGAGCAGCTCCATCACGACCGCGGGCAGCGAGGGCAGGTCTTGCAGGTCCTGGACCAACTGATCGGAAGTGATCGATGAAGTGATCGTCATGGCGCCACCTGCCGCTCCAGGCGGTAATCCTCGACGTAGCGGCGCAGCAGCTTGCCGGCCCAGTCTTCGTCGCCCTCCAGATCGTGCTTGCGGAACAGGTGGTAGAGCCGGGCAACGACCGCCCCCTCGTCCGGCGCGCGGTGCGCCTCGACGCGCGCCACCGGCACGGCGTCGATATGGTGACGCTGCAGCGAGGCGATGGTCGCCTCGCTGAGGACGGCGCCCTTGGCCAGCAGTACCAGGCCTTGATTGTCCAGCAGCTCGTCCGAGAGCACCATGCCTGGCGTTGCCTGGGTCACGGGGACCATCGTATGGTCATCGCTCATATTACCTCCATTCAATTCTGCGCCGATGTTATCACCGGCGCGGATGAATTTCTGTAAGCATCAGCAATCGTTTGTCTGTCCCGCCTGCTATATGCGTCAAGACGCGCGCACCGATCGCCCGCGCCACGTTACCATGCCCCCATGACCAGCCAACGCTACATTGCTCTGTTGCGCGGCGTAAATGTCGGCCGCGCCAAACGGATTGCCATGGCCGACCTGCGCAAGCTGGTCGAAAGCCTGGGCTATACCGGCGTGCGCAGCCTGCTCAACAGCGGCAATGTGATCTTCGACGCCGACGTGCCATCCAGCCAGGCGGCGCAGGCGCTCGAGGAAGCGATGGTGCTGCGCCTTGGCGTGGCGGCGCGCGTATTCGTGCTCGAGCGCCAGGAGCTGGCCGACATCGTCGACGACAATCCCTTGCTGGACCTGGCCGACGACCATGCGCGCCTGTTCGCCTTCTTGCTGGCGGGCGAGCCGGAGCGCGAGCTGGCTGCCTGCCTGTGCGGCCAGGACTGGCAGCCCGAGGCGCTGGCGATCGGCCGCCGTGCAGCCTATGTCTGGTGCCCCGAAGGCGTGCTCGACAGCGCCGCCGCAGCGGCCCTTGGCAAGGGGCTGGGCGATGGCACGACCTCGCGCAACTGGCGCACGATCACCAGGCTGCACGGCTTGTGCAGCCATCCGGCCGGGTGCTGACCGGCCGCGCCGCGCATCCGCCGCGCTGTCAGCCGCCTACTTGAACTTGTCGCTGCTGTCGCGGCTGGCGCGGTAGCCGATCAGGATCAGCCCGACCAGCATCATCGCGAACACTTCCGGCTCGGGCAGCTCGGACAGGTGCGATGGCGGCGTGACGATGTGCGTGTTGCCCGTGACTGCCAGGTCGTGCACCGCTGGCGTGGCCGGCGTGGCTTTGATGCCATTGCCGGGAGCAAGATCGATAACGGCGGCCTGGGCCGCATTGCCGAGGAAGAGCGCAAGCGCCGCCGTCAGAGCATATCGTTTCATAGCCGTTCCTCTTTACAAGCTAAATGCCACCGAGCTTTGGATGAGTTGAAACTTCATCCGCGGTCGCCATCTTGCTACATCAGGATAGCAAATTCGCAGGCCTTACTGCGCGCAATTGAATGCATGAGTTGTAGAAAGAAGTCATGTTTTTGCTGAAAGATGCAAGCATGTTGCGTGCACTCAAGGCAATAGTTGACTGTGGTAAATAAACAGCGCTCAGCAGTAAATATAATGCGGTATTAGGCAAATTGATAATGAGAATTTCGCAAGATATCGTGGTTTGATTGGCACATTCATCATTATTGCTGTCACCCGGATAATTAAAACCGTTATCAGCTTTTCCATTATCATCAAAATCCCAGTTTTTTTATCCGCGGGGTATTCACCGCGGTTTTTTTTGAAGGTATAGTCTCCTTATCCCTTGCCCTCGGGCATCACAGCAACGTCCCAACCAACACGTCTGAAATCTCGGCCATGGCCGACGCCGCGCTCGCCGCCTTTCGCGATACGGCAACAGCAGTTCCACTTTAGTACGACGCACCTTTCGACGAGTAACCAGATGCCCAACTTCACCCGACTTCAGATTGCCTTCAAGAACGTTTACGTCCGCATCCTGTCCGCTATCCTGCTGGGCATGCTGGTGGCGGTGGCGATCTTCAAGTCCGATGTGCCGCAAGACCCGAGCCCGGTGATCCACTCGCAGAACATCGCCGAGATCACGTCGCTGGCCGAGCAGAAGGCGCGCCTGGATTACCTGCTGATCGCGCATCCGCTGTCGGAGGCGCCGCGCTACATCTATAAATTCAAGGACGCCGCGAACCTGCACGTGGTGAAGGTGCCGAGCACCTCGCACCTGTCGCTCGAGCGCGAAGTGCTGCTCAAGAACGCGATTCCGTATTCGATCGCCAGGGACGATTTCCTGGCCAGCCATAAGGCGGTGATGGACGAGGGCGTGAGCATGCTCGACCAGACCGGCGACTTCCTCAAGCGCAATGCCTTCCCGATCATCCTGGTGCTGATGATCCTGTACGTGATCAAGTTCGGCATCCCGGGCATGGGCACGAGCGTATCGATGATCACCCCGGACAAGCTCAAGGGCAGCCTGGACGACCTGATCGGCATGGAAGACATCAAGCAGGAAGTGCTGCACCTGGAAGACATGATCCGCAACCGCGCCGAATACCAGTCGCACAATATCGACAAGCCGTTCAATGTGATGCTGACCGGGCCTGCCGGCACCGGCAAGACCAAGCTGGTGGGCTACCTGGCCAAGCGCCTCGACATGCCGATGATCTCGGCATCGGGGTCGGCACTGGAGTCGGGCTATGTCGGCGGCGGCTCGAAGGCCCTGAACGCCCTGTACCGCAAGGCCTGCGCCAAGGGCAAGTGCATCATCTTCCTGGACGAAGCGCAAAGCCTGTTCATGCCGCGCGGCCGCAGCGAAAAGAAATGGGAAGACGACACCGCCAACACCATGCTCGGCCTGCTGGACGGCGTGAAGAGCGACAAGGGGCAAGGCGTGATCTGGATCGTCGCCTCGAACTTCGACGACAACACGACGGAAATGGACGAAGCGATGCTGCGCCGCTTCTCGGTGAAGATCAACTTCCGCCTGCCGAACAAGGCCGAGCGCCGCGAACTGCTGCGCAGCTTCCTGGGACGCAAGAAGGATGGCCTGGTCGATTGGGAAGACCTGAACCTGGACCAGGTGGCCGAGATCACCCAGAACCTGAGTCCGGCGCTGCTGGAAACCGTGGTCGAGCGCGCCAGCATGCTGTCGATCCAGGAAAAGACGATCATCAACACGAACCTGATGTTCCGCGCCTATGAACGCGCCACCATCGGCCTGACCGACCGCGCGACGACGGCCGAGAAGCACAAGCAGCGCGAACGCATCGCCCTGCACGAGCTGGGTCACTTCTTCATGCAGATCGATCCGCATCTGCGTGCGGGTCTCAGCCTGGCCGAAGTGAAGGAGAAGTCGCACCTGCTCAAGATCAGTACCGAGGCGGTGTCAAAGATCGGCGCGCTGGGTTATGTGCTGCAGTCGGGCGAAGACATGTCGCTGCGCACCCTCGAAGAGCTGGAGCGTGACGTGGTCGGCCTGTATGGCGGCGTGGCGGCGGAAGAGATGTTTTATGGCGCGCGCGGTATTTCGGTCGGCAGCCAGAACGACATCGAGAAGATCACCAAGATGCTGAACCTGATGGTGAGCCGCCTGTCGATGTATTCGCGCTCGAAGATCGATTACAGCCAGTTGCAGCAGGATGCCAGCGGCGAGCATACCGTGCGCCTGGTGGAAGAGAAGGCGGATGCGCTCTATAGCTACACGCTCGATTCGATCCGCGATTACAAGCTGGTGATGGAGTCGCTCAAGGATACCTTGCTGGAGCAGTATGTGCTGTCGAAGGATGAGGTGTTTGCGTTGCTGGAAGAGCGTAGTGAGTTGTTGATGCCGCAGTTGCATGGGCATCGGGCGGCCAAGCTGACGTTGTGCGAGGAAGAGGTCGCGGCGTAAGCAGCAAGTTCTATTTTATGAAAACCCGTCCCGCGCAAGCCGGACGGGTTTTTTGTTAGTGCAGGATTGTTCTCGTTAATTCATGGCGCTGTCATCGTTAAATATGGATGAGCGTTGAACTGCTGAGCTGACCCGCGGTCCAATCCTGGTCGCCATCGCCCGGGAGCGCACGATGAAAGCGCC
>NZ_JAXCWM010000023.1:0-56032 GCF_034045115.1 Massilia sp. CFBP9012 | reverse complement strand
TGAACGATGTCACCTCGCCCGGCCGCATCATTTACATTACCAGTTGAGTCGGTAAGTTCAATATACGAGGTCTGACATTCGGACACGACCTCAGCTGTAATTGACGTCTGAGAATGGCAACTCAATGCCGCCGGGGCTGATATGGTTGAGGCCGTGTCCGAATGTCACACCTGACGCCGATGTCGATAACGCATGCAAACTTCGGTTCCCGCCTTCGCGGGAACGACGAGCTAACGAATGCTTGTGATGTGATTAGCTAGCGCTACGCCCACCACTCATATGCAAATCGACCACCTTCATGATCTCGAGCGTGAGATCGAGGTCGAACTCGCCCGACGCCAATGCAGCGCCCAGCTGCTCGCGCGGCACGCCGACTGCGGCGGCCAAGGCGCCCAGTCCCGGCGCCTGCGACACCGCCTTCAAGGCGGCGCCAATGATGGCGCCATCGCCATCTTCGAAGGCATCGGCCAGGCAGTCCGCGATCGCGTCGAGCGAATCGAGGCTGGCGGGATCGATCGGGGAATTCTGTTCACTCATAAGGTTTGACTAGTGTGTCGGCGCGGGCTTGGCGCCATCCTTCGGTGGTGGCGGCGGAGGCGGCACGGTCATCGACTCGACCGGCTGCTCGTTCTTGCGCAGCACCTGCACGAAGATCTCGCCCTGCTTGATCATGCCCAGGTCGTAGCGCGCGCGCTCTTCCACGGCGCCGGTGCCATCCCTCAGGTCAACCACCTCCGAGGCCAGCTTGGCGTTCCTCGCGGTGAGTTGCTCGGTCTTGAGCCGCGTGGCCTCGACCTGGCCCTGCATGTCGGCCACGGACAGCCAGCCGCCCTTGCCGAGCCAGAGTGGGTACTGGATCAGCACGAGCAGGACGGCAAGGGCGATCGTGATCAGGCGCATGGCAAAAAGAGGATGCAATCTGGCCGGAGAACAGGAAGAGCAAGCGCCCTCCCCACCCGCCGGCCAGGTGGATTACTTCAGGTTGTAGAACGCGTCGCGGCCAGGATAGCTGGCGATGTCGCCCAGGTCTTCCTCGATGCGCAGCAGCTGGTTGTACTTGGCCATGCGGTCCGAACGCGACAGCGAGCCGGTCTTGATCTGCAGGGCGTTGGTGCCAACCGCGATGTCGGCGATGGTCGAGTCTTCGGTTTCGCCCGAGCGGTGCGAGATCACGGCGGTGTAGCCGGCGCGCTTGGCCATCTCGATGGCGGCGAAGGTCTCGGTCAGGGTGCCGATCTGGTTGATCTTGATGAGGATCGAGTTGGCGATGCCCTTCTGGATGCCCTCTTTGAGGATCTTGGTGTTGGTGACGAACAGGTCGTCGCCCACCAGCTGCACCTTCTTGCCCAGCGCGGCGGTCAGGGTGGCCCAGCCTTCCCAGTCGCCTTCGTGCATCGCGTCCTCGATCGAGATGATCGGGTACTTGTCGCACCAGGTGGCCAGCATGTTCGTGAAGTCGGCTGCCGACAGCGACAGGCCGCCTTCGCCCGCCAAAACGTACTTGCCGTCCTTGTAGAATTCTGAGGCCGCGCAATCCAGGCCCAGGGCGATGTCCTGGCCCGCCACGTAGCCGGCCTGCTCGATCGCCTGCATGATCAGCTTGATGGCTTCTTCATGGTTCGCGACCGATGGGGCGAAGCCGCCTTCGTCGCCGACGGCGGTGTTCAGGCCCTTCGAGTGCAGGATCTTCTTGAGGGTGTGGAACACCTCGGCGCCGTAGCGGATCGCTTCCTTGAACGAAGGCGCGCCGACCGGGATGATCATGAATTCCTGGATGTCCAGGTTGTTGTCGGCGTGCGCGCCGCCGTTGATGACGTTCATCATCGGCACCGGCATCTGCATCGCGCCCGAGCCGCCGAAGTAGCGGTACAGCGGCAGGCCGGCTTCTTCGGCCGCGGCCTTGGCGACGGCCATCGACACCGCCAGCATGGCGTTGGCGCCCAGGCGGCTCTTGTTTTCGGTGCCGTCGAGATCGATCAGGGTGCGGTCCAGGAAGGCTTGCTCATTGGCGTCCAGGCCCATGATCGCTTCGGAGATCTCGGTGTTGATATTCTCGCAGGCCTGCAGCACGCCCTTGCCGAAGTAACGCTTCGGGTCGCCGTCGCGCAGTTCGATCGCTTCGCGCGAACCGGTCGAGGCGCCCGACGGCACCGCGGCGCGGCCCATCACGCCCGATTCCAGCAGCACGTCGCATTCGACGGTCGGGTTACCGCGCGAGTCGAGGACTTCACGGCCGATAATATCAACGATAGCACTCATGTTTCTCAGTCTCCAGGAGGTGGGGAAATCGGGTGGGGCATCCTGCCGCAGGATGCTCCCAGGATGCGCTGTTACTTGAACTTGGTTTCCATGAAACCGGTCTTCTTGACGATGCGGTCGATCTCGACGAGCGTGGTCAGGAGTTCCTTCATATGGGCCAGCGGCACCGCATTCGGACCGTCCGACATCGCATTGGCCGGATCGGGGTGCGTCTCCATGAACAGGCCGGCGATGCCCGCCGCCACGGCGGCGCGCGACAACACTGGCACGTGCTCGCGCTGGCCGCCGGACGAGGTGCCCTGGCCGCCCGGCAGCTGCACCGAGTGGGTCGCATCGAACACCACCGGGCAATTCGATTCGCGCATGATGGCCAGGCCACGCATGTCCGACACCAGGTTGTTGTAGCCGAACGAGGCGCCGCGTTCGCAGGCCATGAAGTTATCTTCCGGCAGGCCCGCTTCAACCGCGGCGGCCCTGGCCTTGTCGATCACGTTCTTCATGTCGCCAGGCGCCAGGAACTGGCCCTTCTTGATGTTGACTGGTTTACCCGAACGCGCGCAGGCGTTGATGAAGTCGGTCTGGCGGCACAGGAAGGCCGGGGTCTGCAGCACGTCAACGATGCTCGCCACTTCGGGGATCATCTCTTCGTCGTGCACGTCGGTCAGGACCGGCACGCCGATTTCGCGGCGCACATCGGCAAGGATCTCCAGGCCCTTCTCGCGGCCAGGGCCGCGGAACGACTTGCCCGACGAGCGGTTGGCCTTGTCGAACGACGATTTATAGATGAACGGGATGCCCAGCGCCGAGGTGATCTCTTTCAGCGTGCCGGCGGTGTCCATCGCCATCTGACGCGATTCGATCACGCAGGTGCCGGCGATCAGAAAGATCGGGTGCTCGAGGCCGACGTCGAATCCAGCGAGTTTCATGCTGCATCTCCTTGCAAGGCCGGGGCCGCATTTGCTGCGCCGGCCGCGGTATTGGTGTTGGAAGCCTGGTGCGCCAGCGCCGCCTGGATGAACGACGTGAACAGCGGGTGGCCATTGCGTGGCGTCGACTTGAACTCGGGGTGGAACTGCACGCCCATATACCAGGGGTGCACGTCACGCGGCAGTTCCATGATCTCGCACAGGTCTTCATTCGGGGTGCGCGCCGACACCGTCAGGCCAGCAGCTTCGACCTTCGGCAGGTAGTAGTTGTTGCCTTCGTAGCGGTGGCGGTGACGCTCGGTCACGACGTTGCCGTAGATCTCGGCCGCCAGCGTGCCCGGATTGACGGCGCAGGTCTGGGCGCCCAGGCGCATGGTGCCGCCCAGGTTCGAGTTGGTGTCGCGCTTCTCGACCTTGCCGTCGTGGTTCTGCCACTCGGTGATCAGGGCGACGACCGGCTGGTCGGTTTCCGGATCGAACTCGGTCGAGTTCGCGTTCGGCAGGCCGGCCATATTGCGGGCGTACTCGATCAGCGCAACCTGCATGCCCAGGCAGATGCCGAGGTAAGGGATCTTGTTTTCGCGGGCGTAGCGCGCGGCCATGATCTTGCCTTCCACGCCGCGCTTGCCGAAGCCGCCCGGCACCAGGATGGCGTCGTACTTGGCCAGGTGCTCGCAGCCGCGGGTCTCGATTTCTTCCGAGTCCAGATATTCGATGTTGACCCGGCTCTCGGTGTGGATGCCGGCGTGGCGCAGCGCCTCGGTCAGCGATTTATACGATTCGATCAGGTCGACGTACTTGCCGACCATGCCGATGGTGATCTCGTGCTTCGGATTCTCGAGCGTGTGAATCAGCTTGGTCCACATCGACAGGTCGGCCTTCGGCGCTTCGAGGCCGAGGGCTTCGAGGATGATGTCGTCGAGGCCCTGGTCGCACAGCACTTGCGGCACCTTGTAGATGGTGTCCACGTCCCACACCGAGATCACGGCCTGCTCTTCGACGTTGGCGAACAGCGAGATCTTGGCGCGCTCGTCGTCCGGGATGCGGCGGTCGGCGCGGCACAGCAGCGCGTTCGGCGAGATGCCGATCTCGCGCAGCTTCTGCACGCTGTGCTGGGTCGGCTTGGTCTTGAGTTCGCCGGCCGAGGCGATGAACGGCACCAGGGTCAGGTGCACGAACGCGGCGCCCTTGCGGCCCGAGCGCAGCGACAGCTGACGCGCGGCTTCCAGGAACGGCAGCGACTCGATGTCGCCCACGGTGCCGCCGATCTCGACCAGCGCAACGTCGACGCCTTCGGCGCCGCGACGGATGTAGTCCTGGATCTCGTTGGTGATGTGCGGGATGACCTGCACGGTCTTGCCGAGATACTCGCCACGGCGTTCCTTGCGGATCACCGATTCATAGATCTGGCCGGTGGTGAAGTTGTTCACCTTCTTCATGCGGGTGCTGATGAAGCGCTCGTAGTGGCCGAGGTCCAGGTCGGTCTCGGCGCCGTCGTCGGTGACGAACACTTCGCCGTGCTGGGTAGGACTCATGGTGCCCGGATCGACGTTGATGTACGGGTCGAGCTTGAGCATGGTGACTTTGAGTCCGCGGCTCTCGAGGATCGCGGCGAGGGAGGCGGCCGCGATCCCTTTGCCCAGGGAAGACACGACGCCGCCAGTGACGAATACGAATTTGGTCATTGTGCTGATGGTGCCGAACGGCACGCGCGGGAAATTGAAATTATACCTTAATCCTGCAAATACTTCTTGATATCAAGCCGGCAACACCCGCCAACGGACTGTCGCCGCTCGATCACAAAACCACTATTCTGAGTGCATTTTCGTTTCGGTTGGGCAATAATTGTAACCGGCCGGAAGAGACAATAATTTACCGACAACACTCGTAAAGACAGTTCCAGTGCCAGAAGCACAACATAGTCGCAAGGATGCCGCCAATCCGGCGGGAAAACCCCTCTCAATCACATAAAACATGGGCAATTTCATCAAACTCAATATCGGTACGCGCCTGGCCGCCGGCTTCGCGCTGACGCTACTGATGACCGTCATTATCGCCACCGTCGGCGTCTGGCGCCTGAACCAGGTCGCCCATGAGACGTCGTCGATTCTGGCAGAACCGCTGGCGAAAGAGCGCATGATCGCCGAGTGGTATACGCAGATCTTCGCCGCCGTGCGCCGCACCGCCGCGATCGTCAAGAGCAGCGACCCGTCGCTGACCGACTACTTCAAGGAAGATGCCGCCGCCACCGGCAAGCTGTCGGCCGACCTGGTCAAGCAGATCGAACCGTTGATCAGCGGCGACGATGAAACCGCCCTGTTCAAGTCGGTGATGGAGCACCGGACCGCCTACAGCAAGGCGCGCGATGGCGCGGTCAAGGCCAAGGCAGAAGGCAACGTCGACCTGGCGGAACAGATCCTGACCCAGCAATTCACCCCCGCCGCCAAGGCCTACCAGGAACGCGTCAAGGAACTGGTCGACCTGCAGCACAAGCGCATCGCCGCCAGCGCCGAGCTGATCGCCAATACCGCCAGCCGTGGCAACTTCGTGATCGGCTCGCTGGCCGCCGGCGCCCTGCTGCTGGGCGGCGTGTTCGCCTGGCTGCTGACCCGCTCGATCACCCGTCCGCTGCGCCAGGCCGTGCACGCCGCCGAGCAGGTGGCGGCCGGTGACCTGACGGTGGAAATCGACAGCAAAGCCACTGACGAAACCGGCGCCCTGCTGCGCGCACTGGGCCATATGAACACGTCCCTGTCGAAGATCGTCGACGAAGTGCGCAGCGGCACCCAAACCATCAGCGGCGCCTCGAGCGAAATCGCGGCCGGTAGTTTCGACCTGTCCAGCCGCACCGAACAGCAGGCCGCGGCGCTGGAAGAAACCGCCGCCTCGATGGAAGAACTGACCGGCACCGTGCGCCAGAACGCGGACAACGCGCGCCAGGCCAACCAGCTGGCGATCGCCGCCTCGAGCGTCGCCACCCAGGCCGGCCAGGCGGTCGACCAGGTGGTTGCCACCATGGGCTCGATCAACGATTCGTCGCGCAAGATCGTCGACATCATCTCGGTCATCGACGGCATCGCCTTCCAGACCAATATCCTGGCGCTGAACGCGGCCGTCGAAGCGGCGCGCGCCGGCGAACAGGGCCGCGGCTTCGCGGTCGTGGCATCGGAAGTGCGCACGCTGGCGCAGCGCTCGGCCGCCGCCGCCAAGGAAATCAAGCAGCTGATCGGCGACTCGGTCGAGAAGGTCGACACCGGCACCAAGCTGGTCGACCACACCGGCGCGACGATGCGCGAAGTGGTCGACTCGATCCAGCGCGTGACCGACATCATGGGAGAAATCTCGTCGGCCAGCCAGGAACAGATCACCGGCATCGACCAGGTCAACCAGGCCATGGGCCAGATGGATAACGCGACCCAGCAGAACGCCGCGCTGGTCGAGGAAGCCACCGCCGCCACCGCGGCAATGCAGGATCAGGCGCAGCGCCTGGCGCAGGTGGTCGACGTGTTCAAGCTCGATCCGCGCCATGTGACGCCGGCGGCGCCGGTGACCCCGGTGAAGCGTCCGCCGGCACGGCCGGCGTTGGCCAGGCCGGCGGCGAAAGCTGCGGCCAAGCCGGCGCCAAAGGCCAAGCCTGCAGCTACCAAGGCAGCCGGCAAGCCGGCCGCGCCAGCCAAGGTCAATGAAGCGGAATGGGAAGAATTCTAAGCTTCTCGCGCCTGAACGAAAGCCGCCGTCGCCGCCCTGGCCACGGCGGCTTTTTCATTGGTTCACTCGAGTACGAGTTTGCCCCGGGCTAACCCGCCCTGCCCCTCGCCATCACGCAGCGACCGGAACACCGCACGGTCCCGCGAAAGAGGTTGCCCTGCCGGTACAGGCGTGAAGTCTCCGTTCGCGCGCGAATGCCGCGCGTAATACACCAGGCGTCCGTTCGCCAGGAACGCGATCGACATGTCGCCGTCGTCCTGGGACTCGAAAGGAACCTGGCGTTCACAATATTCTTCCTGGATGCCCAGCGTCGTGCACACGTCCCGTCGCGCCGTGTACGGGTCGAACAGATAGACCTGGTCCCACGCGAATGACGTGGCCTCGGCAAGGCGGATGGTCTCCGACTTGCGCTCGGCGACGAGCTTTCCGATCGCCTTGCTCACCCTGGCGTCGTCACTGCAGCCGGCGGCCATGATCGACACCGCGCCAAGCGTCAAGGCGGACAAGGTAATAGCGGAAAATCGTTTCATCGTGGCTCGCTGCAGATATCAATTCGGTATTTGACATGTAGTCTACTCGACGGCATACTTGATGTAGATGTTAGCGCTCACATAATTAGACAAGATCTGGAGACAAGCATGTTCAAGCGCGGGCCCGAGACACCTGCAGCGAACGCCCCCCTCGGCTGGCGCGAAAAGCTCAGCTATGGCGTGGCCGATATGGGCTTCAATTTTTATTGGGCCAATATCGCGACCTTCCTGCTGATTTTCTATACCGATACGTTCGGCATCTCGGCGGCCCAGGCGGCCACCTTGCTCGCCTCGATCAAGCTGATCAACGCTTTCACCGACCCGCTGATCGGCGCCGTCGCCGACCGCACCAGCACCCGCTTCGGCAAGTTCCGTCCCTACCTGGTCTGGATGTCGATCCCGCTCGGCGCCGCCGCGGTACTCACCTACACCACGCCCGACCTCGACGCCGACGGCAAGCTGATGTGGGCCTACGCCAGCTACCTGGCGATGATGGTGTTCTACACCTGCGTCAACATCCCGTACAACGCGCTGTCCGGCGTGATGTCGGCCGACCCGCAGGAACGCTCGACCATCAACGGCCTGCGCTTCATCTTCGCCTTCGCCGGCTCCACCCTGGTAACGGCCGCCACGCCGGCCATGGTGCAATGGTTCGGCGCCGGCAACGACGAACGCGGCTGGCAGCTGACCATGGTCGCCTGGAGCATCGCCGCCGCACTGATGTTCCTGATCACCTTCGCCAACACGCGCGAGCGGATCGCCCCCCCGCCCGGCCAGAAAAGCGACGTGCTGCGCGACATCCGCGACCTGGCCGCCAACCGTCCCTGGGTCGTGCTGTTCGTGCTGGCCCTGGTGATCATGGTGACCATCACCCTGCGCACCACCACCTCGGCCTATTACTTCAAGTACGTGGTCGAACGCCCCGAGCTGATGGCCAGCTTCGTGCCGACCTATATGATCTTCGCCGCCATCGGCGCGGCCTGCACGCCGCTCATGACCCGCTACATCGACAAGAAGCTGCTCATGATCGTCCTGATGAGCGCGACCGCCGTGTTGTCGGCCGCCTTCTTCCTGATCCCCGGCGACCGCATCGACCTGATGTTCGCGCTGCAGGCGGCCACTGGCTTCGTGCTCGGCCCCAAGTCGCCGCTGGCGTTCTCGATGTACGCCGACACCGCCGACTACAACGAATGGACCACCGGCCGCCGCGCCACCGCCATGACTTTCGCCGCCGCCACCTTCTCGCAAAAGCTCGGCACCGCGGTCGCGGTGAGCGTGATCGGCGCCGTCTTCACCGCCCTTGGCTATGTGCCGAATGCGGCGCAGACCACCGGCTCGCAAGCCGGCATCGTGTGGCTGATGTCCTTCGTGCCGGCCTCCTTTGCCCTGCTGGCGGTGCTGGTCATGTGCTTCTATAACCTCGACAGCAAACTACTGGCGCGCATCCAGGCCGACCTGGCGGCACGCAAGGCGGCGCCATGAACACACAGGAGATTCCATCCATGCTGCACCCTCAAGACGACCGCTACGTGCTCACCAGCCCCACCGCGATGCCGCAGGCCGGCGGCTTCCTGTGGAACCGCAGGATGATGATCCAGTCGACCTGCCGCGGCTATGCCACCGCCCAGTTCATGCAGCCGGAACCGAGCAAGTATTCGCATGCGCCGAACATTCAGGCCAAGTCCTTCATGCAGCCGGAGCAGCACTACTACGCCCACCACCCGGGCCGCTTCTTCTACGTGAAGGACGAAGACACAGGCGAATTGTTCTCGGCGCCCTATGAGCCGGTGCGCGGCGCCGTCGACCGTTTCGAATTCTCGGTCGGCCGCCACGACCTGCGCTGGACGGTGGAGAAATTCGGCATCCGCATCCAACTCGTGCTCGGCCTGCCGGTGGACGACGTCGCCGAGCTGTGGTCGATGGAAGTGACGAACCTGTCGGATCGCCCGCGCCGCATCAGCGTCTATCCGTATTTCACGATCGGCTATATGTCGTGGATGAACCAGTCGGCCGAGTACCGGCACGACCTGGGCGGCATCGTCGCTTCCAGCGTCACGCCCTACCAGAAGCTGGAAGACTATTTCAAGAACCGCCTGTTCAAGGACCGCACGGTGCTGCTGTGCGAGCAGGCGCCGGATGCCTGGGAGGTTGGACAGATCGCCTTCGAAGGCGAAGGCGGCCTGCATGCGCCGTCCGCGATCGCGAGCGAACGCCTGGGCTGCGGCGACGCGCGCTACGAGACGCCGGCCGCCGTGGTCCAGTACCGGCTGGCGCTGGCGCCGAGCCAAGCGGCCACGCGCCGGTTCCTGTTCGGCCCCGCCTTCGACGATGCCGAGATCGCATCCCTGCGCGAAAAATACCTGAGCGAACAAGGCTTCGCCGCCGCGGCGCGCGACTACGCGGCCTATATCGCAGAAGGCGAAGGCGTGCTCCGGATCGCGACCCCGGACCGTGAGCTCGACAACTTCGTCAACACCTGGCTCGCGCGCCAAGTCTACTACCACGGCGACGTCAACCGCCTCTCCACCGATCCGCAGACCCGCAACTACCTGCAGGACAATATGGGCATGGCCTTCGTCAAGCCGGCGGTGGCGCGCGCCGCCTTCCTGCATGCGCTCTCCCAGCAGGAAGCCAATGGCGCGATGCCCGACGGGATCCTGCTGTTCGAAGGCGCCGAGCTGAAATACATCAACCAGATCCCGCACACCGACCACTGCGTGTGGCTGCCGGTATGCCTGCGCGCCTACCTCGACGAGACGGGCGACGACGCCATCCTCGACGCGCCGGTCGCCACCCACGATGGCGACGTGAAAACCGCGTTCGAGCGCATCTCGCTGGCGATGGACTGGCTGCTGCAGCGTCGCGACGCGCGCGGCCTGTCCTATATCGAGCAGGGCGACTGGTGCGACCCGATGAATATGGTCGGCTACAAGGGCCGTGGCGTCTCGGGCTGGCTGACGGTAGCGGCGGCTTACGCGCTGAACCTATGGGCCGACGTGTGCGCGGCGCGCGGCGACGCCGCTTCGCTGGCGCGCTACCGCGCTGGCGCCGATGCGATGAACGACGCGGCAAAAACCCATCTGTGGGACGGCGCCTGGTTCGCACGCGGCATCACCGACGACGACGTCAAGTTCGGCATCGCCAGCGATACCGAAGGCCGCATCTACCTCAACCCGCAAAGCTGGGCCTTCCTGTCGGGCGCCGCCAGCGCTGAGCAGCGCGCATTGATGCTCGGTGCGATCGACGAGCAGTTGCGCACGCCCTACGGCGTGCAGATGTTCGCGCCGCCCTATAGCGGCATGCGCGAGGATGTCGGCCGCGTCACGCAGAAGCATCCCGGCTCGGCCGAGAACGGCGCCGTGTACAACCACGCCTCGGTGTTCTACATCTACAGCCTGTACACGATCGGCGAAGCGGATCGCGCCTTCGACGCGCTGCGCAAGATGATCCCCGGCCCTGGCCTGGACGACTACCTGCAGCGCGGCCAGCTGCCTGTGTTCATCCCCAATTACTACCGCGGCGCCTACAAGGAATATCCGCGCACCGCCGGGCGCTCGAGCCAGCTGTTCAACACCGGCACCGTGGCCTGGGTCTACCGCTGCCTGATCGAGGGCCTGTGCGGCCTGAAGGGCGACCTGCAAGGCCTGACGGTGGCGCCGCAACTGCCGTCGGGCTGGGACGGCATGACGGTAACGCGGCGCTTCCGCGGCGCGACCTTCGAGGTCGACATCAGGCGTGGCGCGGTCGACCGCATCGAGGTGATATGCGACGGCGCCGCCCTGCCTGCAGCCCGCATCGACAGGATCGAAGCGGGCCGCACGTACCGGCTCGAGGTAAGCGTGCCGTAGCTTACTGCATCGTGTGCGCCTGCTGCTGCGTATCCACCGCGAACCCGCGCTGCGCGTCCCAGTAGGTGAACCAGTAGCGCACCACGTCCCCTATCTTGAGCCCGCCCGCCGTGTAGGTGTTGTTGGCGCCGCTCTGCTGCATCCGCACGTTCTGCTGCGGCCCGTTGTTGACGGTGTAATGCACGTCGGCCCAGCCGCCGGTGGTGGTGCGGAACTGCAGCATCGTCGACGAGGTCTGGCTGACCGAGGTCGGGCCGCTCGGCTCAGGCTGCGGCGTGGTGCCGCCGCCGCCCGACTCCCACACGATGTCGTCGATCGCGAACTGGAAGCTCGATGATGGCAGCGCGCCGTCGATGCTCGAGATCATGAAGATATCGTGGAGCGACTGCGCCGCAACCAGGGGCCCGAGCAGCGTCGAGACGGGAATCGAGGCCTGGCCCCACTGGCCGTTGCGGGTCAGGCCATGGGTGGTGGTATTGGCCGGGAAGTTCACCCAGTTCTGGTTCGTGTAGGTGTCGCCGATGCCGATCCGGAAGCCCACATTGGCCGGGATCCGGATGCGGAACTTCACGGTGCCGTTGGCGCGGTAGTTACTCAGGTTGCGCGCCTGGCGCGCCTGGATGCCACCGCCGAACCACTGCCCCGGCGTGGTGTAATTCCAGGCGATCACGTTGCTGCCCTCGAACGGGGCGGTGTTGCCGGCGCCGGTGGAGGCGGCGTTCCACAGGAAGATATCGGAGCTCGTCCCCGCCACCAGCTTGTTGTTGACCGCCGTGGTGTCGGTAAACACGCCGAACTTGCCGGCCACTTCCGGCACGGTCTGGTCGCCCAGCTTCACCTGGCCCTTGCCGTCCATCTGGTAGACGCGCACGTAGTCGACGTACATGGTGCCGGGCAGCGGCGCCGTGACCTGGCCAGGGTTGGCGGCGTCGGTGAAGTTGCCGCCCACGGCCATGTTCAGGAGCAGGTAGAACGGCGCCTGCAATGCCGCTGAATTGACCGGCAGCGGCGCGTTGTACATATTGTGCTCGACGCCGTTGTCGACCGTGGTGAAGCGCATCTGGCTCTCGTCCCAATAGAAGCGGTAGGTGACGAAGCGGTTCGCGAGCGAGTTCTGGGGCACGTACCAGTTCTTGGTCTGCCACGCGGTCGAGGCGGCGCAGCTCTCGTTGCCCGGCACGCAGGCGGCCTGCTGCCAGGTGATCACGTTCGAGCCGACGAAGTGGTTCGACGACGGCGCCCCGCCCTCGGCGCGGCCGGACGCCTTGTGGCCCATCTCCATGATGTCGATCTCGCCGTTGCGCGGCCAGGTCTGCGGACTGACGCCCAGCAGCCACGCGGCCGGCCACAAGCCGGTGCCGAGGTTCGGCGTGGCCAGCCTCACTTCGATCATCCCGTACTGCACCTGCACCTTGTTCCTGGTGTCGAGCCGGGCCGAGGTGAAGACATTGCCGCCGATCGTCTGGCTGCGCGCCTGGATCGCCAGCGCGCGCGTGCCCGATTCGAAGGGCACATTGACGATGCTGGCGTTGTTGGGGCTGTAGTACTGCAGCTCGGCGTTGCCGTAGCCGCACAGGCCGATCTGGCAGCCGTTACCGTCCTGCAGGTTCCACACGCCGGTGTTCACGCTATTGCCATTGAACTCCTCCGACCACAGCAGCTGGCCGATGACCGGATTGGTGACGCTGGCCGCGGCCTGCGCCCCACAGGCCAGCAGGATGCCGGCGGCAAGCGCATGGAAAGGTTTCCATCTCGAGCGATGATTCTGGTTCTGGTTATTCACGTCGACTCCTCTTATCTCACTACAAGAAAATGCAGCCGTACCGGGTGGCCGTGCCGCGGCTTGCCAACTTGCTCGTTGGTCTCGAATGCGGTCGTTGCGGATGTGTGTGGAATACGCGATTGGAAACCTTTCCAAACAGGAAAGGAAAATATAGTCCGATTTTCGGGGCGTGTCTATCCGATGTGAATGGCGTGCGCGATTACCCCGCCGGCATAGGCATGCGGCGGGGTAATTGGTGGCGCTGGATTAAACGCTGGCGAGGATCTGTGCGACCAGCTGTTCCTGGCTGTCACGGATGTCGAGGGTGATACCGGCTTCGTCAGCCTGCAGGGGTTCGAGCGTGCTCAACTGGCTATCGAGCAGCGACGGCGGCATGTAGTGGCCAGGGCGGTTGCTGACGCGCTCGAGGAGCAGGCTGCGCTCGCCCGCCAGGTGCGCGAAGCGCACGTCGCCGCCCGCGCTGCGCAGCAGGTCGCGGTAGGCGCGCTTGAGCGAGGAACACGACAGCACCGCCCCACCCTCGCGTGCGGCGAGCTTGTCGCGCAGGTTCAGCAGCCATTCGCGGCGGTCGTCGTCCGTCAGCGGGATACCGGCCGACATCTTGGCGACATTGGCCTGTGAATGGAAGGCGTCGCCCTCGATGAATGGAACGCCGAGTTCAGACGCCAGCTTCGCGCCGATGCTGCTCTTGCCACAGCCGCTCACGCCCATGACTACCCAGGCCGTCCCTTTATTGTCGTCTCGCGCTTGTGTCGTCATCTCACTATGTTAACGCTAACATCGAAAACCCGATTGTAGCCGCGATAGCGGAACGATGTAAAGCGGTCATGCACCACGGTTGGGCAGATGCGCGGCGCCGGTGCCCGTGGGCGGCAATCGCAGGCGCTGCCATGGCGATGCTGTCCAACCCAAAAAAGCATGTTTCATCTTTGAAATGAATGACTTGGCCGCGCGCGATTCCAGATGGCACAGGTCTTGCTGACGACAAGGCTCAAGCATCGTCATGCCCACCTCGCCGTTTCATTTTCTGCGTCATCACCACTACCAGGGGTCTTCGCCAATGAAAGATGAGAATCTGTACCGTCCTTATTCGACCGAGTCATCCTTGAACGGCTGCCCTTGCGGCAGGCACGGCTCGCAGGACGAGCACGATCGCCAGGCGCAAGCCGCCAGGCTGCGGCGCGCAGGTGACGCCGAAGCGTTGTCGGGCGACTTCGTCGAGGCGGCCGCTGTGCGCGCCCTGTTTCCCCATGACGCGACGCGCCGCAACCTGATCAAGGCAGTGGGCGCACCGACCTTGATGGCGGCGATCGGTTCGCTGCTGCCGCTGGCCAGCCTGCAGGCCAATGCGATGGAAAAAACCGGCGCGCTCGAGAAGAAGGACCTCAAGATCGGCTTCATCCCGATCAACTGCGCCACGCCCTTGATCATGGCCGACCCGATGGGCATGTACAAGGCGCAGGGCCTGAACGTCACCCTCAGCAAGACCGCCGGCTGGGCGCTGGTGCGCGACCAGATGATCAACCGCGAGCTCGATGCCTCGCACTTCCTGGCGCCGATGCCGCTGGCGATGTCGATCGGCCAGGGCGGCACGCCGCAGCCGATGCGCGTCGCCACCATCCAGAACATCAACGGGCAAGCGATCACGCTCGCGCTCAAGCACAAGGACAACCGCGATCCGCGCAACTGGAAGGGCTTCAAGTTCGCGATCCCCTTCGAGTATTCGGTCCACAACTTCCTGCTGCGCTACTACCTGGCCGAGCATGGACTGGACCCGGACCGCGACGTCCAGCTGCGCGTGACGCCGCCGCCCGAGATGGTCGCCAACCTGCGCGCCGGGAATATCGACGGTTTCCTCGGCCCCGATCCGTTCAACCAGCGCGCCGTGTTCGACCAGGTGGGCTTCATCCACATTCTCACCAAGGACATCTGGAACGGCCATCCCTGCTGCGCCTTCGGCGCCTCGCAGGCCTTCATCGACCAGAACCCGAACACTTTCGCCGCGCTGTACCGCGCCATCCTGAACGCCACCGCGATGGCGCACAAGCACGAGAACCGGGCCGAGATCGCCAAGGCCATCTGCAAGCCGGCCTACCTGAACCAGCCCGAGACGGTAGTGCTGCAGGCGCTCTCGGGCCGCTTCGCCGATGGCCTGGGCAAGGTGCGCAACGAGCCGGACCGCGCCGACTTCGACGCCCTGCCCTGGTATTCGATGGCGACCTGGATGCTCACGCAGATGAAGCGCTGGGGCTACCTGAAGGGCGACGTCAACTACAAGGCGCTGGCCGAACAGGTGTTCCTGCTGACCGATGCGCGCAAGCAGATGGCGGCCCTGGGCATGCCGGCGCCGGCCGCCGCGGCGAACGGCTACCGCTCGTTTTCGATCATGGGCAAGACCTATGACCCGGCCAAGCCGCAGGCCTACCTGGACAGCTTCGCGATCAAGCGCGCCTGACACGGGAGAAGCCCATGCACAAGCAACTGAGGTTCAGGGCGGCGCTGTTGTCGCTGGCGCTGCTGCTGGTCGTGGTCGGCGTGTGGCATATCGCCACCGCGCCGCGGGCCGCGGCGCCGGTGGCGGCGATGAGCGCCGAGGAAGCCGAATACGCGGCCCTGATGGGGCAGGCGCCGGCCGCTGCCGATGCTGCCCCGGCGCCCGATGCGGGCAGCGGCTTTCCCACGCCGGCCCAGTTCGCGCGGCTGGCGGCCGGCCACCTGGGCGATCCGTTCTACGACAACGGCCCGAACGACCGCGGCATCGGCATCCAGCTGGGGCATTCGCTGGTGCGCGTCGGCCTGGGCTACCTGCTGGCGATGCTGGTGGCGATCCCGCTGGGCTTCGTGATCGGGATGTCGCCGCTGCTGTACCGCGCGATCGATCCGTTCATCCAGGTCTTGAAGCCGATCTCGCCGCTGGCCTGGATGCCGATCGCGCTCTACACGATCAAGGATTCGTCGATCTCGGGCATCTTCGTGATCTTCATCTGCTCGATCTGGCCCATGCTGATCAATACCGCCTTCGGCGTGGCGGGCGTGCGCAAGGACTGGCTCAACGTCGCGCGCACCCTTGAGGTGTCGCCGCTGCGCAAGGCCTTCCTGGTGATCCTGCCGGCGGCGGCGCCGACCATCATCACCGGCATGCGCATCTCGATGGGCATCGCCTGGCTGGTGATCGTCGCCGCCGAAATGCTGATCGGCGGGAACGGCATCGGCTACTTTTTATGGAACGAGTGGAACAACCTGTCGCTGGCAAACGTGCTCTTCGCCGTGCTCATGATCGGCATCGTGGGCATGACGCTGGACCTGATGTTCGCTGCCCTGCAAAAAAAGGTGACCTATGCCGAATGACCGCTTCGTCCAGGTGGACGGCCTGGCCAAAACCTACCGCGCCGGCCAGCCGCCGGTGTTCGAGGGGGTGAGTTTCGTGATCGAGCGCGGAGAGTTCATCTGCATCATCGGCCATTCGGGCTGCGGCAAGAGCACCATCCTGAACGTGCTGGCCGGGCTCGAAGCGGCCAGCGCCGGCACCGTGATCATGGACGGCCGAGAAGTGACCGGCCCGGGACTGGACCGCGGCGTGGTGTTCCAGAACCACGCCCTGCTGCCGTGGCTGAGCGTGGAAGACAATATCGGCTTCGCCGTGCGTTCGCGCCACCGCGACTGGCCGCGCGACAAGGTGCGTGAGCACGGCGCGCGTTTCATCGAGATGGTCGGCCTCTGCGCCGCAGCGCGCAAGAAGCCGTCCGAGCTCTCGGGCGGCATGAAGCAGCGGGTGGGCATCGCGCGCGCCTTCGCGGTCGAACCCAAGATGCTGCTGCTGGACGAACCGTTCGGCGCGCTCGACGCACTCACCCGCGGCACGATCCAGGACGAGCTGCTGGGCATCTGCGCGGCCACGCGCCAGACCGTCTTCATGATCACCCACGACGTCGACGAAGCGATCCTGCTGGCCGACCGCATTTTCTTGATGAGCAACGGCCCTCATGCGCGGATCGCCGAGATCGTCGTCAACACGCTGCCGGCCGACCGCAGCCGCGCCACGATCCACCGCGATCCCCAGTTCTACAAGATCCGCAACCACCTGGTCGACTTCCTGGTGCGCCGTTCGAAGATGCTGCAGCAGTCAGGCGCCGACGGCGCCGAGCCGCCGGAAACGCGCATCGTGCATCCCGGCCTGGAAGACGATGCGGTTCCCGCCGCGCCCGACCATTACCCCGCCCGGGCTTCGGCCTGAGCGTCCGCCTTTACTACCACCACATCGATGGAGCCAAACATGATTTCATGCCGTGAAGACGTCACCAAAATGATCTTGTCCGCCAAGGTCCGCAAGGGCATCAAATGGCGCGACGTGACCGAGGCCACCGGCCTGTCGAAGGAATGGACTACCGCCGCCTGCCTTGGCCAGATGACCTTGACCAAGCCGCAGGCTGAGGCGGTCGGCAAGATCTTTGAACTCTCTGACGAAGCCATCGCCTGGCTGCAGATCGTGCCCTACAAGGGATCGCTGCCCACGGCGGTGCCGACCGATCCGCTGATCTATCGCTGGTACGAGCTGGTGAACGTGTACGGCACCACGATCAAGGAACTGATCCACGAAGAATTCGGCGACGGCATCATGAGCGCCATCGATTTTTCGATGGACATCCAGCGCACCGAAGACCCGAAAGGCGACCGCGTCAACGTGGTCTTGTCCGGCAAATTCCTGCCTTATAAGAGCTACTAAGCTTCGTCAGGTCAGGCGCTCTCGCGCTCGCGCAGGGTAAATCCCAGGTCGATGCGCTTGCGTTCAGGCTCCTGGCCCTTGATCACCTGCAGCAGCAGGCTGGCGGCCTCGAAGCCGATCTGGTAGCGCGGCGTGTCAATGGTGGTGAGCGATGGCATCATCCACGCCGACGCCGGCAAATCGTTGAAGCCGCAGACGGCGATGTCCTGCGGGATGCGGATGCCGTGACGCTGGCAGTGGTAGACGGCGCCGTGGGCCAGGTCGTCGTTGCAGCAGAAGACGGCGTCGCAGTCGGGCATGTTCGCCATCATCTGCCCCATCAACTCGGCGCCGAGCGCGATCGTGGAACGCTCCGGCACCATCAGCTCGAGCCGTGGGTCGGCCAGGCCCGCCTCGGCCATCGCGGCCCGGTAGCCGTCTGCGCGGCGCAGGGTACGCTCGTCCAACTGGGCGCCGATGAAACCGATGCGGCGGTAGCCCTTCCTGAGCAGGTGGCGCGTCATCTCCATGCCGGCCTCGAACTGAGAGAAGCCGACCGACAGCGCGTCGGCATCGTCGGACAGGTCCATCATCGACACCGACGGTACCTGCGACGCCTCCATCATCTTCGCCACGGCCGGGCTGTGGGCCTGGCTCGAGAACAGGATGCCGTCCGGGCTCGATTGCAGGTAGGTGCGCAGCAGCTTTTCTTCCTCTGCCTGCGAATAATAGGTATTGCCGATCAGGAGCTGGTACTGGCCCGGCGCGACGGCATCGTGGATGCCTTCGAGGACGGCGGTGAACACGGCGTTTGAAAACGACGGCACCAGCACCACGATCACATGCGATTGCGACGAGGCCAGCGCGCGCGCCGCGCGGTTGGGCACGTAGCCGAGTTCCGCGACCGCGCGCTCGACCTTGACCCGGGTGACCTCGGAGACCATCTGCGGCTGGCTCAGCGCGCGCGAGGCGGTCATGATCGACACGCCGGCCATGCCCGCCACCTGCTCGAGCGTCGCCCGTCCCGTTCCCCTGCCCCTGCTGCGGCTCGTTTTATCCATGGTCATCCTGTGGTGGCTTTCTCTATTCCTGGTTCCATTCTATCAACAACGGGCAGGCCTTTTGTGGCCGCCTTGGCCAGCCTGGAAACCGGCCCGAAAGTCAGTTAGTGATTTTACTGATTTAATCGTTGTATTTTTGCTGAATTTAGGGCTCAGGCCGCAGACGGTCTCATCGGCTGTCGCTATACTTTTTCACGCCCTGTTGCCTTGTTGAAAGAACCTATATGCGCCTGAACACACCGATCACCAATAACGAATACCAGCTGGCCGATAGCAAGACCATCGTCTCGACCACCGATTTGCAGGGCAATATCCGCTATGCGAATCCGTATTTCGTGCAGGTGAGCGGCTTCACCGAGGATGAGCTGATCGGCGCGCCACAGAACATCCTGCGCCATCCGGACATGCCGGTGGAGGCCTTCGCCGACATGTGGCAGGCGATCCGCGCCGGGCGGCCGTGGAGCGGCATGGTCAAGAACCGCTGCAAGAACGGCGACTATTATTGGGTGTATGCGAACGTGACGCCGGTGCTCGAGAACGGCGAGGCGACCGGCTATATGTCGGTGCGCACCAAGCCGACCCGGGAACAGGTGCGCGAGGCGGCAATGCTGTACGCCGAATTCAAGGCCGGCAACCCGCGCGGCCTGGTGTTGCGCAACGGCCGCGTCGAACACGGCGGCCTGCGCGGGCGCCTGGCGGCGCTGGCCCGCCTCCCTCTGCGCACCCAGATCAACGGCGGCATGGGCCTGTTGACGCTGCTGCTGGCGGCGATCACGCTCCAATGCTGGCGCAACGGCCTGCCGGCTTGGACCTTGTTGTCGCTGGCCGTCTCTCTGGCCATGGTGCTGGGCCTGTGGGCCAGCCTGCGCCGCAATGTGCTGGCGCCGCTGGCCGAGGCCTCCGGTTTCGCGCGCCGCCTGGCCGGCGGCGACCTCACCTGCCGCCTGGCGCCGCGCCGCGACGACGAGATGGGCCAGCTGGTTGCGGCCCTGCGCCAGTCGGCCGTGAACCTGTTCAGCGTGATCGGCGACGTGCGCGCCAACTTCGACGAGATCCGCCACGCCACCGGCGAGATCGCGACCGGCAACCAGGACCTGTCGAGCCGCACCGAGACGCAAGCCTCGAGCCTGCAAGAGACGGCGGCCAGCATGGAGCAGCTGACCCACAACGTGGCGCAGAGCGCCGACAGCGTGAACGCCGCCAGCGACCTGGCGCGCCGCGCCGCCGCGACGGCCGGCAACGGCCAGCGCACCGTCGGTGAGGTGGTGAGCACGATGGAGGCGATCAGCGCCTCGTCGCACAAGGTGCTCGACATCGTCGGCATGATCGACGGCATCGCCTTCCAGACCAATATCCTGGCCCTGAACGCCGCCGTGGAAGCGGCGCGGGCGGGCGAACAGGGCCGCGGCTTCGCGGTGGTGGCGGGCGAAGTGCGCACGCTGGCCCAGCGCAGCGCGGTCGCGGCCAAGGAGATCAAGGCGCTGATCGACGCCTCGATCGCCAATGTCGACAACGGAAACCGCCTGAGTGTGGCGGCCGGCGCGGCGATCCAGGAAGTGGTGGGCGCGGTCGACCAGGTGACGCGCGTGATGGACGAGATCGCAGGCGCGACGCGCGAACAGTCGAGCGGCATCGGACAGGTGAACCAGGCGGTGACGCAGCTCGACGCGATCACGCAGCAGAACGCGGCCCTGGTGGAAGAAGCCGCCGCCGCGACGGCGACCCTGGCGCGGCAGACCGACGAGGTGTCGCAGGCCTTGCAGGTGTTCCAGTTGCAGGCGGGTGCGCCGGGACGCAGCGCCCGCACGGCCGCCGGCAAACACGCCATGAAACTGGCCGCGGCGTAATCAGCAAAAATCCCTGCTGCGCGCATCCAGCCCGCCCAGCAGGTGCGACAAGTCCACCAGCCGCTTGGCCACCAGGTGGCGCACTTCTCCCTGGCGCTGCCAGATGCCGTACACCCCGAGCAGCGGCGCACCCAGCACTTCGCGCCGCTGCTGCTCGACCAGGGTCGGCCACACGATCACATTGATGTTGCCGGTCTCGTCTTCCAGAGTCATGAACAGCACGCCCTTGGCCGTGCCGGGGCGCTGGCGCACCGTGACCAGGCCGCAGGCGCGCGCCAGCTGGCCATCCTGGAAATCCATCAGGCTCGAAGCCGGTATGAAGCGCTGCTTGAGCAGACGCTCGCGCAGCAGCGCCAGCGGATGGCGACCGAGCGTCAATCCCTGCGCGCGGTAGTCGCCGACGATCTCCTCTCCTTCGCTCGGCGCCTGCAATGCCGGCGTCTCTTCGCGCGGCACGGTCGGGCGCAACAGATCCTTGTCGGGCGCGGCGCCCGAGGCCTGCCATAAGGCTTCGCGCCGGTGCCCGGCCAGCGAGCGCAGGGCGTTGGACGCGGCCAGCACCTGCAGGTCGCCCCGGTCGAGATGCGCGCGCCGCGCCAGGTCGGCCACGCTGTCGAAAGGCCGCACGGCGCGCGCCTGCTCGATGCGCTCGGCCGCCTCCTGCTTCAATCCTCGTTGCAGCGAAAAGCCCAGCCGCACCGCCGGCTGGCGCGAGCGGTCGACGGGGTCGTACTCTTCCAGCGCCGAATCCCAGCCGCTGATGGCGACGTCGACCGGCCGCACCTCGATGCCGTGGCGGCGCGCGTCCTGCACCAGTTGCGAGGGACTATAAAAACCCATCGGCTGGCTGTTGAGCAGCGCGCAGAGAAAAGCGGCCGGCTCGTGGCACTTGAGCCATGAACTCGCATAAGCCAGCAGCGCGAAGCTGGCCGCGTGCGATTCGGGGAAGCCGTACTCGCCGAAGCCCTGGATCTGGCTGAAGATCGCCTCGGCGAATTCCAGCTTGTAGCCGCGTTCGAGCATGCCGCCCACGATGCGCTCGTAGTATCTTTCGAGGCCGCCCTTGCGCTTCCAGGCCGCCATCGCGCGCCGCAGTTGATCCGCCTCGCCCGGCGTGAAGCCGGCGCCCAGGATCGCCACCTGCATCACCTGCTCCTGGAAGATCGGCACGCCTAGGGTGCGTCCGAGCGCGACCTTCATCTCTGGGCTCGGATAGTCGACCGGCTCGAGCCCCTGGCGCCGGCGCAGATAGGGATGGACCATGCCGCCCTGGATCGGGCCGGGACGCACCACCGCCACCTCGATCACCAGGTCATAGAAGCGGCGCGGCAGCATGCGCGGCAACATGCTCATCTGCGCGCGCGATTCGATCTGGAACACGCCGATGGTATCGGCCTGGCAGATCATGTCGTAAGTGGCGCTGTCCTCGAGCGGGATGTCCTGCATCTCGAACACGTCGCCATAGCGCTGGCCCACCAGCTCCAGGCCGCGCCGCATCATCGACAACATGCCCAGCGCCAGCACGTCGACCTTCATCAGGCCCAGTTCCTCGAGGTCGTTCTTGTCCCATTGGATGACGCTGCGGTCGGCCATCGTCGCGTTCTCGATCGGCACCAGGCGCGAGAGTTTACCCTTGGCGATCACGAAGCCGCCCGGATGCTGGGACAGGTGGCGCGGGAAGTTCAGCAGCGACTGCGCCAATGTCGCCCACTGGCGCGACAGCGGCGCCTCGGGATCGAGGCCGCTTTCGGCCAGGCGGCCCAGCAGATCGGCGCGGCTGTCGAACCAGTGATGGGTCTTGGCCACCTTCTCGACGATGGCGAGGTCGATGCCGAGCGCCCGCCCGCTGTCGCGCAGCGCGCTCTTGGGCCGGTAGCTGATCACCACCGCGGCCAGCGCCGCGCGCTGGCGGCCGTACTTGTTGTAGATGTACTGGATGACTTCTTCGCGCCGCTGGTGTTCGAAGTCGACGTCGATGTCGGGCGGCTCGTTGCGCTCGCGCGAGATGAAGCGCTCGAATAGCAGGCTGGCGCGGGCCGGATCGACCTCGGTGATGCCGAGGCAGTAGCACACCGCCGAATTGGCGGCCGATCCGCGGCCCTGGCACAGGATGTGTTGCGAGCGCGCGAAGCGCACGATGTCGTAGACGGTGAGGAAGTAGTGTTCGTAGCCCATGTCGGCGATCAGTTCGAGTTCGTACTCGATCTGGGCCTGCACCTTGGCCGGCACGCCGTCGCGGAAGCGCCGGTGCGCGCCGATCCAGGTTTCGCTGCGCAGGTAGCTGCTGGCGTCGTGGCCTTCGGGGACCACCTCATCGGGGTATTCGTAGCGCAGCTCGTCGAGCGAGAAGGTGCACAGGCGCGCGATGCGCACCGTCTCGGCCAGCGCCTCGCGCGAATAGATATTGGCCAGGCGCAGGCGCGCGCGCAGGTGCTGCTCGGCGTTCTGCGCCAGGCCGTAGCCGCAGGCGCCCACCGGTTTGCCCAGGCGCGTTGCGCTCAGGGTGTCCTGCAGGGGCTTGCGCGAGCGGACGTGCATGGAGACGTGGCCCAGCGCGACGATCGGCAGGCCGTGCTGCCAGCCTACCTCTTCCACCGTGGCGCGGTGGGCGTCGTCGAAAGCCCGGTGCAGCTGGGTGAGGCCGAGCCAGGCGCGGCCCGGGAAGGTGGTGGCCATCCACGCGGCCTGGGCGTGCAGGCGGTCGACGTCCTGGGCTTCGTGACCGGGGTATGGCGGCAGCAGGATGGCCAGGCAGTCGGGCATGTGCTGCAGGTGGGCGTATTCCTTGGTGGGGTTGGCCAGGTCGTCGGGGGTGAGCAGGTAGGTGCCCTTCTCGCTGCGCGTGCGGCCGATCGTGATCAGTTCGGACAGGTTGCCGTAGCCGTTGCGGTTTTGCGCCAGCAGGATCAG
This sequence comes from Massilia sp. CFBP9012, assembly GCF_034045115.1. Lineage (NCBI taxonomy): Bacteria > Pseudomonadati > Pseudomonadota > Betaproteobacteria > Burkholderiales > Oxalobacteraceae > Massilia > Massilia sp. CFBP9012. The sequence continues at coordinate 32,458 of NZ_JAXCWM010000023.1, read as the reverse complement.
GGAGGGGGCTGGAGTGCCGTCGGGGTTTTTGAGGTGGAAGTGGGCGCCGATGATCAGGGGCAGGTTGGCGGCTTTCGCTTCGGCGTGGGCGCGCACGACGCCGGCCAGCGAGCATTCGTCGGTGAGGGCCAGTGCGAAGTAACCCAGTTGCACCGCGCGCGCGACCAGCTCCTCGGCGTGCGAGGCCCCTTGCAGGAACGAGAAGTTCGAGAGGCAGAACAACTCGGCGTAGGGGGGCAGCGCCTGGGCCTGGGATGCCGGGGGCTGGGCGGTGGGGGTAGGCTTGGTCACGCTGGGGGGCTGTCAAACAGCCAATACTGTATAAAAACACAGTATAACCGAGCTGGGGGATGTGGCTGGGGAAGTTGAGGGTATGGCTTGGAAATGAGGGATGTGGTGGGTTGGGAGTGAGCAGTGTTTTGTGGTGACTGGGGATGCGGAACGATATTTCTGTGCCGGGAGTTGGAAATACCCTTTCTGCATTGACATTCGAGTAACCGGATGTTTCTATTTCTCTACGGAAAATTTCCGCGTTTACTGGGGAGGTTTGAAAACATGGTGGCGAAACTTTTAGCCCGCTTGATTCGGGCGATTTGTTTAGGCGGTATGGCTTTGGGTATGACGACGGCGATGGCGCAGGATGCTTTGGTCGTTCCGCAGCATGTAGGAGCGGTGAATGGTGAACGCTTGGTCGTAGTTGCCTATAGCGATCCCGAAGGCGAAGTCGGGAATGGCACGAACCCACCCGATCCCAACGTCATCGATCCTGAAATCGAAGTTGACTGGGAAGTTAATCCTTCGATGAATATTTCTAACTTCCCTGAGGCCGAAATATCAAACGGCATGGATCCTCCAATGTAGCCTTCGGACATTACTTCATCCGAAAATTACGCCTTACACATGTGTCGGAAAGGGCCGCGGCATTGGACCAAACGAAGAGCCAGTGATGTCTTGCGGCCCCATCCGCGCGCGCAGGCTGGACAAACCACCACCTTGCGCGCGGCGCAATACCGGCTGATCCGCACAGGCCATTCGCTCATATGCAAGCATCAAGGCAGTGCCGCCCGTGGAATTGATGTAGTCGAGCATGTCCATCGTGGTCTCGTAAGCCCAGTCGGAGAAGCTCTCGCCCAGTTCGCCCCCTGCCGTCGCACTGGCACTCGTAACGCCGCCCTGCACTTTCGTCAGGACCGTGACGATGGCCCACGAAATCCCCATCCATCCAGTCGTCGCAAGCGTCATCCGCAGCACCGGCATGAGGATGCCGGCCTCGTGGATCGCCTTGAGCACGCCAAGCAAGGCGCTCGCCGGCATTGCGCGGTTGCAGTCGATGGTCGCGATCAGGATCGCGATCTTGTTCATCACGCCAGGATAGCGCCGCAGAAAGCGGTACAAGGCGAGGCCGATCTGCTGCTGGTCGCCGAGGAGCCGACCAAGGCCGGCCGCCAGAAAGCAGCCGCCAGTGAGCTTCCACACCACTTTCACCAGCTTCATGTCGACCGGTCCATCCAGCATCGTCGCGCTGGCGAAGGCTTGCAAATGGCTGGCATTGCCGGCCCGTGTGGGGTTCAGCAGCAGGTTGAAGCAGGTGGAAAAATTGGTGTCGTAGCTGCCGTCCACCGCGATGGCGCCGCTTGCAGTCACCGCGATGAACGGCGCTCCCGCTCCACCGACGACGCCGATATTGATGGCGCCATTGGCCTGGAGCGATGCCATCAACTGGATCGCGTCCTGCGCGCTGCCACCCGCGCGCAAGGTGCCGTCGCTATCAACGCTGACGTAGCTGCCGTCACGGCATTGCAAGGTGATCGCGGGTGCATCCTGGGCCTCGGGCACGCCGATGGTGAACACCTCGGCCGCATCGCTCGAGGTTCCGAGCGCCGTGATCTGGCCGTCGGCAGCGATCGACCAGTAACCGCCTGCCGCGGTCTGGAGCTTGATCTCGTCGCCGGCAGCGAGCGCTCCGGCCAGCGAAACGAAGTTTCTGTCGGTGGTGAACGTTGGCTCGGGCTGGGTGATCGAGACCGGCGTATCTTCAGGCACGTTGACGCTCGATACCCCCGCTACGCCCCAGCTATAGACCATCGAGAACGACTTGACGGCGGCTGGCCAGGTATCGCCGAAGGTCAGGCTGTCGGCCGTGAACGACAGGCTTCCATTCTCCACCAGCGCGGCAACCTTTTCCGTGACGTCGACCGGTCCGTAGGCGGCGGCGATGATGTTCAGGGCGCGTGGGTCGAGCGACGCCTGGCCGGCGGGTGCGGTCGGATCGTAGTCGATGTGCAGGGTCTGATTCTCGGTCGTCGCGGCCATTTGCGGCTTGCGGTCGGCGTACTGGTAGACCACGTGCAGGGTCTTGCGCATCGCCGGCCAGCCATCGCCGAACACGCTGCTCGATGCGGCGACGGACAGCCTGCGCCGGCTCACACTGGCGCGGACGATGTCGGTGACGTCCTTCAGGCCATAGAATGCGCTCAGGATGTGCAGCGGTGGACGGTAGCTGAGCGCATAGGGATTGCCCTCAACAACGATGTCGATGAATGGAATCTGGCCGCAATAGCTGGCCACGATGACGAAGGTGTTGCGCTTGCCTTTGCCGTCCTCGCCGAGGGTGGCGCTGTCGGCGACCAGGGACAAGGTTCCAGCCGAGTGGTCGGCCAGGTTGCGTACCGTCGCACTCACGTCGGAGCAGCCGAAGCTGGCGCCCCACACGGTCAGTACCGGCTGGGCGGTGTTGTCTTGCGGCGCTGGAGCAGGAGCCCGGATAGATTGCTCGAACTGCTGGGCGCCGATGTTCAGCGTCTGGCCTTCCGAAGCAGTAGCCACGAACGTCGGGCCGCCGTCATAGCGATAGACGACGGTCAGCGTCTTTTCGTGACCAACCCAGGTGTCGCCGAACGTCTGGTTACTTGCCAAAACAGACAGGGTCTCTGGAAAAGCCTGACGGTTGACTTGCTTGATGACCTGCGCGGTGACTTGCTTGAGTCCATAAGCCGCGCCAACAATCTGCAGAACGCCTGTGCTTTGGGTAGCCATACTTGAATCTTCTTTCCGGAATGAATAACATGCTTTGCGACAATTGCGATGGCAGGCGCGACGATCTTCGTTACGTCTTCCCTCGTGGTACGCAATAGTTTGCAAGCTCCGTGCCACCCTGAAACATGGCGTCAAAGCAACAAAATCAAGGATTTAGTCGACTATTTATGCCTGTTGGGTGTAAAACAACGGGTGTTTTTACATGTCAACGAGGAAGTTGACACGCTGGTTGCCTGAATCGAAGTTAAGAATGTGCATTCGGCAAGTTTCTTTTCCTGTAGTATTTACGGCGCCTGCGCCGACCAAACGAGCCGCAAATGACTTCATCGCCTGACCTGATTGCCACTCCCAGTACCGAGCGATATCGCCTCGGTAAGCTGCTTGGCAATGGCGGTTTCGGCGACGTGCATGAGGCGTGGGATCCGGCGCTGCAGCGCACCGTTGCCATCAAGCGCCTGAAGCCTGACCTAGTGCGCGACCAGCCGGATAATCTGCTGCAAGAGGCGCGCCTGGCGGCATCGCTGCGGCATCCTGCCTTCATCCAGATTTACTCACTCGAAGACGACGGCCATAGCAAGTCGATCGTGATGGAGCTGGTTGGGGGGAAGACCCTGCATCAGCTGCTGTCCACGACCAAGCTGTCGCGCGAGCAGATACTCGATATCGTTTGCCAGTTGGCAGATGCGATGGCGCAGGCACATGCGGCGGGGTTGATCCATGGCGATTTGAAGCCGGCCAATCTAATGATCGAGCCATCAGGGCAGTTGCGCATCATGGATTTTGGTTTGGCGCGCAAAATCGATCCGCTTGCGACTGAATCAGGCGATGTATTACAGACTCAAGGGACCATCGCCTATCTTGCGCCAGAAATCCTTAATGGCAAACATCCCAGCACACTGAGCGACATTTACGCTGTCGGCGTGCTGATGTACGAGATGATGCATGGAGAACGTCCATTCGCACATCTTCATGGTCTGGCTTTGGCTGCTGCCCAAGTGCAGTCCTCATGCACGCAATGGGCCTTTGCTGCAGATGCCGATCAGGATATGGTTTCGTTAGTACGAGCGATGTGCGCGCCAGATCCGGTTGCACGTATAACCACGATGCGAGCAGTTAAAGATGCCGCCCACGCATTGCAGGGATCGAATGTCATAACCCAAGCTGTATCTACACGGCCGTTGCTACGGTCAACCTCTCGCCGTAATCGGACCTTGCTCGCATGTAGTGTCGCAGTCATTCTCTCGGCAATTGGTGGGGCAATGCATTTCTCGACATTGGCTGACAAAACTCACCAGTGGCTATCACCAATATCCAATGCAAAACGTATGTCAAACGGGTTAGCTGCGTTGCGCCAATTTGACCGAGATGAAAGTCCAGATATCGCGATCGAGAATTTTGAAGCCATTCTGGCAAAGCAACCGAAACACGCCGCGGCAACCGCCGGCATGGCATTGGCCTATGCAATGCGCTATGTTGGCGACCGCAGCGATGCAAGCTGGCTGCAGCGTGCTGACGCCGGGGCCCAAGCCGCACTTGCCCTGGATGATCAGCTAGCACTTGGTTATGCCGCTAAAGCATATGTCCGTTGGCAGCAAGACAGGAATGAAGAAAGTTTGACGTTTGCTCAGCAAGCCTTGGAACTAGATCCTTCAAACCTCTTCGCACATAATACTAAAAGCGGGGTTTTAATTCGAATGCAACGCTATCAGGAGGCCGAGCACAGCATTGAGATCGCACGCAAAGCACATCCTGCCGAGCGCATGTTCATTGATCGATTAGGTTCCCTACGCCATCACCTAGGGGATTATACCGGCGCCGAGCAAGCGTTCCGCCAAAGTATTCAGATCGAGCCAGATGCTGTATCGTCATACGCGAATCTGAGCATGACACTAGTACGTCAGGGCAGAAGCGACGAAGCGCTCCACGTGCTGCAGCAAGGGCTACAGGTGCGTCCGAGCGGACAGCTTTATAACAACTTGGGAACTGCACTCTTTAATAGAGGCGACTATATTGGTTCAGCCAAGGCATTTGAGCACGCCGTTTCCGTGTCGAAGGGTAATAGCATAGCGTACTTACGCTGGGCCAATCTCGCCGACACCTTACGATGGATTCCTGGCCGTGAACAGGATTCGCAACAAGCTTATCGAAAAGCAGCTGCATTGCTAAAGCCGCGCCTCGAACGCGCGCCGGGCGACAGTACGCTGGTATCACGCATGGGATTGTATGCTGCCAAGCTTGGTGACAAGACAACCGCCTCAGTGTTGAGCCATAAAGCTGTAACTGCTGCACCCGACAACCCTGATATCCGCTTCCGCGCTGCAGTAGCATATGAATTAGTGGGGCAGCGAGATGCTGCTCTAACAGAACTGACGAGTGCACAGAACCTCGGTTACCCAACAAAATTGATCGGTACAGAGCCCGATTTGCTGGCACTGCGGAGTGATCCGCGGTTTGATTTACTTCGAATGGAAAAGGAATGATGACAAAACCATTGATGACACTGACGGCGCGCCTGGACGTCAATCAAGTAGATGATGGTATCGACTGGTTGTTTACCGATCTTGACTCGGCCATTGGTTCTGATCGTACGCGAGAAAATCCACATTGGAATCGAGATATCGAGTTCGATGCCAACCAGGATTTTCGGATCGCAATCACTGCAAGCGATAAAGACAATACCGGTCTCGAATCAATTGAAGTAATCGACTGCTGCCTAATCACCCGTCCACAGATCATTTGTTGCGGACCTGGCTTACGTACCCGTTATGCCCCTCCATCTCCGTTTGCCAGTGTCGACGGCAAAGAACGTGGTGCCTTGGTTCGGATTGATCCTTCAGCATTCATTCCGCTGGCAACAAGCAATGATTCCCCTGAAAAAATACGAAAAATTACATTACTCTGGGACAATCATCTGGCCGTAGGAAATATCAACGGTTTTTGGGAGATCTCTTTCTATCTAACAGTTCTTATCAAACGAGCTCAAAAGGAAGCGGCACAACTTCGTGTATTCTATTTTGATCCAGAAGGTGAGATCAGTAACGGTTCAGACCCACCATGAGAACATCAGGCATCTTCAATGGTTTGAGCAAGGCCTAGCAGCCCTGCATGACGCCTTAGCGCCTCTGCCGGCGTCATAAGCCTTGAAGCACACCGCTGGAGATCACCCTCACAAGCCTCCCAGGCCGCACGAATCTCTTCCTCCGAAATATTGGCAGGAAAACGAATCCGAGGGTGAGCCTCCAGCAATTTGTAAACCGTAGGCCGCGAAATCCCCAGCGCCTTCGAAGCAGCCAGAATCTGCCACTGACTCTTCTCCATCGCTTCCAAAAGATCGTCATCGCTCAACTCCGACACCTTGCGCCGCACCGGCCTCGACACGGAAGCGGACGCCGCAGCACCAGCAGGAACAGGCGCAGGCTCCACCACAGGCATCATTACCGACTGCTCCAACACCGGCACATTCCCCGCCTGCAAATCCAGCGCAACCCGCCGCATCGCATGCGCCAACTGCCGCACATTCCCCGGCCAGTCCCCATTGAACACCTGGCTCAGCAACTCGAATGGCAAACTCCACCCATCCCCCGGCGCCTCGGCCTCCAGAAAATGCCGCACCAACACGCCAATATCCTCACGCCGCTCACGTAACGCCGGCACCCGAATCACAAACGCCTCGAGACGCCGCCGTAAGGCCTGGTTAAACCCGCCCTCCCCCAGATCCTGATCGGTCGCCGCCACGATCCGCGCATTCGACCTCGCATCCGCACCCGCCCCAAGCGGCCGATACTCGCCACTCTCCAGCACGCGTAATAGCATGGCCTGCACCGACGCAGGCGTATCCCCAACCTCGTCCAGGAACAAGGTCCCATCCTCGGCCTCGGCAAACCACCCGCGCCGGCCACTGGTCGCCCCGGTGTACGCCCCCTTGACCGCACCAAACAATTCCGCCGCCGCCAACGACTCACTCAACGTCGCCATATTGATCGCAACAAACCGCCCGTTCCGACGTCCACTGAGCGTATGAATCGCCTGCGCCGCCACCTCTTTACCGCTGCCGGTCTCGCCCAACAACAGCACCGGCATGCTGGTCCCGGCCACCTGCGCGATCGCATCGCGCATCTTGATCGCCCCATCGCCCACGCCGATCAAGCCGGGCACGTTCGCCGCGCGCGGCAGGCTGCGCATCAAATGCAGGCACACGAATATCTGGCTCCCGAGCCCGATCACGATGCCGCGCTCGAGTTCACTCGCCGTGAAGCGGTCGGTCCCGTTCGACGGCCGCCCATTGAGCTCCAGCCCCATCTTGCCGCGCACGTGATCGATCTGGATGCCACCCTCGGCCACGAAGCGGACATGCACCGGCTCGCGCGTGATCGACCGCTCGCCCAGCGGCGTGCCTTCATGCCCCGCGCCAGCACGTGCGAACAGCGGCGCAAACCGGTTCAGCGCGATCGCGCCGCCCGCGGCCGGGCCGAGCATCTGTTCGCCGATGCGTTCGCGCTGCGGATGCCACAGAACCGTGATGCCGAGCACCGGCGCCGAGGCGAAGTCCTCGGCCATCCCATAGCTGGTCAGTGTCGCGTCTGGATCGCTCACGCTTGTCCGCTCACGAAGTAGGCGCCGGCGGCATCGAGATATTCCTGAAACATGGGCAAAGTGGGCACAATCCGCCTGATAAAAAATATACACAAATTCTAACCGATTGGAACGCCCTGGCGACCTCTCCCGACCCTGCAAAATTGTCATGGTTTGGTCAGCGCGAACAGCCGATTCAATCTATGATCCTTCCGCCCCCGCTCGCCACGCCAGACCAGAAGGAAAAACCATGCACGTCCATGCCCTGCGCTGCTTCGGCGCCACCGCAAACGCCGGCAACCCGGCTCTCGTCATCGAAGACGATCAGTCAAACCCCGACGCACGCCAGGCATTCGCGCGCGAGCACAACACCACCTGCGTCTGGATCGATCCGCCACAGGAAGACGGCACGGCTGCCATCGTCGACTTTTACTACCCGCACACGCGCAGCCCCCTGTGCCTGCACGCCACGCTGGCCGCGGCCGCGCGGCTGTTCGCGCGGCCAGGCGCGAACCCGCCACTGATGGTGAAGACCGCCATGCACGGCCAACCGCTCGCCCTGACCCGCGAGGGAGAACACCTGTTCGTCCGCCTGGCGCCGCAGCCCGCCCCGCAACCGGCACTCACACCCGAGCTGCCGGCACGCCTGCTCGGCATCCCGACGACAGCCATCGTCGCCGCGCCGCAAGTGGCCTCGATCGGCAGCCCGAAACTGCTGGTGCAAGTGCGCGACCCAGCCACCCTGCACGCGCTGACGCCCGACCTGGAAGCGATCACGCAGTGGAGCAAGGAAAACGGCGTCAACGGCCTGTACGCCTACGCAGGCGACGCGGATGCACAGGTCTTCGAAGGCCGCAACTTCAACCACCTCGACCCACGACTTGAAGACAGCGCCACCGGCGTCGCGGCCGGCGCCCTCACCGTCCTGCTCGGGCGCGGATTGACCGTGCGCCAGGGCCGCGCAACCGGCCACGATTGCCTGATCCGCACCCGGATGGAGGACGGCGCCGTACTGGTCGGCGGCTGCATCGAGACGATTGACACGTCAAATTTTCACGATTTGTCGTAACTTGGTCGAATAAGTTCTAGCTATAGCCATACTCCGTTGTGTTATTGATACATTACGATGGTTACCGAAGAAACAATTGAGTAATATCCAAATTTCCTTCGGAGAAAAACGTGATTAAACTCAAAATAATGTCTGGTTCGGTGCTGTTTGCCTTATATGGTAGCGCCGCCGTGCTTTCCCTCGTCCCGGCCATCGCCCACTCGCAAACCGCGCCAAGCGTCGCCAGCGGTGAAATCATGCCAAGCGTCAGCGTCGTCGGCTCGCGCCGCGTCGGCGCCGCATCGAGCACCGACACCCCGGTCGCCATCGACTTCATTCCAATGACCAAGGCAGCCGAACAAAGCGGCCAGTTCGACCTGGCCCAGGTGCTCTCCAACCTGTCGCCCTCGTTCAACTCGACCCGCCAGACCGGCGCCGACGGCGCCGACCTGATCGACTCGGCCGCCCTGCGCGGCCTGGGTTCGGACCAGACCCTGGTGCTGGTCAACGGCAAGCGCCGTCACACGGTGGCGCTGGTCAACCTGTTCGGCGCGCGCAACCGCGGCAATACCGGCACCGACATGAACGCGATCCCCGTGATGGCAATCCGCGAAGTGCAGGTGCTGCGCGACGGCGCCGCCGCCCAATACGGCTCCGACGCGATCGCCGGCGTGATCAACATCGACCTCAAACGCAGCCTGGGTTGCGAATCGGTGCTCGGCTACGGCCAGTACACCGCGGGCGACGGCGAGAACTGGCTGGCGTCGGCCTACTGCGGCGTGGCGGTGGCCGGCGGCGTGCTGGGCATCACGGGCGAATACTACGATCGCGGCCGCTCCAACCGTTCCGAAGCGGGCAACCCGCGCATCATCGGCGACACCAAGTCCGAGAACCAGACCGTCTACCTCAACGGCGAATTCCCCACCGGCCCCGGCAAGCTGTATTTCACGGCCGGCGCGCAAAAGCGCGACGCTTCCTCGGCCGCCTGGGCGCGCGAAGGCCTGGGCTCCGAAGACATCCCGTCGCGTAACTCGGCGGCGATGTACCCTGACGGCTTCGTCCCGTTCATCGACGGCGACGTCCACGACCGCTGGGGCACCGTCGGCTACCGCTGGGCGGTCGGCGAATGGAATGCCGACGTCTCGCAGACCTATGGCTACAACCGCCTGAAGTACGACATCAACAACACCCTCAACGCCTCGATCGCCAACCTCGACCTGCTGGGCGGCGGCCAGGGCGTCAGCGCCAGCCGCTTCTACGCCGGCGGCTTCTCGTTCCAGCAGTCGACCACCAACCTCGACATCAGCCGCTTCTACGGCGATGTACTGAAAGGCATGAACGTCGCCTTCGGCCTCGAGCACCGCCGCGAGAACTACAAGATCTTCGCCGGCGAAACCGGCTCGTGGATCGACGCCGACGGCGTGGGCGAAGGCGGCAACGCCGGCAGCCAGGGCTTCCCGGGCTTCCAGCCGGGCGACGAGACCGACAGCGACCGTCACAGTAACGCGGCTTATCTCGATATCGAGACCGACGTGACGGACCGCTTCAAGGTGCAGACCGCCGTGCGCCACGAGCGCTATTCGGACTTCGGTTCGACCACCACCGGCAAGCTGGCCGCCGCATACCGCCTGGCGCCGAGCGTGCTGCTGCGCGGGTCGGCCAGCACGGGCTTCCGCGCACCGTCGCTGCAGCAGATGTACTTCTCGTCGACCTTCACCGACTTCGTCGGCGGCCAGCCGCTCGACGTGGTGCTGGCGCCGAACGGCGGCCCGGTGGCCAATGCCGCCGGCATCCCGCAGCTGAAGGACGAGGAATCGAAGAGCTATACGCTCGGCCTGACCTGGTCGCCAACGCAATCGACGTCGGTCACGGCCGACCTGTACCGCATCGACATCGACGACCGCATCGTGCTGTCGGGCCGCTTCGACGCCGACAACTACCCGGCGCTGGGCGCCACCCTGCAGCAGCTGGGCGTGGGTCAGGCGCAGTTCTTCGTCAACTCGGTCGACACCAAGACGCAAGGCCTGGACCTGACCGTGTCCAACCGCGCCAAGGTCGGCGCGGGCAACCTGACCACCTTCCTGGCTGTAAACTTCAGCAAGACCGAAGTGCAGCGCGTGAAGGCGCCGGCGGCGCTGGAAGGTTTCGAGGACGTGCTGCTGTCGGAACGCGAGCGCCTGTTCATCGAAGAAGGCGCGCCGCGCCGCAAGGCCACGCTGGGCCTGGACTGGACGCAAGGCCAGCTAGAGACCTCGCTGCGCGTGATCCACTTCGGTCCGCAGACCCTGGGCACGTTCTCGGGTCCGCCGGTCCCTAATCAGAAGTACGAGGCGAAGACCTCGGCCGACCTGTCGTTCACCTGGGCCTTCACCGAGAAGACCCGCCTGACCGTGGGCGGCACCAATATCTTCGACGTCAAGCCGACCCGCCAGGATCCGAACGAGACCGACAACGGCTTCAAGTACGAGAGCGTGCAGTTCGGCCTGAACGGCGCGGCGATGTTCGCGCGCCTGGCGCACAAGTTCTGATCGCACGCCAATCCAGGCCGATCCGGCAACAGCGGCCCGCCTTATCGCGGGCCGTTTCTGCTTCGCCAGTGATTGTTGCTTGATATTCAAATCGGAACGATGTAGCATTTATTGCTACAAACAATCCTCAACATCCCCGATGCGGCATCGTGCTCAAGATCGCAAGGGCATCCGGGCGCCCCCTACATGAGCCTCACAAGCATCGACCACCCCAGTGATCGCGACGCCGACCTGGCCGCAAGGATCGCCACGCTGAAGGACTTTCACCAGTACTACCGTGATTGCCTTAGCGAACCGACCAATTTTCCGACGATCGGCAATTATCCGCTCAAGCTCCTCCACTGGGTAATCGACCGCTGCAACACCGACGTCCCGCAGCTGGCGGACTTTCTCGGCACACTGCCGCCTTCGGGCCTGTCGCCGGAACATCAACTCGCGATGCACGTGGCCATGTTCACGATCCTGCAAGCCAACCTGGCCTCGCACTACAACAATACGTATCCCAATTCCACGCTGCCGCCGGACGTCATCGTCAACATCAAGCGTGGCCTGAACCGCGTCCTCGAGTTGCATCCGGCCGGCGACTATATGGCGCTGAATGTCCAGATGCTTTACCGGATCAAGGAGATCGAAGAAGTCCTGGCGCTGTCGGAGCGCTTTCCCGACATCTTCGCCACCTATCCGTCCTTACGGGCGATCATGGGATTTATCCACGCCATGCTGGGCCAGCATGCGCAGGCGCTGGGCTGGCTGGAGCCGCTCGCGCAGGATCCGCAGGGGCGCGACCTGCCGCTGGTAGGACTGTCCCTGATGACCAGCCAATATTTCACCGGCCAGCAACCCGATTGGCCGATGAGTTTTGCCAGCCTGGACAGCGCTCCGGATGCGCTGCCGCAACTACTCGAACAACTGCCTGCCATCGAGATGGTCGAGCCGCTGGCGGAGACCCCGCGGCCGGTCGTGTTCGTCGCCTGCGACGACAATTACTTCATGGAGCATGCGCGCTACCTGGCCTATTCGCTGCATGCGACCAATGTCGGCAAACTCGACCTGCACCTGCACTTGTATTCGCCATCCCCGCAGGTCCTGGAAGAACTGACGCTGCTGCGCACACAGTTGCCGGGCCTGTCGATCGGCCTGTCGCTCGAACGCGGACCGGTGCCGGCGCAGCAGCCGACCACCTACTATGCGACGGCGCGCTTCGTGCGCGCCTACCAGGTCTTGCAGCACTATCGCTGCGAGCTGTGCATGATGGACGCCGATGCCCTGTTCAACGGCGATTGGGACGACTTCGCCCGTGGCTTGCCCGCCAATGCCGAACTGGCCCTGGCACGTGTCGAAGCTTCACCATTCTGGGAACGCATTGCCGCCGGCTTCTGCTACTGCCGCCCTACCCCGCTTGCCGAGCAATTCCTGGCGAAGGTGTCCCACTTCATTCTCCACAATCTGGCGCAGGACAAGCTGATCTGGTTCACCGACCAGATCGCACTATCGGCCTGCGACGACCATGGCTTGCGCGGCGACGCCGCCGTCCACTATCTCGATCAACGCACCGTGATCGACCTGCAGCACACACCGCATTCGCTGTGCTGGATGGTCACGACAAAGAAAACGGGGCTCCCCCTCTACGACCAGGCCAGGCAGCGCCTGGCACTGCGCTACGCCGCCTGAGCGGCAGGCGCACCGTGCTTGCCACCTAGGGCATGCCGATGATGTAGGTATCAATCTTGCGCATGGTCGTCCTTGTCTTTCGTGCAGAGACGATACGATACACGGCAGCATGGCCGCCCTCCGATATATCATGCTTGTCTTTTGACGCCGTTGGAATGACATGCAAAAACTGATCGCCGAACTGATGCGGCTTTATCTTCCTGCCGACGCGCCGCCGGCCGACGTGCTGACGCTGCACGTGCTCGGCCAGCGGAACGTGCCGATCAGCCTCACGGGTGGCGATGGCCAGGCGCGCGCCATGATGATCCCCTTCCGCAAGACCAAGGGCGCCGAGAGCGATGCCCACTGGCTGCGGCTGTGCGAGGTCGCCAACACGCTGCAGGAATCGCTCGGCCTGCCCGCGCCGGCGGTGAGCATCTCGGGCGGCGACGCCTATTACCTGTGGCTGTCGCTGGCGACGCCGGTGCCGGCCGACCGGGCCCAGACCTTCCTCGAACGCCTGCGCGACGCCTGGTTCCCTGAAATCGAACTGGATACGGATGCCGTACGCGCACCGATCGCGCTGCCACCCTGCCTGCATCCGCGCACCGGCAAGTGGGCGGCTTTCATCCATCCGGGCATGGGCGCCTCGTTCGCCGACGAAGCGGGGCTGGACATGGCGCCGCCGCCGCTGGGCCAGGCGGCCTTCCTCGAAGGATTGGAAAGCATTGGAGAGGAGCAGTTCGAGCGGGTCTTCCAGGCGCTTGGGGCGGAGCAGCAGAACAAGCCGATGGCGGTGGGGGTGGCGGCCCCTGTCGCCGCGCCGGCGTCGTCCTTTTTACCGCATGCGCCGGCGCCAGGCCTGCTGCTGAAAGACGCAACGCTGGAAGACATCGTGCGTCATCTGCATGCGATGAATATCGAGCCGACGTTCAGGCATCTGCTGCCGTCGGACCGTTACGACTAGGGACACGACGGCCTTAGGTTCCCGCCAAGGCGCCCGGCGAGGGCGGGAACGACGGGCAAGCGATAGCGACAAAGAACCTCTGTCGTAGTCCGCTGCCTTCGCCCGTCGTTCCCGCGCAGGCGGGAACCCAAGTACTCTGCCCCCTGCCGCAAAAGCGGCAGCACTTCTTACTTGGTAACAGTCAACATCGACCGCTTCCCACCCTTGAACGTATACAGCGTAATCGTGCCATCACGAATATCGCCACGCTGATCGAACGCGATCGGCCCAGTCACACCCTTGTACTGGATCTTGGCCAGCACCGGCAAATACCTGGCCGGCGCCGACGATCCCGCCTTCACCATCGCCTCGGCCATGGCCATCGTCGCATCATAGGCATACGGCGCATTGATCTGCACATCGATCCCAAAACGCTTCTTGTAGTCGGTACGGAACTTGTCCATGCCGGCCTTGGCGTCGCCCTGCACGCCGCCCGCTTCCGCGCATACCACCTGGCCGTCCGTCATCGTGCCACCCGACAGCTTGAAGATCTCGTCCGAGCAGATGCCGTCGCCGCCCATCATGCGCACGCTCATGCCCAGCTGCTTCATCTGGCGCAGCATCGGGCCGGCGGTCGCGTTCATGCCACCAAAGAACACCAGGTCCGGCTTGGTGGCGCGGATGCGGGTGACGATGGCACTGAAGTCGGTCGCCTTGTCGTTGGTGAACTCGCGCGCGACGACGCTGCCGCCGGCCTTTTGCAAGCTGCGCGAGAACTCGGTCGCCAGGCCCTGGCCGTAGGCGGTGCGGTCATCGACCACCGCCACCCGCTTCGCTTTCATCTCGCCGGTGGCATACCGGCCCAGGGCCTGGCCCAGTTGCACGTCGTTGGCGATCACGCGGAAGGCCGTGTTGTAGCCCTGTTGGGTGTATTTCGGGCTGGTGCTCGAGTGCGAGATCTGCGGAATGCCCGCCGTGTTGTAGATCTTGGAAGCCGGGATCGTGGTGCCCGAGGTCTGGTGACCGATCACGCCATTGACCTTCGCGTCGACCAGCTTCTGCGCCACGCTCGTGGCCTGTTTCGGATCGGCCGCGTCGTCCTCGGCCACCAGCTGGAAGGTAACCTTCTTGCCGCCGATCGTCACGCCTTTGGCGTTGAGCGCCTCGATCGCCATGCGCGCGCCGTTCTCGGTGTCCTTGCCAAAATACGCCACCGGGCCGGTCAATCCCGCCACGTGGGCAATGCGCACCACTTCCTGGCTCGAGGCCATGCCGGCGAGCGTCGACAGCACGGCTGCCATGATTATCTTCTTGTTCATCGGTTCCTCGTTCATTGCGATGCGGCCCGCGCGTGCGGCCCGCTCAACCGAACATTTTACCGCGTCTAGAGCGCGGTCGCGGCCGACGCCCTGAACGTCACGACCGCCTTCAGCCCACCCAGGCGCGCCGAACTATCCAGCGCCAGCGTCGCCCCGTGGCGCTCGGCAATCGCCTTGATGATGGCCAGACCCAGGCCGCTGCCGGCGGCATCGCTGCCGGCCACGCGGTAGAAGCGGTCGAACACGCGCTCGCGCTCTTCCGGCGGGATGCCCGGTCCGCTGTCCTCGACCTGCACCACGATCTTGCCGCCTTCGTGCTGGACCGCGATGTCGACCGTGCCGCCGCCCGGCGTGTACTTGACCGCGTTCTCCACCAGGTTGCGCAGCAGGATCTGCAGCGCGTCGGGCTGGCCCTCCACGGTGGCCGGGTCGGCCTGCTGCACACCCAGGTCGACGCCCTTGTTGGCGGCCACGCCGGCCAGGTCGGCCACGGTGCGGCGCGCCAGGTCGGCCAGGTCGACCGGGCGGGCGACCGCGCCTTCGGCGGCCGTCGCCTCTTGCCGCGCCAGCACCAGCAGTTGCTCGACCAGGCGCGTGGCGCGGTCGATGCCGGCGGTGAGGCGCGACACCGCGACGCGGCGTGCTTCCGGGGTGTCGGCGCGGTCCAGGCTCTGCGCCTGCAGGCGCAGGGCGGCCAGCGGCGTGCGCAGCTCGTGCGCGGCGTCGGCCACGAAGTGCTGCTGGGCCTCGAATGCGGTCCTGACGCGGCCGAACAGCAGGTTCAGCTCCTGTACCAGTGGCCGCACCTCGTCGGGCAAGCCGGTATCGGACACCGGCGACAGGTCGTCGGCCTGGCGCGCGGCCACCTGCGAGCGCACCCGCGCCACCGGCTGCAGCGAGCCGCTCACGACCCACCACACCACCAGCATCAGGATCGGCATCATGACCGCGATCGGACCCAGCGTGCGCAGGGCGAGATTGCCGGCCATATTGCGGCGCACGGCCAGGTCTTGCGCGACCTGCACGGTCTGGTTCGAGGTCTGGATCGAGAACACGCGGTAGGTGGTGCCGTTGGCGCGCACATTGGAAAAGCCCAGCACCGCGCGCTGCGGCAGGCGCGCGCGCGAGACGCTGTGGAACATCTGCACGCCGTCGGGGGACCACATCTGCACCACCATGTCGTCGTTGCCGCTGGCGCTGCTCTCGGCTTCCATGCGCGCGCGCGCCTCGTCGTTCGACAGCGGCGTGCCGGAGCGCAGCGACAGCGCCATCTGCTGCATGTGGTAGTCGAAGATCTGGTCGGCGTCATGCAGCGCGGTGCGATAGGCGATCGTCGCCTGCGCCACCGCCGCCAGGGTGATCGCCGCGAGCAGGAACCAGAGCAGGCGCCCGCGCAGCGAGTGCGTCATTTTCATGCCTTGGGCACCATATAGCCGACGCCGCGCACGTTCTGGATCAGGTCACTGCCCAGTTTCTTGCGCAGGCCGTGGATATAGACTTCGACCGCGTTGCTGGAGACTTCGTCGCGCCAGCTGTACAGTTTTTCTTCGAGCTGGGCCCGCGACAGCACCGCGCCGGGACGCGCCACCAGCGCCTCGAGCACCGCCCATTCGCGCGCCGACAGCGACACCTGCGTGCCGTCGACCAGCACTTCGCGGGTGGCGGGATTGATGCTGATGTTGCGGTACTCGAAGATCGGCTCGCCACGGCCGGCGGCGCGGCGCAGCAGCGCGCGGATGCGCGCCAGCAGTTCGTCGAGGTCGTAGGGCTTGAGGACGTAGTCGTCGGCGCCGGCGTCGAGGCCGGCGATGCGCTGCTGCACCGAGTCGCGCGCGGTGGCGACCAGCACTGGGGTGCGGTCCTTGCGCGTGCGCATCGAGCGCAGCACTTCGAGGCCATCCTTGCGCGGCAGCCCCAGGTCGAGCAGCACCAGGTCGTAGTTCTGGTTCTGCAGCAGGGCCGTGTCGGCCATCTCGCCGTCCTTGACCCAGTCGACGGCGTAGTGCTCGGCCCTGAGCAGGTCGAGCACCACTTCGCCGATCATCGTATCGTCTTCTACCAGCAGTAGCCGCATGTGATTCCCTAAAATGAAGCCCGTGCGGGTCGAGGACGCTGTGCTTCCTTACCCGATCCGCACCGGAATGAAGATTTTGTCACCACCGCGCTGGATCAGCAAGGCCACCGACTTGCTGGCCTTGGACACCATGTCGCGGACCTGCTCGATCGAGTTCACCGGCCGGCCGTTGACCGAGATGAGCACGTCGCCCGGCTCGACGCCGGCGATGAGCGCGGCGCCCGAGGCGTCCTCGATCACCAGGCCGTTGGCGATGCCGCTACGGCGGCGCTCGCTTGACTCCAGCGGACGCAGGGTCAGGCCCAGCTTGGCGCTGTTGTCGGCCATTTCGGCCAGTTCCTGGCCTTGGCCGCGGCGCGGCCGCTCTGCAGCATCGCCCAGGGTCGCGTCCAGACGCACCAGTTTACCGTCGCGCCAGACATCGAGCGCCATCTTGTCGCCCGGCTTGGACAGGGTCATCATGGCCGGCAGCTCGCCCGACGAACCGATGGTCTTGCCATTGGCGCGGCGGATCACGTCGCCCGACTTCAGGCCGGCGCGCTCGGCCGGGCTGCCGCGTTCGACGGTCGAAATCAGCGCGCCTTCGACCGTCTCGAGCTTGAACGAGTCGGCGAATGCCTGTTCCACTTCCTGCACCTGCACACCCAGCTTGGCATGCTGCACCTTGCCGGTGGCGACAATCTGGTCCTTAATGCGCACCGCGAGGTCGATCGGGATCGAGAACGACAGGCCCTGGTAGCCGCCCGTCATGCTGTAGATCTGCGAGTTGATGCCGACGACTTCGCCGCGGGTATTGAACAGCGGACCGCCCGAGTTGCCGGGGTTGACGGCGACGTCGGTCTGGATGAACGGCACGGAGGCGTCCGCGATCGCGCGGCCGGTGGCGCTGACCACGCCGGCGGTGACGGTGCTTTCGAGGCCGAACGGCGAACCGATGGCCAGCACCCACTCGCCCACCAGCAGCGACTGCGATTTGCCGAGCGGCGCCACCGGCAAGCCCTTGGCGTCGATCTTGAGCACGGCCACGTCGGTGCGCGGGTCGGCGCCCAGGACCTTGGCGCGGAATTCGCGGCGATCCTGCAGCTTGACGGTCACTTCGTCGGCGCCTTGCACGACGTGGGCGTTGGTAAGGATGACGCCGTCCGGGCTTACGATGAAGCCCGATCCGGCGCCGAAAACGGGAGTCCCACGATCGCCGCCGCGTTCGCCGCGTGGATCCTGGAACTGTCGGAAAAATTCGTAGAAGGGATGGCTCGGGTCGAGGTTCGGCAAGCCGCCACGATTGGCGGTCTTGGTGCCGCCGACGACGCGGATGTTGACCACCGCCTTGCCCTGCTGGGCGGCGATGCGGGTGAAATCGGGGAGCGCGACGGTCGACGCTGGTGCGCCCACGGCGGCGGCCGGCGCTGGCGCCGGAGCTGGCGCAGCGGCGACGGCAGGCGCGGCTTGGGCCGCGGCACTGGCGACGGCATTATTGTGATTGACAGCGATGGCACCGACCGCGCCACCGATGACGCCTGCGGCACCCAGGGCCAGCATGAGGCGTTTGGCAGTGATGGCAGTAACGGCACTTGGATTCGACATGGTGTGTGCTCCTGGTGAAAATGTGTTGAATCGATGTTGAGTATCGATGACGTATCTTCGCGCAGCCGCCTTAGATCATGCTTAAGTTGACAAGGCTTCGGGCTTAGGCGCGCCTTAATGATGGGTGGACCGTGTTCTTCCGCCAGCCCAAGAACAAACGTCGTTCCCGCGCAGGCGGGAACCCAAGTTCTGCCCGCGTTATCGAAACGCTCGCAAAATTAGGTTCCCGCCTGCGCGGGAACGACGTGATTACGCTAACGATGTGGTTACGCTAACGACAGACCAGGCTTAGGCGGCTTCGCGCTGTTCCAGGGTCTTGACGTTGTCGCCGCTGATGACGCCGGCGGCGTCGCCGATGGCGATCTTGCGCGGCTTCAGGGCTTCCGGCACTTCGCGCACCAGTTCGATGGTCAGCATGCCGTTGTCGAACGACGCGGTGGTGACCTTCACGTGGTTGGCCAGCTGGAAGCGCTGCTCGAAATCGCGCGCGGCGATACCGCGGTGCAGGAAGGTGCGCTGGACGTCGTCCTTCTGCTTGCGGCCGGTGACGTGCAGGCTGTCACGCTCGGTGACGATCTCGACTTCGTCGCGGCTGAAGCCGGCGAGCGCCATCACGATGCGGTATTGGTCTTCGCTCACCAGTTCGATGTTGTATGGCGGGTAGCTCGGCTGCGCTTCGGCGCGTTGCTCGAGCAGGCTGGCCAGGCGATCGAAACCGATGGCGGAACGGTACAGGGGAGTCAGGTCGAAAGTACGCATGGTAGTCATATCCTTGTGAAGTTAAGCGATAAGGGACGGAACCTCTGTTGAGCATTCCGTTGGTACCAATCTAATGTCATGCCAAACGATTTTCAAGTCTTACGAAATACGGATTTTTAAGTATTTTTGCAAATTATATTTGCATGATGTATCAGCGGAAATTTGTGTTGGATGGGGTGCTACACTCGCTGGCTTACCCTTGGCTTCCCGCTTCACGATGACCTCCTTCCCCTTTTTCGCCCGCGCCACCCGTCAGGTAGGCGCCCTCGCTTTTGCTCTCGCGCTGGCCCTGCCCGCTTCCGCCCAGGTCCCTGCCGTCGGCAATGCCCCGTATCCGGGCACGATCGCACTGCACGTCGACGCCAGCAACCTGGCGCAGCAGATCTTCAGCATGCGGCTGTCGATGCCGGTGCAATCGGGTCCCATGACCCTGCTGTATCCGCAGTGGGCGCCGGGTAACCACGGTCCCAATATTCCGCTGACCCAACTGGCCGGCCTGAAGTTCAGCGCGGGCGGCAAGCCGCTCGAGTGGACGCGCGACCCGGTGCAGGTTCACGCCTTTCATGTGACGGTGCCGGAAGGCGCCACCGAACTGGTGGCCGAATACCAGTTCCTGTCGCCGCTGGACACGAGCCAGGGCCGCATCACGATGACCGACGACATCCTCGGCGTGCAATGGCAATCGGTGGCGCTGTACCCGGCCGGCTACCATGCGCGCCGCATCACGGTGCAGCCGACGCTCACCCTGCCCGCCGGCTGGCAGTTCGCCAGTTCGCTGGCGGTCGAGGCCCGCACTGGCGACGAGGTGCGCTTCAAGCCGCACGACCTCGACACCCTGGTCGATTCGCCGCTGTTCGCCGGCCGCTATTTCAAGCGCATCGACCTGGCGCCGGGCGCGAAACAGCCGGTGCTGCTGAACGTGGTGGCCGACAATCCGGAGAGCCTGGAAGCGAAACCCGAGCAGATCGCGCTGCACCGCGCGATGGTCGACCAGGCCATCAAGCTGTTCGGCTCGCGCCACTACAAGCAGTACGATTTCCTGTTCGCGATCTCGGACGAATTCGGCGGCATCGGCCGCGAGCACCAGCAGTCGAGCGAAAACGGCGTGCGGCTCGGCTACTTCACCGACTGGGGCCGCAACGAAGCCGGCCGCGAGCTGCTGCCGCACGAATTCGTGCACTCCTGGAACGGCAAGTTCCGCCGCCCCGCGGGCCAGGACGTGGCCAACTTCAACACCCCGCTGCAGAACGAACTGCTGTGGGTGTACGAGGGCCAGACCCAGTTCTGGGGCAAGGTGCTGGCCGCGCGCTCCGGCCTGGTGTCGCAGAACCATGCGCGCGAAGCGCTGGCGATCGATGCGGCGCGCTACGACAAGACGCAGGGCCGCGACTGGCGCGCGGTGCAGGACACGGTCAACGATCCGATCATCAACGGCCGCAAGCCGATCGGCTGGGGCAACTGGCAGCGCAGCGAGGACTACTACACCGAGGGCATGCTGATCTGGCTCGACGTCGACACCAAGATCCGCGAGCTCTCGGGCGACAAGCGCAGCCTGGAACACTTCGCGCGCGCCTTCTTCGGCATCGAGGACGGCAGCATCGACGCGGTGTACTACACCTTCGACGACGTGGTGGCGGCGTTGACCAAGGTGCAGAAGTTCGACTGGGCGCCATTCCTGCGCGCGCGCCTGGACGGCCATGGTCCGGGAGCGCCGCTCGACGGCCTGGCGCGCGCCGGCTGGAAGCTGGTGTACGGCGACACCCCGAGCAACGCCGTCCGCGCGCTTGAAGAACGCAGCCGCAGCGCCGACTTCACCTATTCGCTCGGCTTCTCGGTGCGCAGCAATGGCGACGTCGCCGGCGTGGTGTGGGATGGCTTGGCTTTTCGCGCCGGCCTGGCCGCCAACACCACCATCGTGGCGGTCAACAACCGCGCCTACAAGGGCGACGTCTTGAAGGAGGCGGTGCGCGCCAACAAGGACGGCAAGGCACCGATCGCGCTCCTGGTACGCAAGGGGAACAACCTGCGCACCATCACGCTGGACTATCGCGATGGCTTGCGGTATCCGAAGCTGGAGCGCATTCCAGGCACAAAGGATCGCCTGGACGCGTTGTTCAAGGCGGTCAAATAATCCTGTCCCGGCAATGACATCGCGGCGGTCTTCGGGCCGCCGTTTTTATTGGCGATGCATCCGTCATTGACCGGCGTGCGGAAACCGGAGATCGGATAGCGCTCAAGCGCTGCGCAGGCGCGCGATCAGCGGCAGCAGTTGCTGATGCAGCTCCGGGTCGCCGCAGGCGATGACGGAGCCGCCGTGCTGGGGATCGCCGCCTTCCCAGGTGGTGATCACGCCGCCGGCGCCTTCGACCACGGGGATCAGGGCCTGCACGTCGTGGACGTCGAGATGCGCTTCCAGCACCAGGTCGACCAGGCCATGGGCCAGCAGGCCGTAGGCATAGCAGTCGCCGCCGAAACGCACGATCTGCGCCTGCGAGGCGATGGCGTCGAACACGGATTGCTCGGCGACTTTCGCGCCGGCTGCGGGCACGGTCAGCATCACGCGCGCCTGCGCGAGGGTCGGGCAGCGGCGCGTGCGGATCGGCGCGCCGTTGCACCAGGCGCCATGCGGCGTGCCGATGAAACGTTCGCGTGTAAATGGCTGGTCGATGACACCGATGACGGGTTTTATTCCGTCGTTGAGAGCGATCAGCGTGCCCCAGATCGGCAGGCCGGTGACGAAGGCGCGGGTACCGTCGATCGGGTCGAGCACCCACTTCCATGGACTGGCGCCGTCGACGCTGCCCTCTTCCTCGCCCACGATGCCGTGCTCCGGATAGCGTGCGGAGATCAAGCAGCGCATCGCCCGTTCGGCGGCGCGGTCGGCCACGGTGACCGGGTCGAACACCGCCCCGCCGGCTTGCGCGGCCTTGTCCTCGACGACGAGGTCAGCGCGAAAATGCGGCAGGATGGCGGCGCCCGCCGCGTCCGCGAGTTCTTCGGCAAAGGCGCGCAGGATGTCCAGCTGCGCGTTGTCGATCAGCATATCATCCGGTCACTTCCATTCGCCGCGCTGGTTCACCAGCGTCTTCTTGCCCTCGGTGACCACCAGGCGGCCGTCCGCGAAGACGGTATAGGTCGCGCGGCCGGACTTGAACACATAGCCCTGGAAGGCGCCGGGCGTGACGCCGTCGGCGGCGAGCGAGTGCATGGTCTTGCCGCGCAGGGCGATCGCCTTGCCGGACTTCTTGCTGGTGCCGACGTAGCGCACGTCGTCGCAGGTGACGTTGCCCTCTTCGCACTGCTGCGTGATCTTGACGGTAAAGCCCGGCGTTTCCAGGGTTTGCTGCGCCTGGGCGTGGGCGTAGGTCGACGCAGCCAGCGTCAGGGCAGCCAGGGCTGCCAGGTTCGTGAATCGCTTCATGGTTCCTCCGGTCGGCTTCGATGGGCGGATTATGCCTCATCGAATCGGCTCGACCGTTCGCTGGCTATCTTATGGCTCGGCGCGGCCCAGCTCGAGGTAGCGCGAGGCCCAGGCGGCGATCACGTCGGCGATGTAGACGGCGTCGTGGCGGCGCCTGAGGAGGTGGTCGGCGTCGTCGAGCGAGACGAAACTTTTCGGATGACGCGCGGCCTGGAAGATCTGCTCCGCATTGGCCACGGCAACCGTGTCGTCCGAAGGCGAATGCATCACCAGCAGCGCGCGGCCCAGGTCGCGGATCCTCTGTTCCAGGCGCTGCTCGGCGACGTCTTCCAGGAACTGGCGCTTGATCGTGAACGGGCGGCCGGCCAGCTGGACGTGGGCGACGCCCTGCGTATTGATGGCGTCGATGTGCTCGCGGAACATGCCGATGACGTGGTGCGGATCGCTGGGCGCGGCAACGGTGGCGACGGCCTTCACTTCGGGCATGCTGGACGCCGCGGCCAGCACCGCGGCGCCGCCCAGGCTGTGGCCGACCAGGAGCTGCGGCGCGGCGTACTCGGTGCGCAGGAAGTCGGCGGCAGCCACCAGGTCGGACAGATTGGATGAAAAATTGGTGTTGGCGAATTCGCCCTCGCTGGCGCCGATGCCGGTGAAGTCGAAGCGCAGCACGGCGATGCCGTGGCGCGTCAACCCTTGCGCGATGCGGGCCGCGGCGAAGACGTCCTTGCCGCAGCTGAAGCAGTGGGCGAACAGGGCGTAGGCCTTGACCAGGCCCTCGGGTGCATCGAGGCGCGCGGCCAGCAGTTGGCCGTCGGCGCCTTTGAAGTGGACTGCTTCGCCTGCCATGGGCGTCTCCTTGTCGTCGTGGTCCGGTCGTCAGACGGACGGTTGCGGGGCAACGATAGCATGGGCGGTAGCGGTGTCGGCATCTGTCATCGGGCATACCGCTGCGGGGCGATGGTAGTTCAAAGCGCGCAGAACCGTCGCTCCCGCGAAGGCGGGAGCCCAAGTGCGCGTTACCACGGACGTCGTGCGGCATTTGCGGTTGTGAAAAACTTGGGCTCCCGCCTCCGCGGGAGCGACGGTGGTGGTATGCGGTCACTCGAGATGATGGTATGCAGTCGCTCGAGAGATGATGGTATGCAGTCGCTCGAGAGATGATCGTATGCAGTCGCACGAGAGATGGCGGTATGCGGTCGCTCGAGATGGCGGCATGTAGTCACACGGCAGCCGACTCGCGCCTATTAGCCGAACAAGCCATGCAAGAACCAGCGCGGCGCCGCATCCTCGCCCGTGCCGTTGATGCGCTCGCGATAGATCCAGTACAGCGCGTGGTCTTGCCCCTCGGCGATGAAGTAGTCGCGCGTTTGCGTCTGGCTCCACCAGCCGGCCTCGATGCGTTCGGGATTGGATGCCACCCGCAGGGGTGAACCGTAGAACGGCCGGTGGTCGCGCATCAGGAGCGCGATCGGCTTGGCCAGCAGCCAGCTCGGGCGCGGCAGGCTTTGCACGTCAGGCGGCATCTGCGCCGCGCGCGCGGCGGCGCTCACCTTCTGCTGCACCGGCACCCAGGCGTTGGCGACTTCGGGGCGGTAATCGGCCACCGGCAGCGCCTGCAAGACATTGTCTGCTCCCAGGCGCGCCACCAGCAGCTCGATCATGCGCATCCGGTCTTCTTCGGTGCCGCCGGGATCGGGGAATAGCGAATCGGTCGGCGGCGCCATTGCCTGCAATTGCTGCGCCTCCAGCCCGATGCCGATCACGGGCGCCTCGAGTTCGAGCTTGGCCAGGCGCTCGCGCAGCAGGCGCAGCAGGTGCTCGTCGCGCCAGGTGGGTTCGGCCAGCGCCACCTCGATCAGGGTCGGTGGACGCGCCATGCGGCCGCGCTCGTGGTCGAGCGACAGCTGGATGCGTTCGACCGCCAGTTGGCGCGCGCACAGCCAGCCCGTCATCTGCAGCACCAGGCGGTGGGCGCCGGCCAGCAGCAGGTCGGCCTGTTCGAGCCGGTCGAACAATTCGAGCCGCGCATGGAAGCGTTCTGGTGGCGTGACCCACTGGAACAATTCGGCGTTCAGGCCATAGGCGGCGTCCAGTATGTCGAGCAAGGCGCGCCCGCAGCGCCGCTGCAGGCCGGGTCGCGGCAGGCGCCGCAGCTCGTCCAGGCGGCGGCAGCCGATGCCCTCGAACCAGCTGGCGAACGGCCGCGCCGGCGGCAGCAGGCCCACCGGCAAGCAGTCGAGGCGCCGCACCAGCGAATCCATCGTGAGGGCGCGACCCGCATTGCGGCGCGCCAGCAGCCAGGCCCCGCGCGCGGTGGGCGCGCAGGCGATGCAGGCCGTGAAGCCGAGCGCCGCCATATTGGCGCGAATGCGCTCGCACAGGCGCCGGATGCCGCCGAACAGGCGCAGGCTGGCGCCGATATCGAGCAGCAGCGTCGCTTCCTCGGCCAGCGCCACCTGCGGCGTGTACTGGAGCATGGTCATCGCCACCGCGCCCATGGCGTCGGCTTCGCGCTCATGGCTGCGCAGTTCGATACGCGCCTCGGGCATCAGCATCAGCACGCCGCCGCGGCGCATGCCGATCTGCACGCCGGCAGCACGCGCTGCCGGCGACAGCGCCATCACCCGTTCCTGCTCGAGGATGACGTTGCCAGGGTCCGGGCGGCCAGCAGCGCCGCCGGCCTCGCCCGCCGATTCACTGCACCAGCGTGGGCTGAAGACCTCGAGCGGTAGCTGGGGCAAATACAGGCCGATCCAGAGGCGCATGGCGTTGCAATAGTGAAGATCCAAGAGGAAGGAACAGCGGCGCCTCGCGCTGCGGTCCCCGACGTTTGACGAAGTCGATATTCATGCCGCCGGCCGCCGGCCGCAGCGCAAGACGCAAAGGCGCGGGGGATGCATCTTGCGCCGCCGCCAGCGGGCGGAGCATGAAAAACAGCGTTTCGCCGCCTTGCGCCGCCAAGTGCAGGCGGCGCAGATTGTCGTTACGCATATGGTTGGCCCAGAACAACAAAGCACCGCAACTGCCGCTACGCAACACCTGCTCGGCCGCCCACAGCGCGTCCGCGGTGCGCGTCGTGCGCAGCCACAGCAACTGCGATGGTTCCAGGCCGAGCGCGGCAAGCGCCAGGGCCTGGGGTGGATGGGGCGGCTGCAGCAGCACGATGCGGCGCTCGGCGCAGGCGGCCAGGGCCGGCCGCAGCAGGCGCAGCTCGCCGATGCCGGGCTGCTGCAAGTGCAGGTCGACCAGGGTGCCGCCGGGCCAGCCGCCGCCGGGAAGCTGACCCGAGAGCGTTGGATGGCCGGTATCGATGCAGCGCGTATCGGCATGAGCCAGCTGCGACGCGCGCCACAGCGATGGGTGCACTGCCTCGGGTGCGGCAAGGATGGCTGAGTGGTTCATAGTTCAGGCTTATCGGACAAATACTGTATAAACGTACAGTACTCGCTGAAGTCGCGTTTTGCAAGACCTATTCATTTTGGCTATACCAATTGGGTCACTGGTATTGACTAAAATTAAACATCTTCGCCTGCCTACTACGCCATTGACCTTGACGCGCGCCACCCTTCCAGCACCCACACGACGGCCCAGGCATACAGCGCAAGCGCGACGAACAGGGTCACCCGCACGAGCGAGGCGTGGCCGACATCCTTCCCTACCACGCTATCCTCGATAGCCGGCCCCAGCAGGATCAGCATGGTCACCAGGGCATTGCTCCAGAACGAGGGTGGCAGCGACGAGGACTTGAGGCCGAACAGCCGGGCCCCGCTCCAGAGCGCGGCTGCGGCCATCCACAGCACCAGCATCCACAGGGTCGGCAACAAGGCCAGGCCGAACCAGGCCAGGGTCGCCATGCCCGCGCCGGCCAGGGTCGACCCCACCAGTACCCGCCCCGCCACGCGGGCGCCGGTGGAGCCGGCCTGCTGGCCCAGCAGCACCGACTTGATGATGGCGGACAGATAGAAAGCCGGGTGGATCAGGGCCATCACCAGCACCGGCATGACCACCAGCGCGGCCTGCGCGGCGCGCCATCTGGCCGCGTGCGCGGCAACGGCGGGGGGCGCCGGCCTGGTAACGGACTCCGCCTCATCCGGGAACAAGGCATGCGACAGGCTGCCGACCAGCACGCCGACAAAAAGCCCCAGCGCGATGGCGGTGCTGATCGCTGGCACCAGGGCCTGGTCGACCACGCCGGCCACCGGAACCAGGGTGAAGGCAATCGCCACGATATTCGCCAGCGGGCTGCCGCTTTGCAGGCCGACGAAGAACACCGCGTACAGCAGCAGCGCCGTCAGCACCAGCGCGACGCTGGCGTAATGCTCCAGCAGCGGCACCATCAGCACGCCGGCCGCCAGCACCACGGCGACCAGCAGGGCCACCACCAGGCCCTTGAGCAAGGGCATCGGCGGCCCTGGCTTGCTCAGCAACAGCACGGTCATGACACACAGCACGAACGGCGACGGCAGCGCCAGGCCATAAGCGAGCAGCACGGCCAGCGCCAGGCCGATCGCCAGCCGCAACACCGCCTTGTCAGCGCGCTCCATCGTCAATAAAGATAAGAAAGGTAGCTCATCAGGCGGATGAAGACGGCGCCCAGCCAGTTCATCAGGCCGTAGTCGTCCGTATACACCAGCACGTCGGCCTGCCCACCGATCCTGGCCGCGCGCAGCTGCGCCCGTTCGGAAGGGTCGAATTCCACGGCGACCGGGAAGCGCTGCGCCTGACGCAGCCAATCGCGGCTGTTGTCGATCTCGGGCAAGGTGCCGGCCTGGGACTGCCGGCCAGAATTGACCCCGCTGCCCACGCTGCGCACCCGCCCTTTCAGGACCTTGCCCGGCACGACATCGAGCACGATGGCGACCTCGTCGCCCGGCGCGATATTGCCGAGGTTATTCTCGGTCATGTCGGCACTGATCCAGAGGTCATGGACGGCGATCAGGGTCATCGCCGCCGAACCGGCCTGCACGACCTGGCCGACATCGGTGCGCAAGTCGGTCACCCGGCCGCGTGCGGGTGCGGTCACGGCGGTGCGCTCGAGATCGAGTTCGGCCTTCTCGACCGCCGCGCGGGCGCTGAGCAGTTGCGCGTTGCGCTCTCCCTGCTCGCCGGCCGCCTCCTCGGCGCGGCGCAACTCCGCCTGGGCGGCGATTTCCTGGCTGCGCGCCGTGGCCAGCGAAGCGCGCGCATTCTGCACCCGGCGGATCGACAGCGCGCCAGGATCTTCGGCAAAGATCTGCTCCATCCGGCCCGCATCCTGACGGGCGAACACATGCATGGCCTTGGCGGCCTGCAGCGCCGCCCCGGCCGCCTTGACCGCCAGCGCCGAGGCATTGACCGAACGCCGCACCGATTCATAGTCCGCCAGGCTGCGCCGCAGGGCGATGCGGTAGGTGCTGGGGTCGATATGGAACAGGAGTTGTCCCTCCTCCACTTCGTCGTTGTTCTTGACGTAGACCTCGTGCACCATGCCCGTGACTTCGGAGGCCACCGGCACCACGAAGGCCTGCACACGAGCCTGCGAGGTATATGGCGTCAGGCGATCCGCCACCAGATACCAGCCCAGGCTGGCCACGATCAGCGCCAGCACGACGATCAAGCCCAACCGGCTTTTCGTGCCCGGCCGCGCCGGCGCCGGCACGCCAGATGCCGCCGGGACGGGCGTCGGCGCCGCGTCGCCGGGCGGCGCCGACTGTTCCAGCTTGACCGGGTCCGGACTCATGGCCTGCGTCCCCCATCAGGCGCTTGCAGGCCCTCGGCGCCAGGCGCCGGCAAGGGCGCGCGCAGGACGTCCTTCCAGTCGCTGCGCCGCTCCATGACGGCGCGGGTCGCCTCGTCCACGGGCGGGCGGCTCCTGCCCTGCTCCCAGCCGCCGCCCATCGCCTTATAGAGGGCGATCAGGTTCTGCGCCAGACTGCCCTGGCTCGTGGCCAGGAGCTCTTGTTGGCTAAACAGGGAGCGCTGGGAATCGAGCACGCGCTGGAAATCGGTCAAGCCCTCGCGATACTGAAAACTGGCAATATCCAACGAACGCCGGGCGGCCTTGACACCATCCACCAGCAGCACGATCTGCGCGCCCGTCCGGGCAAAGCCGGCGGCCGCATCGTCGACCTCGCGCGCCGCATTCAGCACCGCCCCCTGGTACTGCTCATAGAGCTGCTGGAAGCGGGCGTCCTGCACCAGCACGCCGTTGCTCAGCCGGCCATGGTCGAACACATTCCACAGCAGGCCCGAGCCGAGCGCCCAGTTCAGCACCCGCGGCGCCCCATCCAGCGAGGTAGCCGACAGGCCCACCGATCCCAGCAGTGAGATCGAGGGATAAAGCTCGGCCGCGCTCACGCCGATCAGGGCGGACTGGGCGGCAAGCTGCATCTCGACCGCCCGCACATCGGGCCGGCGCCGCAGCAGATCGGCGGGCAGTTCGGTAATCAGGCCGGCAGGCAGCCTGGTCATCGTGTGCAGGCCGTCCTCCTTCGCCTTCATCTCGGGGAGCGGGCCGGGCGCGCGCGCCAGCAGGATACTCAAGGCATTCTGGGCCTGGCGCAGGCCGATCTCGAGCGGAGGGATGGTGGAGAGGGTGCCCAGGTACAAGGTCCGGGCCTGCTGCACATCCAGCTCGGCTTCGTTACCGCCACGGAACAGCAGCTCGGTGATCTCCAAGCTGCGCAATTGCAGGGCTGCATTGTCGCGCGCGATCGTCAACCGCGCCTCGGTGGTGCGGATCGTGCAATACAGGCTGGCCACCTGGGCCGCCATCAAGACCTGCACATCGTCGTAGCGGGCGATGCTGGCCAGGTAGCCGGCGTCGGCCGCCTCGATGCCGCGCTTGAACTTGCCCCAGAAATCGAGTTCCCAGCTGATGTCGAGATGGGTGTCGAAGTTGCTCAGGCTGCTGTCCGGCCCGCCTGCCCGCCGCTGTCCCACGCGCAGCAACTCGCTGCTGAGCTGTTGCCCTTGCGGATAGAGCGTGCTGCCGGCGATCCCGAGCTCGGCGCGTGCTTCCATGATGCGCAGGCCGGCGGCGCGCACCGTGGGGTTCACCCGCTGTGCCTCGGCGATCAGCGCGTCGAGCACGGCGTCGTCGAAGCCGCGCCACCATTGCTGGATCGAACCGCGTCCCGGCGCGCCGGCGCCGGATTTCAACGAGGCCAGCGAACCGCCGTCCCAGCCAGCCAGCGCGGCCGGCATATCAGGACGTTCGAAGTCGGGCCCGACCGTGCCGCAAGCGCCCAGCAGCGCCACGCCTGCCAGCGCCAGCGCGCCCCTGCCCGACCGCTTCCCGAGCGCGCCGCACACGGCTACTCCGGCGGCGCCGCCGCCGTCACCGGCACAGGCGCTGGCGCAGGCGACGACATGGCATCGGGGCTGTTCGCCACCCACCACATGAAGGCCTGGTAGCTCAGGGCCAGGAACACCGCGCCGACGAACATGCCCAGCAGGCCGGCGCTGGCCAGGCCGCCCAGGGCGCCGAGCAGGATCACGGGCATCGGCGCATCCACGCCGCGTCCCAGCAGGAGTGGCTTGAGCACATTGTCGAGCGAGCCGGCGAGCAGGAGCAGCACGGAATACATGATCGCCTGTGTGCTGCCGTAGTCCCCGCTGGTCCAGATATAGATAATCACCGGCAAGGTAGCCAGGATGGCCGGCACCTGCACGATGCCCAGCACCAGGATGAGCAGGGACAGTAGGCCGGCAAACGGCACGCCGGCGAGGATGAGCACCAGGCCGATCACGATGGCCTGGATGAAGGCGACGCCCAGCACGCCCAGGGCCACCGCCCGGATGGTCGCCGTGCACAGCAGGGCGAACTCTTCACCGCGCTCGATGCCCACCATGCGCACGAAGATGGACCTGATGGCGTTGGCGCCCGCCCGGCCCCAGGCCATGATGATGCCGGCGATGATGAACGAGAACAGGAACACCAGCATTGCGCCGGCGATGCTGGCCACCACCTGCAGCGCCCTCCTGGTCAGGTCCGCCACTTGCGCCTGCCTGCTGCGCAGCAGCGCCGGCAAGTCCGCATACGCCTCCGACCACACTTCGTGGATGCGCTTGCCGACCAGCGGCCATTCGGCCACGTCGGGCGACGGCGCGGGAACCTTCAGGGTACCGGCGCGGAGGCTGGCGACGACGTCCTGCAGCGATTCGCCAAGCGAGGTCATCAGGATCGCCGTCGGCACCCCGATCAGCACGATGCCGGCGATCACCAGCAGGGTGGCCGCCAGCCCCTGCTTGCCCGACAGACGCTGCGCCAGCTTCTGGTGCGCCGGATACAAGGTCACCGCCAGGACCACCGACCAGACGATGAGCGACAGGAAGGGAGCGAAGATGCGGTAGCTCAGCAGCGCCAGCCCGAACACGATGCCGGCCCGGATGAACACGTCCAGCAGCTTCCTCGACAGGCGTTCTTCGAGGTTGCCATCAAGCTTGTCGGGTGCGTTCACGGACGGTCCCTTTCTTTGCTGGCCTACTCCATGAACCAGCCATGGCTCACGATCAGCGACTGGCCGGTGAGCGCATTCGAGGGGAAAGCGGCGAAGAACAGCGCGACACTGGCAACGTCCTGGACGGTCGTGAACTCGCCATCGACGGTTTCCTTGAGCATCACGTTCTTGATGACCTCGTCCTCGGAGATGCCCAGCTCCCGCGCCTGCTCCGGAATCTGCTTGTCGACCAGGGGCGTGCGCACGAAACCCGGTGCGATCAGGTTGGCGCGCACGCCATGCTTCGCGCCTTCCTTGGCCATGACCCTGGTCAGGCCTTCGAGCCCATGCTTGGCCGTGACATAGGCCGACTTGAGCACCGACGCTTCCTTGGAGTGCACGGAACCGATATAGATGATGCTGCCGCCACGCCCGCCCGCGTACATATGCCGCACGCAGGCGCGTGTGGTGAGGAAGGCGCCGTCGAGGTGAATCGCCAGCATCTTGCGCCAGTCGTTAAACGGAAACACCTCGATCGGATGCACGATCTGGATGCCGGCATTGCTCACCAGAATATCGATGCCGCCCCATTGCGCGACGACCGCCTCGATGCCGGCCTCGACCTGCGCCTCATTGGCGACATCCATGCCCACGCCCAGCGCCTGGTGGCCGGCGTCGCGCATCCCGGCCGCGGCAAGTTCGGCCGCCTCCAGGTTGAGGTCAGCGATGGCGATGCGCGCGCCTTCGCGCGCATAGGTGAGCGCGATTTCCTTGCCGATGCCGCTGGCGGCGCCGGTGATGACGGCAACCTTTCCTTCGAGCTTCATGACGCCTCCGTGGAATACCTGTCAGATGCTCGACCGCTCGCATGATTCAGACAATTGGACCTTGGTCGCATGATCCGGACAAGGCAAAAGCCTTCTTGAGTTAGCGTAAAAACGTCGTTCCCACGAAGGTGGGAACCCAATCTTGCAAGCGTTTCGACGACGTTTGCAGTACTTGGATCCCAGCCTGCGCGCACTGGTGTCCGGAATATTTATACGCAAAGTATGCATCGTCATCCCCGCGAAGGCGGGGATCCAAGTGAAATCACAGAATGTT
>NZ_JAXCWM010000022.1:0-64447 GCF_034045115.1 Massilia sp. CFBP9012 | reverse complement strand
AAGGTGGCCGTATCCTGCAGGCTTTCGATGTTCAGGTCGCCGCCGACTTTCGCGACCACCTGTTCGCCGCTGGCGACAGCGCCCTTGATATTGGTATCCCCACCGCTTTCGATGGCGAGCTGCTTGCCGGCAGTGACGTGCGAATTCAGTTGCGTGGTGCCCTTGCCGTCTTCTTTTCCCTTGCCCACACTGGCGCTGGCGGTGAAGCCGATCGAGGTGCCGTTGCTGCCGAAGGACGCACCGATGCCGGCTGCCGCACTCATGCTGCTGGTATCGGTGTGCTGGCTTTCCTGGTCCTGGGCCGCGACGAGGTTGACTTCGTTGTCGGCCTTGAGCTTGATATTGCCATCGGCAGTAAGATCGCTGCCGATGATATTGATATTGCTGTCGGCGCCCCCGCCGGTGGCAATGATGGTGAGGTCGTTGCCGGCCTTGAGCGTGCTGCCCACGTTTGTCAGATTGTCGCTGGTCCTGCTGGTCTCCGATTCGGAATGGCCAACCGTGAGGCTCACACTAACGTTCAAACCATTCTGGGCGATGTCGCTGGCAGCGTTCCTGACTGCCAGTGCCGCTGTCGCCGCGGCTAGCGCCTGCACCCGCCCGTCCTTGGACTCGGATGCCGCCTCTCCCACCGTCTGCAATGTCTGCAGCGCGCCGACCACGGTACCGCCAACAGCCAAGGTAAAGCCGTCCTGCTTCATGCTCTGGTCGAACTTGTCGTGGACATTGTCGCGTCCCGGATCGATCGTGACGCTTTTTCCTTCCAGCGTCATATCGTGGCCCGCGTACAGGTCGCTGCCGCCGACCTTGATCGCCTCGCCGGCCTTGATATTCAGGTTGCCGTCGACCGAGCCGACGATGCTGCGCGCATCCAAACTCTGGGTCGTCGCGTCGCGCGACTGGTCGGTCGTCGTGGTGCGCTCGCCGTAGCTGATGCCAAAGCCTCCCCCACTCAGGAAACCGCTTTCCTTGACCTCCTTATGGTGCCTCTCCGTCAAGGTATTGGTGCCGGCCTCGATGTTGACAGCGCCGCCCGCGACGAGATCGACATCGCCAGTGCCGGCGATAAAGCTGCCGCGCACATTGATATCGTTGCCTGCATTGACAGCGATCGTGTTGCCTGACAGGCTGCCGGCAACCGACTTGCTCAGGTCAACGTAATCTGTCTGTTGCGTCGTCTCGTTACGCAACATGCTGCTCGAGGTGCGGTTGATCGCTGTGTCCGACAGATGCCGCTCCTGGGCCGAGACCAGGTTTACATCATCGGTCGCCGACACCTGCAGCGCATCTCCGGCCTTCAGGTCGCTGGCCACGATATTGAGCGAACCCGCACCGCCAGTGCCAGCCTTGACTGTGAGGTCACCCGCGGAAGCCACACCGGCGCCGATCACCGTCTGGTTCTGATGCACCTGCCTGTCGTACACTTTGCTCGACGGATCGTTGTACTGGCTAGTATTGACCTCGTTAGCCACCGCCGCGATGTTCACGTCCTTGCCCGCCGAAAGCCAACCCGTCCCGCTGCCGCTCGTCCCGATCGCCACCTGGGTCCCCGTCAGGTTCAGGCTGCCCCCCGCCTTCATCCCCAGGTCGCCGCCAATATCGATCTGGCTAAGCTCGTGCTTGATGCTGCTGTCGTTCTGCGTATAGCCGCTGATCTGCGACTCGTAGGTGCTGCCGGTCTTGATCGTGTCGAAGCGAATGTCGTTGCCTGCCGTGACGAACGCGTTGCCAGCAGTGATCTTGCCGGCCAAGTCGACCAGATCCCGTCCCGCCTCGATGACCAGGTCACCAGTGGCGACGATGCCGGCCTGGTTCGACAGAGACGTGTGGCTGCCGCCGTTCTGCGACGTGGCCCAGCTCTCCTTGACGGTCAAGGACTCGTTGCGTACGTCACCGCCAGCCTTGATGGAGACGCTGCCGCCAGCAATGGTGCCGCCGCTATTGACGATATCCCTCCCCGCCACCAGCACCGTCCGACCGCTCCCCCCATCGATCACCCCGCCCAGGTTGGCGATGCTCTCGGTGACGTTGATCGACACCCCATCCCCGGTCACCAGCGCGCCGCCCGCCTTCACCGCGTCCTTGCCGGCGTGCGCCACATACACCTTCGGCACCAGCACGGTCTCGACGCTGCCGTCCGGCAGCTGGACGTTCTCGCTCACCATCCACACGATGTCGCTGGTCAGGTGCGCGACCTGGTCGGCGCTCAGGCCGATGCCCGGGCGCAGGCCGAATTCGTGCGCCGCGCTGGCGCCATTGGTCAGGAGTTCCTTGTAGATGCTGTCGTCACTGGCGCCCGACGACGAATGGCCGGTCAGCTCGGACAGCTGCTCGCGTACCAGGCGCTGCTCGTAGAAACCGTCGCCCAGGCGCTTGTGGGTCGCGTTCGGGTCCATGCCAATCTGGTTCAGCAGATAGTCGCTGCTGGTCCACTGGCCCTGGTTGGCGAACTGCGGGCGGGCTTCGAACAGGTAGTCGCCCGAGGCGTCCGGGTTCTGGATAAACAGGCCTCCCGCCGCCACCTGGCGGGCGCCGGCTACGCCGGCGCCGTGCACGCCGGTCGCGCCCTGGACCGCGCCGGCGCCGCCGCTGCTGCGCACGTCGCCAACGCCGATCCGGGCCTGGTTGTTTCCACTGACGGACATGACCCGCCCATCGTTGCGCGCACCGCTGGCGCCGGCGTCGCCTTGCGCGGCCAGATCGTGGCCGGCGCCACTGGCGTCGGCTGTGCCGCCCGCCGCGAGTCCGTTCTGCACGCCGCTGGCGCCGCTGGCCGCGGACGCCCCCAGTCCACTCACACCGCCACTTGCGGCCTGGGCGCCGTTGATATCCACCCCCGCATGGCTTGCGCCGCCCCTGACGCCGCCTTCCACGCCGCCGCCGCCACGGCCGGTCGTGGCCTGGGCTCCGGCGCTGCCGGCGCCGCTCTGGCCGCTGCCGAGCACCTGCACCGAATCGCGGATATTGCCGGCCGTGCCGGCCGTGACGTCGACGTTGGTGAAGCTGCGGCCGGTGATGCTCACGCCCTGCTCGCCCTTGATGGTCCCGGCTGCCGAGCCGATCTCTTCCGACAGGCTGGGATGCGTGTACGCCACCTTGTCGCCGGCTGCCGTGTACCAGTAGCCATCGAAGGTGTGCTTGCGATACAGTGTCGCGCCTTCGTTGCGGATGTCCGACGTGCCCAGGATATCGAGCCGGCCGCGCGCCTTGATGTCGCCATACTGGTTGTCGAGCGTGCTGTTCACCGTCAGCCGCATATTCCCGCCCGACAGGATTTGCGACAGCGGGCCCGATCCAGGGGCGATCTGGTCCTCGACCGCCGTATGATGGGCTTCGCGCCTGACTTCGAGCTTGTCCTTCACCGGCGCCAGCGCTTTCAGTTGATCCCGCAGCAGCGTCGAGGAAGGGTCGTAATAATCGGGCTGGGTGATCAGTCGCACGCATTGGCTGCTGCAGTTGCCGTAGTCGCTCGAGAATTCCACCTCGTTTTCCCACTTCGTCACGGTGCCCAGACCGGCCTTGACATTGTTCCTGGCGCCGCCCTGGTCCGGGTTGGCCATCGCGTCCTTGGAGAAGTAGTAGATTTCCCGCGTGCCGTTTGAGCTCGACAGGCGCTCCTGCATTCCATACGCCGTATGCAGGCCGCTGGCCGCCACATAGAACACGGAGTCGTTGGCATGCGTCCTGATGACCGCCCGGATCACGGTATAGCCGTCCGGCGTCACGTAAGGCGTCTCTTCCAGGATGTCGCTCTGGTCGACAAAGTACACTTCGCGCGGGATGTAGTTGGCCGCACCCGTCTCGAAGCTGTCGTGGTTGTCTCCATGCGAGTACCACCCCGGCAACGACATCGCGAAGGTATCGTTCACGGTCTCCACCTGGTGGATACGCACGTTCTCGCGGATGTTCTTGAGCGTGTCGACGTTCATCGCCAGGTCGCCGCCCGCCTCGATGGTCGATGAATGGTTGTTGACCAGGCCTGCGGCGCCGCCGCCGACGCCGCCGATGGAAAGGCTGCCGCTGCTGTACAGTGTCGCGCCGCCTGTATTGTTCAGCGCGCCGGATACGCCCAGGTCGAGCGAGCGCGTGGCGCCGACCAGCGCCTGGCCGCCCGTATTGTCCAGGTTGCCGGTCTTGATGCCGACCTCGCCCCCGATGATCGCATTGGTGTTGCGCACGTTCGCCGCTTCGATGTCGAGCCTGGCGTCGCCCTGGATCTCGCCTGCGTTATCCAGGTCGCCGCTCGCCTTGATCGCCACGCCCTGGCCGCCAATGGTGGCGCCGGCATTGTTGGTGATCTGCTGGCCCGACAGCGTCAGCGTGCCGATCGCCTCGAAGTTGGCGGTATTGGTGATGTTGCCGGTCACGGTCAGGCTGAGGTCGCGGTTCGACTGGAACTGCTGCTCGCCGCTGCCATGCACGTAGTCGCCGTCCATCGTCAATGCCAGGTCGCGGCCGCCGAACAGCTGCCCCATGCCGGCCATCGCGCCGGTCGTCACCACCAGGTCGCGGTCGGTCGCGATGCGGCCGCCCTCGTTGCTCATCTGCTCGGTCGTCAACGCCAGGTCGGCGCCCGAGCCGTTGCCGGTGCCGAGCTGGCCGCCATTGTTGTTCACCTGCCGGGCATTGATCACGACATTGCCGCCGGCAAGCACCTGGCCGCTGTTGACGAACGTCGCGCCGGCCTGGTCGAAGGTCAGCGTGCCGCCGCTATTGACCTTGCCCTGGTTGGTCCACTGGCGGTCGATCGCAAGCAGGGTGTTGGCGCCGGAGGCAATCACGCCCGCCGCGCCGTTCTGCAACTCCTGGCCGGTCAGCAGCAGGTTGCCCATGGCCGCGATCGTGCCGTTGTTCAGGATGCCGGCCTGGCTGGTGAGTCTGGTTTCGCCCGTGCCCAGGTTGGCGATCCGGCCGCCCCCGTTGTCGATGGCCGCGCTGTCGATCGTCAAGCTGGCGTTGGCGCCGATCGTCTCGATCGTGCCGCCGTCGTTGTTCAGCGTGCCTTTCGCGGTCGCGCTCAGCTCACTGCCCGCCTGCAGCGTGCCGCCACGGTTGTCGAGGGCGCCCTCGAGGGTCAGGCCGGCCTTGCCGTCCGCCAGGATCGCGCCATTAAGGTTGCTCAGGCCGGACGCGGTCACGACCACGTCGGCGCCGGAGTTCTTCACCGTCGAGATGCGGCCGCCATCGTTGTTGAAGGTATTTACCTTGAAGTTCGCATGGCCGCCGGCGTCGACCTGGCCGCTGTTGACGAAGCTGGCCCCCGACTGCGCGAAGGTCAGCGTGCCGGCGCTGCTGACGCTGCCGGCATTGGTCAATTCGCGGCTGGCCTCGAGCAGCATCGCGCGGCCGGCGCCGATCTGGCTGCCGGCGCCGTTGCGCAGGCTCTGGGTGTCGAGCGTGAGCGCGCCGTTGCCGGCGATCGTGCCGTCGTTGACGATGCTGGCGCTGCCCTTGACCAGGGTGTCGCCGCTGCCGCCGTTGACGATGCGGCCGCTGCTGGTGATGGCAGCGGCCCGCACGTCGAGCGTGCCGCTGGCGGCCTCGATCGTGCCGCTGCCGTTGGCGATGTCCTGGCCCGCCTCCAGCGCCAGGCCGCGCCCGCCGTGCAGGGTGCCGGCGTGGTTGTCCACGCCGCCGCGCACCTCGACGTCGAGCCGGCCGTCGGCCGCCACCTTGCCGCCGGTATTGCGCAGGTCTCCCGCCGCGAGCGCGATGCCGGCGCCCGAGCCGCTTGCGGTATACAGCTCGCCGCCATTGTCGATTTCGGCGGCGCGGATATCGATCGCACCGCCGGCGCCGATACGGCCGCTGTTGATGAAGGCGGCGCCGGCCTGGTTGAAGTGCAGGGCGCCGCCGCTGCTGATCGTGCCGCCGGCATTGTCCAGCCGCTGGCGGATCGCCAGTTCGAGGGCGGCGCCCGCGATGATGGTGCCGCTCGCGCTGTTGTCCAGCGTCAGGCCGGCCAGGTCGAGCGCGCCATTGCCGCCGATCGTGCCGCTGTTGACGATGCCCGCCAGGCTGCGCACGTCCGTCAGCCCGAAACCGCTGTTGACGATCCTGCCGCTGTTAGCGATCGATCCGGCCTGCATGGCAAGCGTGCTGGCCGCGCCGGTCGCCTCGAAGGCGCCGCCGGTGTTGACCAGCGCGCCGCCGGCGCTCGCCGTCAGCCGGCCCGGCGTCTGAACCTGTCCGCCGCTGTTGTCGATGGCGCCGCCGGCCGCCAGGCTGGCGTCGCCGGCGGCGACGATCTGGCCGCCCCGGTTGCTCAGCTGCGTCACGCTGTCCAGCGCGATGTCGGCGCCGTCAGCGGTGGCGATCTGTCCGTTGTCGTTGACGATCACCTGCGCATGCAGCGCCATGCGCTCGCCGGCGACGATCTTGCCGCTGTTGGCAAGGCGCGCCGCCGCCTGGTCCATGTCGAGCGTGCCGGCGCTGCTGAGGCTGCCCGCATTGTCCAGCACCCGGGTCACCTGCAGGTCCATGGCTCCACCTGAGGCAACGGTTCCGGCGGCGCGGTTGTCGAGCGTCTGCGCCAGCAAATCCAGCCGGCCGTTGCCGGCCACCAGCCCGCTGTTGACGATGCTCGTGGCGGCCTCGATGCGGGTGGCGTCGCTGCCCGCGTTCACCAGGCGTCCGTTGCCGTTGTCGATGGCGTGGGCGGTCACGTCGAGCAGGGTGGCGCCGTCGGTCGCCTCGATCGCGCCATCGTGGTTGAGCAGGCTGCCGCTGACCGCAACCTGCAGCGCCTGGACCGCGCGGATCGTGCCCTTGCCGTTGTCGAGCGTGCCGTCGGTGTCGATGCGCATGGCGCCGGCCGCCACGATGGCGCCGCCGGCATTGACGACGTCGCCCGTACGCAGCGCGATGTCGCCGCCGCCTTCCGCGGTGGTGACCAGTTGGCCGCTGTTTTCGAAGGCGCCGGTGTCGAGCGTGGCGTCGGCCCCGCTGACGATCTGGCCGCTGTTGCGCACGTTTGCCGTCGCGGCGCGCACCAGCAGCGCGTCATGGCTGCTCACCAGGCCGGCGTTGACGATGCTGGCGCTGGCGTCGATCTCGAGCCCGCGTCCGGCGGCGATGGTGCCGGACGCGGCGTTGTCGATGCTGGCGGCGGCCAGCGTCACCTGGCCGTTGCCGGCCACCAGGCCGCGGTTCGCGATGCTGCCGGCATCGATGCTGGTGGCGCCGGCGCCGACGTTGACCAGCCGCCCGCTGCCATTATCGAGCTCCCCCGCGCGCAGCGCCAGGGTAGCCGCAGGATCCAGCGCCTCGATCACGCCGGCATCGTTGTCGATCTTGCCGGCTGCATCGAGCGCGAGCGAGCCGGCTGCCTGCAGCGTTCCCTCGCGGTTGTCGATGGCGCCGCTGCTGGCAATCGTCGCATCGGCGTCGGACAGGATCAGGCCCTTGCGGTTGCTGATATCGCCGCCCTCGATGCGCAGCGCCGCGCCGGAACCGCCTGCCGTGGCCAGTTGGCCGCCGTCGTTGTTCAGCTCTCCGGCGCGCATGGCCAGCGCGCCGCGCGCGACCACCAGGCCGCTGTTGCGCACCACCGCGTCCTGGGCGCCGATGTCGAGCGTGGCGCCGCTATTGACGGCGCCGCGGTTGTCCATCGCGGTTCCGATGGCGACCTGCATGGCGCCGCTGGAGGCGATCGTTCCCTGTGCCTCGTTGAGCAGGGTGCCGGCCGCCACATCCAGAGTGCCGTTGCCGGCGATCAGTCCGTTGTTGACGATCGCGTCGCCGGTCACGGTGGCAGCGCCAACGCCGACGTTGACGATGCGCCCGCCGCCATTGGCGACGGTGCCGGCCTGCAGCGCCAGGGTCGACGCCGACCCGCTCGCCTCGATCAGGCCGGCGTCGTTGTAGAGCGTGGCGCCGACGGCCACGTCCATGCGGTTGACTGCCTGCAGCGTGCCGCCGGTATTGTCGAACCCTTCCGTCACCTGCACCGCCATCGCGTCTTCGGCCATGATGGCGCCGCGACGGTTGCTGACGCTGTCGGCCTGCAGCGCCAGGCTGGCGCCGGAATCGAGCGCGGTCACGATCCGGCCGCCGTCGTTGTCGAGCCGTCCGACTGCCAGGGTGGCGTCGTCGCCGGCGACGATGACGCCGCGGTTCTTCACCGACGCCGTCGTCGCGTCCATGTCCAGCGTGGCGCGGCTGCTGATCGTGCCCGCGTTGTCCAGGCTGCCATGCAGCGTCAGTTCGAGCGCGGCGCCCGCGGCGATGACGCCATCGGGGCTGTTGCGCGCGTCGTGGGCCTCTACCGCCAGCTTGCCATTGCCGGCGATCAGGCCGGTATTGTCCAGCGTGGCGGCGGCGCGCACGCTGCTGTCGCCGCTGCCGGCGTTTACGATGCGTCCGGCGATGTTGTCGATCGCGCCGGCGTCGATCGCCAGGGTCCCGTGCTCGCCCAGCACCTCGATGGTGCCGGCCGCGTTGCTCAACTTGCCGCCCACCCGCGCCCGCAGCGCGTCGCCCGCCTGGACCAGGCCGCCGTCATTGTTCATCTCGCCCGCGATATCGAAGCGCGCCGCATCGCCCGCCATCACGCGTCCGCCGCGGTTGTCCAGGGTATTGGCCGCCAGCGCGATGTCGGCGCCATCGAGGGTGAGGATCGCGCCGCCCTGGTTGTCGATGGTGTCCACGCGCATGCGCATGTCGCCGCCGGCAGTGATCGTGCCGCGGTTTTCCAGCAGCGCGCCGCCCTCGTCATAGGTCATGGCGCCGCCGCTGCTGATGGCGCCGTGGTTCACCAGACGCTCGCTCACGCCCAGGTCGAGGGCGCCGTGCGCGGCGATGTCGGCGCCGGCACGGTTCTCGAGCACGCGCGCGTCGACCGTGAGCGCGCCCCGGGCGCCGATGCTGCCCCCGTTATCGATCGTGCCCGCCGCCTTCACGACCGAGTCGCCGTGGCCGGTGCTGACGATCCTGCCATCCAGGTTGTCGATATTGCGTGCCGCGACGTCGATCCGCTGGCCGCCGATGATGTCGCCGCCTGTATTGTCGAGATTGCCGCCGGCTTTCAGTCGCAGCTCGCCCGCCGCGTCGATAACGCCCTCGACGTTGCTGACGCGGCCGGCCACCTCGATGCGGGCGTTGGCGGCGGCCTGCAGCGCACCGCCGTCGTTGTCGAGGCGCCCGGTGTCCACCAGTAGCGCGCCCGCGCCGCCGCTGGCGGTCGCGATCGTGCCGCGGTTGACGATCGCCCCGTTGTCGATGAGCAGGTCGTCCTGCGCCAGGATACTGCCCTGGTTGTCGAGCTCGGCGCGCGCGCCGCGCACCGCCAGCGCCGCGCCGCTGGCGATGCTGCCGCGGTTGGTCAGCAGGGTATCGACGGCCAGCGCCATGGCGGCGGCGGACACGATGCGGCCCTTGTCCTCGTTGGCCAGCCGTCCGGCCTCGATGTCGAGGCTGCCATTGCCGCCGATCAGGCCATCGCTGGTGATGACCCCGGCCACGATCCGGGCCGCCCCGTCGCCGGTATTGACCAGCCGGCCGGAGGTGTTGTCGATCGAGGCCGCCTCGAGCGCCAACGTGGCGTGCGCGCCGAGGGTCTCGACGGTGCCTGCCCGGTTCAGCAGCCGCCCGCCGGCCGCGACCTCGAGCGCGCTGTCGGCCTGGATCAGGCCGCGCGAGTTGTCGATCGCGCCATCGGCCCGCACCGTCGCCTTGGTACCGGCGACGATGCGCCCGTTGCTGTTGTCGATCGACTTGCTGGCCAGCGCCAGCGCGCCCTCGGCGCTGACGATGCCTTCGCTGGCGTCCAGGTCGCCGGTCGCGATGCGGGCGTCGCCGCCGATGCGCCAGACGCCCTGCGTCGCGCTGGCGGCGCCGCTGACCAGGTCCAGGTCGCCGCTGACGTTCAGCGTGCCCCGCGCGCCGCTGATGCTGCCGGCGCGCAACTTAAGCGCCGATGCCGTATGGATCGCGCCGGCCTGCTGTTTCAGTTCGCCGTCGACCACGATCGCGGCCGGCGCGGCACCGACGTGGCGCAGCATGCCGCCGCTATTGTCCAGCGTGGTGGCCTGCAGCGCGAGGCGGCTGGCTTGCAGCAGCCCGTCGACGTTGTCGAAGCCGCCGGTGACGACGTCGGCCGCGCCGCCCACCAGCAGGCTGCCCGCGCGGTTGCCGAAACTGCCGGTCTCGACCTGCAGCGCGTCACGTACCTGTAGCGTGCCGCCGGCATTGTCGAAGCGTGGACCGCGCACCTCCAGCTTCTCCAGGTGCGCCTCACCGCCGAGGTTCATGAATTGCCCGGCGCGCACGCCAACGCCGCCGCTGGCCTCGATCCGGCCGCCGTCGTTGTCGAGCAGGTCGGCCTTCAGCATGCCGTCCGCCACGACCGGCGCCGGCGTTGGCGTTGGCGTTGGCGTTGACGCTTCTGACACGATTGGCGCGGCCGGTGGCGTTCCCGCTCCAGCATCCACCGGCGTGTCCGCACCGACTGGCGCCGCCGGCGCTGCCGGCGATACTGTGGCAGGCGCGGCGGCGGCCTGGCCCAGGGTGCCGCCGCCGTTCGACACGGCCTGCGCCTCCAGGCCCAGGGCCATGCCCCCGGTCTGGACGATGCTGCCGTCGCGGTTCGTCAGCGTGGTGGCGGCGATCTCGATGCGATTCGCCTCGAGCGTGCCCATGCGGTTGTCGAGCGCCCCCTCGAGGACGATCCGGGCTTGGCCGTGGGTGGCCAGTTCGCCCGCGTTGCGCAGCTCCTGCGCCGCCAGCGCCAGGCCAGCGCCGGCGAGCATGCCGCCCTCGTTCTCGATCGCCCGTGCCTGCGCATCCAGGCGTTCTTTCGCCTCCATCGTGCCGCGGTTTTCCAGGCGGCCGCTGCTGGTGACGACCAGGTCGCCGGCGGCGGCGCCGATCTCGCCGGCATTGCGCACGCCGACCCCGGCTTCGGTGCCCACCAGCCAGATATGGTTGGCGTACATGCCGCCCAGCCGCGCGACGTCGATCGCATAGGACGGCGCGTCGGTGTGGCTGGCGCCCGCCGGTGTCACGACGGGAGCCGCCTCCGGTTCATCGCCAAGGCCCACCCGGTTGACGCCGGCGACGATGTCCAGGCGCTGCGCCCACAGGCCGGCATTGAGCTGGACCGAGCGCGCGATGAGCGCGGTGTAGTCGGTCTGGCTGGCGTTCAGGCCGGCCCCTTCGATGGCGATCACGCCGCGCTGCACGTCGAAGCCGGTGAGCCGTCCATCCACCATCTGCGGCGCGCCGGTGCTGAGGGTGGCGCGGCTGACGTTGATGAAGCCGCCGCCGTCGACCACGATGCCGGCCGGGTTGGCGATCACGGTTTCGGCGCGTGGCCCGGCCACTTCGACGAAGCCTTGCAGGCGGCTCGGATTGCTCGAATTGACCTCGTTCAGGATGACCCGCGCGCTGCCCTCCTTCATCCAGGGATTGGCCTGGACCCAGCCGCCAAGCTGGGTCTGGACGTCGGTGCGGGCGTTGTTCAGGATGGCGCCCCCGTGCGGCACGTCGAACTGCGCATAGACGTTGCGCGACACGCCGGCTGCGCTCGGGGTCTGCACGTTCACCTGCAGCACGCCGTTGGCCGTGCGCAGGACGGTCGCCTGCTGCTGGCCGGGTGCGCGCGGGTCGGCCACGATCTGGGCCAACGCCGCCCCGCACCACAAGGCGCCGCCGAACGCCGTCCCCAGCAGCAATGCCAGGCGCCGCAGCAACGGTGGCCCGCCCATGCCGCGCATCCCCGCCGGTGCGCACGTCTCGCCCGGGCTCTTGCCCTGGCTGCGCGCGGTTTCCTGGACGGCCATCAGCATGCCGCGGGCCTGGTTGAAGACGAGACGGTAACGGAGCTTGTTCATGGGTGTCAGTAGTCGTAGTTCAGGTTGAAGCCGGTGGTCACGCTGGCGGTGCGAAAGCCTTCGGGACGGTCGACTGGGGCGCCGGCAAACAGCTCGCCCTGCAGGCGGCCCCACGCAAAACGCCAGCCGACGGCGGCGCCGCTCAGGCGCGTTCCCAGCAGGCGCTCGGCGCCGGGGCCGGACACCTGGCCATGGTCGATCGCCGCATACAGCTGCTGGCGGGTGCCGGGAAGCGT
Source organism: Massilia sp. CFBP9012 (assembly GCF_034045115.1). Lineage (NCBI taxonomy): Bacteria > Pseudomonadati > Pseudomonadota > Betaproteobacteria > Burkholderiales > Oxalobacteraceae > Massilia > Massilia sp. CFBP9012. The sequence continues at coordinate 52,380 of NZ_JAXCWM010000022.1, read as the reverse complement.
CCAGGCCAGGTCGTTGCGCAGCAGCCAGCCGCGCTCGGCCGACAGGCTGGTTTCGCCGTCGAAGCCGCGCACGGTGTAACGGCCGCCGATGGCGAAGCGGTCCTGCGGCACCAGCGGCGTGCGGTTCCACTGGCCGCGCCAGGAGGACGACCAGGCCAGGTCGCGCGTGAGCGGCAACTGCAGGGCCAGGTCAGCGGTCAGCAGGCGCGGGCGCGCCGTGCCCTCGCCGTAGGGCTCTTCCGGCGCCGCCAGGGTCCCGAAGGCGCCGGTGCCGATCTTCCAGCCCAGCGCGGCGTCGAGCGTGGCGCGGCCGATGAATTCCTTGTGCGCGATGCCGAGCACGAAGCCGCCCATGCGGCGGCGCTGCACCTCGACTTCGGTGTCGTCGATGAAGTTGTGGCTGCGGCGCTGGTAGGCGCGCACCGAGAGCGTGGTCTTGCGCACGGCGTCGCGGTACACCAGGCGCGCCGCTTTCAACTCGGTGTTCAGGCTGCTGCCGCTGTAGATGTAGTCCTGGTTGGCGCCGGCCACGCTCTGGTGGTAGCGATAGTCGTTGACCTGGGCCGAGAACAGCCAGTATTGCCATGGCACCGAGTAATGTGCCGCATAGCCGCGCGTGCCGTAATCGCCGGACGGGCTGTCGCCGGGCAGGTTATGGTTCAGCGTGAGATAGAACAGGTCCTGGAAGCCGGTCGGATTGTCGACCGACAGCGTGACCCCGCCCTGGTAGGTGCCGGTGGCCTGGCTGCCGCTGTCGTCGAGCGACACGGCAAGGCGATAGGCGCGGCCGCCCCGCCACTGGACTTGCAGGTCGCTTTCGCCGGGCAGGTCGGCCGGCACGATCTTGATGTCCGCTTCGGCGCCCGGCACCCGCTTGAGGTTCTCCAGGCCCTGCTCGATCGCGCGCAGGTTCAGCAGGTCGCCCGGGCGGGCCGGCAGCGCGGAGCGCCAGTGTCCCGGCTCGGCGCCGGCGAAGCGGATCGCCCTGATCCGCCCGCGCACCAGGGTCAGCTGCAACCGGCCGTCCCGCAGGTCTTGCGACGCGGCGACCACCCGGGTAGTCACATAGCCGCGCGCGACCAGTGCATTCTGGACTTGCCCGACCAGGACGTTGATGCCGGCGCTGCCCAGGCAACGACCGCGGCCGGGGCGCGCGGCGTCCAGCGCCCACGCGAAATCCTGGGCGCCTTCTCCTTCGAGCTCGACCGTGTGAATGAGGAAGCAGGGAGACTCGGCGGCGGGATAGCCGGCCGGCGCCGTCGGCGCACCTTGCAGGCGTACGTCCGGCTGGGCCTCGTCCCGCTTGCGCCGGGCTTCCTCGCGCTGCTGCTGGAGTTGCAACTGCTGCTCGGCCAGCGCTGACACATCCTGTGCAAGCGCTGGAAGGGAGAAGCTGGCGACGAACAGGGCGATCGACGCACAGGGGCGAAAATAATGCGGAAGGACTGACATTTGTTTCCATGCGGCAACTCAACTGCGGGGAGTATATGCAGTAAGTTGCCACAAGGAAATACATCTAATTACAAATGAACGACAACCTATCGGACTTGTCAGTTTTTTGTGACTTTTTAGCCACGCGCTCGTGACAATTGGAGAGAGTTCGCCGGAATCAGGGCTTGCGCTTGCGCCAGCGCGCAATGCGCTCCTGCAGGCCGACCACAAACACGAAGAAGGCCGGCACGAACAACACCGCCAGCACGGTGGCCGCCACCATGCCGCCAAACACGCCGGTGCCGATCGCGTGCTGGGTCTCGGCGCTGGCGCCTGACGCGATCATCAGGGGCACCACGCCCAGCGCAAACGCGAGCGACGTCATGAGGATAGGCCGCAGGCGCAGGCGCGCCGCCTCCACCGCCGACTCCAGCAAACCCTTGCCTTCGTCGTGCAGCTGCCTGGCGAATTCCACGATCAGGATCGCATTCTTGGCCGACAGGCCGATCACGGTGATCATGCCGACCTTGAAGAACACATCGTTGGGCAGGCCGCGCAGCATTACCGCCGCCACCGCGCCGATCAGGCCCAGCGGAACCACAAGCATCACCGAGAACGGAATAGACCAGCTCTCGTACAGCGCGGCCAGCACCAGGAACACGACCAGCATCGACAGCGCCATCAAGAGCGGCGCCTGGGCCGCCGTTTCGCGTTCCTGCAGCGACTGGCCGGTCCACTCGACTGCGAAGCCGGGGCCCAGCTGGCCGGCCAGGCGCTCCATCTCGTCCATCGCCTCGCCGCTGGACGCGCCCGGCGCCGCGGCGCCCGCGATGCGCACGCTCGGATAGCCCAGGTAGCGGATCAGCTGCGGCGGCGCCTCGGTCCAGACGGGCTTGACCACCTCGGCCAGCGGCACCATGCCGCCGTTCACGTTGCGCACGTTCAGCGCGAGGACGTCGGCGACCTGCATGCGGGCGCTGGCCTCGGCCTGCACGATCACCTGCTGCATGCGTCCGGCGTTCGGGAAGTCGTTGACATACACCGAGCCCATGGCGGCCGACAGGGTGTCGCTGATGTCGGCGAACGCCACGCCCAGCACCTGCGCCTTGGCGCGGTCGATGTCGAGGCGCACGCTCACGCCGGGCGGCAAGCCTTCGGGATAGACGCCGGCCACCAGCGGGCTTTGCGCGGCCAGCGCAAGCAGCTTGTCCTGGGCCGCCATCAGCGCCGCCTGGCCCTGGTTGCTACGGTCCTGCAAACGCAGCGCGAAGCCGGACGAGTTGCCCAGGCCGTCGATGGCCGGCGGCATCAGGCTCATGATCATGCCTTCGCGGCTGGCATTCATCGCTTCCTGCGCCGCCGCCACCTCGCCCTGGGCGGTGGCGCCGTCGCGCTGGTCCCAGTCCTTGAGCATCGTGAAGGCCATGGCCGCGTTCGGGCCCGAGCCCGAGAAGCCGAAGCCGAGGATGGCTTCGTTGTCGCCCAGGCCGGGGCGCGAAGCCACGTGCGCTTCATAGGCCTTGACCACCTCGAGGGTGCGTTCGACGGTGGCGTCGCCCGGCAGCTGGAACGAGGTCATGAAGTAACCCTGGTCTTCCTCGGGCAGGAAGGCCGACGGCAGCCGGCCGAAGGCGAAGGCCAGCGCGATGCCGATCGCCAGCCAGGCCAGCATCATGCGGCCGGCGCGTTTGACCAGCGCCGTAGTGGTGGACGAGTAGCGCGCCGTGAGGCGCTCGAAGCCGCGGTTGAACCAGCCGAAGAAGCCCTTCTTTTCGTGATGCCCGCCCTCGACCGGCTTGAGCAGGGTGGCGCACAGCGCCGGCGTAAACGACAGCGCCAGGAAGGCCGAGAACAGGATGGCGACCGCCATCGACAGCGAGAACTGGCGGTAGATCACGCCCACCGAGCCGCTGGCGAAGGCCATCGGGATGAACACGGCGGTCAGCACCAGGGTGATGCCGACCACCGCGCCAGTGATCTCGCGCATCGCCTTCTGCGTGGCCTCCTTGGGCGACAGGCCCTCGGTCGCCATCAGGCGCTCGACGTTCTCGACCACCACGATCGCATCGTCGACGATGATGCCGATCGCCAGCACCATGCCGAACATGGTCAGCACATTGACCGAGAAGCCGGCCATCAGCATCACCGTGAAGGTGCCCAGCAGCGCGATCGGCGCCACCAGCGCCGGGATCAGCGTATAGCGCACGTTCTGCAGGAACAGGTACATCACCAGGAACACCAGCACCATCGCCTCGAGCAGGGTCATCACCACCTTCTTGATCGAGATCTCCACGAACGGCGCGGTGTCGAAAGGAACGCTGACCTTCATCCCGGCCGGCATCGCCTTGGAGAGTTCGGCCAGGCGCGCGCGCACGCCGGCGGCGGTGGCCACCGCATTGGCGCCCGGCGCCATCTGGACGCCGGCGGCGGTGGCGACGTGGCCGTTCTCGCGGGTGCTGAAGCCATAGCTCTGCGCGCCGAGCTCGATGCGCGCCACGTCCTGTAGCAGCAAGGTGGAGCCGTCCGGATTGGCGCGCAGCACGATGGCGCGGAACTGTTCCGGCGTGGACAGCTGGCCCTCGGCGGTCAGCGGCACCGTGATCTGCTGCCCCGGCGGCGCCGGGGCGTCGCCCACCCGGCCCGGGGCGATCTGCGCATTCTGGCGCGCGATGGCGGCCGTCACGTCGGTCATCGAAAGGTTGTAGGCCACCAGCTTGGCCGGATCGACCCAGACCCGCATCGCCTTCTCGGCGCCGAACAGCTGCACCTTGCCGACGCCCTCGACCCGGCGCAGCTCCTCGACCACGTTGCGCGCCATGTAGTCGCCCAGGTCGGTCTCGTCGAAGGCGCCGGTGTCCGACGTCAGCGCGATGAACATCAAAAAGTTCGAGATCGTCGACTCGACGATCAGGCCGTTCTGGCGCACCGTCTGCGGCAGGCGCGGTTCGACCGCCTTGATGCGGTTCTGCACGTCGACCTGGGCCATGTCGGGATCGACGCCGGGCCGGAAGGTGGCGGTGATCTGGGCGGTGCCGGTGGTATCGGTCGACGACTCGAAGTACAGCAGGTTCTTGACGCTGGAGAGTTCGCGTTCGATCAGGCCGACTACGGCGTCGTTCATGGTCTGGGGCGTCGCGCCCGGATAGACGGCCGTGATGCTGACGGTGGGCGGGGCCACGTTGGGATAGCGTTCCACCGGGAGCTGCGGAATGGCGATCACGCCCAGCAGCACGATGAACAGGGCGATCACCCAGGCGAACACGGGACGGTTGATGAAAAACTGGGGCATGGGTAGAGTAGCGGGTCGGGCAAACGGCGATTGTGCGGTGTGCACGTTGGCATTCGGTTGCCCTTGTATGGAGATTCGATGGAGATGACCGCGCAATCGGGCGCTGGACCGGCCCTGGTGCTGATCGCCGAGGACGACGACGAGATCGCGGTCATCCTCACCGCCTATTTCTCGCGCGGCGGCTTTCGCACGCTGCGCGCGCAGGATGGCCGCCAGGCGCTCGACCTGCACCTGACGGCGCGGCCCGACCTGGTGCTGCTCGACGTGCAGATGCCGGGCCTGGACGGCTGGATGGTGCTGTCCGAGATGCGTCGCCGCGGCGGCACGCCGGTGATCATGGTGACTGCGATGGACCAGGACGTCGACAAGCTGACCGGCCTGCGCATCGGCGCCGACGACTACGTGGTCAAGCCCTTCAACCCGGCCGAGGTGGTGGCGCGCGCGCAGGCGGTGCTGCGCCGCACGCTGGCCCATGCGGCGGGCAGTGGGGCGTCCGTGATCCGCGTCGACGATCTCGTCATCGACCTGGACAAGCACGAGGTCACGCTGGCCAACGGGCGCACCGCACCCAATCTGACGCTGACCGAATTCAAGCTGCTGGCCTATCTGGCGCGCTCGCCGCGCCAGGTGTTCAGCCGCATCGACCTGCTCACCCACTGCCTGCCCGAGGGCGACACGCTGGAACGCACGGTCGACAGCCACGTCAGCAAGCTGCGCCGCAAGCTCGAAGAGGCGGGCGTGGCCGACGTGCCGCGCGGGATCCGCGGCGTCGGCTACAAGTTCGGCGGCAAGACGTGAAACCCGTCCACGGCCTGAGCCGCCAGATCGTGCTGACCATGACGCTGCTGGTGCTGAGCGTGGTGGTGGCGATCACGGTGGGCTCCTACGTCTTTTACTTCGTGATGTTCGCCTATGCCCCCGCCCACCTGGCCCCGGCCGGCGCCTGGATGCCCTCGGGCCCCGAATGGGGCTGGATCGTGCTGTCGACCTTGAGCGCGGTGGTGCTGGCGGTGTTCGCCGCCGCCAAGCTGTCGCGCCGCATCCTGGCGCCATTGACGTCGGTCGCGGGCAGCCTGCGCCGGGTGTCGAACGGCGACCTGTCGGCGCGCGCGACGAGCGACGACCGCTCGCTGGGCGAGGCTTCGCTGCTGGTGGAAGACTTCAATGTGATGGCCGAACGCCTGGACCGGATGGCGCAGGAACAGGTGTTCTGGAACGCCGCCATCGCCCACGAGCTGCGCACCCCGGTCACGATCCTGCGCGGCCGCATCCAGGGCCTGGCCGAAGGCGTGTTCGAGCCGAGCGAAAAACTGTTTCGCAACCTGCTGGTCCAGGTCGAGAACCTGGGACGGCTGATCGAGGACTTGCGGGTGGTGGGCCTGGCCGACAGCGGCCACCTGACCCTGCAGGTGGAGCGCTGCGACCTGGCGGCCGGGATCCGCGACGTGCTGGCCCTGACCGAACCCGACCTGCGCGCCAAAGGCCTGGCGCCCGAACTGCGGCTGCAGGAAGGCGCAGTCGAATGCGATCCGGCGCGCATGCGCCAGGCCTTGCTGGCGCTACTGGAAAACGCGCGCTGCCATGCGGCGCCTGGGTCGCTCGAGATCGCTCTGGCATGGGGCGGCGGCGAATGCCGTCTCAGCGTGACGGACAGCGGGCCCGGGATCGATCCGGCGTTCGCCTCGAAGCTGTTCGACGCTTTCCAGCGCGGCGACGCGGCGCGCCTGCAGGGTGGATCGGGCAGCGGGCTGGGGTTGGCCGTGGTGCGGGCGATCGCGCTGGCGCATGGCGGGGAGGCGCGCTGTTATCCGGTGGGCGGCGGGACCTGCTTCGCGCTGGCGTGGCCGGATAGAGGCTGACAGAAACACGTCGTTTCCTCCACTGGAGGTAACGACTTCCCGCGAGGCGGGAACCCAAGTTTATCCGCGCTGACGCTGCGTTCGACGTAGCGGCGGCGCGAAGGACTTGGGTTCCCGCCTGCGCGCACTGGTGTCCGGGATAATTTCGGGCGCTTGCAAAAGGCCTCTTCATAGGAGAAACCACGTCGTTCCCGCGCAGGCGGGAACCCAAGTGCAGCCGGCCAGCTGCCTAAAAATCGACCTCGGATGAACGTTCGGGCCACGCTAGAGCATGAACATTCTGTGACTTCACTTGGATTCCCGCCTGCGCGGGAACGACGTGCATACTTTGCGTATAAACATTCCGGACACCAGTGCGCCTGCGCGGGAACGACGTCGGCACACGCTAACGGCAAGCATTCCCATTCCATCCGCCAATCCTTTCGCTGCGCATGCTGATCGATTCGGCATGCGCGGCCGGCGCCCGGCTGTCCGGCTTGTGCGGCGCCAAATCCAGGGTACTGCGACGGCGTAAGTTGATCGACGGGCCCGCCAAATCGACGCAAGCCCTTGTTTAACAAGGAGAATTGTTATGCGGCACACGCCTCATCGCATCGCGCTGTTCCTGCTGTCCTTCGCCGTGGCCGGCGCCGCCTGCGCCTACCCGGAGTATCGGGTGACGATCGTCGGGCCGCCCGGCAGCAGCGCCGCCGACATCAACCAGGCCGGCGCCGTGGTCGGCAGTTATCCGGTCGGCGGCAGTACCCACGGCTTCATCAACCGCGGCAACGGCCTGGTCAGACTGGGCGCGCTGGGCACGTCGAGCGGCGCGGTGGCCGTCAACGACAAGGGCGAGGTGCTCGGCAACTGGGTCGGCGCCGGCGGCCAGCTGCGCGGCTTCATCTATTCCTGCGGCAGGCAGCGCGATATCGGCGTGATCGGAAGCGGCTCGGTCTACAGCGACATCAACAATGCGGGTTATACGATCGCCACCAGTTACACCGACAGCGACCCGAGCGGCTACCTGCGCGCGCCCAACGGTCGCTTGACGGCCATCGGCCACCTGCCGGTCGAGCATCCGATCACCCAGGTCTACGCGCTGAACAACCGCAACCAGGTCTCCGGCAAGTCGGGGCCGCTGGCGTTCCCGGAGCAGCCGTACCGCGCCGTCATCTGGACCAAGGGCACGCTGCGCGACCTGGGCGACTTCGGGCTGACGCCCAACAGCGCCAATGCGATCAACGACCGTGGCCAGGCCACGGGTTTCGCCGCGGTCCTCGCCGGCGGCGTGCACGACCGCGTGGCCTACCTGTACAGCAATGGACGCCTGGAGAGCATCGATAACCGCACCGCCATCGAGCCGAGGTATAGCGAGGGACTCGGCATCAACAACCATGGCCATATCGTCGGCTATAGCGACCACCTGCAGGGCTTCGTCTGGCGCGGCAAGCGGATGCAGGGCCTGAACGCGCTGGTCGATCCCAAAACCGGCTGGAACATCACGGATGCACAGGCCATCAACGATGCCGGCCAGATCGCCGCCACCGCCATCCGCAACGGCGCGCAGTATGCGATCCGGCTCGACCTGATCCGGCCGCACGGCCTGGCGGATCCGGCGCTGGATGCCGACCAGGCGGCCGAGGTGGCGGCGGCCACGGCGCAATCGTCGACGCAAGCGGCGGCTTTGGCGCGGGCCGAGGTCCAAGCGCAGGCGCGCGAAATCGTGCAACCGGTCGCGCAATGAAGCCGCCATTCTCATCCATCGAGGAGATCGTCATGTATCTGCATCATCGCCTGTCGCTGGTCCTGCTCTCGTTCACCGTGGCCGGCAGTGCCTGGGCCTACCCCGAATACCGGGTGACGGTGGTCGGCCCGGCCAACAGCTGGGCCTATGGCATCAACAACGCCGGCGTGGTGGTCGGCGACTATCCAGTCGGCGGCGACCGGCGGCGCGCCTTCCTCAACCGCGGCAAGGGCCTGGTCGACCTGGGCGCCCTGAAAGGCGTGTGGAGTTCGGCCAGTGGCATCAACGATCGCGGTGAAGTGGTCGGCAACTGGCGCAGCGCCGACGGGCGCCAGCGCGGCTTCATCTATGCCTGCGGCAAGGCGCGCGACATCGGCACGATTTCCGGCAAGGTCACCGGCTACAGCGACATCAACGATGCCGGCTACATCACCGCCTCCGGCCGCAATCCGGACACCGGTGAAACGCTCGGTTACCTGCGCGCGCCGAACGGCGCCTTCACCCACCTTGGCGCGATTCCATGGGACGGCAGCGGCGCGCCGGAGACTGTCCCCGCCGCGATCAACAACCGCAACCAGATCACCGGCCGCTCCGGACGCTTCACTACCCCGGAACCGGGATACCGCGCCTTCGTCTGGAAGAACGGCGTGATCCGCGACCTGGGCGACCTGGGTTCGACGCCCAATATGGGACTCGCGATCAACGACCGCGGCCAGATCACCGGCCAGGCCTTCCTGCCGGCAGGGCCGCGCGACAGCGTCGCCTTCCTGTACAGCCACGGGCGCATGGTCGGCATCGACGATCGCCCGGCAACCGAGTACCGGTACAGCGCCGGCGCCGGGATCAACAACCGCGGCCACGTGGTCGGCATCAGCGACCACCTGTCGGGTTTCATCTGGCGCGGCAAGCGCATGGAGAGCCTCAACGCGCTGATCGATCCGGCATCGGGCTGGGACATCAGCTACCCGGTCGCCATCAATGACGCCGGCCAGATAGCGGCCGTCGCCGGCCGCAACGGCGTGCGCTACGCGGTGCGCCTGGACCTGATCCGCCCACACGTCGATGCGGCGCCGGCGCTGGACCCCGAAGCCCGGGCCGAGCTGCTGGCCTTCCCGGCGTCGCCGGCGTTGGAGGCGGCACTGGCCAAGGCCGAGGCGCAGGCCCAGGAACGCGAGGTGGCGCGGCCGGTCGCGCAGTAAGTTCCCCCCCTTCTCATTACTAACCCAAGGAGATCGTCATGTACTTGCGTCATCGCCTGTCTCTGGTCCTGATGTCGTTCACCCTGGCCGGCGCGGCCTCGGCCTACCCCGAGTACAAGGTCACGGTGGTGGGGCCGGCCAACAGCACGGCCGCCGACATCAACAGCGCCGGCGTGGTGGTCGGCTACTATCCGTATTCCCCGACGGTCAATCATGCCTTTCTCAACCGCGGCAAGGGCCTGGTCGACCTGGGCACATTGAAAGGCACGGCCAGCGTCGCCGTCGCCATCAACGACAAGGGCCAGGTGTTGGGCCAGTGGACCACCACTGGCGGCCAGCAGCGCGGCTTCGTCTACGACTGCGCCAGATTGCGCGACATCGGCGTCATCGGCGGCAGGTTCACCACCTGGCGCGACATCAACAATGCCGGCTACATCATCGCCTTCGCGTCGGATACGCCCTTCAATGAAGGCATCAGCAGCTTCCTGCGCGCGCCGAACGGCGCGCTGACGGATATCGGCGACCTGCCCAACGACTTCCCCGGCACAAATCCGATCACCTTCTCCGCTTCCCTCAACAACAAGAACCAGATCGCCGGCGAATCCGGTCCGCTGACCTTCCCCGACCAGCCGCTGCGTTCCTTTATCTGGACCAAGGGCAAGATGCGCGACCTGGGCGACTTTGGCTGGACGCCCAACGGCGCACTGTCCATCAACGACCGCGGCCAGGCCACCGGCTATGCCGGGGTGCCGACCTTCTTCCGCAACCGGGTCGCCTTCCTGTACAGCCGCGGGCGCCTGATCGACATCGACGGCCGCCCGCCCACCGTGGAGCGCTCGAGCGGAGGCACCGGCATCAACAATCGCGGCCACATCGTCGGCGACAGCGATCACCTGTCCGGCTTCATCTGGCGCGGCAAGAAGATGCAAAGCCTGAACGCGCTGATCAATCCCGCCTCGGGATGGGACATCCGCGACCCGCGCGCCATCAACGATGCTGGACAGATCGCGGCCAATGCCTATCGCAATGGGGTACGGTATGCGGTGCGGCTCGACCTGATCAAGCCGCACGCGGATGCTGTGCCGCCTGCCGAGCATGACGAGGAGCCGTCGGTGGAGGCGCCGTTGTCGCCGCAGGCGGCCGCCAGGCGGGCGCAGGAAGAAGCCGAAGGCATCGCGAAGGAGGTGACCAAACCCGTGGCCCAGTAATTCAACCCGCTTCGGTGGGGCCAGCGGCGTCGGCCCTGGCCGCCTTGACCCGCCCGAACGCAGTTTCCGGATCCAGGCCCGCCATGATCAGGTTGATGATCTCGTGCTTGTCTTCCTGCCCGATCCACTCGCACTCCTTGCGGTGCGAGCAGAAATAGGCATACCAGGACACGTCGGCTGGGCGCTCCTTGCGCGGCTTCAGGCGCGCCGGCACGGCGGCCCGCTGGGCGCTGGCGAACGCCGGCAGTTGCGCATCGGCGCTCGACCAGTCGAATGCGGCGGCGGCGCGCCGGTCGGCGTCCCAATCGCCGTCGTATCCCTTGGCCGGCAGCATGCTCTCCTGGTCGACCGCAAGACTCGACAGCCGGGGATAGCCATGAGCGGCGCAGAAGGCGTCGACGAAACGCAGCTTCATGCCGATGCCGATCGGGACCGCCCGGCCGAGCACCAAGTCTTTCGGGTGCAGCGAGCGCGCGAAGGTCAGCAAGTCCTTGTAGCCGATCGGCGCGCCCTGGCTTGAGCCTGCGTGGTGCGCCAGCGCTTCGTAGACGCGCATGCCGACCTCGATGTCGTTGACGGTGATTTGCTCTGCTCTGGCGTTGCCGGTCATGCGCGCCTTCTCGGGACGGGTGGTCGATGGCAGCCATTATGCATGATCGCGGTCGGCACGCTGACCCAGGCGCGCCGGCTCAGCGCCTGACTTTGCGACCGAGGAAGTCGCGCATCAGGCGTGCGATCTGCTCGCCGTCTTCTTCCAGCGCGAAGTGGCCGGTGTCGAACAGGTGCAGCTCGGCCTTGGGCAAGTCGCGCAGATAGGGAGCGGCGCCTTCCGCCGGGAAGATCTTGTCGTTCTTGCCCCAGACGATCAGCATCGGCGGTTGGTGCTTGCGGAAATATGCCTGCCAGCCCGGATACAGCGGCGGGTTGGTGCCGTAGCTGTAGAACATCTCGAGTTGGATCGCCTTGTTGCCGGGGCGGTCCATATAGGCCTGGTCGATCACGGCGGAATCGGGACTGACGTGGCTGGCAGGGTCGCGGTAGCCTTCGGAATACTGCCAGCGCGTGGCGTCGAATTCGAACAGGGGACGCAGCTTGGCCGCATTGGCTTCGCTCTTGTCCTTCCAGTAGGCCTTGGCCGGCACCCAGAACGGGTTGTCCAGCCCCTCGTCATAGGCGTTGCCATTCTGGACCACGATGGCGCTGATCCGTTCGGGATGTGCTGCCGCCAGCCGATAGCCGATCGGCGCGCCATAGTCCATCACGTACATGGCGTAGCGGGTCAGGCCAACCTTGGTGGTGAACTTGTCGATGGTGGCAGCCAGGTTATCGAAGCTGTAGGTGTAACGGTCCATCGGCGGCTGGTCGCTCTGGCCGTAGCCGGGAAAGTCGGGCGCGATCACGCGGTAGCGGTCGGACAGCTTCGGAATCAACTCGCGGAACATGTGGGACGAGGTCGGGAAGCCATGCAGCAGCAGGATGGCTGGGGCGTTCTTCGGGCCGGCTTCGCGGTAGAAAACCTTGACACCGTCGACGTCCACCTTGTGGTAGCTGACGGCGGCCGCGGCCTGTGACGCGGGCTTTGCCGGCGCCGGCGTGGCGCCGTGGGCGGGCTGGATCAGCGCGGCAAACAGCGTCGCGCAGGCGGTGAGCGCAAGGCCCACGCGATGGAAACGAAGAGCGGTCATGATCATCCTCTTTCAGGTTCATTGCTTGTGAATGGAGCGGCGCTGAGGGAGTTACCCGTGGCAGGTAACGCTAACAGTGTGGCGCGCCAAGGCTCGGAGGAGAATCGGCGCCCGACGCAATTAACTCTTACGTTTTGAGCAATGGCATCGCATGGCGCATCCGGGCATCGCATGCCTGCGTATCTGCTTGTGACCTTGCGTGTCTCGCAGTCTCAACTCGATCAGGGAGTATTACGTGTCAGGAGTTATTTCTAACCGCATCCACGAACTCGCTCGCGCCGCGCGGATGCTGGCGGTGATCGGCGCAGCGCTCAAGCTGCGTTCCGGCACCGGCGTCGATACCGCAATCCATGAGCACATCAGGGACGGTCTGCGACTGGCCCTGGGCGATGCCGCCGCAGACCTCGACGATGCGGAGATCGCGCCATTACTCGTCGAGATCGAGATGGCGTTCGTGGAAAGCGGCGAACTGTTCAGGGAACCCGATCGCACAGCGCAGTGGAAGATCGAAGACCGCAACCATCTCCAGGCGATGGGGCGTTCCTCCAGCAATGCATTCGACCGCATACTCGGCCTTGCCAGCACACGGCCTTCCCTGCAGGCTGCGCTGGATGGCGTGTTTCTCGATGTCGGCACCGGGGTCGGCGGCGTCGCGCTACGGGCCGCGCAGACATGTCCTGACCTCGATATCGATGCGATCGACATCTGGGAACCCGCATTGCGTCTCGCCGCCGAGAACGTGGCCGCCAGCGCGCATGGCGGGCGCATCCGGCTGCGGCGTCTCGACGTGACCGCACTCGATCCCGGTCCGCGCTATACGCTGGCGTGGCTTCCCACCATGTTCATGACACTGCCAGTGCTCGAACAGGCGATCGACCGGATCGCGGCCGCTTCGTGCAGCGGAAGCTGGCTGGTGGCGCCGCTGTACACCCGACCGGACGACCCGTTCATGGCGGTGATGTCGTCGTTGCGAACGCTGCGTAGCGGGGGCGAAGTCACACAAGCCGTGGAACTCGAGGCGCTGCTTCGTGCGCGAGGGTATGTCGATATCGAAGTGGATGTGGGGCCGATAGCGACGTTCGTCATGGGCAGGCTTGCCTGAACCTGCGCAGCGAATCGAGGCTGACGCCTTTACGAGACCGGAACTGGTCCGGAAACAAAAAAGGCTTACGCGGGAAATTCGCGTAAGCCTTGTTTTTGTTTGGTAGGCCTCCCGTGAGTCGAACACGGCACCAACGGATTATGAGTCCGCTGCTCTAACCAAGCATGAGCTAGAGGCCCAGAAACTGGAACGGTGGAAGTAGAACTCGCCACCTGCTCACCGGCTGGACACCAGATGAGCGAAGTGGCGAGAGCATATTGCCTTTACTGCTGGTACGTCAAGCCTGTACCACGAATCAGCTGCTGCCTTCGAGGAAGCTCTTGAGCTTGTCCGAACGCGATGGGTGACGGAGTTTACGCAGCGCCTTCGCCTCGATCTGGCGAATCCGCTCGCGGGTCACGTCGAACTGCTTGCCCACTTCTTCCAGCGTGTGGTCGGTCGACATCTCGATGCCGAAGCGCATGCGCAGCACCTTGGCTTCGCGTGGCGTCAGCGAGTCGAGAACGTCCTTGACCACGCCGCGCATCGAGGCGTGCAGGGCTGCATCCGACGGCGCCAGGGTGTTGTTGTCCTCGATAAAATCGCCCAGATGCGAATCGTCGTCGTCACCGATCGGCGTTTCCATGGAGATTGGCTCTTTGGCAATCTTCATGATCTTGCGAATCTTATCTTCCGGCATTTCCATCTTGATCGCGAGCGTCGCCGGATCCGGTTCGGCGCCGGTCTCTTGCAGGATCTGGCGCGAGATCCGGTTCATCTTGTTGATCGTTTCGATCATGTGCACCGGAATACGGATCGTGCGCGCCTGGTCCGCGATCGAGCGGGTGATCGCCTGGCGGATCCACCACGTCGCATACGTCGAGAATTTATAGCCGCGACGGTATTCGAACTTGTCCACCGCCTTCATCAGGCCGATATTGCCTTCCTGGATCAGGTCGAGGAATTGCAGGCCGCGGTTGGTGTACTTCTTGGCGATCGAAATCACCAGACGCAAGTTGGCCTCGGTCATTTCGCGCTTGGCCTTGCGCGCCTTCATTTCACCGGCCGCCATTTGACGGTTGATGTTGCGCAGGTCTGGCAGCGGCAGCACGACGCGTGCTTGCAGGTCGATCAGGCGTTGCTGCAGTTCCTTGATCGTCGGGATGTTGCGGCCCAGGATGGCGCTATAGGCGTGGCCGGCGTTGACTTCACCGTCGACCCATTCCAGGTTCGTTTCATTGCCCGGGAAGACCTTGATGAAGTGGGCGCGCGGCATGCCGCAGCGGTTGACCGCGACGTCGAGGATCTGCTTCTCGATGTGGCGCACTTCGTCGACCTGGCCGCGCAAGGTGTCGCACAGCTTCTCGACCACCTTGGCCGTGAAGCGGATGCCCAGCAGCTCGCTCGAGATCGCCTCTTGCGCCTTGACGTAGGCTTTCGAGTTATAGCCGTCCTTCTCGAAGGCCTTGCGCATCTTGTCGAATTGCTGGCCGATCTCGTCGAACCTGCCGAGGGCGGCCTGCTTGAGCGCTTCGAGCTGCTCGGCCGAGTAGCCCGCAGCGGCGCCGGTGCCGGTCGAGGCTTCTTCTTCCTCTTCCGCTTCTTCGGCGTCCTCTTCGTCTTCCTCGTCGTCGTCGGAATCGGTCGAGGTCGGGGCGACCGCCGTCGGCGAGGTATCTTCGCCTCCTTGCGGGTCGACCATGCCGTCGACGATCTCGTCGATCTTGATCTCGTCGCGCTCGATCTTGTTGGCGGCGTCGATGATCTCGGCGATGGTCACCGGGCAGGCGGAGATCGCCTGGATCATGTCCTTCAGGCCGTCCTCGATGCGTTTCGCGATCTCGATCTCGCCTTCGCGGGTCAGCAGCTCGACCGAGCCCATCTCGCGCATATACATGCGGACCGGGTCGGTGGTGCGGCCGAAGTCGGAGTCGACCGTCGACAGCGCGGCCTCGGCGGCAGCCTCGGCTTCGTCGTCACTCGTGGCGTTAGGAACATTATCGGACAGCAGCAGTGTCTCGGCATCGGGCGCATGCTCGTAGACGGCGATGCCCATGTCGTTGAAGGTGCCGATGATGCCTTCGATCGCTTCCGGATCGACGATATTCTCGGGCAGATGGTCGTTGATCTCGGAATACGTGAGGAAGCCGCGCTCCTTGCCCGACTTGATCAGGGCCTTGAGCTTGTTGCGGCGCAGCTCGAGTTCTTCCTCGCTGGCCTCGGTATCCGACGAGAACGCGTCTTTCAGCAGCGCTTTTTCTTTGGCTTTGCGGTCCTTGGCCTTGGCCTTGTCCGCCGCCTTCAGTTCGGCGCGCTCGACCGCGTTCAGTGCCGCGATCTCGTCGTTCTCGGGGGTAAATTCCTTCGGCTTGCGACCACGGCGTCCCGGCACCTTGACGGAAGGCAGGACGTAGCCTGACGTGTCGATCGCAGCCAGGGTAGCCGCATCGGTCGTCTGATTGACAGGCGCTGGGTTCGCCGTACGAACCTCGGCCTTGTCTTGCGAATTGTCCGCCTTGGCGGCAGACGCTCTCGTGGTTTTCGCAGCCACGTTGGTTTCGGGTTTCTTGGTTGGCACAGGCGCTTTCGATGTCACAACGACTAACTTTACGATGGTTAAAAATAAAGTTTTGTTACCTTACATCATCCTGCAGGCCCAATTTCTTGGGCCTCGCTAACTGAAACACCACGCGTCCAATTGAACCGAAAATGGTTTCAACAGTTGCAATAGTTAGCGTTTTATTATAGCACGCACCCCACCTTTTTCCAGTTGCGAGCGCCTGGGCGTCCAGGGCGGAGCCAGGTGATCATCGGGGTGCCATCTCGGCAGCGGCCTCGCGGGCCAGAAGGTCCTGCTGAGCAACAATCTCGCGGTAGCGAGCACTCACCTGATCTGGGGTCAATCCAGAAGAAAACAACTGGTTAAGCTCCTGCTTTAAAGAATCCACCTTGATCTGTCGCACAGAACTTAACAGAACAATGCGGTCTCCATCGACCTCATTTTCCGGTTCCGCAGCGATTTCGGCGATCATCGCATCGTATTCATTCGTCACTTCCCTGAGCTGCTGGGACAGGGCCGCGAAGGTGCCATGTTCGCCCAAGGCCTGCGCGGTCTCGACCAGGTGGCGCAGGCGATCAGAACTTTCCTCTCCAAAATAATCGAAGGCCTTCAGGGCCTGCTCGTCGAGCTGCAGCGCCAGGTGAGGGTGCGCGACCAGGATGCGCAGCATCTTGAGCTCAAGCCCTACCGGCTCGGGCCGCCCCTGGCGCGGCGGCGCACGGCGCACGGTCGCCACCGGCTTGGACAACTCGAACAGGCTTTCGATCTCCGCCGGCGTCGATTGGGTCAGGCTGGCCAGGCCGCGCACGATCTGCAGGCGCAGGCTCGACGGCGTCATCGCCTGCAGCAGCGGCTTGGCCTCGAACTGGGCGTGGGCGCGCCCTTCCGGTGTGTCGAGGTCATGTTCCTGCGTCACTTCGCGCAACAGGAATTGCGACAGCGGCATCGCGTCGGAAATCTCTTGCTCGAAGGCTTCGGCGCCACGCTCGCGCACAAAGCTGTCCGGGTCGTGTTCCTGCGGCAAGAACAGGAACTTGATCGTCTTGTCGTCGCTTACCTGCGGCAAGCAGGCCTCCAGCGCGCGGCGCGCGGCGCGGCGGCCGGCCTTGTCGCCGTCGAAGCTGAAGATCACGTCGTCGGTCTGGCGCAACAGTTTTTGCACGTGGGTCGTGGTGCAGGCGGTGCCGAGGGTGGCGACCGCTTGCGGGAAGCCCAGCTGGGCCAGCGCAACCACGTCCATATAGCCTTCGGTCACCAGCACGTAGCCGGCGTCACGGATCGCCTGGCGCGCCTCGAACAGGCCGTACAGTTCCAGGCCTTTCTGGAACAGCGGGGTTTCGGGCGAGTTCAGGTATTTCGGTTCGCCGCCGTCGAGCACGCGGCCGCCGAAGCCGATCACCTGGCCTTTGGTATTGCGGATCGGGAACATCACACGCTCGCGGAAGCGGTCGTAGCGGCGCTGGTGATTGCCCTGCTCATCGACCTTGTCGATCACCAGGCCGGATTCGACCAGCACGTGGGCATCGTAGTCAGGGAAGATCGAGCGCAGGCCGTCCCAGCCGGATGGCGCGTAGCCCATGCCGAAGCGGGCAGCCACTTCGCCCGTCAGGCCCCGGTTCTTGAGGTAGGCGATGGCGCTCGGTGCTTCACGCAATTGGGCGCGGTAAAAATTGCAGGCCTGGGCCAGCGCATCGGTCATGGCCAGCGTCTGCGCCTGCTGGGCGGCGCGCTGGGCCGGCGGGATGCGGTCGTCGGCGTCGGGCACGATCATGCCCGCGTTCTGGGCCAGGTCCTTGACGGCATCGACGAAGCCCATGCCCGAGTACTCGATCAGGAAGCCGATCGCGGTGCCATGGGCGCCGCAGCCGAAGCAGTGATAGAACTGCTTGGTCGGGCTGACCGTGAAGCTGGGGGATTTTTCGTTATGGAATGGGCACAGGCCCATGAAATTGGCGCCGCCCTTCTTGAGCTGGACGTAGCGGCCGACGATGTCGACGATGTCGACACGGTTAAGTAAATCGGTGATGAAAGTTTGCGGAATCACTTGGCGTTACACAGTGTTTGTCTAGGAGCAGACTATACCGCAGCGTTTGCTGCAAGTTGATATGCAACAAGATGATGTCCCCGCACGGTAGCGCGCCGGGACATCATGTGGCTTATCAGGCGCCGGCCAGGGCCTTCTTGACCAGGCCCGAGACGACGGTCATGTCGGCACGGCCCGCCAGCTTCGGCTTGAGCACGCCCATCAGCTTGCCCATGTCTTGCGGACCGCTGGCGCCGGTGGCGGCCACGGCGGCGGCGACTTCGGCGGCGATTTCTTCGTCAGACAGTCCGGCAGGCATATAGGTCGACAGGATGGCCATCTCGGCCTTCTCGATGTCGGCCAGGTCGGCGCGGCCGCCGGCTTCGAACTGGGTGATCGAATCCTTGCGCTGCTTGATCATTTTTTCGATCACGGCCATCACCTGGGTGTCGTCCAGCTGGGTCTGTTCGTCGAGTTCCTTGCGCTTGACTTCGGCGATGATCAGGCGCACGGCGGCCAGGCGGCCGGTTTCCTTGGCGCGCATCGCTGCTTTCATGTCTTCGGTCAGTTGTTCTTTCAAGCTCATGGAATCTCCGTATTCGGTGGTATGACTGGATCTGTGCCGAGACCGCCTGTGGCGTGGCACAAACGACAAAACCCGCTGCGGCGAAACCGAAGCGGGCTTGCGGACATCAGCGACTCGCCGGGACAGACATCGCCGTCACCGGGTCTTGGCCGGCTGATCTGTAATTAGTACAGTTTCTTCGGCAGTTGCTGGCTGCGGATGCGCTTGTAGTGACGCTTCACGGCAGCTGCCAGCTTGCGCTTGCGCTCTGCGGTTGGCTTTTCATAGAACTCGCGTGCGCGCAGTTCAGTCAGCAGACCGGTTTTTTCGATGGTGCGTTTGAAGCGACGCATTGCGACTTCGAACGGCTCGTTTTCTTTAAGGCGGATAGTGGTCATGTAAAAATTGAACCGTTGGATTTAGACAAGAACGAAATTCTAGCATCGTTTGTCGATCAATGGAAGCGTTTATGTCGCTGTCAATCGCGGTGTGCCGCGATTGACACATCAGCCATTGGCCAGCGCCAGGCCGGCCGCGACACCCGATGCCCAGGCCCACTGGAAGTTGTAGCCACCTAGCCAGCCGGTGACGTCGACCGTCTCGCCGATGAAGTACAAACCCGGTACTTTATTGGCCATCATGGTCTGCTGCGACAGCTCCCTGGTGTCGACACCGCCCAAGGTCACCTCGGCCTTGCGATATCCTTCCGAGCCGGTCGGCACGATAGCCCAGCGGTTGATCGCGTCGCCCAACTGGCGCAATTTCGCGTCGGTCATATCGGGCAGGCGCGCGGCTGGATCAAAACCATTGGCCGTCAGCAAGCCATCGGCCAGGCGCGCCGGCAGCCATTGGGCCAGCACATTGCCCAGCTGCTTTTTTTCGGTCTTCTTCAGGCCGATCAGGGTCTCCGCCACGTCCATCTCGGGCAGCAGGTCGATCACGATCGGCGTACCCGGCTGCCAGTAGCTCGAAATCTGCAGGATCGCCGGGCCGGACAGGCCGCGGTGCGTGAACAGCAAATCTTCGCGGAAATGGCCGCGCAAGTTCCCCTTCCCTTTCGCGCTGCCCGTGCTCACCTCGACCTCGAGCGCGATGCCGGCCAGCGGCACGAAGGGCTCCCAGCTGGGGCCGTCGAAGGTCAGCGGCACCAGGCCGGGACGGGTCTCCACCAGTTTCAGGTCGAACTGTCTGGCGATGCGGTAGCCGAAGTCGGTCGCGCCGATCTTGGGGATCGACAGGCCGCCAGTGGCGACCACGACGGTGTCGACCAGCAATTCGCCGCCATCCGTGCCGATCGAGAAACCGGTCTCCAGCTTTTGCACATCCGCCACCTTGCACGGCATGCGCCATTCCACGCCGCCAGCATCACACTCGGCGCGCAGCATGGCGATGATCTGTTCGGCCGAGTCGTTGCAGAACAACTGGCCCTTGTGCTTTTCGTGGTGACTGATGCGGTATTTCTTCACCAGCGCCAGGAAATCCTGGGCCGTGTAGCGCGACAGCGCGCTCTTGCAGAAGTGCGGATTCTGCGACAGGTAGTTTTGCGGACCGGCATTGATATTGGTGAAATTGCAGCGGCCGCCGCCCGAGATGCGGATCTTCTCGGCCAGCTTGCCGGCATGGTCGATCAGCACCACGTGCTTGCCCTGCTGGGCCGCTACGGCCGCGCACATCATCCCGGCCGCGCCCGCGCCGATCACTGCCACATCGTATTGTTTTGCCATGCTTGCTGCTTCCCGCCGTCCGTCGAACCTGCCATTGTAATGCCAGTAGCGGGTCCCGGTCAGCAGCTAAAGGGGCAATAAGTAAGCAACTATTCCAGCGGCTGGCTGCGCGCGCGGATCTTGCGCGACACTTCCACGCAATACGCCACCTGGGTCGCGATCGAGGCCGGGACCGGCACTTCGCCGCGCAGCGCGGCGCCGATCCAGGCCGCGGTGGTGGCCGCGTCACGGCCATCGGGCACCTCGGACAAGTCGTCGGTCGGCGCATCGCGCTCGACCAGCAGCGCGCGCTGGCCGGCATGGAACCAGTCGATGCGCTGGGCACGGTGCGGATGGGCCACGGTCTCGCCCTCGGTGCCGCGCATCAGGAAGGCGTCGCCCTGCGTTTCGCTGTCCACGCCCTCGAAGAATCCGCCCAGGGTTTCCAGGTATTCGGGATGGGTGTACGACACCAGGCGCAGCGCCGGCCCATCGAAAGGCTGCAGGATCTTGACCAGGGTGTGGGTCGAATTGCGCACGCCCAGCACCCGCCGCAGCGACAGCATCTGGGCCAGTCGCGGGGCCAGGTGCTCGATCGGCATGAAGGCTGGACGCAAGTGGGCGAACTCGTTGAGCATCTCGGCGGTGGTGGTCGCATCGAGCATGCCCAGTTCGCGCAGGATCTCGGCGGTGGTTACGCGGCCCGGGTCGGTGCGCACCCCGTGCACCAGGGTCGGCACGCCCTCGCGCGCCAGCAGCAGGGCCAGCAGCGGCGTCAGGTTGGCCAGCTTGCGCGCGCCGTTATAGGTCGGGATCAGGACCGGGGCGAACTCGCCGCGCGGCGTGGGCAGCGGCGCGAACGAGGCAGCGGCGGCGTCCATGAAGCCGCCGAGCTCGTCCACGGACTCGCCCTTGATGCGCATGGCGAGCAGGATGGCGCCCAGTTCGAGGTCCGAGACCCGGCCTTCCAGCATGGCGGCGTAGAGCGCGCGCGCATCTTCGCGCGTCATGCTGCGCGCGCCCTTGACGCCGCGGCCGATTTCCTTGATGAAGGGGGCGGCGACAAAGCGCTCGATGTCATTCGTGTCGGTAGTCATGGCAAAAGGATACACGGGAACGGGATTCGCCTGCTGCACGAGGGGCGGCGTAGGGAGTGGCGCAACGTGGTTTTTGCGATATCGCTTATGCACGTGCAGCAATTTCCGTCTACACTGGCCGATCCACCTGAAAAAACCAGACAGCATCATGATCAGCACGCCTCAAATTGAAAATACCAATGTCAGCTCGTTCGCCCGCATGCCCACGCCGGTCGAACTGCACGCAGCCCTGCCGCTGAGCGACCGCGCCTATGCGACCGTCATGGGTGGTCGCGAGACGCTGCGCAATATCCTGGATCGCAAGGACAAGCGCCTGTTCGTCGTCGTCGGCCCCTGCTCGATCCACGATCCAGAAGCCGGCCTCGACTATGCGCGCCGCCTGAAGGCGCTGCAGGACGAAGTCAGCGACACCATGGTGCTGGTGATGCGCGTGTATTTCGAGAAGCCGCGCACCACCACCGGCTGGAAGGGCTATATCAACGATCCGTTCATGGACGACTCGTTCCGCGTCGAGGTCGGCATGGAACGCGCCCGCCGCTTCCTGCTCGACGTGTGCGAGCTGGGCTTGCCGACCGCGACCGAAGCGCTGGATCCGATTTCCCCGCAATACCTGGGCGACCTGATCGCCTGGACCGCGATCGGCGCGCGCACCACCGAATCGCAGACCCACCGCGAGATGTCGTCCGGCCTGTCCACGCCAGTGGGCTTCAAGAACGGCACCGACGGCGACGTGAGCATCGCGATCAATGCGGTGCTGTCCTCGGCCAATCCGCATGCCTTCCTGGGCATCAATGGCCAGGGCTCGGTATCGATCGTGCGCACCAGCGGCAATGCCTACGGACACGTGGTGCTGCGCGGCGGCGGCGGACGGCCGAACTACGATTCGGTGTCGGTGGCGATTGCCGAGCAGGCGCTGACCAAGGCCAAGTTGCCGGCCAACCTGGTGGTCGACTGCTCGCATGCGAACAGCTACAAGAAGCCGGAACTGCAGCCACTGGTGATGTCGGACGTGATCCAGCAGATTCGTCATGGCAATCAATCGCTGGTGGGCGTGATGATCGAGTCGAATATCGTCAGCGGCAGCCAGGCGATTCCGGCCGACCTGTCGCAGCTGACCTATGGCTGCTCGGTGACCGATGGCTGCATCGGCTGGGAAGAGACCGAGAGCATGTTGCGTCAGGCGCACAAGGAGTTATTGCAGCGTCCGTGAATTCGAACGAACCGTACGGTAAAATCGACGGTTCTGCCTAATTCAAACTGCTCCTTCCATGATCGTTCTCGGCGTCGAATCCTCCTGCGATGAAACCGGCTTTGCTCTGTATGACACCGAGCGCGGCCTGCTGTCCCACGCCCTGCACTCGCAGGTCGCCATGCACGAGGAGTATGGCGGCGTGGTGCCGGAACTCGCTTCGCGTGACCATATCCGGCGCGCCATTCCGCTGCTGGACGAGGTTCTGAAGCGCGCGGACCTGCCGGCGTCGAATATCGACGCCATCGCCTATACGCAAGGCCCGGGCCTGGCCGGCGCGCTGCTGGTCGGCTCCTCGGTCGCCTGCAGCCTGGC
The DNA here is from genome assembly GCF_034045115.1 of Massilia sp. CFBP9012. Lineage (NCBI taxonomy): Bacteria > Pseudomonadati > Pseudomonadota > Betaproteobacteria > Burkholderiales > Oxalobacteraceae > Massilia > Massilia sp. CFBP9012. The sequence continues at coordinate 29,393 of NZ_JAXCWM010000022.1, read as the reverse complement.
GCTGGCGCTCGATAAACCCGTGCTCGGCGTGCACCACCTCGAGGGTCACCTGCTGTCGCCGCTGCTCGCGTCCGAGCGTCCCGAATTCCCCTTCCTCGCCCTGCTGGTCTCGGGCGGGCACACCCAGCTGATGCGGGTCGACGGCGTCGGCAGCTATACGCTGCTGGGCGAGACCCTGGACGACGCGGCCGGCGAAGCCTTCGACAAGTCAGCCAAGCTTCTGGGCTTGGGCTACCCGGGCGGGCCGGCGATTTCTCGCCTGGCGGAGTTCGGCGATCCGACCGCCTATACCCTGCCGCGCCCTATGCTTCACAGCAAGGATTTCAATTTCAGCTTCTCGGGACTGAAGACGGCGGTGCTCACCGTGGTCAAGAACCACGAAGAAAAGGTCATCGCCAATATCTGCGAGCAGGACAAGGCCAACATCGCGCGCGGCTTCGTCGATGCGATCGTCGATGTGCTCACCGCGAAATGCGTCAATGCAATGAAGCACACAGGCTTGAAGCGCCTCGTGATCGCGGGCGGCGTCGGCGCCAACAAGCAATTGCGCGAATCGCTGAACGCGGCCGCCGCCAAGCGCAAGTTCAAGGTCTATTACCCGGAGCTGGAATTCTGCACCGATAATGGCGCCATGATCGCCTTTGCCGGCGCCATGCGCCTCGAGCGCAACCCGGCCCTGGCCCAGCGCGATTACGCCTTCACGGTGCGCCCACGCTGGCCGCTGGACGAGCTCGAAGCTGCCTGAATAACAAGGAAATCGCTCGAATTCGCCATTGAACTTGCCAGCCTGACATCGATCCTACCGTGTGACCGTTGCTCGCCAAACGGTGGCAATATCCGTCGATCAAGATTTACGGAGGTGAACAATGCGCGTAGTAAGCTGGAATATTCGTTGGGGTTGTGGCAAGGACGGAAGGATACGCATCCACGCGATCATCGATGTGCTGCGCCGGCTGAACCCCGATGTGATCTGCCTGCAGGAGGTGGCCGCCAACCACCCCGAGCTCGAGGGCAGCGCCAGCGCCAACCAGTTCAAGCAGCTCAGCGGCGCATTCGGCGGCTACCACGCGATGGAGCACGCCCCGAGTGAAATCTACAAGAACAACGTTCCGCGGATGTTCGGCAACCTGATCCTCTCCAAGTACCGTATCTCGCAGGTGCACCGTCACTTGCTGCCCTGGCCGGCCGATCCGGAGCACCCCGCCGGCATGCCGCGCGGCCTGCTCGAAACCGTGATCGATGCGCCGACCGGCAAGCTGCGCCTGCTGACCACACACCTGGAATACTATTCGCCGCCGCAGCGCATGGCGCAAGTGGCGCGCATCCGCGAGCTGCATGCCGAAGCCTGCGCCCGCTCGCGCCTGTTCCAGCCCGATCCGAACCTCGATGCGCCGTTCCAGCTGGGCTTCCGGCCCGGTTCGGCGATCCTGTGCGGCGACTTCAATTTCGCGCCCGATGCGCCGGATTACCAGGCGCTGCTGGCGCAGCCGGAACCCGGCGCGCTGCCGCTGGTGGACGCCTGGCGCGTGGTGCACGGCGACATGGCGCGCGCACCGACCACCGGACTGCACGGTTTCCCGTGGCCCGAGCGGCCTGAGTGCTATGACTATTTCTTCGTCACCGACGACCTGGCATCGCGGCTGACGGCGCTCGACGTGCAGTCGGAGACGGCGGCGTCGGATCATCAGCCGGTGGTGTTGGAGTTGACGTAAGTCCCCATGCTAGAGCCACATGGGACATATGCAGCATTGTTTGCCCCAAGACCGTCGTTCCCGCGCAGGCGGGAACCTAAGTTGTTCGCGTTACGACAGCGCTAGCAAACTTAGGGGGAACAGTGCCAGTGGCACTGTTCCCGCCTGCGCGGGAACGACGTATTTGAGCTGACTCAAGCCTCAGAGTTTTGCGATTCAGCCCCTGCTTCCAACCCTGGAATCTCACGCAACGCCCGCTCGAACACTTCCGGCGGCTGCCCGCCGGAAATCAAATGACGCTGGTTGATGATGATCGCCGGCACCGACTTGACGCCGGCGCGCTGGAAGAATTGTTCGCGCGTGCGCACGTCTTCCGCGTATTCATTGGAGCCCAGGATGATGGCCGCCCGCTCACGGTCCAGGCCGACGCTTTCGGCCGTGCGCAGCAGCACCTCGTGGTTGCTCGGGTCTTCGCAGCGGGTGAAATAGGCTTCCAGAAGCGCAATTTTGCACTGGCGCTGCTTGCCTTCGTCCTCGGCCCAGGCCAGCAGGCGGTGGGCGTCGAAGGTGTTGTAGATGCGGCCGCGCCGCTCCATGTCGAAGGTAAAACCGACGGCGGCGCCGCGTTCGCGGATCGTCTCGCGGGTGGCGGCTTGCTGCTCGGCCGTGGCGCCATATTTCTGCGTCACGTGCTCGACGATGTCCTGGCCGTCCGGTCCCATGTCGGGGTTCAGCTCGAAGGGCTGGAAATGCAGGTCGACGCGCACCTCGTCGCCGACCTTCAACAGGGCCTGTTCCAGCGATTTCAGGCCGATCGCGCACCAGGGGCACGAGACGTCCGACACAAAATCGATCCTGAGTTGCTTGCTCACGGCTTACCACCTTTCTGTCCGGCGCGGCACGGATGTGCCGCTGTTCGAGACGAATGGTAACGCCTGCAAGAAAATCCGGCGCGCGCCGGCTTTATTTTGCCTTCTTGGCCCCGGCAGACTTGCTGCCGATCTTCGATTCCTTGCCGGCGATCAGGTTACCGATATTGGCGCTGTGACGCCACAGCAGCAGCGCGCTCATCACGAACACGGAGAACAGGATCGGATCGACGCCGAACAGCAGGCCGTAGTAGAACGGCGCGAAGATCGAGGCGACCAGGGCGGCCAGCGAGGAATAGCGGAAGGCGTAGGCGACGATCAGCCAGGTGGCCAGGGTCGCCAGGCCGAGCCATGGGTTGATGCCGAGCAGCACGCCCAGCGCGGTGGCCACGCCCTTGCCGCCCACGAAGCGGAAGAACACGGGCCACAGGTGGCCAAGGAAGACGGCGATCGCGACCAGGGCGATGCCGGTGTCGTCCAGGCCGACGTCGGGGCCGAACTGCACCGCCAGCCATACTGCCAGCCAGCCCTTGGCGGCGTCGCCGACCAGGGTGGCGATCGCGGCCTTCTTGCTGCCGCTGCGCAGCACATTGGTGGCGCCGGGATTCTTGGAGCCATAGGTGCGCGGGTCGGACAGGCCGAAGACACGGCTCATCACGACCGCGAAGGAAATCGAGCCGAGCAAATAGGCGGCGATGGTGGCAATCAGGGTGTTCATCTAGTCTCTCAGTGGGTTCCGGCCCAAAGGTCTTACCGGAAATCGGTCGTGAATATACACCATCGGATCGCGAAGGATAAAGTTACTCGGCCAGGGCGCACTGCACCGGGCGCGCCTTCAGCACGTCGACCAGCACTTTCGGATCGATGCCGACCAGGTAGCCGCGGCGGCCGCCATTGATGTAGATCTTGTCCAGCGCCAGGATGCTTTCCTCGACGTAGACCGGCATTGCCTTGCGGATGCCGAACGGCGAGGTGCCACCGACCAGATACCCTGAGTGACGCTGGGCGACGTCCGGCTTGCACGGCTCGACCGACTTGCAGGGGATGGCGCGCGCCAGGTTCTTGGTCGACACTTTGCAGTCGCCATGCATCAGCACGATGAGCGGCTTGGCGGCCTCGTCCTGCATGACCAGGGTCTTGACGACATCGTGTTCGGGCACGCCGAGCGCGCTCGAGGACACTGCCGTGCCGCCATGTTCTTCGTACTCATAAGGATGCTCGGAAAATGCGACAGCATGCTTGCGCAGGAACTGGGTGGCGGGTGTCTCTGAGACGTGCTCTTTCTTGGCCATGCGTGTTACGCTAAAGACGAACAATAGGGGTTTCTATTATGCAGGAAGAACTTCGCTTTGCCACCTTCAATGCTTTCAACCTGGCCCCGCCCGGCGCCCGCCTGTATGACAACCTCGCGCCCTTCACGGCCGAGGAATACGAGGCCAAGCTCGACTGGACCGCGCATCAGCTCGACCTGATCAATGCCGACGTGATCGGCTTCCAGGAGATCTTTTCGCAAAGCGTGCTGAAAGAAGTGCTGCGGCGCAGCCGGCGCTATCGCGACGCCCACCACATCGGCTTCGACCCCGACCCGAACGCGCCGCGCCTGACCCCGAGCGTGGCCCTGGTCTCGCGCCTGCCGCTGGCCGAGCCCGGATCGCAGCTGCCCATGTTCCCGGACAACGTCACGATGCCGCCCGGCAGCCGCGACCCGGACCGGTTCACCCGCGCGCCGCTGCATGCGGGCGTGATCGCGGCGTCGGGGGTTGTGATCGACGTGGTCGTGGTCCATCTGAAGTCGCGCCGGCCCGACTACCGCTCGAGCGACAGCGGCGCCGACCCTCACCTGTATGCGCTGGCCTGCCTGCGCTCGCTTGTCAGGCGCGGCACCGAGGCCACCGCGCTGCGCGTGCTGCTCACCGACATGGCCCACGCCAACCGCCGGCCGCGCATCGTGCTGGGCGACTTCAACGACGTGGCCGATTCGGTGACCACCGAGATCGTGCTAGGCGAAGGCACGCCGGTCGGCGAGCGCATGTTCGACGCCAGCCAGGTGCAGCGCCGGCTCGACCACCAGCGCCATGTGGGCTTCTCGATCCTGCACGACACGCGCCATTCGACCATCGACCACATCCTGGTGTCGCCCGAATTCAATCCGGCGCTGCCGGGGGCGATCGGGGAAGTGGTGGACGTGGTGTACCTGAACGATCACCTGAATCTCGGCTTGCCCGAGGCGTCGGATCATGGGCAGGTGCTGGCCAGGATACGCTTGTTCGGGCAACGTGATTTGACGTGACCGGCAACGGTCCGGCAACCGCATCAGCCAGAATGCGGTGACAAATCGGGTTTCGCCATGGCCGCGCCGGCATAGAAGCCCTGGTAATCGTCGCAGCCATGTTGGCGCAGAAAATCCAGCTGCTCGGCCGTCTCCACGCCCTCCCCCACCACCCGCAAGCCCAGGCTGCGCGCCACCGAAATGATGGCCGGCACCATCGCCGCATCGACCGGATCGTGCCCGACGTCGCCCACATAGCTGCGGTCGATCTTGAGCTTGGTGAGCGGGAAGCGGCGCAGCGCCTCCAGGCTCGAGGTGCCGGTGCCGAAACGGTCGATGCTCAGCTGCACGCCGCGTGCGCGCAGCGCCAGCGCCGTCTCGAAAGCCGGTTCGCCGCGCACCAGCGCTTCCTCGACGATCTCGAGCTCGAGCGCTCCCGGCGCCAGGCCGGCGTCCTGCAAGGCGGCATCGACCGCTGGCAGCAGCCCCGCATGCGCGAGCTGGGCGGCGGACAGGTTGACCGCGACCGTGACCGGAAAACCCGCCTCGCCCCAGGCGCGCGCCTGGCGGCAGGCTTCTTGCAATACCCACTCGCCGATCGGGACGATCAGGCCGGACTCCTCGGCCACCGGCAAGAAGTGCCGCGGCAGCAGCAGGCCGCGCTCGGGATGGCGCCAGCGCAGCAAGGCCTCGACCGTGCCGACGCGGCCGCTGGCCACCTCGACCTCGGGCTGGTATTCGAGCACGAACTCATGGCTCTCGATCGCCTTGCGCAGCCGGTTCTCGAGCTCGACCCGTTCGATGACATGGGCGTTCATGGCCGGATTGAAGAAGCGGAAGGTGTCGCGTCCATCCTGCTTGGCGTGGTACATCGCGACGTCGGCATGGTGCAGCAGGGCCTCGACATCATCGCCGTCGTCGGGGCACAGGGCGATGCCGATCGAGACCGACAGCGTCACCTGCTGCCCTTTGAGGTCGATGGGCCCCGCCACCGCCTGGGTGACGGCGCCAGCCACGTGCGCGGCCTGGTCGGCGCCCTTGATGTCGGTCAGCAGCACCACGAATTCATCGCCGCCCAGGCGGCTGATGGTGTCGACCCGGCGCACGCAGGCGCGCAGGCGCGCGGCGACCTCGCGCAGCACGGCGTCGCCGGCCTGGTGGCCATGGGTGTCGTTGATCGGCTTGAATTTATCGAGGTCGAGGAACATCACGGCGCAGCGGTCGCGCTGGCGGCGCCAGGTGGCCAGCGCGTGGTGCAGGCGGTCGAGGAACAGGATGCGGTTGGGCAAGCCGGTCAGGGCGTCGTGCTCGGCCTGGTGCCGCACCTGCTCCTCGAGCCGCTTGCGCTCGCTGATGTCGGACAGCATCGCCATATAGCTGGACACGTCGCCGTGGGCGTCGCGGATCGCCGTCAGCGCCACCCGCACCGGATAGTGTTCGCCATTGCTGCGCACACTGGCCAGTTCGCCTTCCCAGTGGTCCTGGCCGTCGAGCTCGGACCAGATGCGCTCGTAGAAGCCGTCGGCGGCATCCCAGCCCAGGCTGGCCAGCGACTGGCCGAGGATGTGCTCGGGGGCATGGCCGGTGATGCTGGTGAAGGCGCCGTTGACGGCGCGCACGCGGTAGTCGGCATCCATCATGATGATGGCGTCGCGCGCATTCTGGAACACCTGGGCCGCCTGCGCCAGGTTGCTCTCGGCCTCCTTGCGCGCCGTGATGTCGACTTCCATGCAGAAGACTTCTTGCATCACGCTGTCGTGCTTGACCGGGTAGTGGCAGGAATAGACCCAGTGGCGCCGGCCGGCGCGCGATTGCACCTGCCAGTCGCGCGCCGGCGGCGCATGGCCGCTGTGCCAGATCGCGGCGATCGCGTCCTCGAACTCGGCCTGGTGGTCGAGGTGGAACACCAGCTCGCGGAAGGGCTTGCCGACCGCCTCGCCGGACGGGATGCCGTACAGCTCTTCGCTGGCGCGGTTCCAGAAGCGGATGGTGCCGGCCTGGTCCATCGAATGCACGGCGACCGCCGGCGCCAGCTCGAGCGCCGTGACGAAATGGTGGAGCCAGCCGAAGGCCTCGGGCCCCGCCTCGGCGCGCCCCGGAAAATCACCCGCGGGAATGGCCTGCCCATCCCCGGCAAGCGGAGGATCGGATGGAGGCGCGGATGACGACGCGGATGAAGGCGTGGACGTGGGCGCCGCTGGCTTCGGCGGTGGTTCGTTCAAAGCAACGGCCTTTCGCTGTGGAAACGACAATAATCTGGCAGACAACACCGACATTGTTATACCGTGGCGGGCCATGCCGTTTGCGAGCTCGCAAACGGCGGGCGGCATGCGCTCTATCGCGCCATACCGCCATTCACACCGGCCAACTGACAGCTTGTCGCATTCAGGTGGCTCAGACCGTTGTGGATGCTTATAGTTCCATCATGCGCCAGTGGCTCCATCGAGGTCGACGGAGCACGCGCGCAATCCTCTTGATGGGCCGGCCGCTCAGGCCAGGCTCGGCGGCGCCGCGGCGGGAGTACGCTCTTCGCCCGGCGCAGCGTCGTCTTCATCGCCGTCCGCATCGCCATCCGGCTGCGCGCCCTCGGCGCCGTCAGCCGGCGCGTTCTTCGATTCCAGTTTGCGCTTGGCTTTTTCTTCCGCCTTGCGCTTCTTTTCGAGTTCCCGTTGCCGCTTTTCGTACGAAAAATTGTTCCGTGCCATAGTCACCTCGACATGTTTATTTCAAGGAAATGCTGCATCTGCACAGCCATTATGGACTACTACGCAGTTCCCGACTTACTCTATCCACGTGGATGATGCTGTGCGTGCAGGCGTTTCAAGCGCTCGCGCGCCACGTGGGTATAGATCTGGGTCGTCGAAATATCGGCGTGGCCCAGCAGTAATTGCACCACGCGCAAGTCAGCCCCGTGGTTCAGCAAATGGGTGGCGAAGGCGTGGCGCAACGTGTGCGGCGACAGCGGACCAGTAACGCCGGCCTTCGACGCGTGTTTCTTGACCAGTATCCAGAACATCTGGCGCGTCATCGGGCCGCCGCGGCCCGTGACGAACAGGGCATCGTCGACCTGACCGTTCAGGATGATACCGCGCGCATCCTTCAGGTAGCGGTCGAGCCAGCGCCGCGCCTCTTCGCCGAACGGCACCAGGCGCGTCTTGCTGCCCTTGCCGGTCACGCGCAGCACGCCATCGTTCAGGCTCACTTCGACCAGTTTGAGGGCCACCAGTTCCGACACCCGCAAGCCGCTGGCATACATCAGCTCCAGCATCGTGCGCTCGCGCAAACCCAACGGCGTCGAAATATCGGGAGCGGCCAGCAAGGCCTCGACCTGGTCCTCGGTCAGCGTATGCACGAAGCGGGTCGGCTGGCGCGCCGACGGCATCTTGAGGCAGGGATCGGTCGCGATCTGCCCGCGCCGCAGCGCCAGGCCATAGAAGCGCTTGAACACCGACAGCCGACGGTTGGCAGTACTCGGCCGCGACTCCGGGTGGCGCTCGGCGAAATAGGCGGCCAGGTCTTCCGGCCCCACGGCCAGCAGGCCGCGGCCGGGACGCTTGGCGTCCAGCCAGCCGGCGAACAGGCGCAGGTCGCGCCGGTAGGCGTCGAGCGAGTTCTTCGCCAGGCCCTGTTCCAGCCAGAGCGTGTCGCAGAACTCGTCGATCAGGGCCAGATCGACTGCTGCTGCCATGGAGCGGCGGTGGCGCCTTCGTGCCGCAGCAGCCAGCGCTTGACCGAAAGATGGAAACCGTTTTCGTCGTTCTGGTTCGAGAAGCCGCCCAGGCCACCGGCTGCCGTGACCCGGTGGCAGGGAATAACCAGCGGGAACCAATTGGCGCCGCACGCCTGGCCCACGGCGCGCGGATGCGAACCGATCACCTTGGCCAGGTGGCCATAGGTGCGCACGGTGCCGCGCGGGATGGCGCTGATTTCTTGCCACACCTTGCGCTGGAACTCGGTGCCGGCCGCCATCAAGGGCAGGTCGAAGGTGAAATCGGGGTCGGCCAGGTAGCGCGCGAGCTGCTCGGCGCTCTGCTGGGCGATGGCGCTGTCGGCGCTTTTTTCTTCGAAAGAAGGCGGCAGGTAGACCACTTCGCGCAGCTTGTCGTCGGCGATGCGGATGCCCAGCGCGCCGAAGGGAGCGGGCACGATGGCATTGAAAATCTGGCTGGCTGGATCGGTCTTCATGATGGGTCTACTGAGCAAAGTGTTGCACAGGCATCTTAACCGCGCAGCGCGCACCCGGCCAGTGATTGGACTGTTCAGGCGAAAAAAAAGCGCACCCTCGGGTGCGCTCCAATTCGGGTCACGTTTCCGGCCGCTTGGTCAATGCCAGCGACTTCTGTCAAACGTGGTGTCTCCTCGAATGTCTCCGGTATGAATACCGTGCTTTTATCAATGCTCCCCCAAAAACCTTTACATGCCGCTTGGCATCTCGACAAACCTGCTGCGCGTTGCAGTTGCGGCCTGCGATGCTCGTCGTACGACAGTACGACTGCGCTTCTCGACCGCAACTGCCGCCGCTCGCGACGGTTTTTCAAAATGCCCCGCCTGTTGCTTGTTCTTGGCACTGCCGCGCACCATCCCAGTGCGCATGAGCCCCATGATAACGCAAGTGCTTGTAGAAAATGTATCTTTTCGGCCACAAGTTCAGAAAATTATTTTACTTATAAACAAAACGTCATTGTCCATATGTTGTAGGCGAATGTCAGCATGCCAGCGGACATCCCCCAGACACTTGACGCGCATCAACGCTCGACTTCGCGCAGGATGGCACGCACCGTTTCCTTGCCGATGCGGCTCTCCATTTGTCCATACACGGGTTGCATCGCACGCCGCCATTCGGCCTGCTGGGCCGGCGTGAGCGAGTGAATCGTCGTGGTGCCGGCCTGGCGGATAGCTTCCATGGCGTCGTCATTGGCGCGCTGGGCGATCTTTTTTTCGTACACCGTGGCTTCGCGCATCGCGCGCGCCAGGGTATTGCGGGTGGCGGCTGGCAAGCCATCCCAGAATTTTTTGTTAACGATCACCGCGTAACCCAGGTAGCCGTGGTTGGACACCGTCAGGTGGCTTTGCGTCTCGTGCATGCGCTGGGTGTACATATTCGACGGCGTGTTCTCGGTACCCTCCACCACGCCGTCGCGCAGGGCGGGTGCGGCCTCTGAAAAAGCCAGCGTCATCGGCTGGGCGCCCAGCGCGCGCATCTGCGCATCCAATACCTTGGACGCCTGAATACGCATGCGCAATCCCTCGAAATCCTTGAGCGAGGTCAAGGGTTGGTTGGCCGACATGATCTTGAAGCCGTTATCCCAGAACGCGAGGCCGGTGATGCCCTTGGACTCGAGCTTGCGCAGCAGGTCGCGCCCTATCCTTCCTTCGGTCACCTTGTACAGCGCCGCCTTGTCCGGGAAGATGTACGGCAAGTCGAAGGCCTCGAATTCGCGCACGCCAAGCGGCGAGAACTTGGCCAGCGACGGCGCCAGCATCTGCACCGCGCCCAGTTGCAGCGCCTCGAGCTCTTCGCGGTCCTTGTATAGCTGGCTGTTGGGATACACTTCCACCCTGACCTGGCCGCCCGTCATTTGCTCGGCCAACTCCTTGAAATGCTCGGCGGCCCGGCCCTTCGGCGTGTCGGGCGCCACCACGTGGCTGAACTTGATGACGATCGGTCCCTGCGCCAGGGCGTCGACACTCGCGGCCGCCGCCAGCACGAACAGCGCTGTGGCGGCCAGGGTCTTGATCTGCATGACGGTCTGATTCTTTCTAATAAAACCTTGGAAAGCGTCGAGGCGCTTCCCTTACACTGGCGGATGCACTGCCGCACGCAAGTCTGTGCCGCACCTTGCTCGACCGCCATCGTGGACTTCCACAACAGCTGGACAGTTTAACCAATACAGGACTCATGCATGAAAATTCCGTTCGCCCAGCCCATGTCGGAACCGCGCGCGCGCATCCGCGCCTGGCGGTTCTGGCGCTGGCTGGTGCCGATGCTGCTGGTGCTGCTGTTCCTGGCCGTACTGATCTGGCTGCCGTGGCAGGCGCGCCAGATGGAAAGCACCGAACGCCAAGAGCAATTGATTGCGGACACGCTGTGGGTCGAGCAGACCTTGCGCTTCGAGCTGGCGCGCAGCGAGGACGCACTTAGCGCCCTCGGCGCCGACCTGGTGGTCGCGCCGCTGCCGCCGGAGAAATTGCAGGCGCGTTTCCGCCAGATGTTCGTCAACGGCCCGGAACTGGTGCGCGTGGTGTGGAGCGACGCCGCCGGCGCGGTGCTGGCCAGCCATGGCGCCGACCTGCCCGCCGCCGGACTGCCCGGGACCACGACGCTGGCCGGCGAGATGGCGCGCTCGATCCGCCGCGGCCGCTACAGCGAACCGTATGGCGCCACGCCATCCACCCATGGCCTGATCGATTTCTACCTGCCGCTGTTCCGCAACGGCCAGTTCACGGGCAGCCTGGTCGCGACCTACAGCCTGCAGGTGCTGCTCGACGAGACCGTACCCTGGTGGTTCGCCCAGGACAATGCGCTGGCCCTGGTCGACCGCGACGAACAGACGGTGGCGCGGCGCGCCGCCGGCGGTCCGGGACGCGGCGTCTACACCCACCAGCGCGAGCTCGACCTGCCGGGCGCCCAGCTGGTGCTGTCGACCAACAGCGTGAAACGCGCGCCGCAGCTGCTGCCGAACCTGCTGGTGGGCTCGGTGATCGTGCTGGCCCTGGGCCTGTTGACCAGCCTGGCCGCGCTGTGGCGCCACATCTCGCGCACGCTGGCGGCGGAAAGCGCGCTGCGCCAGCAGATGGCGTTCCGCACGGCGATGGAAAACTCGTTGCTCACGGGCCTGCGCGCGCGCGACCTGGAGGGCCGCGTCACCTACGTCAACCGCGCCTTCTGCCAGATCGTCGGCCACCCGCCAGAAGAATTGATCGGCAAAAAACCGCCGATGGCCTACTGGGCGCCGGAAGCGACCGCCGAATACGAGGAACGCTTCCAGGGCATCCTGTCGGGCAAGGTGACGCCGCAATTCGAGACCGTGTTCCAGCGCCCGGACGGCGCCCGGGTGCCGGTGCTGGTGTTCGAGGCGCCGCTGGTGGACGTCGACGGCCGCCATACCGGCTGGATGAGCTCGGTGCTCGACATCACCGACCGCAAGCGGGTGGAAGAACTCAACCGCCAGCAGGAAGAAAAGCTGCAGGCCAGCGCGCGCCTGGCCACCATGGGTGAGTTGTCGTCGATGCTGGCGCACGAGCTGAACCAGCCGCTGGCGGCGATTTCCAGCTACACGGTGGGCGCCCTGAACATGCTCGAGCGCGCCGCCGGCACCGGCGACGACCTCAAGCCTGGCATGCTGCGCCATGCGCTGGAACAGGCGCGCCAGCAAGCCCAGCGCGCCGGCCAGATCATCCGCAGCGTGCATGAGTTCGTCAAGAAACGCGAACCGCTGCGCCAGGAAGTAACGATCCGCAGCATCATTTCCAACGTGCATGCGTTGATCGAGCTGCAGGCGCGCCAGGCCGGCGTGGCGTTGCGCGTGCAATTGCCGCCCGGCTTGCCAACCGTGCTGGCCGACCGCGTGATGCTGGAGCAGGTGCTGCTCAACCTCACCCGCAATGCGATCCAGGCCATGCAGGACACGGCGCCGGACCAGCGCGTGCTGCGCATCGAGGCCGTGCACGCGGATGAGCAAGTGGCGGTCTCGGTGATCGACCGCGGCCACGGCATTGCCCCTGAAGTAGCCGAGCGGCTGTTCTCTCCGTTCTATTCGACGCGGGCCGAGGGCATGGGGATGGGCTTGTCGATCTGCCGCACCGCGATCGAGTTCCATGGCGGCACCCTGAGCCACGCGCCGCATCCGGCCGGCGGCACTGTATTCACATTTTCGCTGCCGGCCCAAGCGGCAAGCCGGGCGCTGGGCTAAAATCCGGTCTGCGGCGCGCCGGTGTTGGCTGGATGCGCCATCTTTATTAGAAAAGCAACAAGGCGGGAAACCATCCCGCCACTACGGAGACCTGCATGCTGCACATCGTCGACGACGAAGAAGTCATTCGCGATTCGCTCGCCTGGCTGGCGCAGTCGCGCGGCCTGCCCGCGCGCGGTTACGCGGGCGGGCAGGAATTCCTCGACGCCCTGCAAGACCTCGACGTCAGCGGCGACTGCATCCTGCTCGACGTGCGCATGCCCGGCATGAACGGAATCGCCGTGTTCGACGACCTGTTCAAGCGCGGCCTGCTGCCGCGCCTGCCTGTGATCTTTCTCACCGGTCATGGCGACGTGCCGATGGCGGTCGACTCGCTCAAGCGCGGCGCTTTCGATTTCTTCGAGAAACCATTCAACGACAACCAGCTGATGGACCGGGTCGAGGAAGCCCTCGCCGCCTCGCGCAAGGCGGCCGCATCGGCCGGCGTGCAGGCGCGCCTGGCCACCCTGTCGGCGCGCGAACGCGAAGTGCTCGACCTGATCCTGGCCGGCATGATGAACAAGGTGGTGGCCGATAAACTGGGCATCAGCATGCGCACGGTCGAGGTGCATCGGGCCCATATCTTCGACAAGATGCAGGTCAAGACGGCCGTCGAGCTGGCCGGGCTGTTGAAGTAAATACCGGCCGCGCGTTCGCGCGGCCCCTCCCTTTTTGCCGACCTTGTCGCGCGTCAAGCGTTCCAGCTTCTCAATAGAAGCCTTGTAAAATAGTCTTGAACGCGCCGCGGCCCCGGGCGCCGCGATGCCACTCTCTTTTAGGAAACTCCAATGAACGAAAAGACAGTTGCAGACAAGATGTTTTTACGAACGGCAAAATCGATGCTCGTGCTCAATGGCCAGGTCAATCCAAACGTGGCGGCCCAGATGCCGGCCGAGATCGTCAAGGAGGGCGACGGTCCCTTCGATGTGATCCTGATGTTCTGCATGCACCGCAAGGATCTCGAACACTATTTCGATGTCGCCAAGCGCAAGCTGGGCGAGAAGGGTTCGCTGTGGATCGCCTACCTCAAGCAGACCGCCTCCAAGGCCACCGACATCAACCGCGATTCGATCAATGCCTATGCCAAGGAGAACGGCATCACCGGCGTGGCCATGATCTCGATCGACGGCGACTGGTCGGCCCTGCGCCTGAAACGCATCGAGATCTGATGGCCTGATTCACTATCGGCTCAGGCGGCGTGGCGCGCCAGGGCCCAGGCGACGTGTTCGCGCACCAGTTCGGATGGATGATCGCGCCGGGATTGCAAGGCAGCCACGATGACAGCATCCCCGCGCTTTTTCTCGGCGGCATTTCCCAATCCCACCGCCAGGTTACGCAGCCAGCGCTCGTGACCGATCCGGCGGATCGGACTGCCTTCCATGCGGCGGTTGAATTCGGCTTCGTCCCAGGCGAACAGACCGACCAGGTCGCCTTCGCCCAAGCCGTTGCGTTCGTCGAAATCCGGCACCGACGCACGCTGCGCAAACTTGTTCCACGGACAGGCCACCTGACAATCGTCGCAGCCATAGATGCGGTTGCCGATCAGGGGACGTAGTTCTTCCGGGATACTGCTTTTCAGCTCGATCGTCAGGTAGGAGATGCAGCGCCGCGCGTCGAGCTTGCCCGGCCCCAGGATCGCTCCGGTCGGGCACAGGTCGATGCAGGCCTGGCACTGGCCGCAATGCGCGCCGGTGGGCGGATCGACGGGCAACGGCAGGTCGATCAGGATTTCTCCGATGAAGAAGGTGGAGCCGGCCGCGCGCGACAGCAGCAGCGTATGCTTGCCGCGCCAGCCCAGGCCGGCCTTTTCGGCCAGCGGCAATTCCATCACCGGCGCCGAATCGGTGAACACGCGAAAGCCGAACGGGCCGATCGCGTCCTGGATACGGCCGGCCAGCGACTGCAGGCGGTTGCGCAAGACCTTGTGGTAGTCGCGGCCCCTGGCGTAGACCGAGACCACGGCGGCATCCGGGTCCTGCTGGCGCAGGCGCTCCGCGGCGCGCCAGTCGGCATCCTGGGAGGCGGGCAGGTAATCCATGCGCGCCACGATGGCGCGCACCGTGCCCGGCACCAGTTCGGCGGGACGGGCACGCTTCATGCCATGGCTTGCCATATAATCCATCTCGCCGTGGTAACCCGCGTCCAGCCAGGCTTGCAGGCCGGCCTCCAGGTGGCCCAGGTCGACGTCGGCAATGCGCACGTCGGCAAAGCCCAGCTCCTTGCCCCACGCCTTGATGGCGCGCGCAAGCTGGGGCAGGTCGGGGTCAGGATCTGGGGCAGAATCGGGGGAAGTGGGCATACCGCAAGAAAACATGCAAGACAACACCCTATTTTATTCGATGCAGCCTTTTAAATCGCACTTGCAGCGCTATCTGCCGGACGAGTCCGCCACTTCCGCCCTCGGCGCCGCCCTGGCGCGCGCCTTGCAGCCGGGCCTGGTGATCTATCTGCACGGCGACCTCGGCGCCGGCAAGACCGCACTCACCCGCGCGCTGCTGCAGTCGGCGGGCCATGCGGGCAATGTCAAAAGCCCGACCTACACCTTGTCGGAACCATATCGGGTGATGCTCGATGGCAATCCCTTGAACGTCATCCACTACGACCTGTACCGCATGTCCAGCCCGGAAGAATTCCTGGATGCGGGCTTTCGCGAGGACTTCGACGGACGCAATGTATGTATCGTCGAGTGGCCCGAAAAAGGCGATCCGGTGTTGCCACCGCCCGACTTGCGTGTCTTGCTCAACGTTAGCGGGCCCGGCCGTGATGTAGAATTGCAGGCGTTGTCTGAATTAGGCCTGCTATGCCTCGACCGTCTCGCCCCCCTTCTGCCGCCCCAGCTGCCAGCGTGACGCCTTCGTCCTCGCGCCGCCGCGTCCTGCTCAAGGCTGGCGGCACACTGCTGCTGTCCGTCATCCCGCTGCACGCCAGCGCCAATGAAATCCTGGCCGTACGTGTCTGGCCCGCCCCCGACTACACCCGGGTGACGCTGGAAAACGACACCGACCTCAAGGCCGAACACTTCCTGATCCCCGATCCGCCGCGCCTGGTGGTCGATATCGACGGCCTTGCCTTGAGCCCCACGCTCAAGAGCCTGGTGGCCAAGATCGAGGCAAACGATCCATACATCAAGCAGGTGCGCGTCGGCCAGAACCGGCCGAACGTGGTGCGCCTGGTGTTCGACCTCAAGGCCGAGATCAAGCCGCAGGTGTTTACGCTCGCCCCGGTGGCCGGCTACCAGCACCGCCTGGTGTTCGACCTGTACCCGGCCGACCCGGTCGACCCGATCGCCGCCCTGATCGAACAGGGCGACTGGAGTCCGGGCCCGACCACGACCCTGGCGGCCGACCAGCCGGCCCTGGGCGATCCCGTTGCCAGTACGCCGGTGGCCGGCGCGCCGGCCTCGCCCAATCCCGCCACCGGCACGCCGCCGGTGCAGATTCCCGTGCCGCCGCTCGCCGTCCCGCGCACCCAGCCGAATGCCGGCCCGGACGCGATCGCCAAGCTGGAAGCCGAGATGTCGGGCCTGAAGGGCACGGCCCCGGCCCTGGCGGTGCAGCCGCCGCCGGCCAAGGCAACCGCCCCCCTGCCTGCCCAGAAGGTGGCGCGCATGATCACCATCGCCCTCGATCCGGGCCATGGCGGCGAAGACCCGGGCGCGATCGGCGCCAAGGGCAGCCGCGAGAAGGACATCGTGCTGGCGGTGGCCAAGCGCCTCAAGGCCAAGCTGGAGCAGATGCCGAATACCCGCGTAATGCTGACCCGCGACGGCGATTTCTTCGTGCCGCTGGGCACCCGCGTGCAAAAGGCGCGCAAGGTGCAGGCCGACCTGTTCGTGTCGATCCACGCCGACGCCTGGATCTCGCCGACCGCGCGCGGCTCCTCGGTGTTCGTGCTGTCGGAAAAAGGCGCCAGCTCGAGCGCGGCGCGCTGGCTGGCGAATGACCAGAACAAGGCCGACCTGATCGGCGGCGCCAACCTGACCGGCACGGGCGACAAGCACCTGGCCAGCGTGCTGTTCGACCTGTCGACCACGGCCCAGATCAACGACAGCCTCAAGCTGGGCAAGGCCGTGCTGAAGGAAATCGGCGGCATCAACCGCCTGCACAAGGCCTCGGTCGAGCAGGCCGGCTTCGCCGTGCTGAAGGCGCCGGACATCCCGTCCATCCTGGTCGAGACCGCCTTCATCTCGAACCCGCAGGAAGAAGCGCGCCTGAACGACGACGCCTACCAGGACCAGTTGGCCAATGCGATCACGAATGGCATCCGCCGCTATTTCGCCGATAATCCGCCCATGGCCAAGAGCCGCCAGACCTGAGTCCGACCATCATGGAAAACATCAGCTTCGGGCAACTGCCCGCGATTCGCATCACGGCGCCGGATGGCGCCAGCGCCGTCGTCACCCTGTATGGCGGCCACCTGGTGTCGTGGCATGGCGCCGACGGCGGCGAGCGCATGTTCCTCAGTGGCCGCTCGGCCCTGGACGGCAGCCGCGCGATCCGTGGCGGCGTGCCGGTCATCTTTCCCCAGTTCGGCGAGCGCGGCGACGGCATGCGCCATGGCTTCGCACGGCTCAGCACCTGGCGCCTGGAAGGGCACGGCATCGAGGGCGATGCGGCGTGGGCGGAGTTCGGCCTGAATGAGGCCGGCCTGGCCCCGGCAACGGCCGCCGCCTGGCCGCACCGCTTCGCGCTGGCGCTGCGCGTGACCGTGCGCGCCAATGCGCTGGAGATGGCGTTCAGCGTGCGCAACGCGGGCGACATCCCCTTCCCGTTCGCGGCGGCGCTGCATACCTATCACCTGGTGCCGCACCTGGCGGACGTGCGCATCGAGGGGCTCGAGGCCGGGACCTTGTCGATCGCGGACAAGCTCGACGTGGTTTATGAAAATGTTGCCTGCAACATCACCCTGGGCACTTGGGCGCGTGTACTGACGCTGGAGCAGGAAGGTTTCAGCGATGCCGTGGTATGGAATCCGGGCGCTGCGGATACGGCCGCGCTGGCCGATATGGAAGACGACGAGTACCAGCGCTTCGTGTGCATCGAGCCGGCGCAACTGGCGCCGGTCGAACTGGCGCCGGGCGCCGTGTGGGAAGGCCGTTACCGCGTTTCCTGACGATATACGTTCGAACCTGGATCATAAAAAAACGCGCCTCGGCGCGTTTTTTGTTTTACATCGATTCCTTGACCATCCGCCCATTCGCCTGCTGCACAGGCCGCGAATTGAACGGATACAGCCGCGAGAACAAGGCCATCTGCTGGGGTGAGGCCGTCATCGGCTGCTTCATCACCAGCCACAGCACATTCTCGGTGCACGGCGGCTCGCTCAGCGAACCCATATACGTAAAGTAATCGCGCCGCGCCGGCAGGATCTCGTTCACGTCAAGCACGATCGACGGCGTCACCGTCATGTGCTTTTCCAGCGGCAGATTGTTCCATACGGTCTGGATCATCGGATTGGCGTCGCCGCGCTCGAGCAGCACCGCCAGGATGGCGATCTTGTTGTCGTAGCTCTTGTGCACCAGGTGCACGACCATCTCGGTGCCCTTGCCGTTGATGCGCTCTTCGCCCGGGCGATGGAAGTGGAATTGCTGCAGCTCGTACGTGGTCCCACCCACGCTCAGGAAGTTCCCGCCTGCGACATTCACCTGGATCGTATGGCCATTGTCGATCTCGTTGAACGAGCTCGGGTGATAGTCGAAGCTGATCTGTTCCAGGTCGACCTTGATGCCGTCGCGCAGGTCGATCGGCGACTGGCGGTTGCCGGTATTGCAGGACGCCCAGGCGGTATTGATCTTCGACCAATTCTCGGGGCCGAATTCGCCCTCATACGTCCAGTGGGTGCCGTTCTTCGGCTTGGCCGCCTCGACTGCCGCAGCGGCGGCGGCGGCGGCTTCCTTCTTGCGGCGGGCTTCCGCGGCGCGGCGTGCGCGTGCGGCGTCCTCGGCGCGCAGGGCTTGCTTGGCGCGCAGCTCGGCCAGTTTTTCGGCGATACGGACCGACAGGTCGACTTCCGCATCTTCTTCGGATTTTTGGGCAGCAGCAGGGGTAGCCGCGCCAGGCCGCAGGTTCGGCTTGATCGAGGCGATCGCCACGGGTTTCTCAACCGCGGGCTTGGTCGTGGGAGCTGCATCGTTCGCATTCGCCAGAGCGGTGACCAGGCTCAGGGCGAATAGTGCGATCAGGTTACGCATGGATGTCCAGATAGTGGGCTTACCCTATCCTTATCGGACCCGGCGCAGCTAACTTGAGTGCGCCGCAGCAACAAAGCGGCGAATTTACGCCCACGCCGGTCGCCTTTTGCCGACTTATTTACACCAATTGTCAACTATGGCACGGGACCTGCTCGCCAGGTTTGTACAGACCTCACGCTCGACTACAATTGCCTGATACACATAACCAAACGGAGAATCCATGAAGGCAGCGACCACGATCCACGCAATCACCGGCATGGCGCTCGTTGCCCTGCTTGCGCACGACGCCGGCGCAGCGCCGGCCGCGCCCGGCAAGGAATTGCCGCCCAAGCCCTCGGTGGCGGACGTGGTCAAGGCGTCCAAGCCGGGCGACTGGCGCCCTCTCGATCCCGAGAACACGCTGTACATGGAATTGCCGGCCGGCCGCGTGGTCATGGAACTGGCGCCGAACTTCGCGCCGAAGGCGGCCGCGAACATCCGCGCGCTGGTGCGCGAGCGCTATTTCGACGGCTTGTGGATCATGCGCGCGCAAGATGGCTTCGTGGTGCAATGGGGCGATCCGGACGAAGAAACGCCGCGCCCGTTCAAGGCCGCCAAGACCGTGGACGCCGAATTCACCGTGCCCGCCAAGGGCACCGGCGCGTTCACGCAACTGAGGGAACGCGACGTCTACGCACCGCAGGTGGGTCACGTGAACGGCTTCCCGGTAGCGCGCGATCCGAAAGGCGGCCAGACCTGGTTGCCGCATTGCTACGCCATGGTCGGCGTGGCGCGCGACGAGGCCTCGAATACGGGCAACGGTTCGCAGCTGTACACCGTGATCGGCCACGCGCCGCGCCACCTGGACCGCAACATCACCGTGGTCGGCCGCATCGTGGCCGGCATGCCGCTGCTGACCGTGATGCCGCGCGGGACGGCAGCCCTCGGCTTCTACGAGAAGGCCGAGCAGCGCACGCCGATCACCACCGTACGCCTGGCGGCCGACGTGCCGGCGGCCGAACGCAGCAAGCTCGAGGTGATGCGCACCGAAAGCGCCGCCTTCCAGGCCGTGATCGAGGCCCAGCGCAACCGCGGCGGTCCGTGGACCAAGGTCGCGGCCGGCGCCATCGACCTGTGCAATGTGCCGATTCCCGTGCGCGAACAGCAATGAGTCGTTGACGATCCGGGGCTCGGGCAGCGCGATATAATCGCACCATGAACGCCCCTGCCCCGACCCACCGCCCCATCCAGCAGCTCCCCGACCAGCTCATCTCGCAGATCGCCGCCGGCGAAGTGGTCGAACGGCCATCGGCCGTCGTCAAGGAACTGCTGGAAAACGCGCTCGATGCGGGCGCAACCCAGATCACCGTGCGCCTCGAAGAAGGCGGCGTCAAGCGCATCGCGATCACCGACAACGGCCGCGGCATCGCGCCGGAACAGCTGCCGCTGGCGCTGGCGCGCCATGCGACCTCCAAGATCACTTCGCTGCATGACCTCGAGAACGTGGGCACGCTGGGCTTCCGCGGCGAGGCGCTGGCCTCGATCGCCTCGGTGGCCGCGGTGCGCATCACCTCGCGCACGCCCGACGCGGCCCACGCCTTCGAGATCGTCGGCTCGCACGAAGGCACGGTGGCGCCATCGTCCGGCGCCTTCGGCACCACGATCGACGTGCAGGACCTGTACTTCAATACGCCGGCGCGCCGCAAGTTCCTGAAATCCGAACAGACCGAATACGGCCACTGCGCCGAAGTCGTGCGCCGCATCGCGCTGGCGCGTCCGGACGTGTCGTTCAGCCTGTCGCACAACGGCCGCACGATCGACCACTGGAACGTGAGCGAAGCGGCCAAGCGCAGCGCCCACATCCTCGGCAGCGATTTTGCCGAGGCGCGCCTGGCCCTGGATGAATCGGCCGGCCCGCTGCACCTGCATGGCTATGTCGGCCTGCCGACCGCCTCGAAGGCGCGCGCCGACGGCCAGTTCTTCTACGTGAACGGGCGCTTCGTGCGCGACAAGGTGCTGGTGCACGCGGTGCGCGCCGCCTACCAGGACGTGCTGCACGGCGACCGCTTCCCCTCCTACGTGCTGTCGCTCGACCTCGATCCGGCGCTGGTCGACGTCAACGTCCACCCGTCGAAGATCGAAGTGCGCTTCCGCGACAGCCGCGCGGTGCACCAGTTCGTGTTCCACGCTGTGCAGCGCACGCTGGCCCAGACCTCGGCCACGGCGCACGGCAGCGTGCCGGCGCCGATCACGGCGGCCGAAGTGCGGCCGAGCGGCACGCCGCTGTGGCGGATGTCGCCGTCGCCATCGCAGCCGCAGATGCGGCCGCATGAGCAGACGTCGTTCGGGGCGCAGTTATCCACCTTCTCGCCGTCGCCTTATCCGGCGGGGAGCCGCTGGGATGATCCATCGACCGGGGGTGGCGTGGCGCAGCGCACCGAGGCGTATGGCGCGCTGTTCAAGTCGGATGCGGCCACGACCTCGGCGCCAATGAGCGCCCCGATGGACGTGCCGCTCTCGGCGTCGGAGCGCCCGCTGTCGAACGACGACTTCCCGCTCGGCTTCGCGCTGGCCCAGCTGCACGGCATCTACATCCTGGCCCAGAACACGCGCGGCCTGGTGCTGGTCGACATGCACGCGGCCCACGAACGCATCCTCTACGAGCAGATCAAGAACGCGCTCGATGCCCAGGCCCAGGGCCAGGAGATGCAGGTGCAGTCGATGCTGATCCCGGTGACCTTCTACGCCGACGCGATCGAAGTCGCGACCGCGACCGAGCACCAGGACACCCTGAAGACACTGGGCTTCGACATCGCCGCGCTGTCGCCGACCACCCTCGCCGTGCGCAGCGTGCCGACCCTGCTCAAGAACGCCGACGCCCAGACCCTGGCGCGCGACGTGCTGCGCGACGTGCGCGAGTACGGCGGCTCGCGCGTGCTGATCGAACGCAGGAACGAATTGCTCGGCACCCTCGCCTGCCACACGGCGGTGCGCGCCAACCGCATCCTGGCCGTGCCCGAAATGAACGCGCTGCTGCGCCAGATGGAAAGCACCGAACGCGCCGACCAGTGCAACCACGGCCGCCCGACCTGGGTCCAGCTCGAGATCTCGGCGCTCGACAAACTGTTCTTGCGCGGGCAGTAATGAACGATATGAAGAAACCAATGGCCGTGGCCATCATGGGCCCGACCGCGTCCGGCAAGACGGCAAGCGCCCTGCGCATCGCGCAAACGCGGCCGTGCGAAATCATCTCGGTCGATTCGGCCCTGGTATATCGCGGGATGGACATCGGCACCGCCAAGCCCCTGCCGTCCGAACTGGCCGCCGTGCCGCATCACCTGATCGACATCCTCGATCCGCTCGAGGCGTATTCGGTGGCGCAGTTCCGCGCCGACACCATCCGCCTGGTGGGCGAGATCACGGCGCGCGGCAAGCTGCCGCTGCTTGTGGGCGGGACGATGATGTATTTCAAGGGACTGGTCGACGGCCTGGACGACCTGCCGACGGCGGATGCGGGCGTGCGCGCCGCGCTCGATGCCGAAGCGGCGCGCATCGGCTGGCCCGGCATGCACGAGAAGCTGCGCGCGGTCGATCCGGTGACGGCTGCACGCCTGGCGCCGAACGACGCCCAGCGCATCAACCGCGCGCTGGAAATCCATGCCCTGTCCGGCCAGCCGATGTCGGCCCTGCTGGCAAAGCGTGCCAGGCCCGAGCTGCCGTTCGAACTGGTGTCGTTCGGCCTGGAGACTGAAGACCGGTCTGTGCTGCACAAGCGCATCGCACTGCGTTTCGACCAGATGCTCGGCGATAGCGACGATGGCGGTCTGGTGGCGGAAGTGGCGCGCCTGCGGGCACGCGGCGACCTGACGCCCGCGCTGCCGTCGATCCGCTGCGTGGGCTATCGCCAGGCCTGGGACTACCTGGACGGAAATATCGACCGTGCCGAGCTGCGCGAACTGGGCATCATCGCCACCCGCCAGCTGGCCAAGCGCCAGATCACCTGGCTGCGCGCGATGCCGGACCGGATCGTGATCGACTGCCTCGGGCCCGATCCGGCGGGGGCGATGCTGGCCCATCTCGAAACGTTGGATAAATGACATCGATGCGACATTTTTACGCGCAGAACACGCCACGATCTTGACACGCAACCGGTCGCGCCCGATAATATTGGTCGTTGCGGTGATATAGCTCAGCTGGTTAGAGCACAGCACTCATAATGCTGGGGTCGGTGGTTCAAGTCCACCTATCACCACCAAGAATTCCAAGCGAATGGCTTGGCTCTCCAACGAGTCAAGCCATTTTTGCTTTTGCCCGTTTCGGTGATATAGCTCAGCTGGTTAGAGCACAGCACTCATAATGCTGGGGTCGGTGGTTCAAGTCCACCTATCACCACCAAATACAGAACGGCCCGGTTCTCGCGAACCGGGCCGTTGTTGTTTCCGGCGCCGCCAAGCCGCAGGCCGCCATCACGCAGGCCGCCGTCATGTCGTACGCCACCCCGCTTGTCGACCCGGTCTACTCGGCCTTTTGCCACTCGCCTTCCGGCGCGTGCTCGTCGAGCGCAAAGTCGCCCCGCGCCAGCGCTTCGAGCACCGCATACGCCTGCTGCACGTGTTCGGCATCGACCAGCAGGCGCACGCCGCCCAGGGCCGGCGCCAGCAGCAGGTCGGTCTGCATCAGGTGCGCATCGGCCAGCATGGCGGGGATGCCGGAGGCTTCCAGGCAGCCCTGGGCCAGGTTGGCGTCGATCGGGATCATGTAGCGCGCCACCACGTACAGGTCGCGTTCGGGGATGCGCTCGACCTCGGGGTGGGCGGCGAGCCAGTCGTTCAGTGCGAGCGTGTGCATGGTGGAGGCCTTCAGTTCAGGAGCGCAGGCAGTTGGGACAGCAGGTACAAGGTCACGCCGATCATGCCGCCCACGATGGTGCCGTTGATGCGGATGTACTGCAGGTCCTTGCCGATATTGAGTTCGATCTGGGCCGACATCTCGCGGTCGTCCCACTGCTTGACGGTGTCGGCGATGTGGCGCGTCAGGAAGCCCGCGAACTCGGGCGCCACGCCGCGCGCGGCCGCTTCCAGGTTTTCTTGCAGCGACTGGCGCAATGCGGGATCTTCACTGAGCACCTTGCCGATCCAGGCGCCCATGGCCACGATGCGACCGCGCAGCCTGGAATCCTCGCTTTCGAGGTCGCGCTTGAGCCAGGCCTTCAGTTCGGCCCACAGCGAACCGAGATAGGTGTTGACGGTCTCGTCCTCGAGCAGGTAGCGCTTGACGTCGTCGGCCCTGGCCAGGAAGGCCGGGTCGTCTTTCAGGCGTTCGATGAAGCCGGCCACGTAGTCGTCGAAGCGGTGGCGCAGCGGGTGCTCGGGATCGGCCGCGACCTTGTTCAGCACCCCGGCAGCCAGGCGCACGGCGATGTCGGCGCCCTTGCGGCCGATGAGGTCCGACGGCAGCATCTTTTCGATGAAGGCATAGTCTTGCTTGAGCCATTCGACGATGCCCTGGGCGATGTAGTCTTGCGTGTCCGCGTTGTCCAGCAAGTGTGCCAATTGCCGGATGCCTTCGTCGAGCAGTTCCTGGTGGCGCCGGCCGCGGGTCAGGCTTTCCAGGATGGCGCCGCTCGACTTCGACAGGTCGACACTGTTCACCATCGTGTGCACGCCGCGACGGATGAAGTTCTGCACCGCCGCGTCTTCGATGAAATCGAGCATGAAGGTCGCGGCGCGCACCAGGTGGGCGCCCATCAACTCGGTATTGGCCGGCTTGACCAGCCACTCGGCCACCTTCTGTACCGGGTCGTGGCGCCGGATCAGGCCGACGATGGAATCGGTGTCGAGGAATTTTTCGCGCACGAACAGGGCCAGGTTGTCGGCGATCTTGTCCTTGTTGTTGGGGATGATGGCGGTATGGCGCGACACGATCGGGATCGGCACGCGCCTGAACAAGGCCACCACCGCGAACCAGTCGGCCAGCGCGCCGACCATGGCTGCTTCGGAGAAGGCGCGCAGCAGGCCGGTCCACCAGGTGTATGGCAGCAGCAGGCTGATGACGAACAGCACGGCCGCGCCCACGAAAAAGCTCAGGGCGATCAGTTTGGAACGGCGCAGTTCATCCTGTTTTTGCATGCGGCGCTGGCTCGGTAGTGACAATATGCCAATGCTATCGCACTTCAGGCGCGGACGACGCGCCCACGGCGCATCGACGTCTGTCGGTATTTTCATGGCCCGTACATACTGCTGACTTATACTAAAGAAATCCCAACCTGATAAGCCGCCGCCCTGATGCACCACGAATTAAGCCTGATCACCACGATTGCCGCCGCACTCGGTTTCGGCCTGATGTTCGGTATGCTGGCCGTGCGCCTCAAGCTGCCGGCGCTGGTCGGCTACCTGGCCGCCGGCGTCTTCATCGGCCCCGCCACGCCGGGCTTCGTGGCGGACATCGGCCTGGCTTCGCAACTGGCGGAGATCGGGGTCATGCTGCTGATGTTCGGGGTCGGGCTGCATTTCTCGCTGAAGGACTTGCTCGACGTGCGCCGCATCGCCCTGCCCGGCGCGCTGCTGCAGATCGGCGTGGCCACCGCGATGGGCATGGCGCTGTCGTGGTGGTGGGGCTGGAGCCTGGGCGCGGGCATCGTGTTCGGCCTGGCGCTGTCGGTGGCGAGCACCGTGGTGCTGCTGCGCGCACTGGAGGCGCGCGGGGTGCTCGACTCGATGAACGGCCGCATCGCGGTAGGCTGGCTGGTGGTCGAGGATCTGGTCATGGTGCTGGTGCTGGTGATGCTGCCGGCGCTCGCCGGCCCGCTGGGCGGCAAGGGCGATGCCGGGCTCGATCTGTGGCCGGCGCTGGGCATGACCCTGCTGCAGGTGGGCGGCTTCATCGCCTTCATGCTGATCGTCGGGCGCAAGGTCTTTCCGTGGTTCCTGTGGCGCGTGGCCAAGACCGCGTCGCGCGAGCTGTTCACGCTATCCGTGATCGCGGCGGCGGTCGGCATCGCCTATGCGTCTTCGAGCCTGTTCGGCGTGTCGTTCGCGCTGGGCGCCTTCTTCGCCGGCATGGTGCTGCGCGAATCGGAACTGAGCCACCGCGCGGCCGAGGAGTCGCTGCCGCTGCGCGATGCGTTCTCGGTGCTGTTCTTCGTCTCGGTGGGCATGCTGTTCGATCCGATGGTGTTGGTCGACAATCCGCTGCACGTGCTGGGCGTGGTGCTGGTGATCGTGGTCGGCAAGTCGCTCGCCGCTTTTATCCTGGTGCTGGCGCTGCGCTATCCGCTCAATACGGCGCTGACCGTGTCGGCCAGCCTGGCGCAGATCGGCGAGTTCTCTTTCATTCTCGCTGCGCTGGGCATGCAGCTCGGGCTGCTGCCGGAGCTGGGCCAGAACCTGATCCTTGCCGGCGCCATCATCTCGATCGCCCTCAATCCGCTGGTGTTCTCGTCGATCGAGCCGGTGCAGCGCTGGTTCGGCAAGCAGGACCACCTGATGCACCTGGCACGCAGGCTGGAACGGCCGGCCGATCCGCTGGCGGAACTGCCGATGACGACCTCGCGTGAAAAACTCAGCAACCAGGTGGTGCTGGTGGGGTTCGGCCGGGTTGGGCGGCGCATTGCGGACGACCTGACGGCGCGTGGCATTCACTTCGTGCTCGCCGAGCAGCATCGCGAACTGGTCGAGCAGGCGCGCCAGCGCGGCATCCCGGCAGTGGTGGGCAATGCAGCGGAGCCGGCGGTGCTGATCCAGGCGCATATCCACAAGGCGGCGATGCTGGTGATCGCGACGCCGGACACCTTCGACGTGCGCAAGATGGTGGAGATTGCGAAGGCGCTCAATCCGTCGATTCGCTGCGTGGTGCGCACGCATAACGACAAAGAGGCTGAACTGCTGCGGGCGGAGACCGGTGGGCGGGTGTTCGTTGGTGAGGAGGAGCTGGCCAGCAGCATGACGCGGCATGTGCTAGAAACGTTGCAGGAGCAAAAACGGGCCTAGCTCACCAAACTCGCCCAACTCGCTCGCCCTTGATAACCGCATTGAGTGTGACTCGACCATGACGACAAACTTTTCTTCCCCATACCAGCCGATCAACTGCGAATTTCACGATTTGCTCGAGGCCCACGCCACCTTAGGCAAGCCAGTGCAGATCGGCATTCGCAACGAGACAGGCGCCATACAGTATTACACGGCCTCCATTACCGACTTATACGCAAAGAATGGTGCCGAGTACATGTCGATGAGTACGGGCGACACCGTGCGCCTGGACCAGATCGAGGAGATCGATGGCGCAAAGCTGAGTGATTTCTAACATCGGAGCGTTTGATGGATGCAGGCCAGCGCAGCGGGAGCACACGTGCGCCAATAAAAAAACCGTTCGGCTTTCGCGGAACGGGTTGATCAGCAAACATCCATCGATACTCAAGCCGCGACTTCTTCCTCGCACGAGGTCGCTTGGCCGCCCGATGCCCATGCAACTGCGGCATCAGCAATTCACTCCGCTCTTTCAGCAACGCAAACACCTCATCCTTCGACAACACATACTGCTCCAGCAACGTACCTTTAATACCGATCCCGAAAAACAGTTTGCCTCGGTGATGAAGGTCAAAAGCGAAATCTTTCCTGAAGCGCCTTATCCAAACTGGACGGCTGTCGGCGTCACCTGGCTCGCAGGGCTCGACTTCGAGATCAAGGTCATTGCCCGCATTCCCGCCTGATCATCGGATTGCAGCGGTTGATCTTCGCTATCGAGATAGTGGCATGGTCCTGTGACCGCTACTGACGCTTGCCCCGTTGCCAGACGATCCGGATCCTGGCGCCGTCGGGCCTCTGGAAGTTCTCGATCATGCGATCGCCTTCGACGACCAGGCGCAGCTCCTTGCGGGTACGCACCTGCCCGATCCAGTTCGGAAAGGTTGAGGCTTCGACGCGGTTGCCGCTGAAGACGCCATCTTTGTCCACCGTATAGGTGCCGAAGAAACCGATGCTGCCTGCCATCGCGGCGCGGTTTTCTTCGATCGTGCCCTGCCCCCGGACATTCGAGGCGAATTTTGGAATGTTCGCATCGGTCAGGACTTCGATGAAATGCATGTCTTCGGTGAACACCAGTAGGCCGTTGGGCTTGTCGCCGTAGGCCGGTACGTTCTTGCCGTCCGGATCGATCTGCGCGGTCACCATGCGCCAGGTGCCCAGAACTTGATTCGGCGATCTAGCCTCGGCGGACGCCATGCACAATTGCAAGGAAAGAAGAATTGGTAAAGCAAGCTTTGACATACGCATGCGGCCTCCTGATATGAGCATGAACGATCCGGCTTCCCGCTCCCATCATAGTCGAGCTGACCGCCCCCGTTTAACACGATCCTCTCGGATGTAGCAATGAATTAGGCGCTGTCATCGTTATCTGTTGATGACCCCGAATGCACTGCGCAGCAATTGCTCGACAGAAGTGACTCGGCCGCCATCGAGCGCCCAATGCCAGTCCAGATAGTTGGGCAGGCGGCGCGACGCCACGCCATGGAAGCGCGCCAGCCATTCCTTGAAACGCCGGTGGTAGGCGTTCACATTTTGAACGTGGATGGCGCCCTCGGCGCCGTTGCGGACGCGTTCGCCAGTGCTGAGATTGACGGCCTGGTGCGCAATGCCATGGGCACGGGCGAAGGCGGGATAGGCGGCGTTGGCATCGGTGACCAGCAGCGCCTGGGGATCGAGTTTCGGCAGCAGGTGAGTGACCAGTTGGCTCACCTTCAAGGCGCCGCGGCCGGTGACGGCGTCGATGGTCTGGCCGCTGCGGTCGCGCGCCACCAGGATGCAGTCGAGGTGATGCGAAATGCCACGCAGGGCGGCCCTGCCGCCACGCTTGCGCGGCTTGCGATCGAGCTTGCGTGAACCCTTCTGCGATTCGAGCAGGAACGTCTCGTCAGCCTCGACGATGCCGATCAGGCGCTCGGGCCGGTCGTTCTTGACCCGGTCGAGAAAGCGATGACGCCAGCGAAACGTGGTGTTGGGGTGCACGCCGACACGCTTGGCCGCAGAGCGGACCGTGCGCGAATCGAGCACCGTGTCCAGATAATCAAGCCACTTGCCCTTGTGCCTGAGCCGCGCCAGCGGCGTGCCCGTCAGGTCGTTGAAGGTGCGGCCGCATGCGCAACAGCGAAAGCGTTGCAGGTCGTTAGCGTGACCGTGCCGGTGGCAACGCTCGCAGCCGCAATCGGGGCAGCAGCGCCCCTTTGACCGGATCTCGCCGATGAGGGCGACCACCCGGGCGAGCCCGGCTGCCGGATGCAGGGCGGCGAGCACCCGCTGACGCTGCGGCTGGTTCAGCAACGCCAGCTGGGCGAACAGCTTCTCGAACTTCGGCGCTTTCATCGTGCGCTCCCGGGCGATGGCGACCAGGATTGGACCGCGGGTCAGCTCAGCAGTTCAACGCTCATCCATATTTAACGATGACAGCGCC